>CAZNEI010000028.1:0-37033 GCA_964572045.1 uncultured Gemmatimonadaceae bacterium
TCCCGTCCGTGTCGGAGCTGCCGACCGCGGGCTCCTCGCTCATGAGCATGCCCGCACCGGTCGCCGTCACTGTCGCAACGACACCCTCGGTTCCTGCCGTAATGGTCCCCGCTACATTTACAATGAATGTAAATTACGTAATACAAATGAGTTATATGGAGCATTATGATAGCGTCCCCTCATTTAATCCCTATTCTCGGCCGGGAACGCGCTACGGCCTCGAGGACCTCTTCAGACGACTCACGACGGAGGTGGCTCCGCCGCAGACGTCAGGGCTCCCGTCCCCGCGTCCCCTCGCGAAACAATGGGGCTCTCTCCGCCCAGCCTCCGGACTCGAAGGCCAGCTTGACCGCGGGCAGCGAGTCGGACGCCCGCACCATCTCGAGAGCGGTTGCGGTGCGGTAAAGCCTTCATCTGCCGCACGACGTTGTTCTGAGGACCAGGGGACCCGCCCAACGCGGTCTCGCGGGTTGTCTCTGGCCGGGGCGACGCTGCCGAGCCCGAGTTCTCTACGCCGTCTGCGAATGACGAGGCGCTGGATCGACCCACCTGCGGGCTCCGGTGGGCCGGACGTAGGTCAGTTACCCTCGGCGTGTCAGCCGGGCGGGGCGGAGCCGATCTCGGCGCCGACAGGGCCTCGTGGGGATATGGCGTCCTTTGGGCTTTCGTCTTCCGTGACTTCGCGGTTGCCTCGGTTCCCTTACCCATCCCCACATAATTTTGAGGTTCCGCCCGAGTCGGCTGCGGACCGCCTTGCCGTCTGTGGCGATCGTCACGGGCGAGGCGGTCGGAATCCGTCGGTGGCGGTCGCCATCGACAACGCCTTGCCCCGCCACGAGACCAAGGCGTTCGAACCCCCCAGAGAAGACGTCCGGGCTCCCCTGCCGGCTCACCCGCCCCGTCTCCCACGCGTCCCGCTCGAACGCGAGTCCTTCGGCGTCCGAGCGGATCAAACGCGTGGGTCAAAGCCGCGACGAACAGCCGAATCGGGGACGTCGTTCCCGCCGTGATTCCCGGAGCCGTCGCCATGCATCGGATCCGCGCGGTCCACTCCAAGGCGCCGTGGACTCTCCGGTTCGATCGATCCGACCCGCGAACCGAGCCCTTCCGCCTGGAACGACCTTACCACCGCCGATTCCGCCTAGTCGGCACCACTTGCGGGCATGGGGCAGGCCCGAGCTCTCAGGACGTCCTCCAGCTTTCGGAGAATGCCAGCGAAGCCGTGCTGAAGGGCTGTCCGTCGTATTTGCAGGGCCACGCCTGGCCCGACGCCTTCCGGCCGTTCAATGTCAACCCGGCCTCCAGGGCCGGGATCATGATGAGGCTGACGCCGTATTCTCTTTCGGGGAGCTGGGTCGGCTGGTCATGCGCCATCAGGAGAGGGCGGATCAGATCGCTCCAGGAAAGGACGATTTCGTCCGTATCCGAGCGAACCGTCTGAGTCCATCGGCTCTGTAGATCACCGTGCCGCGAAAACGTGGCATCCAGGACGGCGATGCGGCTGCTGGCCGTTTCCGGGTTCAACATCCCCTGAACGGTCGCCTGCAGCCATCTCACCATCTCCGGATTGTCGGAGTAGATGCGCCATCGGGCGCCCGTCAGTTCACTCCTGATGAACAGGGCGTGACCGGCGCCCTTGGGCGAATACGTGACTGTCCAGAGGCTGGCGTCGGTCGTGAATGGAGCACCCGGTGCATCGCTGAGGCGAATGAACGGGTTTTCTCCATTCAGGATCGGCCTCCCCGGTACGATCGGTGGAAGCGCCGGCCCTGTCCCGCTGGACATGTCGTAGCTTGAAGAGTTCATGAGCTTCATTCCTTTCGGTGAGGGACGCTGCCGAGGAGCGGCGGCATGGAAGCTGGCCGGAGAAGAAGTCGCCCCCCGCGTGCACATTGAGGCGGCCGCGGCATCGCCGCCCGTCCGAGTCGGCACCTTCGCTGCCGCTTGCGGCGGCGGGTAGGACGGCAAACCCAGGCCAACGGACGGGACCGGTTGAGGCTCAGGCTCGGCACCTCCGGGAAAGAGGCCAGGGTGGGCCTGGAGCCCGGGCGGCGTACAAGGTGCCCAACAACACCGGCGAGCCGCTTCCCCGCTTCATCGGCGTGGTCACTGGGGTAGCCTGTCATGGGCCCCGGTTTTTCACCGCCTAGCGCAACCGGCAACTCTCCGTTCGTCGGGGAACAATGTCGGACCAATCTGAACCGATCCACTTCACGCGTCCAGCGGGCGAAGGAAGATCTGCTCGCGAAGCACTTGCCAGCGCCCATCCTCGAAACGCCACTCGATGTTGCATAAGAGTCGCATCTCGTCACCGCTCATCCCGCTGTGTTTTCGAGTCAGCACACACACGGCGGTGTCGCCCAGGACATGGAAGTCATGCCAGTCTGCCCACGGATTGAGGCGTGTCTTGCCTTCTTCCGCCTGTCTGCGGAAGTGGGCAATGAACCCCTCCTTGTCATAGGTGGCTACCGTGCTGTCGGGCATCACCAGCGTTGTATGGAAATCCTTGTGGTAGATCGTCTCCAATGCACCGACGTCGAAATGGGTCGCGCGATCGATAAGGTGGTCCATCGCCGCGCGGATCGCTTCTTTCGTGTGAGTGGGTCTTGTCATGGCATCGATTCCCGTGGATGTCGGATGAAGGGACCGACAACTGCGCCGGCCGCCCGGCCACTTCCCGCCGTGAAGATCGATGCCGGATCCTTCCGATTCGCGCAAGAGTCGTTGGGTCGGCTCGGGGGGCCCCAACGCCCCCTTGCTCGACCGCTCTATCGATCACTCCCCTCGGCGCCCGGTACGGCTGGGGCGAGCCGGCCCGGACCGAGGACGGCGGGCCGGCCGCGCAGCAAAAGGGGACCGGAAGAGAGAGCGCCGCCGCCGGGGGTTCTCCGGCCAGCTTGTGTCCCGGCGGCCCTTACGCGCTCACAGCCCCTCGAGCTCGGAGATCCGCAGGATCGGCATGAGCGGCTCGCGGCCAGGGATGGGCGGAAGCCGGACTTCGCGTAGAACACCACGGCCCGTTCGTCGATGGCCTGCACGAAGACGGCGCGGGCGCCGACCAGACCGGCGGCGGCGAGGCAGCGTCCCGCCGCGTCGACCAGGATGTCGGAGCCGAGGCGGCGGGCCCGGTAGTGCTCATCGACGGCGAGCTGCACGAGCAGGATGACGGGGACCGGGTCCGGCATCCTCGGCCGACCCTCGACGACATCCGGCGCCTTTCGGTCGAGCTGGCGGCGAGGCTGTAGAACCAGGCCACGCGGTTGCCGTCGCAGGCGACACAGGTGCGGGCGCCGCCTTGGCCTTTTTCAGCCGTGTCCGAGGCCCGTACCCCCTTGAGAACCGAAACCGCGAGTGGGTCATGGTGCGTAATGTTGCATGAGTTTGGTGCGCCTGAACCCGCGAAAGGGACTGGAAGCACGATGAGAAACCTGAGAATTCGGCATTGGTCGACGCCCGCCACGATCGGGGCCGGCATCTTCGTCGCCGTCACGGGTCTGCTCATGTTCTTCGTCGCGGAGCGGCCCTTCAAGTTCGCGCACGAGCTGGTGGGCATCGCGTTCTCCCTCGCCGTCGTGCTCCACGTGTTGAGTCATTGGCGGTCCTTCAGGCGGTACTTCTCCGAGCGCCTCGCCCTCCGCGTGCTCGCGCTCGTGTGGACGGTGGCCGGCGGGCTGGTCGCGGCCTCCGCCCTTCGCAACATCGCTGACCCGGAGGACCTGATCGTCGAGAGGATGGACGGCGTTACCCTCGAACTGCTCGCGCCCGTCGTGGGCATGGAGACCGGTGAACTCCTCGAACGGCTGGCGGACGACGGCTACGCCGCCGACGAGCTCGGAATGTCCGTCCGCGAGCTGGCTGAGCGGCATGGGGCCGAGTCGGACGACGTGCTGCTGTCGGTGTTCCGGTAGGAGTCGCTGTCCTCAACGCAGAGTCCAGCAGTACAAACTCCAGATCCCGGTAGTCCACCTGCCACAGCTGCTTCAGGATCCCGCACTGAAGGATCACCTCGCGGGGCACCCTCGCCCGGCCTCTCCTCGAGGGGCGCCCGCGGTCGACATCGGTCGCGATCCAGTCTAAGAATTCTAGATGCGCGTCCAGGAGCGTCGAGATCCGCTCCAAATCCGTTACCTTAACAATGACAGATACTTACAAGATTACGGGCAAGAACTGGACTAGTCACGCGCGCTACATGAAGAACCTGAATTGATAGGGCCTGTTGCCGAGACCCGACATGCGTTTCGCTACGCGGGATCGAGGCCGCTTTTTTCTCGAGGCGACCTTGATTCGCAGGGTTCTTGCCGACGCCTCCGCTTCGACGCTCCCTCTTCCTCGGCCCCATAGCCCTTGACCGCCCCTGACCGGGCAGGGTGTCACCGGGAAAGGCGGGGCAGCAGTATTGCCGAGGCGGATGTACCGTCCAGATGCGGTCCTGCTGCACGAGCGTGTTGGCGAGGATGAGGAGCTTCCTCATCACGGCTGTCAGGGCGACCTTGGGCGGTTTCCCCTTGGCGACGAGGGCCTCGTACTTACGCTTCAGGTCGGGATTGTGCTGGGCGGCGGCCAGCGCGGGCATGTAGAGCAGCCGGCGGACCCGGTGCCTTCCGCCCTGGATGAAGCTGCGTCCCTTCCAGTGTCCGGACTCCCGGCTGATCGTCGGCGGCCCCGCCCCCGAGTTTCACGGAAGAATGGCACATTTCTGGCCAGCGTGTCCTCGCTCCGCGCATGTTCTGCGGAGACGGCCTTGGAAGCGGTCGGTCGCCGCTAGGAGGATTACCGTACACAATCCATGTTCGGTCACGCCAGCCTCAGTACCACCAACATCTTCAGCTCTGCAGAGTCAGGCGGCACGCCCCTCGCTAGTATTACGCATCGACGCCAAACGGTGTCTTCAGAAAGGCAATACCACGATGTTCGAGCGACCCACTTCGACCGTCCGCCTTTTCCTGCTCGCGCTCGTGGTGGCGTGGGCGGTGTCCTGCGACGACGGGGCGACGGCCCCCGAGCCCGGGAACCGGCCGCCCGAACTCGTGGACAGCGTTCCGGCCCAGGAGCTCGCACCCGGCGACACGGCGATCGTCGACGCGTCCAGGTACTTCAGCGATCCGGACGGAGACCCCCTGGTCTTCACCGCGACCTCATCCAGTGCCGCCGTGGTCACCGCCAGCGCCCGGGCGGCCTCGGTCACGCTCGTGGCCGTGAGCCCGGGAGACACGGCGGTGTCGATCACGGCCACCGATCCCGGCGGCTTGTCGGCGGAGCAGCGCTTCGGCGTCAGCGTGCGGCCGTCCGACCGCGACCTCCTCGCGGCGCTCTACGAAGCGACCGGCGGATCCGGGTGGACGAACACCGACAACTGGCTGACCGGCGAGGCTCTCGGGGACTGGTACGGCGTGGACACGGACGCGCGTGGACGGGTCGTCAGGCTCGATCTCGCGGACAACAACCTCGTGGGCGCGCTTCCCGCGGAACTCGGCAGCCTCTCGAACCTTGGGACGCTCAGTCTCGTCGGGAACTTCCTGTTCGGTCCGATCCCCCCGGAGCTCGGCAACCTGTCGACCCTGGACTCGCTCATGCTTGCCGGAGCCGGCCTGTCGGGCGCGATCCCGCCCGAGCTCGGCGGCCTCACCGACCTGAGGGTTCTGTGGCTAAGCCACAACGCGCTGACCGGCGCCATTCCGCCGGAGCTCGGCAACCTCGCGAACCTGAACCACCTTTGGCTCGACCGTAACGAGTTGACGGGCGCGATCCCTCCCGAGCTCGGAGACCTGTCCAATCTGGAGGTCCTCTCCGTCGCCGAGACCGCCTACGAAGAGGCGACGAACGAAGGAACGACCCTCGTTCCGGGCTTGTCGGGCGCGATCCCTGCAGAACTCGGGAATCTGTCCAGCCTGCGGATGCTGTTCCTGCACCAGAACACGCTGACGGGGCCGATCCCGCCCGAGCTCGGCAACCTATCCAGGCTGGAGGTGGTCTCCCTGGCCGTGAACGACCTGGAGGGCGCGGTCCCGCCGAGCTTCGGGAGCCTGGCGAGCCTCAGGGAACTCAATCTGACGAAGAACCCGCGGCTGGCGGGCGCCCTGCCCTCCAGCCTGACGGCCCTCGGCGCGCTGGACGCGCTGCTCGCGACCGGCACCGGTCTGTGCGCGCCCTCCGATCCCGCCTTCGCCGCCTGGCTGGCAGGGGTCGGACGGCGGCGCGTCCCCACGTGTGGCGAAGAGCGCATCGTCGCCGTGTATCTGACCCAGGCCGTTCAGTCGCCGAAGTTCCCGGTCCCGCTGGTGGCGGGCGAGGGGGCGCTGCTCCGGGTGTTCATCACGACCCCGGGCGGCTCGGACGAACTCATTCCTTCGGTGCGAGCCAGCTTCTACCTCGACGGCGTGGAGACGCACGTCGCCCAGATCCCCGGTCAGCCGGTCCGCATTCCGGCGGAGATCGACGAGGGGGCGCTCTCGAATTCGGCCAACGCCGAGATTCCCGGGGAGGTCGTGCGACCGGGGCTCGAGATGGTGGTCGAGGTCGATCCGGAGGGCACGCTGGACGACGGCCTCGACATCACCCGCCGCATCCCCGAGCAGGGCCGCATGAAGGTGGACGTGCAGGCCGTGCCCCCGCTCAACCTCACGGTGGTCCCCTTCCTGTTACAGACGGATCCGGACTCGTCGGTTCTCGAAATCGGAGGCGCGGACGACAGCCTGTTCTGGCCGACACGCACGCTACTGCCCGTCGGGGACCTCGACGTGACCGTGCATGACCCAGTGGTGGCGTCCCACGACGACATCGACGCGCTGCTGACCGAGATCCAGGCGATCCGGGTTGTGGAGGGGGGAACCGGCCACTATCTGGGCCTGATGGCCGCCGGCCAGACCGGGGGCGGATACGGGGTGGCCGTGCTGGGAGAGCCCTACGCCTTCTCCATAATGGACCCTGTTGTCGTGGCCCACGAACTGGGACACACCATGAACCTCCGCCACGCCCCGTGCGGGGGTGCCGGCGGCCCCGATCCGGCGTTCCCCGAGGACGACGGATCGATCGGCGCCTGGGGGTACGATGCCCGCGATGGCGGGTGGCTGGTGCCGCCGTCCACGCCGGACCTGATGTCCTACTGCCGACCCAGTTGGATCGGCGAATACCACTTATCCAGCGCGCTCCACTTCCGCGTCAAGAAGGAGCGCGAAGCGGCGGCCCTCGACCCCCCGGCTGCGGCGATCCTGCTGTGGGGCGGGGTCGACGCAGACGGCGTCCCGTTCCTGGAGCCGTCGTTCATCCTCGACGCCCGGCCCTCCGCGCCGCGCTCCGGCGACGAATACGAGATCGCGGGAAGAGGCGTCGACGGCCACGCACTGTTCTCGGTGAGCTTCGACATCCCCGAGGCGATGGACGGCAACGGAAGCTCGGGCTTTGCCTTCGCCCTGCCCGCGCAACCCGGCTGGAGCGGCGACCTGGCGAGCATTACGCTCACGGGTCCCGGCGGCTCGGCCACGCTCGACGGCGACAGCAACCGTCCCGTGACGATCCTGCGCGACCCGGGCACCCGTCAGGTACGCGGCATCCTGCGGGGCGAGCCCGTCCAGGCCCGTGTGTCGGGCGACGCCGCCGGTGCGGGCGCCTCCGCCCATGAGACGCTGGTCAGCCGGGGGATTCCCGGTTCCGGCACGTGGCGACAGTAGCCGCTTCTCGAAACGGACACGGCGGCCGGAGGCGCGGATCCGTGCCTACAGCTCGTCGCCGCCACTCCGCGGGGATTGGGAGGCGCCATGGTGTGTCCTGTTCGGCGCGACGGGGTCGCGCGAGTGCGAGTTATGGGAATGACCCGGATCGGCCCGCAGGCCCCCTGGATCCCGCAGGGACTGCCGCGTGACGGAGGGCGATGCGTCGACATTCTGGGTAGTGGGCTGATTTGATTGTTACAATTCTCACCAAGCAACGATGACGTAGACATGTGGCGTCGGTGCGGTCTATCGCTACCATAGCAAGGACCGGGGGTGTCCCCGCATCAATCGCGCACAACGGCCATGTCACCCACAGGTTCCGGAACCGATCCCCAACGTAGCACGAACAGCGGTAGCTGGCCCCCTACGACCACATGGCTCGGCAACGTCGTAGTGAATGTGCCATCGGCGGAAACGCTGCCGGTGATGATCAGGCTGTTGAACGTACCGTCAGCGCCTGGAGGTCCTTGGGGGCCGGCAGGGCCGGACGGACCCATGGGGCCTTGCGGGACCCACGGGTCCGGTGTCTCCGGTGCAGGAGATGCTCCTTGGGGGTGGTGAGCGGGGTTCCATTCTACACTGTCACCCCAGTTGCGGCCATAGCTGGTTGTCACAGGCAGGTAGTGTTGTGTATCATAGTGACACCCCCCTTCAGAGGAGGAGCGCCATGGACGAGCACCGTCCCGACTTCATGCAGAACGCCATGCGTGTCGTCGAGGAGGCCACCGGCCAGCGGCCCAAGACCCGGCCCCCGGAGGACGAGGAGTGCGTTGCGGCAGCAGTGCGCGGCCCTGAGCTGGACCGGAGGGTCGCAGGGTGACGTAGCTCAGAGCGCAACCATTTTATTGCGAGCCGATTGATTATGACGCCAGACCAGTTCCGCGCGATCATCCGCGAGGAGGTACGCGATGCAGTCACGCCTCTGGGGGCGGAGCTTGTGCGCCTTGCGACCAAGGTCGACGCTATCCAGCGCGACCTACTGAACCTCCGCACTGAGCTCCAAGGTGTGGTCGACGAGCGCTTCCGACCCATAGCCGGCTGACCCCGCGTCTCCTGTGGGGCGCACTCATCGGGATCGGCGCGTTGATCCTTGTAGTGTCTTGGGCCTGCGGTTCGGCTGACCCCTACGGGATCAGCGATAGGCCCGCTACCAAGGCGAAGTAGTCGAGTCCGTAAAGCTGCTCGGTCTCCCAAAAATGGCCATACGCAGCCGCCAAGCGGACAGCGGACACGTCGCTCAGCGGAATCCTCCAGCCAACACTCCCTCCGACACTGAATTGGGTTTCGGAGTATGTGAAGGTCGACCTGTCGCCTTGGACCTCTCCTGCGGCGTGGTCCACCCCGAACGCTGCCCAGCTCTCCACTGACGGCCACGGGATGTATCTCGATGCGGTGCGGCAAGCGTTCGGGAGTCGGGTCGACTACGCTCAAGTCGTGAAGGACTTCAGCCGCAAGGTGCCGTCCGAGCATCGGCGCTACTCGGCACCGGGGGTGCGCGGCATCTACAAGCACCGCATGATCGGCGATCCGGATATGAACAGGGTTTCCACGTCGATTGTGGAGAGATCGAACCTGACGCTCCGCACGACGGTGCGCCGGTTCACGCGCCTGACCAACGCGTTCAGCAAGAAGGCGGAGAACCATGTCCACGGGGTCAACATCGGGTTCATGGCCTACAACTTCTGTGCTCCGCACCGCACTCTCACCGAGCGCCACGGCCAGAAGACTACGCCCGCGATGGCCGCAGGACTCGAAGATCGGGTGTGGACAATGCTGCTTGACGTGGCCGAGCGGATGGACGACGCAGGGCTGCTCTACGGCTGATCGTTACGTCAAACGAGACCACTACCACATTCTGCTCATACCCGATCAGGGTGGCCAAAGCCCTGCGGAGGCATTCTCTTCCTGCTGGACACCACTGACAGGAGGAGAACTGTGCGTAACGCAATCGAGACGATGTTTCGTTCGAAGAAGTTCCTGACCGCCCTCACCGGAGTGGCGGTGGTCGTCTTCGAAGAGTTCGGTCTTCCGATCTCGGAAGAGGCGCTGCTACCTCTCGTTGCGTACATCGTCGGCCAAGGAATCGCCGACCACGGGAAGGAGCGGGCCAAGGTGGAATCCGGCCACTCGTGATGTCCCAAGCCTCATCGGCTTGGTCGGACTGAAAGGGATATCCTAGTTTCAAGCGGTTTAGGGATTCGTACGTCTCCGAGTCTGCTCGACACTAGGCTGGCGAGGGCTACGGGAATCCAGAACATGGGCGCTGGAACGCGGCGGTGCGCCCTAGCGATCGAGGCCTTCTTGAATGGAGAATCGGCGGCGAACTCCGCGAGGTTGGTCATCGGGGATCGCCGAGGGCGGAGCGTCAGCGGCCTCGGGCGCAGGCGTCGGGAAGCCCCCGGCTGAAAAGCACGCCCGACACCGGTCCGGCCGCCCATCCAGTCGCGTCCTTGGCCATTTGGGCGGTTGGAGGGAGACCGCGGTCATGCCCAGCACCTAACCGTTGCGGAGGTTGCGGAGGATCGTCATCGGAAGATCGGTATCGGCATCGAGCGTGACCGATCCGCCGGGACCCGTGAGCGTGATGCTCGCCAGGTCGCCGGTCCAGCCGGGTTGCACGGGAAGTACGAAGGCGGGGCATTGCGAAGTCGAGTAAGAAGAGTTCCGAGTCGTCGCCGGCGAGGCCGATGATCCGATGTTCGCCACCCGAGTCGGGCAGCCGGGCGGGAGCATCCACAAGAAGGCCGGCTCTAGGAGCGGTGCGCCGTCCGCTCCCACCCCGCCCCACAGAAGCAGGGACGGGCCGGGGACGGCGTCGACTCCGGGCCGCTCGTCGAACAACCTGTACCGCAGCGCCTTGGCGAAGTTGTAGTCGCTGATCCACTGGGGATTGCAATAGGACATCAGGTCCTTGTGGGTCGCCGGAATCAGCCTGTCGGCGTCGATGTCGTATCCCCAGATGCCGATTGCAGCGGTGGTGGAGGGAAAAAAGGGATCCAGGCCGCCGGCGTCACCGCAGGGTGCATGGCCGAGGCTCATGTTGTGGCCAAGTTCGTGAGCCATGACTTGGCACCCAAGTCGGGCTACGCTCGACCGACCGGGGATGTGCGCGCTACCCCTACCGCACCCGTCAAGTTCGCCACGGTGCCCATGTAGTGGCCCCTGCGGCCCTCCATCACGCGAATGGCCTCGACCTGGACACCAAGGCGCGCCACAACCTTCTAATAAGACGGACCTTTTCCCCTCGCCGTCCGAACTCGGTACGACCTACGGTTTTCGAGTCTCACCGGCCAGGTAGGTTGCCCAGTCCTCCATGAGCCGGCGCCGACGCTCGAACATGGTGCCGCGAGCGTAGGCTGCCTCCACCTTGTCGCGCACCACGTGCGCCAACGCGGCCTCCGCTACCTCCCGGGCCACTCCGGCGTCGCCGCACCAGACCCGGAATGACGTACGGAATCCATGGGGCACCGCGTCGACGCCGTTCTCTCTGAGGAGCTTGGGGAGCGCGGCGGGCGACAGCACTCGGCCCGTCGGAGAAGGGAAGACCAGCCTCGAGATAGGAGCATGATCTCGAGCTCGGCGAAGCACCGACAGCGCGGCCGAAGACAGCGGTACCCGGTGCGTCCGCCCGGCCTTCATACGCTCCGCGGGGACGGTCCACGTCGCCGTCTCGAAGTCGATCTCCCTCCACTCGGCGTTGCGAACCTCTCCCGACCGCCCCGCCGTCAGCACCAGGAACTCGAAGGCCAGCTTCGTCGCCGGCCCCGCGTTCGAAGCCCGCACCGCGTCAACCGCCGCGGCTACCTGGCGGTGAGGGATGGCACGGAAGTGCTTCCGGTTGGACCCGTTCCTGGGGAGGGCCGCACCGATGGCTTCGCCCGCCGGATTGCTCTCCCTATAGCCTTGAGCGACCGCCCACTTCATGACCGCTCCGATTCTCTGGCGCACCCGCCGCGACGTCTCGGACTTGGTCGACCAGATCGGGAGCAGGACGGCCATCACGTCCGACGTCGTAATCTCGTCCACGCGCCTCTTGCCGAGTAGCGGCATCGCGTAGTCGCGAAGACTGGCCCTCCATTGATCCTCGCTCTTGCCCCCGGGCCGCCAGGAGGCCCGGTGGATCGCGATCACCTTCTCGACCGCCTCGGCGAAGGTAGGAATGCTGTGCCTGGACCTCCGCGGGTCACCTCCAGCCCGCGACAGCTTCCGGTACTCGAACGCCTTCTGGCGCGCTTCCGCCAGGGTCACGTAGGGATATCCTCCGAGACCCAGATCCACGCGCCTGCCCCGGACAGTGCCCCGCCAGATCCACTGCTTGCTTCCCGAGGGCAGAACGCGGAGAATCAGTCCGTGCTGGTCGCCGTACTTGTCAGCGCTCGGCTTGCCGCTGTGTCCGATCGTCCGGACGAACGCGGCGGTTAAGGGACGTTTCTTCGGCATTTGTTCGCCTATACCTCGAAAAAGGGAATCGAACCCTAGGGTCCCTCATTGAGTCCCACAATGCGCTTGAGGTTAAGCAAGAATGTGCGAGACGTCAACGGAATCCACATGGAGAGATACCTGCAATATCTACAATGAGTTACGGAAAACATGATCGAACGATTGCGGACTTCTCCGGATCTCCAAAATCAACGGACACCCCCTCCGCTACTCATGGTCAGTGGAACTGCTGATCGAATGGGCTCCGCGGAGGCAGACATCCCTGGCTGTCGCCCTCCCGCAATGCGAGACTGCGGTGATGCTCCGGGCGGCTCTCCGGGGCTCTTCGCTCCCTCCCCCTAGGATGCAACTTCATGAGCGAGCTCCTCCTGCACGTCGAGGCCGAATTCCGACGCTACAAGCGCCTCGGTGAAGGAGCCCTTCGCCAGTTGGAAGCCGGCGACCTGACGGTGGATCCGGGAAACGCCAATTCGGTGGTCGTACTCGTCTGGCATATCGCCGGGAACCTCGAATCGCGCTTCACCGAATTCCTGACGGCGGATGGGGAAAAGCCCTGGCGGAACCGCGACTCGGAGTTCGAGGCGCGCGACGCGTCCCCCTCCGAGGTGATGGGAAAGTGGGACCGAGGCTGGAGCGCACTCTATTCTGCGCTGGCGGATCTCACCGAGGAGGACCTCGCGAAGACGATCACAATTCGCAACGTCCCGCACACCGTCGACGAGGCTCTTCTCCGGGCGGTGGGCCACGTCGCCTATCATGTCGGCCAGATCGTGTACCTCGCCAAGTGGTTCCGGGGGGATGCGTGGGAATACCTGAGCATCCCGCCGGGGAAGTCAGCCGAATACACCGCGAGCCCATTCCCCGACAGGAGTCCGACCCGCCAGGGGTAAGGCGCGGCCTGGTCGCCACGCTGTGTTGGCCGGACACAGTCCCCAACCCGCCCTGTTGCTCGAACCCGCCTGGGACCCTTCTTAGACTTAGAAGCTGGCCACCTCCCGTACGGTTCTCTGGTCAAGACGGCGGAGCACTGCGATGAGCAACTCCACCGCCCCGTCGAAGTCCGAACGCTGAATGATGCCGGTGTGCGCATGCAGATACCGAGTAGGCACCGTCATGTTCACCGAAGGTCGGCCCGTATCGTAGCGCTGGATCTCCGCCCCATCCTCCCCGTACCCCGTGAGCACGTTCGGTTGGAGCGGGATCTCCTCCTCTTCGGCGACCTTGAAGAAGAGATCGCGCAGCTTCCGGTTTGGGATCATGGAACTGTCGAGAAGAAAAATTCCGGGCCCCTGCCCAAGCCGCTCCTGTGCTTGGGTCGGCCCGATCCCCGGGTAATCCGCGGAGACCCCGGCCTCGATCGAAATCCCGAGCTCCGGCCGAGCCAAGACGACCGAGGTCCCGGCTCCACGCAGGCCGATCTCTTCCTGTGCCGTTGCAACCCATATGACGCGGGCCGGAATCGGGATCTCCTCGTCCCGAATGCGTCGGGCGGCTGCGATCATGACCGCCAAGCCCACGCGGTCGTCCCACGCCTTGGCAGCGTATCGCCCGTTGGGGAGGACCATGAAGGGACTCCAGGGAGCGATACCGTCCCCGGGACGCACGCCCAACTCGGCGACGTCCTGTCGGGATTTTGCTCCTACGTCGAGAAAGATCTCCTCCAACGGCCAAACGCGGTTTCTCTGGGAAGGTGGAGTGACGTGAGTCGTGGGGAGCCCGCTCACCGCGGGCACAGGGCCATCGCTTCCCAGGATCAGCCAACGTTGGCCGGGAAGAGCTTGTCGAAGCCAGCCACCGAGAGTCTTCACACGGAGGAAGCCGGCTGGAGTTACGTGCTGGACCATGAGCCCGACCTCATCGAGGTGGGCGGTGACCATGATTCTCGGACCGTCGAAAGCCCCCGGCAGCGTGGCAAGCACGGATCCGAGGCCGTCGTACTCGATCGACGCTCCCAAGGCTTCGTACTCCCGAACGACGATCTCCCGCACCGCATCCTCGAAGGCCGACGGCCCCGGGGCTTCCGTGAGTGACTTCATGAGCTCGGCCGTGGCGTCCAATGCTTGAGCGGCTACGGAGACCGGGATGAGAGCCAGGACCACCAAGCCCGCGGTGCACCGAATCATGAAGATCTCCTTTCCAGGGGGCGACGAACACTCTTTCGCGAACATAGTAGAAGGGTTGGCGACGAGGGCAGGATCCCGAAGCCGATGGCCAGGCAGGTCGACCGGATGCGTAGACCGTCGTGCTAGAACGCCGGAGACGGCTTCCGAATCGTTGGAGAGCAGACGTGTCCGGGTCCGGAAGGTTCCGTTCGAACTAAAAGGGGTGATATATTCCGGTGACATAAGGAGTTGCTCGAACACGTGGAATTCGCCTAACTAGATGCGGGCCCCTCAGTTGGGGCGCCCGGTCCCGCCCTCCCGTGCGCACACGCTTCGGCCGGGTAGCGCGTCATGGGCGGTCAAGTGTGACTTCGGGGCGTGGCTCAGTCCGGTAGAGCGCTGCGTTCGGGACGCAGAGGTCCCCGGTTCAAATCCGGGCGCCCCGATTTGTTGAAGTTGGACGCCCGAAAGCGCGGGGCGGGGGAGTCGAATCCGACCGCTGCGTAGCGAGGCGTCGGATTCACAACCTTGGAGCCGTCGCATAACTGGTATTGCACCGGTCTCGAAAACCGGCGCCCGCAAGGGTGTGTGGGTTCGAATCCCACCGGCTCCGCTCCGGCTTCCGAGGGGCACGGCATCGGGCCCTTCGCCCTCCCGAAGATCCTGGATGTCGCGCGGTGTCGACATCGTCAGCCGCGCGCCCAGGCTTCGGGCTTTTCGCCGTCCGGCCAGGGCGGCGCCGAGGACCCGGATCGACGGGGAAGGGCCGCACGGGTCCTTGAGGGTTACCTTTCGTGGTCGCGTGCCGTTATTCCGCAAGCCAGGAGGTCTCCACGGATGGATCAGCTGACCGGCCAGAGGTGTGTAGCATGTCGGCGCGGCGCACCCACCGTCACGCCTGAAGAACGTCACAGATTCCACGCTCAGGTGCCCGATTGGACGCTCGTGGAGCGAGACGAGATCCCGCAGCTCGAGAGGATATTCACCTTTCCCGACTTCGCCCGGGCCCTCCAGTTCACGAGCGCCGTCGGCTCCCTGGCTGAGCAAGAGGGTCATCATCCGGCCCTCCTCACCGAGTGGGGCCGCGTCACCGTGACGTGGTGGACGCACAAGATTCGGGGCCTGCACCGAAACGACTTCATCATGGCGGCCAAGACGGATCAACTCCTCGCCGCCGAGGAGGCGGTTGGATGAGAGCCCGCCTCGGAGTCGCGCGTCGGCTCTGGACTCGGTCGCCGGTCTGCGGCACCGGCCCGGCCGACTGAGGTTGCCGTGGGCGGGCGTTCACCTCCGAGGGCGTTCACGGTGGCGGAGGCGAACGGCCTCATCATCACCATGGAGGCGGTGATGGCGGAAGTCGCCCGGCTCCGTGACGTGGTCGAGAGCCACAACCAGCAACTTCAAATCTTGGACGCTCTTTGGGGAGCGAGCGTCCGCGGGACCGACAACCCCGATCACTCGGAGTTCGAGAGGCATCAAGCGGCGGTCGATCGAAGCGTGGAGCGCATCTGGGCGCTGGTCCGCGACGAGATCATCGCCCGGGGCATTCGCTTTCCGCCGGGAGGCCTAGAGCATGGCTTGCTGGACTTCCCCACCACACGGAACGGGCGCTGGGTCTATCTGTGCTGGAAGCGAGGAGAGCCGCGAGTGGAGCAGTGGCACGAGATCACGGTCGGCTTCGCCGGCCGCCGACCGGTGACGGAGGACGATGAGCGGCAGATGGGAAGGGAGCGGATCGATCCGACCGACGCTCCATGGTCCTAGGTGGGACCGGACGCCTCAAGCCTGGCGGTTGAGCCCGTATTTCATAATCGCGGCGTGTCGCCCGCCCTTGATCCGCTCCAATCCGTACACGGGGCCCTCCGGTCCGGGCGCGGCCCTGGCGAGCGCCCGAATCGTCTCTCGCTCGTGATCGAGGAGCTTGAGGTCGAAGGCCTTCACGATCTCGGGAACCCGCCCTGCCCGGCTCACTCCGACGATGGCGGCCGTGACACCCGGACGGTCGAGCACGTAGCGAAGGGCCACCTGAGCGATCGTAGCGTCATGTCGGCGAGCGATACGGTGCAGCCCGGACAGGAGCGATTGATACGGGTCCCAGCCGCCGTATTCGTCGATGATCAGGCGATATTTCACCAGTGAGCGGTTGCCTGGCGCGCAGGCGGGATCGGGTACGCCCAGGTAGCGATTCGAGAGGAAGCCTCCGGCGAGCGTGCCGTAGCAGAAGAGTCCGATCCCCTGCTCGAGGCAGTACTCGGCCATGACACCTGAGGCTCGGTGATCGAGGGCCGAGTATTGAACCTGGTGCGTGCGAATGGGGATTCCGGCGTCGACCATGGCCTTGAGGGGCCTGAGGCCGAAGTTGGTGGCACCGATCTGGGTGAGCTTCCCGTCCTGTCGTAGTTGGTCGAGCCATCCGGCCGCCTCGACCCAACGGTCCACCTCGTAAGACCACCATGCGAATTGGACCAGATCCAGCCGCTCGACTCCCAAACGGCGGAGCGAACGGTTCACGATCCGCTCCACGTAGGCCTTGTCCAGCGTAGATAGGGCGTCCAAGTCGGGAACGAGCTTGGTGTGTATGCGGATACGATCCGCGGCCTCGGAGCCCTCTCGTTGCCGATACTCGCGCATGAAGTCGCCCAGCAGATCCTCCACGCCGACGTAGATGTCCGCGCAGTCGAAGGCTGTGAGGCCCGCGTCGACTGCCCTGGAAAGGGCCTCGAACACCTCCTCGCGAGATCGGTGTGTCTGGTGTCCCTCGGAGAGCTGCCACGCTCCGTTAACGATCCGGGAGACCTCCACCCCGTCGGCGAGCCGAGCGACCTCGACAGTCACGGCTCCATCCCCTCACGCGCCGCCTGCTAAGCCTACCCCTGCTCCAACGGCACGGCCGTCACATCGGCGTGACGGAACGTGGTGCGCCCCACTCGGGTGATGCGGAAGCGGGCGGCGCAGTGCGGGTCCGGGCATGCGACATCGGTGTCGGTTGTCATCCAGTCGTTGGCGTCGGTCTCGCGCTGCTTGGCGGGAAGCAGAGGCAGGAGCGCGGCGAGGGGATAGAGCGGGAACGTCTGTCCGGGCGGGAAGCTCAGGGTCTCACCCGAGAGCTCGAAATAGTCCCCCACTTCGTGCGAGCAGACCATCTCACCGGGGCCCTGAACGACCTCCACACGCAGGTCGTAGAGCTTGAACTCATCGAATGCTCCGCTCACGGTTCCTCCCCGTATGGGACTCGGTCGGTGCGCTCACGACTGTCCGGCGCCACCCCCACACACTAGCATTCCCTCGACCTCGCCGGAACAATCCGTTCGCCGAGGGCGTGATCATCCGATGCTGCCGTGCTGTCCCGATGGGTAGTCCCCAACACGGCCCCACCTCGTGGAATCCCACAGGACAGGACTTGTCCGATCGCCACGCACCTCGATCCGGTACACGTTTCCGTGCACTCTCCGACACACTAGACTGGCCGGGCCAACGACCACCAGGCGGGCGGCGGCACGTCCCTTGGTCGTCGGTCACCCCGCTACTTTGTGATTACTCGCAAGGAGACCGGAACGGCACCATGACCAATTCCGAGGCTTCTTCGCCTGACTTCCGGGGATCCGACTCCCGTCAGGCCGGGAACCCGCAGGAGGAAAAGACATCGCTTTCGGGTTTCGCCCCCGGCGCGTCTGTGTCCTCATCCGGCTCCGCTTCGCCGACAGCCCGCCTCGCGTTCCGGGGCGGCACCTGCGGCGCGCTTGCTCCCTTGGCACTCTTCATCACCGGGGTTGCGTGGCTGGGTCTCTCCGGCGCGCCCGACGAGCGGGGCTTCTGGCCCGTTCTGCTCGCGGCCATCGCCCTAGGGACGTTCCTCGCGAAGGACGCCCGAGCCTACTCGGAGGCCGTCGTCCGCGGCATGAGCCGGCGCATCGTCATGCTCATGGTTCTTGCGTGGATCCTCGCTGGGGTCCTGGGCTCGTTGGTGAGTGCCGGAGGGTTTGTGGCGAGCCTGGTGGCTCTGGCCACGGCAGCAGGAGTGGAGGGGGGCGGGTTCGTAGCGGTCGCATTCCTCATCTGCGCCCTCGTCTCCACCGCAACCGGGACGAGCTTGGGAACCGTCATCGTGGTCGCGCCTCTGTTGTATCCGGCGGCCGCTTCACTAGAAGCGTCCCCCGCGATGCTAATCGGCGCCATCCTCGCCGGAGCGACCTTCGGCGACAATATCTCCCTGGTCTCCGACACGACCATCGCCTCGGCGTCGACGCAAGGGGCCGACATCGGCGGTGTGGTGAGAAGCCGCCTGAAGTACGCGCTGCCCGCGGGTGTCGGGGCGCTCGTGCTTTACGGACTCCTGGGTGATGCAGTATCGCCCGCAGGCGGCACCACGGCTCCGCCGGGGCCCTCGGGGCTCGGAGGCATCTGGATGCTGGCCGCCCCGGCGGCATCCGTGGCGATGCTCCTCCGGAAGCGCCACTTGGTGGAGAGCCTGCTCGCTGGCGTCGTAACCGGTGTTGTCGCCGGGACGGCCAGCGGCGCGTTCGCTCCCGCGACCCTCCTCCACGTCGACCCGGAGGGATTCATCGCCCGCGGCGTCCTCCTGGAGGGGATGGAGCGCGGCGTCGGGGTCTCGGTGTTCACGATTCTCCTCATGGGCATGGTCGCCGGGGTCGAGGCGAGTGGAGTGGTGAACGACTGGGTCGGGCGGTTACGAGGACGGACCCCCTCGCCCACCCGTGCGGAATGGTGGATCTTCGGGGCGGTCTCGGGCACTGTGGTCCTGACGACCCACTCCGTTGTCGCCATCCTCAGCGTCGGCGACTTTACGAGCGAGGTAGGCAGGGCGGCCAGGTTATCCGCCTATCGCAGGGCGAACCTCCTCGACATGGCCGTGTGCACATATCCGTTCCTTCTGCCGATCTTCATCCCTACGATACTGGCGGCGAGCATGACGGCATCGGGGGCGGCGTTCGGGCTCCCGCACGTGTCCCCCGTCACCGTGGGTCTTTTCAATTTCCATTCGTGGGGGTTGCTCCTCATGCTTCTCGTCGCCATCGCTACCGGTTTTGGCAGGTCCGAAGGGCGAGACGGGGGCCGAGCGTGAGGGCGCGGAGGTGCCCGTCGGGACGCGAGGGACAAGAAAAGGGCGGGGCGAACGACTGCCTCCACGGTTCCGGGGTGGGGTGCCGATTGGGGGGAGGCCAGGGGACAGCCGTGCACGAGGTTTCCGCATGACCTGCTCCCGCCGGGCTTCGGGAGAGGCGCATCGAAGCCACCACGAGGCGATGCGGCACCTCCCCAGCCGCCCTGTTCCGAGAACCAGGTGTCAGTGAGGACCCGCTTCTTCGGCCGAGAGCGAGCGCACCAGCCGGACCACTTCGTCGGCGGTCACGCGGAATCTCTCGTACAGAACCTCCGACGGCGCCGAGGCACCGAAGTGGTCGATGCCCACCGCGCCGCCGCCCCGGCCCACCCAGCGAGCCCATCCGAAGGTCGATCCGGCCTCCACCGCGACGCGAAGTTGCGGGTCGGGACCCAGGACCTTGGCCTGGTACTCGGGGTCCTGCGCCTCGAAGAGGTACCAGCTCGGCATGCTGACCACCCGCGTGGGAGTGCCCTCCTCCTCCAGTCGGGCCCTGGCCTCCAGGGCGATCCCCACCTCGGAGCCACTGGCGATGAGGACGGCTGCGGACTCGTTACCCGTGGCTTCCGCCAGGATGTAGGCGCCCCTGCGCGTCCCCTCCGAGGAGGCAAGGGTCCGGCGGTCCAGTGGAAGGACCTTTTGTCGGGTCAGGGCCAGGAAGGTCGGGCCGGCGGTGTGTTCCATCGCGATCCGCCAGGCCATGGCCGTCTCCGCCGCGTCGGCGGGCCGGAGGTCTAGGACGTCTGGGATCGCTCGTAGGGACATCAGCTGCTCGATCGGCTGGTGGGTTGGTCCGTCCTCTCCGAGCCCGATCGAGTCGTGACTGAAGACATACGTGACCGGCAGGCCCATGAGGCCCGACAATCGGATTGCAGGCCGCATGTAGTCGGAGAAGATCAGGAAAGTCCCTGCGAATGGACGGATGCCGCCGTGCAGAGCAAGCCCGTTGAGGACTCCCGCCATTCCGTGTTCACGGACGCCGAAGTGGAAGATGCGGCCCTCGGCGTTGTCGGCCGAGAAGTGTCCGCCATCCCGGATGTCGGTCTTGTTAGAGGAACCCAGGTCCGCTGAGCCCCCGATGAGGTTGGGGAGCCCCGCAGCCAGGCCCTGGAGCACTCTCCCCGACCAGGAGCGCGTGGCGTCGACTTGATCGACATGCTCGAAGTCGGGGATGCTCGCGTCCCATCCGGCCGGCAGTTCCCCGCGCATGAGACCGATGTACTCCCCGGCGAGCTCCGGATGAGCTCGCCGATACCTGTCGAAGAGTGCGCTCCAAGCCCCCTCGAGCTCGCGTCCCCGTTCAGTCGTCTCGCGCCATGCCGCCAAGGCGTCGGAATCTACGAAGAAGGGCTCCTGCGAAGGGTATCGCAGGTTCTCCTTGGTGGCTCTGACCTCGTCTGAGCCGAGCGGCGCGCCGTGGGCCGAATGATGATCCACCTTGTTGGGGCTTCCCTCGGCGATCCGCGTGCGAGTGATGATCAGTGAAGGGCGCTCGGTTTCGGCACGAGCTGCGTCGAGGGCCCAGCTCAGAGCTGCGAGGTCGGACCCGTCCTCGACGGTCAATACGTGCCACTGGTACCCGCGGAAACGTTCCGCCTGGTCGGTGGAGGTGCTCAGCTCCGTACTGCCCTCGATCGTGACCCGGTTGTCGTCGAAGATCCAGATCAGCTTTCCCAGCCTCAGATGACCGGCCAACTCGGCTACCTCGTGGGAAATGCCCTCCATCAGGTCGCCGTCCGAGCAGAGCGCGTAGGTGTGGTGGTCTACCACCTCGTAACCCGGCCGGTTGAAGCGGGTTGCCAGCCAGCGCTCGGCGACGGCCATCCCCACCGAGTTCGCCACGCCTTGACCGAGCGGCCCCGTGGTCGTCTCGACGCCGGCTGCGTGCCCCCGCTCCGGGTGGCCCGGTGTCTTGGATCCCCACTGTCGGAAGTTCACGATCTCGTCTAGGGAGAGGTCGTATCCCGTGAGGTAGAGAAGCGCGTAGATGAGCATGGAGGCGTGCCCCACGGAGAGCACGAATCGATCCCGCTCCAGCCACCCGGGATTGGCCGGGCTGTGCTTCAGGTGCCGGGTCCAAAGGAGGTAGCCCAGGGGCGCGAGCGCCATGGGGGTGCCGGGGTGCCCCGACTTGGCTTTTTGGACTGCATCGATGGCGAGAACCTTGACCGCATCGATGCAGAGTCGGTCCAGATCCGATGATCGGCCGGTCGGGGAATCGGTCATCCGGAAGCCTCCACCACGAAGTTGACCAGACGATTGGGCACGTAGACGATCCGCCTGACAACGGCCGCCTCCAGATGGCGCGCGACGTTGTCGTCCGAGCGCGCGAGCTCCTCCGCCTCCTCTTGGGCGATCCCAACCGGGCCCTTGACCGTGGCTCGGAGCTTGCCATTCACCTGCACCGCAAGCTCGACCGAGGTTTCGCGGGCCTTTTCGTCGTCGTACGAGGGCCAGTTAGCCCCCTCGAAAATGCTCCTGTCGTGCCCCAACCGCTCCCAGAGCTCCTCGGCCAAGTGCGGCGCGAAGGGGGCGATCATGACCACGAGTGGCTGTACCTCGGCCCTCGCGGCAGTCCGGCCCCCGCCGCGGACCGCGTTCAGGTACTGCATCATCGCCGCAATGCATGTGTTGTAGCCGAGGTCGGGAAGCTGGGTCGTGATCTGGCGTATCGTCTGATGGAGCTTCCGCTCCACGTCGGGGTCAGGATCCGCGTCGTTGGCGGCCGCCGCCGTCGCGGTCTCATGCAGGCGGTGCAGAAAACCGTGAGGCCCCTGGATGCCCTCGTCCCGATAGTCACCGCCGTCTTGGTACGGTCCCAGGAACATCAGGTAGGTGCGGAACGTGTCTGCGCCGAAGCGCTCGATGATCTCGTCGGGGACGATCACGTTGCCTCTGCTCTTCGACATCTTGGCGCCCTCGCGGATGATCATCCCGTGGGCGCGGAAGCGATCGTAAGGCTCCTCGAACTCCAGATGACCCAGGTCGTGGAGCGCCATAGTGATGAAGCGCGAGTAGAGTAGATGGAGGACGGCATGCTCGTTGCCTCCGATGTAGCAGTCGACCGGCAGCCAGCGTTTCGTGATGTCGGGGTCGAACGGGACGCGATCGTCGTCGGTGGACGGATAGCGCAGAAAGTACCACGAGCTGTCGAGGAACGTATCCGACACGTCGGTCTCGCGACGGGCTTCCGCTCCGCACGCCGGGCAGTCGACCGCGTGCCATTCCTCGATTCGGGCTAAGGGGCTCACGCCCGAGTCGTCGGGCTTGAAGTCCTCGACGCGGGGCAGAAGTACCGGCAGGTCTCGCTCTGGAACCGGGACGGGCCCGCATGCCTCGCAGTGGATGATGGGGATCGGCGGTCCCCAGTAGCGCTGCCTGGAGATGCACCAGTCGTGCAGGCGATAGTTCACCGTCGGTTCGGCCAGCTCTCGTTCGGCGAGCCAGCGCGTGATGGCCTTCTTGCCTTCGGCCACCGTCAGGGCGTCGAAAGGCCCAGAGTTGACCATCACTCCGTCGCCTGGGTAGGCCCCTTCCAGCGGTGTGTCCGCATCCTGCCCCGGTGCCGCCACGACGCGGCGGATCGGTAGGCCCATGGCTTCGGCGAACTCGAAGTCCCGTTGATCGTGGCCCGGAACGGCCATGATCGCGCCGGTTCCGTACTCCATCAGCACGTAGTCGGCGACCCAGATGGGGATCGGCCGACCCGTGGCGGGGTTCAGGCAGCACCCTCCGGTGAAGACGCCAGTCTTCGCCTTCTCGACCTTCTGGCGGGCCACCAAGTCCTTCGCAGCGGCCTGCCCGCGGTAGCGATCCACCCTTCCCCTTTCCTCGTCGGTCGTCACGGCGTCGACCAGCGGATGCTCGGGCGACAGCACCATGTAGGTGGCCCCAAAGACCGTATCCGGACGCGTCGT
The DNA here is from genome assembly GCA_964572045.1 of uncultured Gemmatimonadaceae bacterium. Taxonomy (GTDB): domain Bacteria; phylum Gemmatimonadota; class Gemmatimonadetes; order Longimicrobiales; family Gaopeijiaceae; genus CBDCKR01. The sequence goes on from CAZNEI010000028.1 coordinate 23,291, forward strand.
GAAGACATCGATGGACGCGGATTCGGAAGCGAGCGCGGATACGTCCTCCTCCGACATCGGTTCGGAGCCGGAGACCGCAGCTCCTTCGAGAGGCAGGACGGGAAAGCTCAGGACCGCTCCGTCGCTCCGTCCGATCCAGTTGTGCTGGGCCTTCTTGGTCGTCTCCGACCAGTCGAGGCCCTTGAGATGGTCCAGTAGCCGCTGGGCGTAGTCGGTGATCCTAAAGAACCACTGCGCGATCCTCCGCTGCTCGACCGGCGTGTCACAGCGTTCGCAGCACCCCGAGATGACCTGCTCATTGGCCAGGACCGTCATGCACGAAGGACACCAATTGACCGGGGCCACCTTGCGTTCCGCGAGTCCGGCCTTGAAGAGCTGGACGAAGATCCACTGCGTCCAGCGATAGTACGCCGGATCGGTGGTGTCGACCGTGTGACGCCAGTCGAACATCCCCCCGATGCGTCGAAGCTGCCTCGTGAAATTGGCGACGTTCATGGGGATAAGGTCCATCGGATTGACGCCCTGCTGGAGGGCGAAGTTCTCCGAGTGGATCCCGAAGGCGTCGAATCCGATCGGCTCGAAGACCGTCCGTCCGGTCAGCCTCTGGAAGCGGCCGTGTACGTCCGCTCCGGTGAACGCATAGATGTTGCCCACGTGCAGCCCCTCCGCCGAGGGGTAGGGGAACATCATCAGCTGGTAGTAGGGGTCCTCGGCGGTCTGCAGGGCATGCCGGGAAAAACTATTCGTGCCCGACGCATCCCACTTCTTCTGCCACTTCGCTTCTACGTCGGATGGGACGTAGCCGCCGTGTCCGTCGCTACTCATCGATGCCTGATGGAGGGGCGTTGCCGGGTGGGAGGAAGGGAAAAGGAGCCCCTAACCTACATGCCGTGCAGAGTCGGTACAACGCGCCCGCAAGGCGTGAGCGATGCGAGGTCTCGACCGGTCACCTCCGTGACTCCGGGATCGGCGACGGGGAAAGGAGAGTGGCGCCGCTCGGGGCGAGCCGAAAGCGCCTCACGGTCCGCCCAGTCCCTCGTGACGAGTCTCCGGAAGGAGATCGAAGGGGTCCTCGGCGGAGGGCGCCCCTGCTGTGAGCAGTTCAAGTGCCTCCCTCAGGCTACCGGCCTCGTCGAGGAGCGCCTGGAAATCTCCGAGGCGCTGGTAGTATCTCACGCGCGCCATCAGGGTGGCATTGTTGAGCGGCATCGAAAGGAAGCTCTGGAAGCTGACGGCCTCGAAGGACGGCTGCACTCGGTCGCGGAAGTCCGCCAGCTGTTCTTGGAAGATCACCTCGCGCCCGTCCAGCTTCTCCTCATAGGAACGCTCCGGGTCGTCGTAGAGCTCGAGGAGGCGATCCACCAGGCGATCGATGAATGCCGAGAAGCGTTGGTAGTCCCTCCACCGTCGCTCCGCTCTCAGGCACTTCACCGTGTCGGGTCCGCCTCCTTGGCGGTTGCAGAAGAACTCGATCGCTCCCACCCGTCCGACGAAGGTGGCGAAGCTCTCGTTGAAGGCCACGTGGCCCCGCACGAAGAGGTGATTGTGCGACAGCTCGTGAAGGACGGTCTCCACGAGGTCGACCTCGTCGAGTCTGAGGAGCGTCGAGAGAAGGGGATCGGCGAACCAGCCCAAGGTGCTGAAGGCCGCGGTCGGGCGGAGGTAGGTGTCGAAGCCCTGGTCCTCGAGGTCCTGTTGATCCCTGAGCGCGTCGTCCTCGTCGAAGTACCCCTTGTATGGCACCCGGCCGACCACGGGGAACCACCACGTCTTGGCGGCGAAGCGGTCGCGGTGCGCCGCGGAGAGAACCAGGGCCAGCGTGTCCCTGTCGAGACGTGTGAACGATGTGTACGATTCGCCGACGCTCAGGGCCAGGACTTCGGTCGCGTAGGTCCGGGCCTCTACGACCAGGGTGAGCTTTGCCTTGGTCCTCTCGTCCGTCTCGGGGTCGAGGATGACCTCGTGGATCGGCTGCCGGGCCCGGAGGATCTTCGCCTCGGCGATGCCTGCCCGGATGACGTACATCGGCGAGCACGCCGAGGCGACGACCGTTGCGATCCCGAGGCCCGCGAGAGCGCGGATCCAAGACCGGGGAGGCACCGCATTAGGCTCCAGCGTCCGGAGGAGCGGCGGAGCCCCCGGAACGGGAGCGCCGACCCCGGGTGCTCCGCGTTCCGGACGCCTGGACGGACGCCCGAAGGGCCTGATCCGGCACAGTCAGTTCCCGCCGCCCAGGTTTCGCATCAGCGGAATGCTCCCCTCGGTCGGAACGTACACGACCGATCCGCCTGGGAGTTGTCCGAGCTGTTCAAGGTAGTGGAACATCAAGTATTCGGGCGTGAGACCCTCGGAGATGATCTTTTGAGCTTCCGCGATCCCCTTGGCCTCCTCGATCTGCTGGAGCGCCCGCTCCTGGATGATCTCGGTCTGGAACCTCTCGGCGGCCACGTTCTGTTCACGCTGGAGCTTCTCGTCGATCGCCTCGCGGACGGCGGTCGGCGCTTGGACGTCCCTGAGGAACACCTCCACGACCTCGATCCGATCCCCGGCTTTCGCCTGGATGGCCTCCTTCATGCTCGTGGCGACCTCGCGGCGGTCCGGCGAGAAGATCTGGTTGATCGACTTGGTTGCGACCGCGTCCCGTACGCCGTTCCGAATGGCGTTCAGGACGATGCTCCTCTTGATCTGGAGCTCCGAGCCGATGCGATCGTAGAGCTCGGGGGCCTTGGCGGGATCGAGCCGAAAGAGGAGGGATACCTCGAGCGCCACGTTCATCTGCTCGCTCGTCTGCGCCTCGATCTGCTCCACCCCGCCGCTCTCGGGAAAGCTCTGCTCCCGGATGGACATCTTTTCGAGCGCAGCGAGCGGATTGATAAGGTGGATTCCCTGCTCGAGAGGCAGGGGGTCGACACGGCCGAGAAAGTGCTTCACCCCGACCTCGCCGACCCCGATCACGGCCACGCCGTTCATCCCAGCGACGGCCACACCGCCCAGCATCAGCCCGTAGCCCAGCAGCTTCGACCGGCCCCGAATTCTCCCGGGTCGGGCCACGAGAACGGCCGCTCCCGAGACGATGATCAACGTGGCGAGGATCGTGGGTGCCATGAACAACCTCCTATTGCTTGCGCTCTTGTAAGATACGAGGCGGGCTGTCTCTTCGCCCTCCCCAAGCGTACACGCGTCGCCTCCGCCCGTTTCCAGGGGGCGATGACCGGCGAGCGAGATGGAACGCGATGGTCTCCCCCGTCTAGGTGCGTGGTGCCGGAACAGCACTTGTTCCGGGATGCCGACGGGCCCATCGTCGGCGGATGCCGCTGGCTCAGATAATCTACACCAGCCTGCTCCGAGGCTTCAGGGCCACCTCGCCGGGGATGATGCGGGGGTCCTCCAAGCTCGCTCGCGGGCTCCGAGGCCGCTTGCGAGCCCACAGGGCACTCGCCGAATGGGGTGAAGCGGAGCGCGATTCCTCCCGGTGCGCGGTATGGTTGCACGCCTCCTCCGTCGGAGAGGCGCTCCAAGGCCGGGCCGTTCTCGAGGCGCTCAGGGCGCGGGTCCCCGCGTTCCAGACCGTCTTCACCTTCTTCTCGCCTTCGGCCGAAGCTCTCGCCGAGAGCTTTCCGGCCCATGTGTCGGCGTATCTGCCGTGGGATCTCCCTGAAGCCGTCGGCCCGGTCTTGGAGGCCGTCCAACCCTCGCTCGTGATCTTTACGCAAAAGGAGGTTTGGCCCACTCTCGCTGCGGAAGCGGCCGGGCGGGGTGTCCCGACGGCGCTCGTCGCAGCGACGCTGCCGGCCGATGCGGGCCGGCTCGGCGTGCTGGCGAGGCCGCTTCTCGCCCCCGCCTTTTCGAGCCTCCGGCTGGTAGCGGCGATCTCGGCCGCCGACGGACGGCGCTTCGAGCTCTTGGGCGTTCTCCCCGCCGCCGTTGTCGTAACCGGAGACCCCGGGGTCGACTCCGCGAGCGGTCGCGCGGAGGCGGCGAGCCCCGAGGCGCTTCACCTCAGGCTGCTGCGAGAAGGTGGGAGGCCGGTCCTCGTCGCGGGCTCCACGTGGGGCTCCGACGAGGACGTCTTGGTTCCGGCGCTTGCGCGGGTGCGGAGAGCTCGGCCGGATCTGAGAATCGTGCTGGCACCCCACGAGCCCAACCCGCGGGACCTCGAGGGCCTCCGGGAACGGCTCGCGGCCGATGGATGGGCGCCGACCCTCTTGGCTGATGCAGAGGGCCGGGGCCGGCTGGACGGGGCCGACGCAGTGCTCGTCGAGCGGAGAGGCATCCTGGCCGAGCTATATACCGTGGCGTCCATGGCGTATGTGGGGGGAGGCTTCCACGGGCGCGGCCTGCACTCGGTGGTGGAGCCGGCGGCAGCGGGAGCACCGGTCCTCTTCGGGCCACGCCACCGGAACTCGCACGCGGCGGTGGCTCTGCTCGCCTCAGGCGGGGCCCGCGCGGTGGCCGACGCGGACGGCATGGTCACCGCCGTCTGCGACTGGCTTCAGAGTCCCGCGAAGTTGGAGTGGGCAGGCAGGCAGGCCTTGGCCTACGTCAGGGAGCATTGCGGGGCCGCCGACCGAACGGCACGTCTGCTGGCTGGATGCCTCGCGCGGTGAGCCTCAGCTGCGCACCCGGCCGGGGGAGGAGCAGCTGGCCAGCCGTGCCAACAGAGGTGCGTCTTGGAGTTCAGCCTGACGAGCCGAGGGGGCGAGTTCCACGTCCCGCCTCGGTCTGCTAGAATCACCCGCATGGACGACTGGATCCGCATTCGAGGGGCGCGCCATCACAACCTGAAAAACCTGAACATCGATCTTCCTCGGCGGGCTCTGACCGTGATCACGGGGCCCTCCGGTTCCGGGAAGTCGTCGCTGGCCCTCGACACGCTCTTCGCCGAGGGCCAGCGTCGCTACGTGGAGTCCCTCTCCACCTATGCCAAGCAGTTCTTGGACCGGATGGAGAAGCCTGACGTCGATTCGGTCGAGGGCATCTCCCCGGCCGTGGCCATCGAGCAGAAGAATCCAACGAAGTCCAGCCGCTCCACCGTCGGGACGGCCACCGACGTCTATGATTACCTGAGGCTGCTTTGGGCGCGCGTGGGTCGGACCTACTGTCCCGAGTGCGGCGAGGAAGTGCGTCCGGACACGGTGACGAGCGCGGTCGACCAGGTCCTCGAACTGCCGGACGGCGCCAAGATCCAGGTGACGTTCCCGCTCAAGTTCAGCGGTCGCGTCAGCCACGCGCTCTTGGTCGAGAACCTGAGGGCCATCGGCTTTGTGCGGCTCCTCGCCGACCAGATGCTGCTCGATCTGAGCACCGCGGATGCCACGGATCCCGAGGCGCTCGGTTACGACGTCACTCACGCCGCCGACCCGCTCGTAGTCGTGGACCGACTGACCACCGGCGCCGAAGGACGCGATCGCTTGGCGGACTCCCTGGCGATCTGCTTCGCGGAGGGAGAGGGAGAGGCGGTGGTGCTCCTGCACGACCCGTCGGACGGTGCCATCGTGGGGCGGCTGGCGTTCACCGAGCATTTCCGCTGCCCCGCCCATCCGGAGGTCGAGTTCCTGGATCCTTCCCCCAAGCTCTTCTCCTTCAACAACCCTTACGGGTCGTGCCCTACCTGCTCGGGCTTTGGCGCGACGCTCGAATACGACGTGGACCTCGTGGTGCCCAATCCGGCGCGTTCGATCGACCAGGGAGCGGTGGACCCGTGGACCAAACCCCGGTACGGGAGGGAGCGTGAGCGGCTCCGCTCCTTCGCGCTGAGCCGCGGCGCCTCGCTCTACAGCCCTTGGGGCGAGCTCCCCGAGGAATTCCGCGAGGAGGTGTTGTACGGTGCGGAAGACTTCGGCGGCGTTATCCCCTTTCTCATATCTAGGGAGCGGAAGCGCTACAAGCAGTACGTCCGGGTGTTCCTCCGCCAGTATCAGAGCCCGCAAACATGCCGCTCTTGCAGGGGCGCGCGCATCCGGGAGAAGGCGCTCTACATCCGCATCGCAGGGCGCTCGATCGCCGAGGTCAGCGGGTTACCCATGGAGGAGCTCCAGCAGTGGCTTCTCAGCCTAGAGCTCGCGGAGATGGAGGCCCAGATTGCCGAAACGATCCTCCTGGAGCTCAGGGCTCGGCTTGCCTTCCTCGTCGACGTCGGGCTCGGCTATGTCTCCACGGACCGGCAGATGCGGACTCTGTCTGGAGGCGAGGCCCAGCGCATCAACCTCGCCAACTCCCTCGGATCCAGGCTCGTCGACACCCTCTATGTGCTGGACGAACCCACCGTCGGGCTGCATCCTAAGGACACGGCCGCGATGATGCTCCTCCTCGGCCAGCTCCGCGACGCGGGGAACTCCGTCCTCGTCGTGGAGCACGATCCGACCGCTATCCGCAGCGCCGATCATGTGCTTGAGTTGGGGCCGGCTTCGGGTGAGCGGGGCGGCGACATCGTCTTTCAGGGCACGTTCGAGGATCTGGTGCAGGGCCAGACGGCCACGGGGCTCTACATTTCGGGGCGCGCCCAGATTCCCGTGCCGGAGTCGCGCCGCCCTGTGGACGGGCCCCGCCTAACGCTCACCGGGGGACGCCTACACAACCTCCAGAGCGTGGACGTGGAGATCCCCCTCAAGGCGATGACGGTGGTGACGGGAGTCTCGGGCTCGGGCAAGTCCACGCTGGTCCACGACGTGTTGTACCGAGCGCTTGAGCGGGAGCTCAAGGGGGGTGAGACGAGCTTGAAGGAACACCTGGGGCAGGTCGCGGGGGAGTTCGACTCCCTGGAAGGGGCCGGCTCTCTGGATGCTGTCGTGCTGGTGGACCAATCGCCCATCGGGCGGACGCCACGCTCCAATCCGGTCACGTACATCAAGGCGTGGGGCGAGATCCGCAGACTCTTCGCCGACCAGCCGCTCGCGCGAGAGCGGCGCTATAGCCCGGGCCAATTCTCGTTCAACGTGGCGGGCGGTCGCTGCGAGGAGTGCAAGGGTGCGGGGCAAGTGCAGATCGAGATGATATTCATGGCCGACGTCTACGTGTCGTGCGCGGCATGCCGCGGGAGCCGGTACAGGAGCGAGATGCTCGACGTCCACTTCAGGGGCCGGAACGTCGCGGAGGTCCTCGAGCTGACGGTCGACGAGGCGATTCGCTTCTTCATCCGCCACGGCAGGCTGGGCAAGATGCTCTGGCACCTCCAGCAGGTGGGTCTCGGCTATCTTCGGCTCGGGCAGCCGGCGCCCACGCTCTCGGGGGGAGAAGCGCAGCGACTCAAGATCGCGCGTGAGCTGGCCGGAGTGGCGGGCCGGAGGGGACGGAAGCTCTACATCCTGGACGAGCCCACGACCGGGCTCTCGGGCGACGACGTTAGGAAGCTCCTCCGGGTCCTCGACCGACTCGTCGAGGGCGGCAACGCCGTGGTGGTGATCGAGCACAACCTCGAGGTGGTAAAGGCGGCGGATTGGATCATCGACCTGGGGCCGGGCGCCGGCAGCCAGGGCGGCCGGGTCGTGGCTATGGGGCGTCCAGAGAGCGTGGTCCGCATGCCCGATAGCGTCATCGGCCCCTACCTTGCCGGCGCGCTCAACGGGACCAGTGCCGGCTAACGCGGCGTGCCGCCGTGGCGTGTGAGGTGTGCTGGACCGCTCTCTCCGCCTGGGTCGCGAGCTTCGCTCCGGTCGTCCTGAGGAGGTCCAGCGCCCCCAAACGAAGGGACCCAATCCCGCGTCTTGCGGGTTAGGAAAGCGGTCCGACTTCGGCTTCGGCCTCCTTCGCAATCGCCGGTCCCTCGCGGGTGGACGGAGGGTTACGGCCGGCGAGGGAGCCCCGAGCTCCCGGCACCCTGGTTGAGAAGCATGGTTCGTCAGCCTTCGAAGCTCAGAGACTTCGTGGCGGAGCTCAGGCGCCGCCACGTGATCCGCGTGGCCTTGACCTACGCCGCGGGCGCCTTCGTCGTCCTGCAGCTCGGCGAGATCGTTCTGCCGGCATTCTCGGCGGAAGGGGCGCTCCGGTACCTCGTGGTCTTCGCCGTGTTGGGGTTTCCGCTGATCACGGTGCTCGCGTGGGTGTTCGACATCACGCCCGAGGGAATCCGGAAGACCCAGACCGTCGACCTCTCGCTGGCCGGCGCGGCGACGCGGCCCGGCACAGATCTCCTCCCCCGTGCCGCGCTTCTGACGATCACGGTCCTGGCGGTGGGTGGACTGGGTTGGTGGTGGATCGACATGGGCTCCCAGCCGGCCGCGCCACCCCGGGGCGTGACAGAGAGGGGACCGCGGGTCGTGCCGGTGACATACAGGCCGGATGAGCCGATCCGTTCGCTGGCCGTGCTTCCCCTCGACAACTTCTCGGACGGCGGCGAGCAAGACTACTTCACAGCGGGCATGCACGAGGCGATCATCGCGCGCTTGAGCCAACTTCCTACGGTCCGGGTCGTGTCAAGAACATCGGTGGCACGCTACGCGAACTCCCGAAGGACGATCCCTGAGATCGCGAGGGAGCTGCGGGTCGAGGGCATTGTCGAGGGCTCCGTCATGCGAGTGGGGAGCGAGGTGCGCATCACGGTACAGCTCATTCACGGCCCCAGCGACACTCACGTCTGGAGCCAGAGCTATACTCGTGATTTCGCAGACGTCCTCGCCCTGCAGGGCGAGGTGGCCGAGGCGATCGCCGCCGAGATCCAGGGCGAGCTCTCTCCGCAGGACAGAGCGACGCTCTCCATGGTGGCGGCCAGTACGGTGCCCCAGGCGACCGAGGAATTCATGAAGGCCCGCTTCGAGCAGTCCCGGGAGACCCCGGAGGGCTTGCGTGCGGCGATCGACCACTACAGCGCGGCCGTGCTGGCAGATCCGGAGTTCGCCCGGGCCTACGCGGGAATGGCGGGCACCGAGCTCATGCTGGAGATGATCGATCCCGGCGATCCGGCCGCGTCGCTGGAGCGCGCCAGGCTCATGGCCCTGAAGGCGCTTGAGGTGGATCCCGGCCTTCCCGAGGCCCACGACATTCTGACGCTCATCGATGAGTATCTGAGCGAGGAGCTGGTGGGGCCCGCCATCCCGCCGACCCCGCCTCGATCGGCTGAGGAGAGCCAGGCCGGGCAGCGGACCGGTGCGCACGGGGAACGTGGCGCCGACAGCCTGGCGGCCGTCGCGCTTGGTCCGGCTGCGGGGGCCGAGGCGGGCGAGATGAGCGCGGATTCCGCCCGCGTTTTCGAGAGTGCGAGCGAAGTCGGCCGGCAACTCCAGGCAGCGTGGGCCGGGTGGACGATGCGGAGTGCGGGAGAGAGGGCGATCCGGCCGTCGCGCCTGATCCGCGCGGCGCGGCAACTGAGGGCCGCAGGGAAGACGGACGATGCGATCGAGCTTCTCCAGCGGGTCTACGAACGTGATCCGGGGCAGGAGGAGGCCTGGGAGGCGGCCGAGCTCATCTATGCCTCCGAAGACCGCTACGACGAACTCCTGGACTTACGGCGCGCGTGGGTCGAGGCTGCGGGGGGCGACGCCGAATCGGTCGCGCGGCTCGAGGCGCTCATGGCGGAGGACGGGGCATTCGGGTACTGGGTGTGGCGGCTGGAGGGGCTGGAGGCGCGTGAAGCTCGCGGGGAGAGAGTCTCGCCGGTTGATCTGGCGGCGGCGTACATGGGTACAGGAGCCCGCGAAGAGGCCTTCGAGATGCTTGACGAAGCCTTCCGAAGCCGCGACAGGGGGCTGGCATCCGTCCGCGAGGATTCCCTCTGGGATCCCCTGCGTGACGATCCCCGTTTCAGCTCTCTCATGAACCGGATGCGCGGACAGAGTTTGCAGTCTCCTCGCCGCCCCGGATCCTAGCGTTATGGAGGGGACTCCGTGGGCGCTCTCGCGGGTTGTTAGAAATGGCCCTTTTCGTTATTATTAAACAACTTAGCCTACGTTAATCCTTCCCTGCGGAACTTGTTTGAGACGATGTCTCGAGGTCACGTCTCTAGGCCTGCCTCCGGATCGACCGAAGCTCGCCAAGGGGACCTTCGACCTCACCGTCACCCACCCGAGGAAAGTCACTACGTCCGGTAGCGGCCGGCATGGCCGGCGCAGAGGAGCGGGCCGGAGAGGTGGCAAGGCTCACGGCGTGCAGGATAGCGTCGGGGGGCAGCCGTCGGTGCTGGTCACCCCCCGCGGCGCGCGGTCGGTGACGATGCCTGCCAGGGCTACAGGTTCCAGCGACGTGAACCGTACGCGGGGATCCTTCGTGCAGAAGGCGGACTGAATGGCCAACGACGAGCCTCGCCCAGCTAGCGAGAAGGTTCTCGAACGGATTCTCGAGGACGAGATGCGCGAATCGTTCATCGACTACTCGATGAGCGTCATCGTCCAGAGGGCTCTCCCCGACGTCAGGGACGGACTCAAGCCGGTTCACCGGCGCATCCTCTACGCGATGAGCGGCCTGGGCCTGAGCCCAGGCCGGGCGTACAAGAAGTCCGCGACCGTGGTCGGCGAGGTACTCGGCAAATACCATCCCCACGGCGATTCCGCCGTCTACGACTCCATGGTCCGGATGGTGCAGGACTTCTCCCTCCGCTATCCCCTCGTGGAGGGTCAGGGGAACTTTGGCTCCATCGACGGAGATTCCGCTGCAGCCTACCGCTATACGGAGGTCCGCCTGAAGGCCCTGGCTACGGCGATGCTTGAGGACATCAATAAGGAAACCGTGGCGTTCGTACCGAACTTCGACGGCCGTTTGAAGGAACCCACTGTCCTTCCTGCGAAGGTTCCTAACGTGCTCGTCAATGGCAGCTCGGGGATCGCGGTCGGGATGGCCACGAACATCCCGCCGCACAACCTGAGCGAGATCGTCGCGGGCACAAAGGCCCTCATTGAAACCCCCGACCTTCCCCAAGCGGAGCTGGAGCGGCTGGTAGTCGGCCCAGACTTCCCCACGGGTGCCTTGATCTGTGGACGGCGGGGCATCGAAGAAGCATACCGCACGGGTCGGGGCCGCATCGTCATGCGGGCTCGAGCCTCGGTTGAAGAGGCGGACCAGAACACAGAGCGGATCGTCGTTACGGAGATTCCGTTCATGGTGAACAAGGCGCGTCTCATCGAGCAGATCGCCCAGCTCGTCCGAAACAAGAAGCTCACCGACATCCGTGACCTCCGCGACGAGTCCGACCGGGACGGCCTCCGTGTCGTCATCGAGCTCAAAAGGGGGGCCGTCCCGCAAGTCATCCTGAATCAGCTGTACAAGCACACGCAGATGCAGTCCACGTTCGGAGCCATCCTGTTGGCTCTCGTCAACGGGGAGCCACGCGTGCTTCCGCTTCGCGAGATGCTGCTCCACTTCATCGCCCACCGCCACGACGTGGTGTTGCGGCGGACGCAGTTCGACCTTGCTCGAGCCGAGGCGCAGGAGCACGTGCTCGAAGGCCTGCAGGTCGCCGTCAACCACATCGACGCGGTCATCAAGATCATCCGTGGGTCCCGCGATGCCGAGACAGCCTCCCGGAGCCTGCGGCAATCCTTCGACCTCTCGGGGGCTCAGGCGAAGGCCATCCTCGACATGAGGCTCGCCAAGCTCACCGGCCTGGAGATGGAGAAGCTTGAGGGGGAGCTGGCCGCAGTGCGGGCAACGATCGAGGAGCTTCGTGCGATCCACGGCAGCAGGGACCGGCGCATGGAGCTCATTGCCGAAGAGCTGACGGCTCTGGACACCAAGTACGGCGACGGGCGCAGGAGCGAGATCGTGAAGGACGCCTCCTCCCTCGGGGTGGAGGACCTGATCGCCGACGACGAGATGGTGATCACGGTTTCGCGCGAGGGCTACGTAAAGCGCATCGACCTCGATACGTATCGGGCCCAGCGGCGCGGCGGGCGCGGGCTCCAAGGCATGGGCACCAAGGCCGAGGACTGGGTAGAGAGCCTCTTTGTGGCCTCCGCCCACGAGTACCTGATGATCTTCACGCGCACGGGCCGGTGCCACTGGCTCAAGGTCTGGCAGGTGCCTCGGGCCGGCCGCCACTCCAGGGGCAAACCCGTGGTCAACCTCCTCGACATGGATCGCCGAGGGGAGATCGCGGCGATCGTTCCGGTACGGGAGTTCGCCAAGGACCGCTTCCTGCTCTTCTGCACAAAGAAGGGCAAGGTCAAGAAGACACCGTTGTCCGCCTATGGGCACGTGCGGTCGGTGGGGATCAAGGCGATCAAGGTCCTCGAAAAGGACGAGCTCATCGACGTCCGCATCACCGATGGCGACAACGAGGTGATCCTCGCCACCAGAGAGGGCAAGGCGATCCGCTTCAGCGAAGTGGCTGTTCGAAGCATGGGTCGCACGGCGGCGGGCGTGCGCGGCATCAGGCTCGCGGGGGGAGACCATGTGGTGGGCATGGTGGGGGTCCGCCGAGCCGAGACCTCTCTGCTCGTCGTCTCCGAAGGGGGAATGGGTAAGCGGACCGCCATCGATGCGTACCCGCTGCAAGGCCGGGGCGGGATGGGCGTAATCACCCTCAAGACGACGCCAAAGACCGGCAAGGTCGTAGCGATCAAGTCGGCCGTGCCGGGCGATCAGCTCATGCTCATCACGCGTAACGGCGTCATCAACCGGCAGCGGATCGACGAGATCAGCGTCATCGGACGGGCTACGCAGGGAGTGAGGTTGGTCAACCTCGACGAGGGCGACGTGGTCACGGACGTGGCGCGTATCGTGCCGGAGAACGGCAACGGGGAATCGGATGGAGACCCCGGTGATGTCCCGGCGCCGGAGGGTGAGAGCGTGCCGGGAGGACCGGATTCCCCCGGTGAGTGAGATTGTCGGGCTCGAAGCTATTCGTGATGCGCATGAGAGGGTCCGCCCCGTCGTGGTCCGCACGCCGCTCCATCGCGCTGACGACTTCGAGGAGGAGGTCGGGGGCGAGGTTCGCCTGAAGCTCGAGTCCCTTCAGCGAGCTGGCTCGTTCAAGATCCGAGGGGCATACAACTTCCTCGCCCAGACCTCCGAGGCGGACCGGGCGAGGGGCGTCGTCACATATTCCTCAGGAAACCACGCACAGGCCGTGGCCTTGGCTGCGAGCCTGCACGGCATCCGCGCCGTGGTCGTGATGCCGGTGACGGCATCCGAGCTGAAGCGCGCGGGTGCCAAGCGGCTTGGGGCAGAGGTCGTCCTGGAAGGGACCACGTCCCTCCACCGCAAGGCTCGCGCGGAGGCGATCGCGCAGGCCGAGGGGCTCACCATCGTCCCCCCGTTTGACCATCCGTCCATTATCGCCGGGCAGGGAACGCTGGGGATTGAGGTCGCGGAGGACTGGGACGCCTTCAACACCGTGTTGGTTCCCGTCGGCGGAGGCGGGCTCTTGAGCGGAGTGGCCGCGGCACTTCGACAGCTGCGCCCAGGTGTGGAGATCTTGGGGGTGGAACCGGAGGGTGCGGCGTCGATGCACACGGCATTGGACCAGGGAGGCCCCCTGACGCTCAAGAGCTGTGAATCGATTGCAGACGGGCTCATCCCCGTAAGGGTGGGAGACCTCACCTACCTGCACGTGCAGGAGCTCGTGGACGACATCGTGCTCGTCGACGACGAGGCGATTCGCGAGGCCGTCGCGTTCCTGTTTGCCAGGCAGCGGCTCGTGGTCGAGTTCTCGGGTGCCGCGACTGTTGCGGCCCTTCGAAGTGGCCTCGTGAGCGCCGCCGGCCGCCGGACGGTAGCGGTAGTGAGCGGTGGAAACATCGATCCTTCCCTCCTGGCCAGCTTCTAGCAGTCCGTGGATAAAGTCCATCCCGCGAGGTCTTTGGGAGTGAGTTAAAT
>CAZNEI010000029.1:0-1446 GCA_964572045.1 uncultured Gemmatimonadaceae bacterium
CTACCAGCCGTAGGACAGCTTGGTGTAGTAGAACGCCCCGTTGAAGCCGAACGGGCTGTACTCGCCATATCGCTGACCGGAGTCGGCGGCGGCACCGGGGAACTGGCCCGGATGGGTGTTCAGCGCATTCTGGCCACCGACCGTAAGTGTCCACTTGTCGGCGAACGTCTGAGCCACCTCGAAGTCGAGCAGCTGGCGTGCCGGATACCGAGTCGTGACATTGGGATCCCCGGAATAGGGCGCGAACCTCTCGAAGACGCCGTCCCAATGGCTGCCCCGCACCATCATGCGGGTCCCGCCCGGGAAAACGTGATTGACGGTCACGCTCCCTCTCGTCAGGGGTAGCCCCTTCTCCAATGCGTTCACACGACTGTCGTCTAGAGTCTCCGAGTTGTGCTCGATCACGTCCGTGTTGGTGACGTTCCAAGCTGCGCTCACGGTCGTGACGCCCCGCTCGTTCTCGACATCGTAGGCGGCCACCACGTCGAGCCCCTGCGTCCGGGTCGAGAAGTCGTTCACGAAGAACTGGAACCTCTTGAGCACGCCACCGGGCCGAATGATGCCGTCCGCAACCAGCCGCTGGATCTGGTCGTTCGTGAGGTTGATGTTCCTGCTAGTCGTGAGACGCTGCGACACGTCGATCAGGAAGTAATCCGTGGACAGGCTGAAGTCGCCCCGTTGGAACACGCCACCGAAAGACAGGTTGACCGACTTCTCCGGCTCCAGAGGCTCTCCACCGAACTCCTGGGCGAGCGCCGATGTCGAGGGGATCGTACCGTTGTTGGTAAGGTCCTTGAGCTCAGGATCGTAGATGGTCGAGATGTTGAAAGCGTTCTGCTGTCCGGGGGTGGGTGCTCGGAATCCGGTGCTGGCGGCACCTCGCAGCGCGAATCCGTCGGATAGGCTCACGCGCCCCGCAACCTTTCCGTTGACCGTCGTCCCGAAATCCGAAAAGTGCTCCACCCGGCCCGCGACGCCGAAGGTCCAAGCACCGTCCGGTTCACGAAACTCAAGGTCCCCGTATCCGGCGAAGTTGCTGCGGTTCCAGACTCCCGCCGTGAGCGGTCCAAACCCGGTGAAGCCGTTGGAGCCGGGGGTGAAGCCTTGCGCGGCCAGCGCCCCCTCGGTCCAAGAGGGGGCGTCGCCCTCAACGATCTCGAACCGCTCGTTACGCCACTCCGCGCCGCCCGCAATGTTGACCCGGTCGTTGACGGCGTAGGAAAGATCGACGTTCAGGTTGGTTTCCCGCTGGTCGTAGATTCCTGGGTTGAAGTACGGAGTGCAGAGCTGGTCTGGAACGGCCGGTGAGGTTCCCTTCTCGCTGCACGGCTGGTCGGGCCCCAGCGAGGCGTTGACGGTGTTGTACATGTAGAAGTCGAGGCTCGAATTGCCGAAGGCCGCGCTGGCGTCCCACGACAACCGACCGCTGGTCCCTCGAAGCCCCGC
>CAZNEI010000029.1:1546-36746 GCA_964572045.1 uncultured Gemmatimonadaceae bacterium
CGAAGGCCGCGCTGGCGTCCCACGACAACCGACCGCTGGTCCCTCGAAGCCCCGCTACCGCGGAGGCGTCCGAAACATAGGATCCGAACTGCGGCGTGAATCCGCCGGGGAACATCTTCTGGAAGGTGAAGCAGTTGGGATTGTTCAGGACCTCCTGCCACGCAGCCATGTCGACCACGAGGCCGCCCGCGACCCGCACCTCCGGACAGCCGGCCGATCCGTCGAGGACTCCGTCGGCGGCGTCCAACAGGTCGCCGACCAGAAGCTGGTCGGCGCCCGTGTTGAACACGCCGCTACGGGTGTTCGGATTACGGAAGTAGAAGCCCCCTTCGACCTGCTTGGACGCGTAGTTGCCGTGCCCGTAAAACGAGAGGTTGTCGCGGAAGACGTAGGCCGTATTCGCCCACAGCTTGATGTCGTTCGAGACCGTCGGCGACCCCCAGATCTGCGCGGGTGTGCGAACGTGGGTGTTCCCAGAGGCGATAAGCGTTCGAGCGTCGTTGCGTTGAACGCTGCGGTCGGTCGGATCGGCGTTGCCGTATTCGCCGGTCAGGTTCAGAAAGCCGGACTCACCCAGCGGCAGGCCGACGTTGCCCGTCAGCGTGTACATGTCGCCGTCGCCCGGAAACAGGCCACCCTCCAGAAGCTCGGTTGTCTCGGCGAGCAGGTGCCCTCCCGTCTTAAGCTCGATCGAGCCACCGGAGCGGTCGTTGTTGAGGATGAAGTTCATGACCCCCGCGATCGCGTCGGACCCGTACTGGGCGGCCGCGCCGTCGCGCAGGACCTCAGCCTGCTCCAGCGCGAGTGCGGGGATGAGTGAGATGTCGGGGCCCTGTGCGCCGTCGGCGATGCTGTTGCCGTACCACACGATCACCGCAGAGCGGTGACGCCGCTTTCCATTCACGAGCACCAGCGTCTGGTCGGGCGAGAGGCCGCGCAGGTTGGCTGGCCGCGCGAAGGTAGCAGCGTCACTGATGGGTTGGGTGTTGACGTTGAAGGAGGGTACGACGTTGCGCAGCACGTTCGCGAAGTCGACGTCGCCTTGGTTGACGATCTCGGCGGCGGGGATGACGTCTACCGGAACGGCCGACTCCGTAACCGTGCGCGGTCGGGCGCGGGTCCCGATGGCCGTGATCCCGCCGAGGATGATCGCCTCCTCGGACATTGCCACATCGAGAAGGGACTGCGAGCCAGCTGTGACCGTAACCTCCTGCCTCGCAATGGCATACCCGATGCGCTGAATCTCGATCAGGTGAGTGCCCGCGGGCACGCCCCGGACTTCGAAGCCACCATCGTTGTCGGACAGTGTTCCGAGGGAAAGGGCGGAGATGAAGACTTGGGCACCCGCGATACCCTGGTTGGTGGCATCGTCGCGGACGGTGCCCGCGATAGTGCCATCCTGTGCAGCCACCGAGGTGGGCAGAATCATCGTTAGGAAAAAACCAAGAAGCACCAATCGTGGGGTGGGGAAATCGAACCTCATCGCAAAGCTCTCCAGTTTTAGTATGCGTAAGCACGGCTGCCGCACAGCACGACCGCGATCAACGACCGCATCTCATCTGTACGGTTCCTTCCGTTCTGACTTCGAGGAATCATCAGGCAACACGAGACCATGGCATTCGGCCCCAGAGTTCCATTTGCATCCCCTCTGACAAGAACGACGAGCGGGACAGCGCGACGGGGACCATGCGCGGACAAGCCGAGGTGCTGTCGGGGGAGGGAGCGCTAGCTCGCAACTCTGCCTCCCTTCCTTTCTCGCCCGGAACTTCGTCTGCGGCTATCCCATGCGAACCGGCGAAATCCAGCTCACAGTCTTGCATAGCTGAAGTGATACACCAACCATGACGATGAATCATAGAGTGCCGGCGGCGCCACTGCTGACTCCCCTGCCCGGCTCAGGCAGGCTCATCTGCACGCCGACGATGGGCGCGCGCCGGTCGCAAGACCCGTTACGGTTTGCTGTAGTGTACGTTGGGCCCCTGGTCCGCCCACTTGGGCGAGGGCCAAGAAAACAACCTGCAGTCACTGCCGTTCGGAGCATCATAGGACATCCTCGTAAGAGCAAGAGATACATGAGTCCAAGACAACGACAATCTAATCCATTACCGCCTTGGGACCAGAAGTGTTACAGCGGCCCATTAGGTGGGCCATCCCGCGCCGGAGGTGTGCCGGGAGCGACGACGTAGGCGCTGAACGTCGACCGAGCCACCCTCATTCGTCTCAGGATCCCCGTGCTGGACTCGCGATCTCCTGTCGGTGCCCCCCGCGAGGCGACACGATCCGGCTCCCGCAGGATGGATGACGCCGTCCTCGTGCTCCTGCCGCCCCCGGTGGGATTCGGACCGGCTCCGGTCTCCGCTGACATCACCGATCGGCGACCGCGCGGTTGCCTTCGCTCGCGCCTACCGAACTCAAGTTCCACTGGCGTGTCGAAGAGAACTTCAGCTAGAATTACCGTCACGCGTGACCGAATCTCAGAATGCGACCGCCCCCTCAGGAGTCCATGCCGTGAGAGCAGGCTTGCTTGCCTCAACGCCACTGGTGGCCGCGCTAGTCCTTCTGGTCGCTTGTGAGGGCGGCTCGACGTTTGATGTCGACGATCGTCGGATCGCGGTGATCACGATCCGGCCGGCGACACCCTCCATAGACGTGGGAGGCACGGTGCAACTCGCGGCGACGGCTTACGACACCGAGAGTAACATCGTCTCCCAAGCCACCTTCGCGTGGAGCAGCTTCAACGAAGCCGTCGCAGCCGTGAGTGATGACGGCCTGGTCACGGGCTTGGCTGCGGGGACCGCCATTATCGACGCGAAGATCCCCGGGGTCGCGGTCAGTGCCGGGTCGGCAAGTGTGACCGTGAGGCCTGTAGCCGTCCCCCAAGCAGCTCCCGGCCATTGAATCCGATCCGGTCATAAGCTCTCCCCCTCCGCCCGCGCCGCCTAGGCGGATGCTACCGGGAGCCCCTCTGCCGCCGGAGAATCGAGCTTCCCTTCCCATCCCCCCGCGCGTTCAACCGCCGTCCGTCCAGAGGTGTCTCAGGAAGCGCTCGGGCTGGGACAGGAAGTCTCGCATGAGGCGCACGTGTTCCAGCTCTTCGAATGCGACCCTACACGCCGGTCGGTGATCGAAACAGTAGATGATGGCCTCAGGGATGGCCATGAAGATGGGCGAGTGCGTAGCGATCAGGAACTGCGAGCCCGTGTCGACACCCTCCTTAATCATGGCAAGAAGGGCAAGCTGACTCTGAGGGGACAGGGCAGCCTCCGGCTCGTCCAGGAGATACAGACCTTGAGGGACGAGGCGCGACCTGAAGAGCGTGAGGAACCCCTCGCCGTGCGAGTTGGCATCAAGGTTTTCGCCGTAGCGAGCATCCATCTCGTTCAGCGAGCGTCTGGCAGGCCCCTTGGCGAGCATGCGGGCATAGTCCGAGCGGTCGGCGTAAGTGCCATCGATCTCTACCAGTTCCTCCTCCAACTCGGCCCTCATCTCTACCAAGCGGCGAGCGAAGCCGAAGAAGTCCTCGCTCCGGAGGAAGAACCCCCGATGGCTGCGGCGATTCCAGACGAGCCGTAAACGCCGCGCCAGGCGCTTCTGTGCCACGAGACTCCCATCTCTCGCCGCACTGACGGTTCCCACGGTAGGCAGCTCCGTAGCGATGGCCAGGGCCTCCAAGAGTGTGGACTTCCCCGAGCCGTTCTCGCCTACGAAGCAGCAGACCGGACCCTCCAGATCGAGAACCTCGAGGCCCTGTAGCGCAGGGATCGAAAACGGGAAAGCCCGGGAGCTCCCCTTGTCTTCGGGAAGCCTCAGCTGAATCCGCCGTAGAGGAGCATCGTGCATGAGTGCGAGTCCACCGGCCGAGTTGAGGGGGAGATGCAGGGCGACTCGCCCTGTCACCCCACCCTAAGAGGGTTCATCCTCCGTGTTGGGTTGGTGGGAATCAAGTCGGTGGTTGTGGGGGGGCACCGACCATCGCGGACTCTTCGTGTTCCAGGCACGACGAGCATGGTGGACGACAAGACTCTTGCGCGGCAGGAGCGATTGGCCGATGACTGACCGGCCACGCGGCGGTCATCGGCTCTCTTCTCCCCGGGATGACCTGCGCGTGCACTTACCTGAGCCAGGAGCGCTCTCGTGTCGCCCGGAAAGGCGGTCCTGGGTCATCTGTCGGAGTCAGGAAGACTTCTCGGCCCACCGTGTCAGGGGCGTGAGCTACGGGAAGAGACCCCGCGAGGCTTGTGCCTCCTCTGGAGCCCGACAGGAGGACCCGTCAGGTGACGGTGACGATTGGCCTGCATGTCACCACAGATCCCACGCCCTAGAGCCCCCACCACCGCCCTGAGAGCTGAGGGTGGGTTAGGCTCGCCCGACCGGCACCTCGAACGCCAGCTCCGTGGTGACGTCGATGCATCCCTGCACGGTACGGTACACCGGACAATGGGAATGGTGCAGTCCATGCGTGCGCCGGGCAGTCTCTCGGTCTGCCTCGTCGCACGCGAGACGGTAGACGACGTGGATCCGCTTGATCACGAGGACGCCGTCCTCCTTCTCGACCTCACCGGTCACGGCGGAGGTGAGTCGACCGGCCGCCGCCGAGATCCCGCGCGCCTCCAGCGCGCCTCCGAACGTTCCGGTCAGTCAGCCACCCGTGGCGGCGATGACGTGGTCGAGCGTCGTCGCGAATTCCTGCTCGGGCTGGACTCCATAGTGATCCGCGACGGCCCCATGCACCCCGAACATGGTGGGCTCCTCCGTCGCCGGTAGGTACGCGCGGCGCACCGGACCCCTGACACGCTCGATTCGTACATGGCTCCTGTAAACGACGCCACTCATGTCGACGCTCTCCGTGGAAAAAGGTGCACAATGGTACTCTTGGTTCGCTCTGAACGGCAAGCCGATGCCAGAGCTGCGCCGTCCCGCGATACGGGCTACGCCAGCTGTCAGCGTGGTAGATTCAGCGCATCCGTGACCTCCGTACCGACACGGGTCTGCAGCTGACGCAGATCGTCGTCGTCAACATCGAACTGACCGCTCCAGAGGAGCGAACCGCTGTCCACCCGGAAGACCTCTACGACCAGCACCGTCCCCGCCGCTCGCGCGCGCTCTCCCCCTACTAGGATGAGGTCCGCTCCGAGCTCCCTCCCAACCGTTAGCGGATCGTCGCCGGCCTCACGGCGCGCAGCCGTGCTCGCTGGCCCAAGCACACCGAGTTCTCTCGGATCGATGCGGCCAAAGTAGGAGGCCAGACCCTCCGCGAAGCCGGCGTAACGACCGGAGTCCGGAGTCGGCTCCTGGAACGGAAACACCGCCAGAACCGGCCTTCCGTCGGGGACGCGTCGGGCACCCTCCACAATCATGAAGATGAGCGAACCCGCAAAGAGGCCGGCGACTGTGATGACAAGCGCCAGAAACGTGCGGCGCGCGCCGGCGCGCGGATGGCGGAAAGAGGGAGGAACACTCGGCACGAGGCCTACCAAACCTCGATGGGGACGCTTCCCTCAGCCGCCGGATGCCGGCATCCGACGGCCGCCCCCGGAGTGGCGTTGGACGCGTCACCCGCCCCACGGGGGCCCGGTCCCGACCCCAGGGGACGGTTCGTCACATGCCGTTCGATCGACTGGCGAGGACAGAGGATCCGGAGAGCTGGGTGTGACCGGAGGAGCCGCGGGGAGGGGTGACTGGAAGGGAAGCCGGCTGACGAGGCCCAATGACGCCCGGCACCTGAAAGGCCCGATCTTGGGAGGCCTTCTCTCTTGATCCTCGCACCGAATGGGCTCACTCCGGCTCCCCCCTACTCAAAGGTTCCAGGAACCGCCTCCTCCATCTCGGCCGCGACATCTTCTGCCCGCCTCATCGTCGAGAGGTCCAGCTCGAAGTCGGGCAACTCCCTGGGCTTGAGCTTGTCGACAAACTCCCGTGTCTCCCTACCCGAGAGCCCCATCTCTCTCAGCCTGTCGGGCGTTAGGAGAGACGCATCCGAGCGTGCGCGCACGCCTTCGTCGTCGCACTGGATCAGGTGGCGAAGCACCTCCATCTCAGCTCGGCTCATGGGCTCGGCACCCATATTGTAGTCGAGCCACGCTTCGTAGCTGAGTGGGGCTACGCGTTTCAGGACGCCGGCGATCACGCGTGCGAACTCCTGGATCTCCCACTGCGCGTGGGGATCGGCCCGAAGTGTCAGGAAGTGAAGAAGGTTGTGAAGGTCGGTCTTCCAGTACCACTGCGTATAGGTGGAAAGGGGAAGATCGATTCGGGCAAGCTCTCGGGCGACCTCTTCTTGGACCATCCAACGATACCCTTCCGCGGCCTCGCCGCGCACGCGATCCGAGTACTCGGCCGCCCGGTCGTAGACCTCCTTCGGAGCGGCTTGCGGGCGCCGGCCCTGGCGGTTGTCCACGCTCTGCAGCGCGAAGTGCTCACGGTCCGGCTTATAGAAGAGAAGCGGCATGAGCGAATAGCGGCCACTGTACTCATTCAGCGAGGCCGTCCTGTGTCGGACCCACTGGCGCGCGACGAACATGGGCATGGCACAGTGGAATTTCAGTTCGACCATCTCGCTGGGGGTGGTGTGGTAGTGCCGCCGCAGATACCGGATCAGGCCACGGGTCTGACTCACCTTGCGTGTGCCATAGCCGTAGCTCACACGGGCGGCCCTCTCCACGTCCTCGTCGGTGCCCATGTAGTCGACGAGGGCCACAAAGCCGTGGTCTAGCACGGGGAAATACCCCCCGAGGATCTCCTCCGCGGCGGGATTGGTGGGTCTCTTGGTATCCACGTCTCCTGGATTCCCCGGCAGGCCCCGTTGGTGGCAGGCGGTTAGGTGTCCCGAATAGATCCGACGGGCCTCCGACCCGCAAGCGAGTCGAGGATCGCATCGCCGCTCATCGGAGTTCGAGCACGACCCACGACTTTACCCCCAAGTGGCCCGGGCTCCCCTGGCGATGCCACGTGGCCCGAGCCGTTGCCGCGAGTGCCGACGGTCGGCTCGGCTCACGACGGATGGCCAACGGCAGCGAAATCGCGACGATCAGCGAGGCTCCCGCGGGGGACCGAAGAGTCCGATGCTCATTCCACGCGTACGCCCCCGATCCATACCGACTCGATGGTCCGCGCATTGGAGACGTCCTCGAGCGGATCCTCGGTCAGCACGACGAAATCGGCCCAGCGGCCCGCCCCTAACGTCCCGATCTCGCCGTCCGCGCCCATGCAACGCGCGGCATCGGCGGTTGCGGCGCGCAAGATCTGCAAGGGGGACAGGCCGGCCTCGGCCATCAGGGCCATCTCCATGTGTTCGAAGTAGCCTTGGAAGCGGCCGACCGGTCCGGTGTCGGTTCCGAAGGCGATCGGAAGGCCGGCGTCGGCGATCCTCTTCAGGTTCCGCTGTGCTACGCGAAGCGCCTCCTTGTAGCGTTGCGCGGCACTGCTCTCCCGCACGCGCTGCTGGCGAGCCGGATCCTCAAGCTGTTCAAGCACAGCTGGGTCGGCGTACTCCAGGAAGAACGGGTCGTCGAAGAAGTCGGGCCGGTCCTCGTAGGCAAACGTGGACACCTCTCTCGTTAGGGTGGGGCAGTAGCAGGCGCCGTTCTCGGCCAGGAGCCCAAGGAATTCATCGTCGACTTCGAGATCTCTGACGGAGTGGGCAATGAAATCCGTCCCCGCCCGCAAGAGCGCTTTGGCATCCTCCAAGTAAAAGATGTGCGACGCCAAGCGAAGCCCCCTGCTGTGGCTCTCCTGAATAACCGAGGTGAAGATCTCGGGAGTCATCTTGCGCGTGGTCCCCAGATTGTCGTCGACGCGGATCTTCATCCAATCCACGCCAGCCTCAGCGTTGGCCACAACCTGATCGAGTACCTCCTCACGCGTCTCACCACTCACCACGACACCAGCCACGTAAAGGCGGGAGCGATCCAAGCCCGGCGCATTCTGTTCGTCACGCAGGCCGATCCCGATGGGCCCGTCGCCCCCCAGGCTGTACACCGCCGTCACTCCATACGCGGCGTAGAGGCGAAGCTGGCGGAGCAGATTCTCCCTGGTGTAGTGGCCGCCCTCGAGACCGAGCGTGCCCCCAACGTGACCGTGCGTATTGATGAGCCCGGGAATGATCGTCCGACCACTGAGGTCCACGACCTCTGCCCCGGGGGGAGCTTCGCCCTCCGGAACCACGCCCAGAATCTTGCTGTCTTGGACCAGCAGAACCCGCCGGTCGAGAGCAGCATCCCCGATTCCGTCCCATATTCGGGCTCCCACGAACGCCGTGACCCCTGCACCGTCACCGGAATCGGAAGCCTCGCGTTCGCATGCAAGTGACGAAAGCCCGGCCAGGACGGCCAGGAGGGCCGGTCGCCATGCGCAGGTCCGAATCATGCTGCCCTCCTAATGCTGTTCCAGCTCACAGGTAGACCCGCCGCTCAGCTCTCTGCGAGCGGGACCGCGGGGTGAGTCAGGCGATGTCGCCCCGGGGCAAGGCCGGCACCCGCTCTCTAATGCGGCCCTCACCTTCGGCGTCCATTCCGTCTCGCCGCTCACGCTCCACCTCCTCGATACGTAGAGGAGCGCCCGACGGGCAAGAGAAGGCGATCGAGTATTCCTCTGCGCCACATCGCTGGGCCGCAGCCCGCCGACGCCACAGGGAGGGTAAAGAACTCTCCGCGAAGATGAAGTAGGTTCGGTGAGCAGACAAGCGCCGTGGAGTTGGTCGGCGAACCGAAGTGGTTAGGCCGTGGAGCTCCCGCAAGCATCGGCTCTCCCGGCAGCTTACGCCAAGCGATCGAGGACCGCGGGATTCGACCGGTCCTCGTGGATGCCGCAGACCCGACGATCGACTGCCGGGGGGCGCAAGCCCCAGGCTGTGACGAGAGGGGCGCGCCCTCGGGCGCCGCCGGACGGGTTCCGCTTTTGTCGTTGACCCGATCCGCTCCTCGGGTGCAATCTTCTCGGCAATGCCTCGTGCCCGTCGAGCCACGGCCCGATTGTGTTCCGATCCGGGCGCTTGTCAGATTGATTGCGTCGGCCCCCGGCTCTCTTGACCGGGGCGGAGAGCCCCAAGCGGATCCTGGGAGAGTCGCATCATGAAGATTTCCGCCCTCCGAGCCCTTCCTCTTCCACGCGTCCTCGTCTGGATTGCTCCCATCGCCCTTGGGATGCCGGCTGGGGCGCAAGAATCACAGAGCGTGTCTCAGCCCCCCACGAGTTTCCTGAGGTGGCGGGAGATCGGTCCCGCAGTCGTGGGCGGACGAGTAAGCGACTTGGCCGTCGCCGAATCGGACCCGCGTCTCATCTATGTAGGCACCGCCACCGCAGGAGTCTGGAAGAGCACCAACCACGGCACGACCTGGAGCGCCGTCTTCACACACGAGTCCACATCCTCGGTCGGCGACGTCACGCTTGCCCCGTCGAATCCCAACGTCGTGTGGGTGGGAACGGGCGAGCCTCAGAACCGCCAGAGCTCTCCGTGGGGGGACGGCGTCTTCAGGTCCGTGGACGGCGGTCGTACGTGGGCGAGCCTCGGCTTGCAGGAGACTCGTCACATCGCGCGTATCCAGGTACATCCGCACAACCCCGACATCGCATACGTGGCCGCGGTCGGAAACCTTTGGCGGGCGAACCCCGAGAGAGGCGTTTACAAGACGACCGACGGGGGCGCCACCTGGCACCTAGTGCTCTTCGTGGACAGCGAGACTGGGGCGATCGAGCTGGCGATGGACCCCAGCGATCCCAACACGCTCTTCGCGGCCATGTATCAGCGCCGGCGGACCGCCTGGGGATTCAACGGAGGCGGGGCGGGGAGCGGCCTGTACCGCACGGTCGACGGCGGAGCGACATGGGAACACCTACAACGCGGACTTCCCGAGGGGCACCTCGGGCGCATCGGGCTCGACATCTACCGGCGTGACGGCAACCTGCTGTATGCGAGAGTCGAGGCGCGCAAGGGCCGAGGTGGCATCTACGTCTCGCGCAACCGGGGGGAGACGTGGGAGAGGCTCTCGAGCATCAATCCCCGCCCCATGTATTTTGGCCTGATCCGCGTAGACCCGAACAACCCCCAACGCATCTACTTGGGCGGTCCGAACCTCATGCGCTCAGACGACGGGGGGCGTAGCTTCACGCCCGACGGTGCCGAAAACGTCCACCTCGACCACCACGCCCTGTGGATCGATCCGTCCGACTCGAATCACCTGCTCTTGGGCGGTGACGGGGGCGTCTCCACCTCATTCGACGGCTCGGAGACGTGGAGGTTCTACGATAACCTTCCCGTTGCGCAGTTCTACGAGATCGGCTTCGACAGAAGGAGCCCCTACTGGGTTTGTGGCGGGCTCCAGGACAACGGAAGCTGGTGCGGGCCGAGCAACACCCTTGACAGTCAAGGCATCCGGAATGCGGACTGGCTGAACGTCGGCGGCGGCGATGGCTTCTACGTGCAGATCGATCCCGAAGACTCGACCGTGCTGTACGCCGAGTCCCAGAACGGGCGTGTGAGCCGCGTAGACCTCGAGACGGGCGAGCGCACCTCTATCGCCCCCCGACCCAGTTTCGAGCTCGAAGAGGGTTCTCCCCCGAAGAAGGAGTACCCCGCGGCAGACGATCCGGATCACGAGGAGGTGGAGTACCGCTTCAACTGGAACACGCCCACGCTTCTGTCGGTCCACGACCGGAACACCGTATACACGGCCGGCCAGATGCTCATGAGGAGTAGGGACAGGGGCGTGAGCTGGAGCCAGGTCAGCCCGGACTTGACCTATGACATTGACCGGTCTCGACTGCCGATTATGGGGGAATTGCCGTCGGACTCGATGCTGTCTCTTCACGATGGTGTCGCCTCTTATGGCACGTTGACCACGGTGGGCGAGTCTCCCTTGAATCCCGACGTGATCTACACCGGCAGTGACGATGGCCGAGTCATGAGCACCCAAGATGGGGGCGCGAGTTGGGCGGACCTGACAGGAGGGATCGATGACTTGCCCCCCAACACCTACGTGAGCCGTGTCGTGGCCTCCAATGCTATAGAGAGCCGTGTGTACGTGACCTTTGACGGGCACTATTCGGGCGACTTCGCTCCGTATGTGTATGTGAGTGAGGATTTTGGGGTGTCGTGGCGGTCTATTGCGCCAGGGCTTCCCAACACCCCCCTCAACGTCCTCGCCGAGCACCCTGATCAGGAGAACCTTCTCTTCGTTGGTACCGAGATCGGCGTCTTCATGTCGACGACCCGCGGGGATCACTGGGAGCCGCTCATGAACGGCCTTCCGACGGTGCCCGTCGACGACATCAAGATCCAGCCCGATTACAACGACCTCGTGGTCGGTACCCACGGTCGAGGCATCTGGATTATGGATAACATCACGCCGCTGGAAGAGGTCGCCGGCGGCTCGGCGATCGCGTCCGAGCCGCACCTTTTCCGCGTCGGCCAAGCCGTGGACTGGAGAGCCTTCCGCATTCAGGAGTGGACTGCTTCGGGTGAGTTTCGGATCCCGAATCCGAGAAATGGAGCGCGGATCCGGTACTGGCTCCCCGAAGACACGGGAGGGGCGGGCGTAGCGGGCGGCACCAGTGCGGCAGACGACCGCTCGTCGGCTCTGGAGGCCGTGAGCGATGCTGGGCGGACGGCGGACCACGGTCAGGTTTCGATCAGAATCACCACAGCCGCCGGGCAGGACCTGCGGACCCTCGAGGGACCTGGCTCCGCAGGGGCGCACGAGGTCGTCTGGGATCTCCGAATGGATCGCTCCTACGACCCCGAGGAAGCCCCGGGTGGCGGAGGGTCGGGCGCAATGGGGGAACCCCCCAAGGTCCTGCCGGGAGTCTACCAGGTTCAAGTCGATGTCGGCACGAACACGATGGTCGGAGATCTTATTCTGCGCCAAGACCCCCGGATCGAGGTTTCGCGGGAAGACCTCGCGGCCAGGCAGTCGGCGATCCTGGCCGCCTATGACCTGGAGGCCTCCCTCCATCACGCCGGCCAAGCGATCCGACGACTGCGCGAGCAACTCCGTGACCTTGAAGATCTCTTGGACAGCGCCTCGAAGGTCGCGGAGGCTCTCGTGGAGGAGGTCGGCGCGATCACAAAGAAAGTCGACGACATAGCTGGCCAGCTAGACGACCTGCCCGGGCGAGGGGTGCGGTCGGCGATCGAGCGCTCCACGACACGGCCCACAGAAGACCAGCGTCAACAGATCGAAGAGGGATGGGAGCACGCACCCGGCATCATCGCGCAGCTCAATATCCTGATTTCGGATCGGATGCCCGCCCTCAATCGTCGCCTCAACGAAGAGGGGGTGCGTGCCGATCCTGGGGAGATCGTCGAGATGCCGACGCGACGCCGACGCTGACGACCGGGGCGAGCGAACCTCCTCGTGCCAAGCGGAGACGGATGAGGGAGGTCCGGGTCCTCAACATGGTGATCCTGTGGATCTCCGTGTCCACGGCCGAAGCGGAGCAGCAGCATCCGAGCCCGTTCGACACTGCCGGCCTCGCGGCATACATCGCAACCGTCTCGCGGGTCGGACAGCTCCCCGTGGTTGCGACGGCTGTCGTCACACCGGACGGCCCGATCTTCGAGGCGATCTCGGAGCTGGACCGGTCCGACACTGAGCCTGGCTCAGCCGTGGCGGAGCCCAACGCAGGCCGCCGCTTTTCCCTCGGCTCCGTCTCAGAGATGCTCATCGCCTTCGCGCTCCTGAGGCTTGTCGACGCCGGGCGGATCGACCCCAATGCGCCCGTCCGCCGCTATCTTCCCGATCTGGCCTTCGCCGATCTCGCGCGCACCGAGGCCCTGACGGTCCGCCATCTTCTGACGCATCGGAGCGGGCTGCCGGCGATGCCCTACTTCAGCCGCCGAGTTCAGCTCTACGGGCGCCTCGATCACATTCGCTTCGCGGGCGATCCGGGAAGTCGGCTGGAGCCGTCGGGGCTGAATCACCTCGTCTTGGGCAGGATGCTGGAGGCCGTATCGGGAGAGCCTCTCGGACTCTACATTTCACGCTCGGTCCTCCAACCACTCGGCATACGTTCGCTCGGCCCCGACGGCCAACCCGCTCAGGGTGAGGTGCAGGTCCCCGGGCACAGCTATCTGTTCGGATGGCCCGTGGCCGGCATAGGGCGGACAGACACCAGGGGCATGCCCCCGACCCCGCAGCTGACCCTCAGCGCCCAGGAGCTGGCACGATTCCTGTCGGTATTGCTGAACGACGGGATTCACGAGGGGCAGCGACTCCTTTCGAGCGCGGGTGTGGAGTCCCTGCTCCCACCCGGCGCCCCTACAGTAGACGCCGCGTACCAGAACGTGTGGGCGCAAGGCTGGAAGCGGGTGGCGAAGGCGGGCCCAAGTGCTTGGTACCGCGAGGCAGCCACCCCCGGCCATCACGCCCTGATCGCCGTATACCCGGCTCAGGGGCTCGGGATCATCGTGCTCGCCAGCCGGACGGGAGGTCCGGGACCCAACGCTGTGCGCTCGATCCTGGACGGCATTCTCGATCACATCGAGGGGAAAGCCCCCCGGCCTTATTTTCCGTGGGAGCTGATCCTGCACGCTACGTTGTTCTTCATCGTCCTCTGGTTGCTCGTGCGGCCGATCCGGTGGCATCGCCTCTGGAGGGAGGCAGGCTCGCCATCGGCCACCGCGCACACGCCGACAATCGTGATTGGGTTGGCGGCGGAGCTGGCATTGGCCGCCGCAGTTCCGTTGGTCGTCGTACTCGGAGTTGCCAAGGCCTCCCTATCCTGGCTACTTGCCCTCTATCCGGATGTCGGCGTGGCTCTCCTGGTGTTCCCGGTCACGGTCGTGCCAACTGCGGTATGGCGGTGCTTGGTCCGCTCCGAAATCTGGCGCCGGAGCCAAGTCAGCACCCCAGTGCGCCGTTCATGAACGGCAGCCGCCCCCTCCGTCCCGTCGTGTCGATGGAGACGACGCGCGCGTGACCCGCTTCCCGGCGCTTCGATGTGGGATCGGACGCCGAAGCTCTGCCAGTCATCGAAACGCTTCCCACTTTCCGGTCTGGGAACGGCCTCCGCCCCCGAGGCAGAGGGTAGCCGGACAGTGTCCAACGCTCTGGAGCGGCGGCGCTCTGGTCCAAGACACCGATCCGCTCGAACTTCCAGAGGATTGACGTCAACGCCCCTGCCGGGCGGCGTGTCGAGAATACAGGCATCACAGGGAGACTTGATCAACGGGGTGGACCATGCGAATCACAGGACTAATCTCGCTCGGCGTTCTAATGCTGGGTCCCTCCAGCGACTCGCTCCCGGGTCAAGAGGTGCAGGAGATCGAGATTGCCGAGTGGGTGGTGCCCTGGGAGCAGAGCCGTCCCAGGGACCCGTTTGTGGCTCCAGACGGGAAAATCTGGTTCGTGGGGCAGCGTAGCCACTACGCCGCGTGGCTGGACAGAGACACGGGGGAATTCAAGCAGTTCCCCCTCGACGACGGGACGGGTCCCCATAATCTGATCGTCGACGACGACGGCACTGTATTCTACGCGGGCAATCGGGTTCGCCACATCGGTAGGCTCAACCCTCAGAACGGCG
This sequence comes from uncultured Gemmatimonadaceae bacterium, assembly GCA_964572045.1. Taxonomy (GTDB): domain Bacteria; phylum Gemmatimonadota; class Gemmatimonadetes; order Longimicrobiales; family Gaopeijiaceae; genus CBDCKR01. The sequence continues at coordinate 16,064 of CAZNEI010000029.1, forward strand.
AAATCGAGAAGTTCTGGATGCCCGACGAGGCGGCCCGTGATCCCCACACACTCGTCTTCGGAGGCGACGACGATCTGTGGTTTACGGTACAGGGAGGTAACTTCGTTGGACATTTCGTGCCCGAGACCGGTGACGTCCGTCTGGTCAAGGCGCCCGAGGTGACGAGTGGCAGGGGATCGTCGAGTCGGCCGTACGGGATCAAGATGGACTCCGAGAACCACCCGTGGATCGCCCTGTTCAACACGAACAAGATCGCCACCGTCGATCCGGAGACTATGGAGCTCACCTCGTTCGATCTTCCAGATGAGCGTACACGGCCGCGTCGTCTGGTCATCGACTCCAGCGACATGATCTGGTATGTCGACTACAGCCTGGGACGGCTGGGGCGTCTAGATCCGTCTACGGGAGAAGTCAGAGAGTGGGAAAACCCCTCAGGGGCCGACGCAAGGCCCTACGCGGTCGAGATCGACCCCTCCGACCGCATCTGGTTTGTCGAGACGGGCGTGCAACCCAACCAGTTCGTTGGCTTCGATCCGGACACCGAGGAGTTCTTCTCCATCACCGACGTCGGGAGCGGCGGAGGCACGATTCGCCACATGTACTACGAAGAGGCTACCAACTCCATCTGGTTCGGAGCTGACACCAATACGATCGGCCAAGCCAAGCTTCCGCCGCTCACGCCGCGGACGGCTACCGACAAGTGAAGCCAGCGTGCCGAGTCGCCTCAGCCACCTACCGCTAGCGACGAGGGCGGGCCTTCTCGGCTGCGCCCTCGTCGCCTGGCCCTCGGGAGGGGCCACCAGAGTGTCGGACGCCAACCTGAACGATCCGCCACTCGGCTACACCGGCGGCTTCGGTGAGCCCACCTGCCAGGCTTGCCACATCGATGCGGCGGTCGACGAGCCCGCCGCAGTGTTGACGGCCGAGGGGCTGCCTGATTCGTACACGCCAGGGGCCGTCTACCGACTCACCCTCTCGATTGCCGCCTCTGGTCAGGTGCGAAACGGGTTTCAGGCTGCTGTCCGCTTCGCCGACGGCCCACAGGAGGGGCTCCAAGCCGGAATGTTGAGCCCGGTCGACCCTCGGACGCAGGTCGGCGCCGACGCCTCGACCGGGATCCAGTATGCGTCGCACAGTAACATCGGCGCCCACCCGGTCAGCACCGAGCGGGGAACCTGGGTGGTGGAGTGGACGGCGCCCAGCTCGGGCGACCCTGTCGTGCTCCACGTCGCCGCCAACTCCGCCAACGGAGACAATTCGCCGCTCGGAGACCTCATCCACACGCTTGAGAGGGTGAGCCGGAACTCTGCAAAATAACGACGGAGCCGTCAGGCTTCACGCTCACCGACGCCCGGTGGATCAGCCGTCGGAAGTCCTCTTCTTCAAGAGCGACGAGCGGGAGCGCGCGCCCGTACATCTCATCGGCCACCACAGCCGAAAGCACGAGAAAGGAATCGGTCCCCATGGTCAGGATCGCGGAGGGCGCGGTACCCCGCCGGACAGCCTCGAGTAAGACGGCCGTGGTGGTACTTGATCCGCGGGTACCAGGAATGGCAAGGATCCGACCTGCCGCAGTTTCCCCGGAAAGCGGGTGCCTGCGGTCGATCACTTCTCCGGTGTCGGAATCGTAGCCGCCCCAAAAACTCAGGGGCTCTCGCGATACCAAGAGCGTGCCTGCGGCGTCTCCTGGAATGAGCACCCGGCCCCTGATGGTCACCGCACGGCCAGTCCTCACCCGTCGGATCCGCCATCAGCGTGCGAGGGTAGCGGCGGTGAGCTCGCGTCGCCCTCCCCCAACCGCCGATCCCAGAGAGAGTCGTCCCGGCGGACCCGACCTAGGACCGCCGATTCGACGCAGTCCTCGGTGGAGCCGAAGACTACCTCGCGGCCGAGCAGCCCTGGCGAGTAGTAGGCGTACTTCGCGGAGTTGGTCATCAGGACTCCGACGTCCGGAGGAAGCATGGGGGTTGTTAGTATGCAGGTGTCCACCGTCACCTCTCCGCCGAACACCCGGAGCGGGGCGAGGAGGCCGGTACCCTGCGCGATGAGCTGCACACCCCGTCCTGTGGTGACAAGGAAGCGCACGTCGGGGTGCCGTCGACGCCCTACCAGGAGTGGGGCGAGCGCCCTGAACTCCGCCAGGGAGAAGTGCGGCGAGCCCAGAACTACCATATCTAACCGCTCGCCCTCTGCCGTCGAGAGCTCGTCCCGGGCTGCGCGGAGTTCGCTCAGGACAACGTCGTGAGTCTCCTCGGGTGTTTTCCCCTGAAGGGCCTCGTCGAGGGTCGGTGCCTCGGGCGTTACGCCCACCCAGTGAAAGAGGGCCACCGCTCCCGACGACGCTGCCGCCGCACCAAGGGCCTTGAGTTGATCCTCCGAAGGCGGCACGTGCAGGCCCTCGAGCACGGGCACGCGATCGCCCGCAAGCTTACCGACCAGATGTCCGAGAACGGGGTAGAGCTCGTCCGAAGCAAGGAGATGGAGGGGAATGTGGCGGAAGCGAAACAGCACCTGCCCCGCACGGTTTTCGGTAAGGTGAAGCCCCACGGCGGGCACGCGGCCCGTGATGGCCGCGCAGATGTCCAGCAAGTCGGGATACCGCTCGGTCCGGGCTCCCAGGACCGAGTTGGCGAATACGATGGCGCTCGACTCACCCCATGCAATCTGATCCCCGAAGGCGGGCCGTGCCTCGCTCTGGTAGGGAGCGCACGTCCACGACGGGACACACCCCATGCTTTGATAGGCGACCATCTGCCGACGGGCCTTCTCGGCCCATTCGGGCGGGACCGCCCAGCGCTCCCAACCGTGCGGGTCCACCCCCGCCACGTTGAGTGTGGCGGGCACGGCCACCTTGGCACCCAGGTCAGCCAGGCGTTCGGCATACTCAAGCGTGGCCTCACCCATGTACAGCGCGCTGTCGATGTGGGCTGCGGTTACGGGCATCAACCGATCCGCCCCCTGGACCTCAGCCATGCGCACTAGAATAGACATGGCCATCCTGACGCCCTCCCCCGCCTCGCCCCCGAGGAGGCCACGCTCCACCGTCGTAAGCTGAAGTGCCATGGGCATCAGACTAGGAGTCCGTCAATCGCTCAAGCAACTCATCCCGGGCTTTCGGCCGCCTTGCGGGCTGCCTCGAGCATCCCAACTTGGGTGTTCGCGGAGCGACCGTCCCATCCGGAGGCGGCGCCCTAACACGGCCGACGCCGGAGACGGTATGGCGAGTAAGTATTTTACAAACGCGACGTTCACCTTTCTCAGCGATCTCACGGCCCACAACAACCGGGACTGGTTCCAGCAGAATAAGCACAGGTACGAGGACTATCTGAAGGAACCTGCAATACGCTTCATCATCGACTTCGGACCGCACTTGAAGGCGATCAGCGAGCACTTCCGAGCTGATCCTCGCCCGGTGGGCGGCTCGATGTTCCGGATCTATCGCGATCTCCGCTTCACAAGGGACAAGACCCCGTACAAGACTCACCTCGGCATCCAGTTCCGGCACGACCAAGGCAGGAACGCGCACGCCCCCGGCTTCTACCTGCACCTGGAGGCCAGCGGATCCTTTGCCGGGGCGGGAGTGTGGCGTCCGGATGCCGCGAGCCTCAAGAGAGTCCGGGAAGCTATCATCGAAGACCCGCGGGCCTACGAACGGGCCGTGGGTGCCAACACCCTCGAAGGGGACCGACTGAAACGTATGCCGCGAGGATTCGACTCTGGACACCCGCTGGCGGAGGACCTTAAACGCAGGGATTTTGTCGCGGTGGCACCGATCTCCAGGAGGACGGCTACGAGCTCCGACCTGCCCCAGGAGCTCGCCGCCGCGTTCAAGGATAGCATGCCCCTCATGAAGTTCCTCTGCAGGGCGATCGGCGTCCCCTTCTGATCTCGCGAGGGAGAGTTGCCCTCGGACGTGTATCACCTGGAGCTTTCGGACATGTGGGGTTGCATCTTCGACGCTGGGACGAGCCATGACCGAAAGCGGAAGGAGGCCCGCATGCCGATAGCGATCACCCAAGTTGACGCGTTTGCGAGTGAGCCGTTCGGCGGCAATCCCGCCGCCGTCTGCCTTCTGCCGAGGGCAGCCGAACGCCTCTGGATGCAGTGCATCGCGCTTGAGATGAACCTGTCCGAGACGGCATTCTTGGTACGCCGTGACCGCAACGAGTTCGACCTCCGCTGGTTCACCCCAACGATCGAGGTTGACCTCTGCGGCCACGCGACGCTGGCAAGCGCCCATGTGTTGTGGGCCGAAGGCCACCTCGCTCCGCAAGCGCCAGCCGTCTTCCATACCCGTTCCGGTCGGCTCTCGGCATTCCTCCGTGAGGACGGATGGATCCAGATGGATTTCCCGGCGGAGCCGGACAAGCCGGCGCCCCCGCCCGACGGGCTGACCGATGCACTTGGCGCCGAGGCCACCCACATAGGACGGAACCGGCTCGACTACCTCATCGAGGTCGATACGGAGCGGACTGTGAGACGGCTCGCGCCGGACCTTCGGCGTCTCCGCGAGTTCGATGCCCGAGGCGTCATCGTCACCGCACAAGCCGAGACGAGTGGGTTCGATTTTGTCTCGCGCTTCTTCGCGCCGCGGGCTGGTGTAGACGAGGATCCGGTAACCGGGTCGGCGCACTGCTGCCTGGGACCATACTGGAAACGCCGTCTCAACAGGGATGCCTTCACGGCATGGCAGGCATCGGCGCGCGGCGGAGTCGTCCAACTGACGGTTCGAAGCGATCGCGTCCTGCTCTCCGGTCAGGCGGTCACCGTCATGCGGGGCGAATTACTTGCCTGATGCGAAGAGGTTACCGGGAGCGGAGTGCGCGGCCCGCAGGACGACGCCAGTGCCGAGGGGGCGGGCGGGGCTCTTCGTCCCGAGGGAGTCGGTGGACCGATCCTAGTCGGGGGATCATCTCGCAAGGGGGGCTGTCTTCGAGGCGAAGGTCGTGAAGGGACAGACCTGAGGGCTACAGTTCTACTGAGCCCTGGCTTCACAGCCCCAAGAGGCTAGCGGCGTTTCCTCCCCGCACGAGGGCCTCATCCTCGGCCGACAGCCCTAAGGCGGCGATCGACGACTTCATCTTCTTGAGACTTCCGATCTTGTGCGGATAGTCGCTTCCCATCACCACGTGATCGGGCCCGGCAAAGTCCACCGCGAGCTGAAGGCATGCTGGGTCGAAGTTCACGGTGTCGTAGTAGAACTGCCGCAGGTAGTCGGTGGGAGGGCGTGAGACGTCGGCCTTGCAGCGTCCGAACGCCCCGAACCCCCGATCGAGGCGCTCGGCCAGAAAGGGAATCGCGCCACCCGCGTGACAGAGCACCCAGCGAATTCTCGGAAAGCGCTCGGGGACACCGGCGAAGATTAAGTGGGCGGTCGCGAGCGTCGTGTCCATGAGAAACCCCACCAGAGGCATCAACATATACTCCTCCATAGCCTCCACCCCCAGCGGATAGGTGGGGTGAATGTAGACGACAGCGTTCGCCTCGTCCGCCCGTTCATAGAGCGGCCAGAAGCGCTTATCAGCCAAAGGCACGCCAGTGGCGTTGCTCAAGAGCATGACTCCCGGAAAGCCGAGCTCTCCAACCGTACGATCGAATTCGGAAACTGCGGCCTCGGGGTTGTTCATCGGCAGGTGGGCCAGAGCCGTGAAGCGATCAGGGTGACGGTCCCTGGCGTGCGCAAGTCCGTCATTGACGATCGCGGCCAGCTCGCTGGCCCGGTCGGGCGACTCGATGCTCGTGCCCGGAGCCGTGAACGTAAGCACCTGCCGGTCGATGCCCGCCTCTTCCAAGACGGCGCGTCGGAAGTCGATATCCCGATGTCCGGGGACGATCACGTTGTAGTCACCAGGGGAATGCAGGACGGGATTCCCCGCCTCGTCTTCGCTAACGGTGAAGTTGCTTGGACCTGAGCGAATGGCGTCCAGAAACTCGGGCGGGTAGAAATGGTTGTGGAAGTCGATGATCATGCCGCGGTTTCCGAAGGAGTCGGAGCGTGACGCTGTCCCCACAGACGGTAGACCGGATACCCGATTGCGACCATCCCGAGGCCAAGCAAGCTCTCAAGCGGATCAGTCATCACCTGATTGACCACGATTGCGAAGGCCGAAGCGGCAAAGAGCGCAGGCGCCCACGGGTATCCCCACGCTGAATACGCCCGGGTGACCCCGGGCCGACGGCGCAGGATGTACAGTCCGATGGCCATGAGGCCGAAAAAGATCCACTCTGTGTAGATGACCCGCGTGAAGAGAGCGCGGTAAGTGCCCGTCGCCACCAAGACCGACGCCCACACGGCCTGCAGCACGATCGCGCGATGGGGCGTGCGATAGCGGGGATGGAGGCCGCTCACCCAACGAAACAGCATCCCGTCTCGCGACATGGCGTAGTAGACGCGAGGGCCGGACAGGACGATGCCCGCAAGCGCCCCGAACGCCGAGAAGATGACGAGCCCTGTCATCGCGGCTCCTCCCGCAAAGCCGAAGACGGCTTCGGCCGCGTCGGCCGCCACTCTCTCGGAGTTGATCACCGTGTCCAGAGGAAGCACGTAGAAGTAGACAGCGTTCAGGGCAACATAACAGAGCGTCACGGTGAGGATGCCCCACCCCAGCGCACGCGGAATCGTCCTCCGCGGCTCCACCGTTTCCTCGGCGTTATAGGTCACCATGTGCCATCCACCGAAGGCGAAGAGCCCTGCGACAAGAGCCACCAGAAAATCGGAGAATGTCCCCCCTCCGAGCAGACTTCCGCCGAGCGCGGTCGCCGTTTCCGCCCTCCCCCCAATCACGGCGGCTTCGCCGACAGCCGGATCCATTGCCGACCCCACCGCGAAGCCCAGGGCCACCATCGCGACGATCGCCAGTACCTTCACGGCGGTAAAAGCGGCCTGGAGGTCACTCCCGTGCCTTACGCCGACGTAGTTGACGCCCGAAATGAGCAGGATGGCGGAGATCGCGACGGCACGGATGCCTACGGGACTGAGGTCCACCAGATACCCTACGTAGGAGGCGAAGACCATCCCGATCGCGGCGATGATCCCCGAGTGCATCGTCCAGAACATGGCCCAGCCCCAGAGGAAGGCCAGCCAACCTCCGAAGCACTCCCGAAGGAAGGCGTACACGCCTCCACTCTCGGGCAGGGTGGAGGCGAGCTCCGCCGTCACGAGCGCGCCCAAGAGGGTGAGGCTCCCCGCCACCAGCCAGACCAGCACCGCACCGCCGAGCGATGGTACCTGACCGGTGACCTCCGAGGGCTGAACAAAGATCGCCGTACCAATGATGGTCCCCACGACCATCGCCGTGGCGTGAGGCAAGCGGATCGCACGAGACAACCCGCGCGCCGCGTGGCGGCTCATGGTCTCGACGCCTCGGGCCCGCCGGTCGGATTATACGTCAGCCCTATCGGACCTCCGTATCTACACTCGTCTCCCCTTCCGACCGTGCAATGATCGCGGCGCCACATGAATCGCTGAACACGTTCACCGCCGTCCGGAACATGTCGAGTGGCCGATCAATGGCCAGCATCGAGCCGACGATCACGTTCACGTCCGGGCCCCGCAGTCCGATGGCTTCGAGGACAACGAAGATCACGACCAGCCCCGCCGATGGCACCGCGGCAGCGCCCACCGAAGCCAGCAGAGCGGTCAGCACGACAACGGCCTGCTGTGCGATCGTAAGGTCGAAACCGAGCATTTGAGCGATAAAGAGCGCACCCGCACACTCGAAGACCGCGGTCCCATCCATGTTTATTGTGGCGCCCATGGGAAGAACGAAGGAGGCCACCTTGTTCGAGGTCCCCACCTTCTCCTTGACGACATTCATGGTCACAGGCAGGGTGGCTCCAGAGGAGCTGGTCGAAAAGGCGATTAGAAGCGGCTCGCGCATGTTCGCAAAGTGAATGCGCGGGGAGATTCGGCCGATCAGAATCAGCAGAAGCGGCAAGCTCACCAGGAGGTGGAAGGTCAGTCCACTCCCGATGGTCAGGGCGTACATCGCCAGTGGGCGGAATGCGTCGAAGCCTGTTGTGCCTACCATGCGCGTGATGAGCGCGAAAACCCCAATCGGCAAGAATCGTATGATCCCCGAAGTGAGCCGCATCATCGTATGGAAGAGTGCCTCGAAGAGTTCGATGACCGGAACACGGGTCTTGTCGGGCAACGCGGTGATCGCCGCGCCGAAGACGATGCAAAAGAAAATGATCGCAAGCATGTCGGCGTCTGCAGCCGCTCGGACAACGTTTTCCGGGACGATGTCGAGTAGGAGCTCGACCGGTGAGCTGGGCGTCTCGAGGTCCGGTAGCTCATCCCCTTCCATCGGCGCCATTGTGGCGCTACGCCCCGGACGGATGAGGTTGACCAAGACGAGGCCGGTCATCGCAGCGATCAGGCTCGAGAGCGCGTAGTATCCGAGCGTCTTGCTGAAGAGGCGGCCGATGTTTCGACCTCCGCCCACCGAGGCCACGCCTGAAATGATCGAAGTCAGCACCAGCGGAACGATGATCATCCGCAGAAGCTTCATGAAGAGGTCGCCGATCCATCCGAGTTGATCGGCGGCCGGAGCACCAAAGACTGCGCCCGTGAGAGCACCAAGACCCATCGCGATGAGCACCTGCCAGTGGAGTCGGCGATACCAGGCTAGCTGCGGATTGTGTTCCATGACGGTCGATCCTTCAGGTTCGCGGGATGTCAGGGACGGGCGGGGTTCGCGGAGACATATGCTCCTGTGAAAGGGCGACGCCCAGCTGGAAAGCCCGCCGAACATAGACGGTGGCCTGGACCGGTGACAACTCCCACCCCTCATTGGGGCCCGCTGTCCCCCTGGCGGCCGATCCTCCAATTCAAGCGTGTGGCCCTCTGACGCCCAAACCGAGCTCGGAGGGCAGTAGTTCCATTCAGTCGGCCCCACGCAGAGGAGAGGTCCTAGCCGCTGTGCGGATCGGCGGGGTTCGCGGGCCTGGAAGTATCCCTCAGAGCCCGCCGGGGCCTGGACGGGGGAAGTCGCTGATGCCGAGCAGGCAGGCGGGTGCGCCCTTCCGGGGTTGCGGCCCCCCCTCGCGGCGTCGGCGCGCTCGCTGCATGTTGCGTGGTCGCGCGGGTTCCACCAGACGTCGTTGACGGCCAGTCCGGCCGGCCGCGACGCCCATCGCCTGTCTGTCTTTCTCCTCAGGAGCGCACGTGAGGCCTTTCGCTTTGGCGACCCTGGCTAGCCTTCCAATCCTCTTGGGAGGAGTCCTGTTGGTCGGCCTCCGTATGCCGGCCAAGTGGGCGATGCCGCTCGTCTACGCGACTGCGGTTGTCATCGCCCTCGGCGTGTGGAGCATGCCGGCGGCCGACGTGGCCGCTTCGACGATCCAAGGGCTGTTCCTGACCTTCGATCTACTCTTGATCATCTTCGGAGCGATCTTGCTCCTAAACACCTTGGAACGCTCGGGCGGCGTTGCTGCGATCCGCAGGAGCTTCCACGGGATCAGCGATGACCGGCGAGTCCAAGTAGTGATCATCGCCTGGCTCTTCGGCTCGTTCATCGAAGGAGCTGCCGGCTTCGGAACCCCTGCAGCCGTGGCGGCACCTCTCATGGTTGCAATGGGCTTCCCCGCCGCCGGCGCGGTCATGATCGGCATGATGATCCAGAGCACGCCGGTGACCTTCGGAGCCGTGGGAACCCCGGTTCTAGTCGGCGTGCAGGGAGGCGTGGCCAGTCCCGAGTTCATGCTGGCGTTAACCGAGGCGGACGCCACCCTGGACGAGTACGTCCGAGCCGTGACAACCCGCGCCGCGATCTTGCACGCGATGGCGGGCATACTGATGCCCACCCTGATGGTCATGATGATGACCCGCTTCTTCGGAGAGAACAAGTCCTGGGCCGAGGGCCTCTCCGTGTTCCCCTTCGCGCTCTTCGGCGGCTTGGCGTTTACTGTGCCGTACGCGGTAACGGCCTGGGTCTTGGGGCCCGAGTTCCCGTCCATGCTGGGCGCCCTTGTCGGGCTGGCGATCGTGTCGCTTGCGGCGCGCAAGCGCTTTCTGCTTCCGACCGACACCTGGGACTTCCCGGAGCGAGGCGCGTGGCCGTCAGAATGGGTCAGCGGCTTGGAGGTGGCCTCCGAAGAGGAGGGCGAAGACCCTCATATGTCGGCCGTGAAGGCGTGGATTCCCTACTTGCTCCTGGCCGTCCTTCTCGTCCTGAGCCGCCTTCCGTGGCTGCCCCTCGGAGCCGCGCTCCGTAGCGTAAGCATCCAGTGGTCCGAAATCTTCGGTACTTCGGTAAGCGCCGCAACAACACCCCTTTATCTACCCGGCACAATCCTCATCGTCGTGGTCGTCATTACCGGGGTCCTCCACAGGATGAGCCAAGCCGCGCTCAGATCGGCAGTAGTGGAATCGAGCCGCGTGCTGGTGGGCGCAGGCTTCGTTCTCGTGTTCACGGTCCCGATGGTGCGTGTGTACATCAACTCGGGTGTCAATGCGGCCGGCCTGGCCTCCATGCCCCTTACCATGGCCGCCTGGGTGGCCGAGAACGTGGGAGGGATCTGGCCCCTATTCGCCGGAGTCACGGGCGCCCTCGGGGCATTCATCGCGGGATCGAATACAGTAAGCAACCTGATGTTCGCCGCCTTCCAGCACGGCGTGGCCACGAGCCTCGCCATCTCAAGCTCCATGGTCGTGGCCCTGCAGGCTGTGGGTGCCGCGGCAGGAAACATGGTCGCGATCCACAACGTCGTAGCCGCTTCAGCGACCGTGGGCCTGCTGGGCCGGGAGGGCTCGACTCTCCGCAAGACGATCCTCCCCACCGTCTACTATCTGACGGTCGTCGGCCTGTTGGGCATGGCAGCCGTCTACGCACTCCGCGTCGCGGGGCCTCTTTGGGCCGGATGAGCGGCCTATCGGCGGAGTGATCCCGCCGCTTCGGCCGTCGGGCCGTGGCTCCGCCCTATGGGACGGGCTCGAGCCTCCTGCACCTCGCCGCTCTGCAGCACCGGTTTCGCCCGTGGAGAAGATCATACGTCGGAGACGCCGAAGACGAGCCCCGGCGGATCACCGCTCGAGTCCTCTCTTCAAGCGACATCCGCTTCCGACTGAAGGCTAAGCCCCCTCACACTTCTCCTCGATACTCGTCCTGGCTCGCGACTCCACCGAGAGGATGGAAAAAAAGCCGTCCAAGTACTCCAGGGCAGCCCGCCTGTTGTCCTCCTGCAGCCCCTCCAACTCGCGGTAGACTTCCTCGATCTCCGGCCTCAGCTCAAGGAAATCGGAGTACAGTGCCGAGAAGTCCGCTCCCGGATGGCAGAAGCCGCGATAGGCCCGGTCCGGCCTCGTACGCGGGTCCAAGTCCTCTTCCGCCCAAGCGTAGCCGGGGGCCACGATACCCGCGAAGTCGAAGTCATAGGGCACAGGGATGTAGGGGCCTTCCTTCGTGCGCAGTAGCTCGACGTTATGGGCGCGTCGCACGTCCCAGTCGATGTTACCGACCATGAACTGAAAGAGAGCCATGCGAGCCGCCGCGTCGGCATTGAGGTTCGCGGGGTCGACTCCGGACTCATTGACCGCAACCGCGTCCAAGCGCTGAGCCACAGAGTCCTTGTGCTCTATGAAGAAGGCGTACCGGGTGATGGGATCTTCCGCACCCCTCGTGTCGATATACGTGATCCGCGCCAGCCGAACCCGAAAGCTCTTGTCGGTCAGCGTGTTGTATGTGCGGTAGGCCAGGTATTCCTCCAGAACGTCCTGCTCCTCGCCGTCACCCTCGCGGCAGTGGCAGACAAGCTTGAGTTCCTCCTCGCCTTCGAACGTCGTCCCTACGGCCGATCCCCCCGGAAACTTGATCCTCAGCGGAGGAAATAGGCAGTTCGCAAGCCTAAAGCGGCCACGCGTCTTCACCCGGATCTCGATGGGACGGGATAGGCCCTCTCCCGTGATGACCGTAAGCACCGCCGGACGGTATTCGGTCTCAAGCCCCCGGTCCGCCTTGAGCCCGACGAAGTCAGCCGTGAGGACAAGATCGAGAAGATCGTGGGAGGCAAACAGGGCAGACCCGGTCGACTGGCCATGAAGCCCGGCTACTCCGGCTGCATGGATGACCGATGCCAAGAGCGGGATTGTGGTCTTGAGCCAACGAAGTCGTCGGTCCGGCGCAGTGCCCCGCTTCCTCATCATACCCCCCCTCCGGCCACCGGAAGGCCTCGCAGCCCCGACGTTCGACGATCGGGGTTCCCCTCGGAGCGACCCGAGGGTCTCAGACACCATCGTCCCGATTCGGTTCCGGCCCCGACGTCCGCTCGACCCGGAGAGGCCGCGCGCGCGTGAGCCGCGACCTTGACCCGCCGGCATATCAGGTGCCTCAAGCCACGAGCGTGCGGCACTACCCCACCCCGTTTCCGGGTGCCGGTCCTATGTTCCTGACCGCCAGTCTCCAAGGGCGGCCTACCCGCGGCCGGACCTTCGAATCCCCCCGACGGCATGCGCCGGGCTTCATCAGGATCGCTGTCCCACTCACCCCAGGAGTCGACGCGACAGATGCATCCACCGCCGGGAGCTCAGACTCGGCGGTCAATGGGGAGGGACGGAGAGAAGCTTGGCATCAAGGTGCCAGGCCTCAAGTGGCGCACGGAGAGTGGGAGGGGGTGGTTGACGGGTGGCCGAATGCCGAAGTCGCCGCCCCGCCGCGCGTACCACGTCATTCGACCGACCGTCGTGCGCTCCGGCGACTCGCGTAGGGCAGGCCGGCTTTCCCGAGGTTGGCCCGCACTTCGGCTTCGGCCGAAAATGGATCCCCGGTCCAGCCTTCGAAACGTCCCTGGAGATCGAACGCCATCGACTCGAGCGGAATGGTCATGTAGTTGGCTCGGTTTTGCATGAAGGGTGTTACGTAGCGGCGGGCGAACTCGAAGATGCCGAGTTCGTCGTATTGCACCACGTGCACCATCTCGTGGAAGATCACCGAGTGGGGAGGAGGTCCCGGCACTTGGTCGTCGCTCACCAGCACGACATCCCCGAAGGTGATGGCCGCCCAAACGCTGAAGTCCAAGGGGATCGATGTGCCCGCTTCCTCGAATTCGCTGTAGAACGGTGGGTTCTCGATCACGGCCACGCGGCGAAGGCGCGCCCGATCCAAGGTATCGCCACGGAAGTAGCCCCGTAGCGCGGCCATCGTCGTGTCCGGCAGAGGCTCAGCGTGGGCTCTGTGGAGGTCACGCTGGTTCAGAATCCAGTGCCCGGCGTTGTCCGCTAGGTACGATACCAGCTCATGCATGCTGAGTTGCTTCGGGTCCTTCAACGGGCTACCCCGGGTCTCAAAGCAGGATACGACGGGCGCCGACCGGGAGGATTCCACTGCTTCCTAGGGGAACGGGGACGTCCCGCATGGGATCCGTAACCGGCACTCAAACTTACCGCCTCCCCCGACCCCCCCTCAAGCGTCCGAGCGGATCGAATTGGGCGTGCGAAGGCCGCATCGGAGCGTTTGTCGTACCCGGGACGGGCGAACCAAAGCGCCCAGAGCGGAGAGAGCATGCCCAGAAACTCCTACGTGGCCCGGTGATCGCCATCTCCGAGGGTGTCCGCACCCCCACGCTCGCGGTCGGTTGCGCCTCACGATCCCAAGCTGGCCCCGTAAGAACCGCCCGCCGGGGGGGCCAGGATCGGCGATCACCCCTCTAGATGTCCAGATTTCGGACGTATTTTGCGTTCTTCTCGATGAAGAGGCGGCGGGGCAAGACGTCGTGGCCCATTAGGTCGCTGAAGATCGATGCGGCTTCCGTCGCACTCTCCACGGTGACCCTGTATATGGTCCGGGCTTCGGGATCCATAGTGGTGCGCCAGAGCTGATCCGGGTTCATCTCGCCGAGGCCCTTATAGCGCTGCACGTGCACCCCGCGGGCAGGCCCGTCCTCGTCCTTGCCGTTCGAGAGGCGCCGGGTGTACTCCTCGCGCTCCTGCTCAGAATACGCGTAGAACTCCTGCTTCCCCTTCGCCACCCGATAGAGCGGTGGCTGGGCGATGTATATGTACCCCTGCTCGACCAAGTCGCGCATCTCGCGGAAGAAAAAGGTGAGGAGAAGAGTGCGGATGTGCGCGCCATCGACGTCCGCGTCCGTCATGATGATGATCTTGTGGTATCGCGCCTTCGTCAGATCGAAATCGTCCTTGATCCCCGACCCGATCGCAGTAATGATCGCACGAATCTCCTGGTTGGAAAGGATCTTGTCGATCCGGGCCCGTTCGACGTTGAGGATCTTTCCCTTGAGCGGAAGGATGGCCTGGAACGAGCGGTCGCGGCCTTGCTTTGCGCTTCCCCCTGCACTGTCTCCCTCGACCAGATAGATCTCGCAGAGTTCGGGATCGGAGATGGAGCAGTCGGCGAGCTTGCCCGGAAGTACACCCCCCTCAAGCGCGCTCTTCTTCCTCGCCAGATCACGGGCCTTGCGGGCTGCCATTCTTGCTCTCGCGGCGGAAAGCGACTTCTCGATGATCGCCTTCGCGGCCTTGGGGTTCTCGTCGAGAAAGATTGCGAGGTGCTCGTTGATAGCCGTCTCGACCGCGCCCCGGACTTCGCTGTTGCCGAGCTTGGTCTTGGTTTGCCCTTCGAACTGGGGCTCCATGACCTTCACACTGAGGATGCAGGTGAGGCCTTCGCGCACGTCGTCTCCCGAGAGGCTCTCGTCGGCCTTCTTGAAGAGGTTACTGCGGCGGGCATAGTCATTGATCGTCCGTGTGAGCGCCGCCTTGAGTCCCGTGAGGTGGGCCCCCCCTTCGTGGGTGTTGATGTTGTTGACGAAGGTGTGCGTGTTCTCGCTAAACCCATCGTCGTACTGCATTGCCACTTCTATATCTGCCTCCTTACGGCTCGCCTCGAAGCAGAAGACCTCGGGGTGCAGCGGATGTCGCGCGCCCCGCACGTAGGCCACGAACGACGCCAGCCCTCCGTCGTATCGGTGCGTCTTCTCGTTCCCGTCCCGCTCGTCGGCGAGCGTAATCGTGAGGCCCTTGTTCAAGAACGCCAGCTCACGCAGGCGGGTGTTCAGGGTCTCAAAGTTGTAGTCGAGCTCAGTGAAGACCTTCGGATCCGGCTTGAAGGTGACGCGCGTGCCGCTGCCTTTCGCCCTTCCAACGTCCTCGAGCTCCTTATCCTTCTTCCCCCGCACAAAGCGTTGATGGTGTCTATTTCCGTCGCGGACGACCTCCACCTCGAGCCATTCCGACAGAGCATTGACCACGCTGACGCCAACGCCGTGGAGCCCCCCCGAGACCTTGTAGCTGCTCTTGTCGAACTTTCCGCCAGCGTGGAGCGTTGTCATGGCAAGCTCGACGCCAGGCACCCCCTCTTCCGGGTGGATGTCCACCGGAATGCCGCGGCCGTCGTCAACCACCTCGACGGATCCATCCTGCCGGAGCGAAACGTGCACTCTCGTGCAGAACCCAGCCATCGCCTCGTCAATCGAGTTGTCCACGACCTCGTACACGAGGTGGTGGAGACCCCTGGCGGAGGTCGATCCGACGTACATGCCGGGGCGCTTCTGCACCGCTTCCAGCCCCTTAAGGACCGTAATCTGCTCTGCCGTGTAGCCGGCGTCCTGCTGCTTCGTCTTTTCTGCCATCTAACCACTTGCTCGGCTGTGAGTACCCGCCAACACCCCCAACACGATTGGGGGCTCTAACCGTCCCCTTCCATTAGCGTAAATACGATCTTCTCGATGGCTCCGACCTCTCCCATCTGTTCGTTCAGGCGCTCTAGCAAGGCCCGCTTCATGGTACTGAGCTCCATGAGCCAGGCGCTGCTTCGCACGTCCACGAAGAGCGTCGACGCGACCACTGCCCGAGGTCTCGTCACATCGGCTATCCTACGTCCCACGGCATCCGCCCACGCACCCAAGGCTCGCACTCGGCGAATCTGGGTTCCGACGCCGCGCTCCTTCAGGACGTGGTCGAGCAAATCTCCGACCCTCGTCGGCCCGGCGTCGCTCACTCGAAGATCCTTCCGTCACGGATTCCCCACCGCGCTATCCCATCCCCTCGGAGGGGGATGTCGCTTTCCTTCGGTGCCGTCAGAATCACCTGACCGAAGCGGCCCCCTTCCAAGAGCCGAAGGGCCCCTTCACGCCGTTCGTCGTCGAGCTCGGCAAAAGCATCGTCGAGCAACAGGACTGGATCCGACCGCCGCGTCCGCCGAATGGCATCGCCCTCCACAAAGCGAAGCGCCAGGGCCGCCGTCCTGCGCTGTCCTCCCGAGCCAAACTCGCGAAACTTCACGGTGCGCCCGCCATCGACTAGGCTCAATAACAGCTCGTCACGGTGGGGACCGACCCCCGTATTCCGCACCCGGACATCCCGAGCCCAGCTTGCTTCCAAGGCCTCACGATGGGCCCGGCTTACGCTCAGCCGATCCCAGGACTCGGGCGACACGCTAGGCACATACTGCATCGACGCCGAGGGGCCGCCGCTCACGGCCTCATAATAGCCCCTGAAGGCATCGCGCCACTCTTCGACCCAGGACGAGCGGGCCATCATGACCGTGGCAGCGCTACGGATCAGGGGCTCGTCCCAAGCGCGTATCACAGAAGCCGATTGCCCCGCCCTGAGCGTTGCGTTTCTCTGCGCCAGAACATGCTTGTACTGCTGCAGTGCCGCGACGTAGCCGGTCACGTTCAGCGAGAGCACAACATCGAGGAACCGTCGACGCCTCGCCGGTCCGTCGCTCACGATGGCCACGTCTGCGGGTGAGACGATCAGAGCACCGAGTTGTCCTATAGCGTCGCCTATCCGCGCTGGCTCCACTCCGTCGATCGTCACCTTTCGGCGACCCGTCGACGCTTCGTAAGCGACCGTCACCTCCGTTGAAGGGCTCCTGCCACCCTCGGTTCCCTCAACGCCCCCCGACACCCGGAACACGTCCTCGCCGAAGGCGACCAGCTGCTCGAGGGGAGCTCCGCGGAAAGATCTAAACGTCTCCAGATAGTAGATCGCCTCAAGCAGGTTGGACTTCCCTTGAGCGTTCGGGCCGACAATGGCGACGCCCTCCGCCGGCAAGGAGAGCTCTTGGTACCCTAGGTTGCGAAAGAACCGGAGCTTCAGCCCACTCAAACGCAAGGCGCTGGTTCCAGAAGTGGCCTTTCACGCATGGGGAAATTTAACGATTCGGGGAGCTTGCGGCCAGCCCTGCCGGAAGCCGGAAGCGCTTGTGCTGCACCTGCTTACGAGGAGGTGTTCACTCTCCTCTAAAAGTCGCCTCTCTCCTCTCCAAGAACGCCGCCATTCCCTCCTTCATATCACTTGTCGAAGCGAGCAGCCCGAAAAGTGCGGACTCGAAGCTAAGAGCTTGGGACGCCCCTGAACTCTGCGCGAGGTAGATCGCTTCGAGAGCCATCCGGACGGCCACGGGACCGTTTTTCGTGATCCCCCTCATGAACTCCTTCGCTCGGTCCAGCAGATCATCCTGAGGATACACGGCGCTTACGAGCCCCATACTCTGCGCCTCCCTCGCGTCAATCATCCTCCCCGTGAGGGTTAGCTCAACGGCTCGGCCCAGTCCGATGATTCTGGATAGCCGGAGCGTCCCGCCGTAGCCTGGGACGATCCCGAGGCCAACCTCCGGAAGTCCGAAGCGGGCGTTCTCGCTCGCCACCCGCAAGTGGCAAGCCAAGCTAAGCTCGCAGCCACCCCCCAGCGCGTATCCTCCAACTGCCGCGAGGACCGGCTTCGGAAAGCGCTCGATATCGGCGAAGACTTGCTGCCCCTCCCTACTGACTCGCACCCCCCCGAGGGGCGTCATGCCGGCGAGTTCTCCGATGTCGGCACCGGCCACGAAGGCCTTCTTGCCCGCACCCGTGAGGACGACACCGCGGACGGCAGTGGCGTTTCGAAGATCGCGGAAGACGTCCCTGAGTTGGCGCACCACCCGGCCGTTTAGAGCGTTGAGCTTCTCGGGGCGATCGATTACGACAACGGCCAAGTCTCCGTCCCGCTCCGCTCGGACGTGCTTCTCGTGGCTCATAGCACCTCGGGCTTTGAGCATTCTCGTGCAGACCCCGGTCTTCGGGGCCTCCGTGTCAAACGTAAGGAGGGCACCCTGGGCACCGCCACCTGGGCATAGCGCCCGGTTCGTAGCTTCGATACCTTGGGCTCCACCCGACACAGTCGCTAGAATGAAGCCCGGAAACGGAACAGCTAAGGAGTTACTCTGAAATGTCCCGGTCCCTCAACAAGGTCATGCTCATCGGCAACGTGGGAAGCGACCCTGAGATCCGTGCAACGTCATCGGGAAGTCGTGTGGGCAAGCTCTCGCTCGCCACGAATCGCCAATGGAGGGACAGTTCGGGAGGCCAGCAGGAGAAGACGGAGTGGCACCGACTCACTTTCTTTGGGCGACTCGTGGATGTCGTCGAACAGTGGGTGAAGAAAGGGGACCGGCTCTACGTGGAGGGTCGCATTGAGTACTCTCAGACCGAAAGAGACGGCCAGACGAGGTATTGGACCGACATCGTGGCGACGGAGATGTTGATGCTCGGCTCGACGAGCGGAGGAGCGGGCTTGCGGAGTAGTGCGCCGCGGAACTCCCACACCTCCACCACACCGATCTCCGAACCCGACGACGACCTGCCGTTCTAGTGTGTGCGGCGGTCGTAGCCCGCTGGTGGCAGGCGCGCCCCTGAAGCCTGGTCGGCAGCTGACCGCTGCTTTTCAGCGACGAGTCTGCAGTGAGTGCCGCCAGAGGACCAATGCGGCATGCGCGGATGCTCGATCCTTCGGGTCCGCACAAGGCGCTCTCGCCGCTGGCATGAGACCGGCCTACACGTCCAGCGCCTCTCTGGCGTCACTCTCCCAGAGCCCCAGGAACTGAGCCTCGTACCGGACCGGGTCACGGGCGTAGTCCCGCGCCCAGGCTTCGAACGATGGCAGCCCCAGCCGGCGGGAGATCCCCGCCGTGGCCAAGCGGACCATGTGCTCGTAGAGGGGCTCACCCCAATCCTCCTCCGCACCACGGGCCTCTTCGGCGAGCAGATAGATCTCGTCGGGCGATAAGCTGAGAAGATGCTCGGCGATCTGCGCTGAACAGTAGTCCAGGTACTTTGCCCGCAGAACGGAATCCGCCTCGCTGTCCAGTCCGTCTGGAGGGATCTTGGGGTCCGCGTCACTCACGTCCGGCTCCCGACCGCGTCTCCGACCGGCGTCGCATGCCGCACCTGAGCCACCCCGATACCGATCTAGGTCGCCCTTACGTTTACGCGGGGCCCTAGCAGCGAGTCAAGCCCCGCGAGGGCGGATCGGGTCTTCGCGCGAGATACGGGCTAGGTGGTGACTTGCTTCCGCACGCCTTCTACTTCTCGAGGCTCGACTCGCTCGCTCAGGTGGCGATAAATCGACCGCCGCGTAAGGCCGTACAGCACCACGCGACTCAGGAAGTCCGGATCTGTCTTCTGCACCTCTTCGGCCTGCTCTGCCATATCGCGAGGAAGTTGGACGTTCAGCTGGACAGAGCAGGTATCCCACATACGCACGCACCTCCCCGTGTTGGGGGTCAAAATTCCTAGAAATGTCTGCCTCGATCAGGTGATCCCACGGCGAATGTCAACGCGTACTGGAGCGGCGAATTCCCCTTGGGAAGAGACCCAGTATACGGAGCAATTTCGGCTCCGCAAGCCTCTCTTAAGAATTGTCGCGTGCCCGACGAGATTCTGTACATAATTGATATACAATGACTTATGGAGATTGATACTTAAGGGATAACCAACCGTTCCTCATCGCTTCGTTACACGGTTGTTTCTCGATTAACCAATTCGGAAAGCCAACAATGATGCGCACTTACAGGCTCGAATTCTCCGGAAGGCCGCCAAGACGTCCAAACGCATTTTTTGCAAAAAATGGACAAGCTAGGCCGGCCGCAGGAGGGATGCCGGAAGCGCTTGGGTTGGAGCCAAAGAACCGACCGGGAGGCCCCTGGAGCCGCCCTTGTAGGGACGTCAAGGGACGCCGAGCGACACTCCCGGCCCTGCCTATCCTCAGTCTTCGGTCAGGACGGGCTCCGACGGATCTGTGGCCGTGCATTCCGCGGGGTTTGGGGGCGCGGTTCCGGACCCGGCAAGTTGAGTCGCACTCCCTGGCCTTCGGGGACGCAGGCCGACTCCGCACAAACGGTGGATGGGCCGGCGGCTGTCGAGTGTCGACCCCGCCAACCGGCACGATCGTGTCTCTGGACTCAGGTGTACCCTTTCGGGGAGGCATGCAGTCATTTCCAATTCGGAGATGAGGCTGAACGCGGTGCGGTCTGAAGAGTGACGTCGAAGGACGAGGCAGGTGGCAGTTGTTGGAGTGTCAATGTCTCGATGAACAGGGGAGAGGGGCAACGGGCGAGTTGGGAGGGACCGGTTGGCGGGAGGGTCTCCGGCAGGTAGGCGGTCGGGGTGAGGTGGATCATGCGGCGGAGTCTCGGGCTTGGTCGATGGCGCGGAAGAGGGCATCGCGGGCGCGTTGGACGGCCTTGGCGGCGTCGAGGTCGGAGGTGGTGGAGGCGCGTTGATCGAGGGCTTCGAAGGTGACGCCGGGCCGGAGGCACTTTTCGGCGCCGGGCAGGGATCTGAAGTGCTGGTAGGGGGTGGCGACATCGTCCTGCCGGTAGGTCTTGCGGACGCGTCCGCTGGAGCTGGTGACCTCGGTGGGGAAGAGGCAGGGCCGGTGGAAGTTGAGGAAGGGGCAGAGGGC
>CAZNEI010000030.1:0-36312 GCA_964572045.1 uncultured Gemmatimonadaceae bacterium
AAAGAGGACATTCCTACTTTGCTAAGAGAGGACATTTCTAAATTGGTACGACAGGGAGGGGCGGAGTGTTCGCAACACGCTGGGGCACAGGCGGATGCAGGGTGCCTCAGGCGTTGCGGTACGACCGGTGGAACAGCCATGCGCTCGCCAGGATCGCCACCGTGATCCAGAGGCCGCCCCACACCACGGTGTGGATGCCGGTCAGGTCCCCCAGCATGGCGGCGTCCGACTGGAGCTCGGGCCGATCCAGGATGTCGCTCTTGATGTCGAGGATGGCGTAGAGGCAGCTCGTGAGTCCTAGGGTGGTCAGGATTCCCTGGTTGATCGCCGGGCCGAGCTTCATGGCTCCGATCACGAGCGCGAGGCCGAACGCGACCCCGAAGCCGAGCCCGAACGAGTTCCGCACGTAGGCGAGGGTCAGAGCGAGAACCAGGACGCCCGTGATTCCCGTGACCCAGCGGCTGTTGACTCGCCTGGCCTGCGCGGCCGTGACGAGCAGCCCGCCCCACGCAAGGCTGCCGAGATAGCCAGCCGACAGCGTGGCGAAGGCGTTTCCTCCGGGGCAGTAGCAGGCGCCTCCCTGATCGGGGTCGAGGACGATCCGCTCGATCGTTCCGCCGGTCGCCACGGCTACGAGCGCGTGGCTGATCTCATGCAGGAGGACGACGAAGATCTTCAGCGGATAGACCGCGGCCGAGTCCCAAAGGAACCAGAGTGCGGCGAAGTACGCGATGAATCCGCCGAGGAACCGGAGCTTGCGCTTGGTCTGTGCCTTCATGAACCCTTCTACGGACCGGAGCGGTCGCGTGTTTCCCCCGGGCTAGGAACCGGGGGTGAGGTCGATGGGGTAGCTGGCCTCGAACACCGACCGGAGCTCGGCCAGCTCGGTGCGGGCGATCGTCGCGCTCTGGGACGTGGAGCCCAACGCGGCGCGCGCCGCCGCCCCCACCTGTGCCGGAGAGAGATCGGGTGCGAAGCCGAGAGCCGTGCTCCAGCGGAGGATCCGGTCCTCCCACTCACGCCTGATCGCGGCGAGCTCGGCCTCCGGAACGACCACGCCTAGATCTCGGGCCCGCGCCGGCGACACTCGCTCGCGGGACTCGTCCAGCGAACCTATGAGGCCGGCCACCTCCAGCGCGACGGTCGACCGGGCCTCTTCGAACGGCACGATCGCGCGCCGCTCCAGACGCAGCACATGATAGCCGTACTGGGTCTCGACCGGGGGGCTGATCTCTCCGACGTCGAGCACGAGGGCGGCGTTCCAGAACTCGGGCACCCAGGAGCCCTCGCGCCCGGGAGTGAGGAGCCCCTGGCGTCCCTCCGCACCGGGCTCCTCGGAGAGCTCGGCCGCGATCTCGGGGAAGGAGTCGCCGGCTTCGAGACGCCGGAGGGCGGCCTCTGCCTTGCGGAGGGCCTGGGCGCGATGCTCCTCCGGCCGCCATCGCTCCGAGAAGAAGAGCACGTGGCGCACGGTCAGCTCCACCGCGGGATTGGCGAGGTAATGAGCCCTGAGCTGCTCGTCGTCGACGCCGCCCTCCCTGAGCGCGAGTTCCGCGCCGGCGTGGGTCAGGAGAGCGTCTTCCGTCGCGCGCTCGAGGAGGGGTTCCACGACCTGCAGGGCCTCGCCCCGGGCCGTCGCCAGACCGAAGGCCACCAGTGTGGCCAGCTCGAGACGGCGGGCTTCGGTGAGGCCGAGAAGCTCTTCTTCCCCGAATGCCACGTCGCCGACGGTGAGGACCGGGGGCTCGGCGCGGCAGGCTACGGCCGCCGCGAGTGCCAGCGCGGTCCAGGATCCTCTTCGCACGGAGTTTCTCTCTAGGCGTGCCGATCACGGGTCACCGGCCCCGGCGCGGCACGGGGCCGAGGCGTTGGTCTCGGCGGACACCATAGGGCTCCGCCGTGCTTCGGGCACGTCCCCGCAGAGCCCGCTCCCGGACCTCGGGGCCCGCTTGGGCCGCCAGGGTGTCGGCGATTCGAAACATGCTCGCCCTCGCGCCCGGAAGTCGAAGCGCCCGGCGTCCCGAGGGGCGGCGACAAACCGACCGCGCGCCTAGCTCGGCGAATGGTGCTCCTCGTAGTGCCTGCCCAACCAGTCCTCTCCGTAGTCGTTGCCGGGGTCCCGCATGATGCTGTGAACGTGGTTGGCCGCGCTGCCGCCGACGCCCCCCTCCACGATGTACTCGATCAGCACCGAGGGGCCGTGAACCCGGTAGTAATACCGTGCCGACACGTCGTCGACCGGCCCGATCCAGGCGAAATGAAGGGCGTCCAGGTTGTCGGCACGGATCTTCTCGAGCTGTGCGTCGGCCGCACCGTGGTCCGCGTTCGCGGCAAATTCCTCCACGAGCTCCCAAAGCAGAGTTCGCTGCGGCTCGGTGAGCGAGGACGCGGGGATCCCGGAGACCTCGTCCAGGCTTCCCTTGCGACCGGGGCCGGTGAGCACGTCGCGGGGGACGTCGTCGCCGAGGACCGCGATCGCGCGCTGGCCGTCGTCAAGGGCTTGCAGCAGTCGCCAACCTCGCTCGCCCTCGTTGGCCAGCACACGCCAGCCGGCGTCGAGCCCCTGCATGATCTCGTGTGGCTCCGCCCCGAGAAACAGCGGAGTGAAGGCGACCCGGTCGCCTGCGACGGTGAAGCTCGCCGCCAGGTGGTGTCCGCTGATGAGCCACCCCCAGTTGGCGTCGCCGGGCTTCCCGAAGACCGAGATCCAGTAGTTCGCCGACGTCCAGCTGTCCACCAGATCGTCGGGCAGGCGGCGCTCCCCCCTGGCAACGGCCACCGTCGCCTCCTCATGGAGCACTTCGTCCAGCCGGATCACGCCTGCGATCTTCTGATATCCCTGGCTGCTCGTGGAGGCGCGCAACAGGTCGTGCAGGCGCCTTCTCTGCAGGTCGGTGAGGTCCCCTAGACGAGTGCCGCCGCGCTCGACCATGTTCGCCGGGAGGTTGCTCCAGCGGGTGCGCTCCGAGTCGGCGTCGAACGGGAATTCCGCGAGAGCACGTTGTTCGGCGTCGAGCGCTGCCAGGAACTCGCGGGCGGCCTCGACCATGCCCTGCGGTGAAGCTTCCTGGGCGGAGGGGGGTGAGCCGGTCGGGGATTGGCGGATGGCTTCCGGCTGCCGGTCGGCTGCCTCGCCGCCGCAGGAGACGAGCATCGCGCTCGCGGCGACGGCCAACGTCAAGAAGCCCGAACGCACCGGATCGGTGTGCATCCGCATCATGAGAACCTCCTGTAAGTCTCTGTGAAGCACGTGTGCTCTTCGCCGATGGCAAGGAGCAGTATGGCCGCTCGCCCGCATCGCCTCGCCTCGACGACGGGGTCGTCGCGATCGGTGCGATGCGCAGCGGGTGCCTGAGGCTGGGGCGCTCCGGACAGCGGATGACCGCATGCGCGTGCTCACCGTCGCCGAAGGAACGGCCAGCTCAGGCGCACCTGCGAGGCGTGTCCCCGAACGCCGACCTGATCCGGGCGCCCTCCGCAACGGACCCCTAGATCCCCAGCACCTCCTTCGGCATGTGCATGCTCACGAGGTAGTGCGGCATGTCGACGGTCTCGGAGATCTTGAGGTCTCCGGCCAACGAGCAGAGCACGTAGGCGTCCTCGCGGTCCAGGCCGTGTTCCTCGACCAGATAGTCGATCATGAACAGCGTCGCCTTTCTCGCGGCCTCGTTCAGGTCGGTTCCGAACCCCGTGACGGCGTAGTACTCGTCGGTCTCGTACTCGGGCTCCTCGATCTTCCTTCCGCCCTTGTGCACGTTGAGCTCCAGGACGATGCGCATGGGAGCCTCGATCGCTGTTCCGGACACCTCCCCGTCGCCTTGGGCCGCGTGGGTGTCGCCGATCGAGAAGTTCGCGCCCTCGACCCAGACGGGGAGGTACACGGTCGTCCCGGCCGCCATGTAGCGGTTGTCCATGTTGCCGCCGTTGGTGCGCGGCGGAATCGTGACGAGGAGCGAATCGGTGTCGGGCGCCACGCCCAGCACCCCCGGGAAGGGAGCCAACGGCACCCGGATCCGCTCATTGAAGACTGCGTGGGTGGCGTCGGATCCGAGCTCGAAGATCTTCAGGTAGGGCTCGGTGAACACGTCCGCCAGGAACCCGAACCCCGGGACGATCGCCGCAAATCCCCAGTCGCCCACCTCGATGTCGTGGAGCGTTACGGCCAGCACGTCGCCCGGCTCGGCCCCCTCGACGGCGATCGGGCCGGTCAGGGCGTGGATGCCGTCGAAATCGAGATCGGCGATCGCCTCCACGGTCGATTCCGGAGAGAGCTGGCCGCCTGTGGCCTCCTGCGTGAACACCTCGACGACGGCACCCGACGGTACCGTGAGGACGGGCGGGATCGTGCGACTCCAGCGCGCGTGCGTATTCTCGGCCGGAAGCGTGAAGTCCGGCTCCGGGACGGGGTCGGCCGGTGGGCTCGGGCCCTCCTGGTCGGCGGGCGCGCAGGTCGATGCGGCCAGACTCATCAGGACGAGACCGCAGACTGGACGGAGGCCAACGCTCCTCTTCATGGAATCCTCCTTGATCGGCGAAAGATGCTCGGGACCGAAACTAAGCTCCGAGGGGGCAGGCATGCGAACCCGCCCCTCGCCCGACCCCGAGGCCGTCGGGGTCGATCCTCACTGGCCGATCAGCCGTCCGCACTCTAATAATCCAGTCTTCGACACACGGCTCCAGAACCGCTGAGCAGAGGAGAGACACCATGGATCGCAGAGGATTCCTGAGAACCGGCACGCTGGCTTCGGTGGCCGCCGCCGCCGGAGCTCCCGCCGCCGCCCAGACGAACCGCATCGCGGCGGCGCTCTCCTCCCGGCCCCATCTGGCCCCCGACGGAACCCTGCGCCTGAGCTCGAACGAGAATGCGCTGGGCCTGTGCGAGGGGGCCCGCGAGGCGGTGCTCGACGCCCTCGCCCTCGCCAACCGCTACCCGAGCAACTGGGAGGTGGACCTGGCTCCGGCGATCGCCGCGAAGATGGGGGTGCAGACCGAGAACGTGTTCACGGGATCGGGTTCGAGCGAGGTCATCCAGTCGGCCATCCAGGCGCTCGCGTCCCCCAACATGCCGCTCATCCTCGCCACGCCCACATGGGAGGATCCGGTCGACTACGCCCAGAATCACCCGTACCGGATCATGCAGCTGCCCCTCGGCTCCGACTACGCGCACGACCTCGAGCGCATGCGGGAGGAGACGCTGAGGGCAAGGCGCCCCTCGGTCGTCTACATCTGCAATCCCAACAATCCGACCGCGACCGTGACGCCGAGCGCGGAGGTCGATCGTTGGATCGAGGAGGCGCCCGAATCGGTCTTCTTCATCATCGACGAGGCCTACTACGAGTTCGTGGCCGATCCCCGGTACTGGTCAGCGGTCAAGTGGATCGACGAGCGGCCGAACGTGCTCGTGTCGAGGACCTTCTCGAAGATCTACGGGATGGCCGGACTGCGCCTCGGCTACGGTCTCGCTCACCCGGAGACGGTCAAGCGCATCGGCGCGTTCGTCGCCCAGAACAGCCGCAACCTGATGGGCATCCAGGCGGGTCTCGCGAGCCTCGACGACGACGAGCACTTCGAGCGCACACTCGCCGAGAACACGCGGGCGCGGGAGATCGCCGAGCAGACCCTGGATGAGCTCGGGCTGGACTACCTGCCGAGCCAGGCCAACTTCCTGATGCACCGCATCAGCGGCGATCTCGGCACCTACATCGAGCGGTTCCGGATGGAGGGGATCACAGTCGGCCGGCCCTTCCCGCCCATGCTGGACTACAATCGGGTCTCCTTCGGCTTGGCCGAAGACATGGAGCGCTGGGCCGAGACGCTGCGGGCGTTCCGCTCCAGGGGTTGGGTCTAGGGGCGGGGCGAGCCGTTTCCCGGCTCCCGTAGCGGCTGGGCAGCCGTCCCTCGGCTGGCGCCGGGCGTCACCGGTCGGTCGGCGTTGGCTGGCTCGTGTGCGGCCGGCTGAGGGGCGCCGCCTCACAGTGTGGGGAAGGGGAGCGGCGTCCCGGTCGGCGGGCGGTTCGCGCAAGGAGTTGGTCGCGCTCTCTGGTCCGGAACTCGGACTCTCGTCGAGGGCCAGGGTGCGCGGAGACCCCGATCACGAGAACGTAGGCAAGGAGGACGCTCAGTGGCAGCGCAGAAGCGGCAACGGGGAGAGGCGGGTGCGACCGGCGGTGACGAACAGGCGGTCGGGGGGGAGGTGCCCGTCGGCCTGAACGGGGCCGAGACGCCATGAGCGGGCCCGTTGCGGTCGTGACGGCCGCAAGCAGCGGCATCGGCGAGGCGTGCGCTCGCACGCTCGCGGCACGAGGGTATCGGCTGTGCCTCATGTCGCGCACCGAGGCCGTCCTTGATCTGGCGTCCGAGCTCGAGTGTGTCGGAGTCCAGGGTTCGGTAGACCGGGAGGACGACCTCGCCGCGCTCGTCGGGGTCGCCCTCGACCGTTTTGAACAGATCGACGCCGTGGTGAACAACACGGGCCACGCGCCGGGATCGAGCCAACCCACGGGCCGCCGGTACGATCCCCACGCCGAAGCCCATCTGCTCGACATCGCCGATGGGGACTGGCACACGTCGCTCGACCTCTACTTCCTCAACGTGGTCCGCATGGCTCGGCTGGTGACGGAGCCTATGAAGGCGCAGGGCGGCGGTGCCGTGGTCAACATCAGCGCCTTCGGCGCGAAGGAGGCGTGCTTCGCCTATCCGACCTCCTCCACGATCCGCGCCGCGTTGGGGCAGTTCACGAAGCTCTACGCCGATCGCTACGCGCGGGCCGGCATCCGCATGAATGCCGTTCTGCCCGGATTCCTCGACAACTGGCAGTGGCCGGACTCGTTGGTGGAGAGCATTCCCGCGGGGCGTCCGGGTACCTTGGACGAGCTCGCGGGGGTGGTGGCGTTCCTCCTGTCCGACGAAGCCCGATACATCACCGGCCAGAGCCTGGTCGTGGACGGCGGACTCAACCGGTCCCTGTAGCATGGGCGTCGACGCTCTCGCGGGCCTCCTCCCGGTGCCGGCGGGGGACGGGGCCGGCTTCGCCGACAGACCCGCGGATCTGAGAAACCCGGTGCGCTTCCGGCCCACCGAGGAGGCGGATCTCACCTACGTGCTCGCCCTCGAGGCCGATCCGGACACCGCTCCCTACATCGAGCGCTGGCCCCTCGAGCAGCATCGCCGAGCTCTCGTCGAGGAGGCGGTGGCCCACTGGGTGCTGGAGGACGTGGAGCGGGGGGTCAAGGTGGGATTCGTGATCCTCAGGGACCTGGGCGCCCAGAGCATCGAGCTCAAGCGGATCGCGGTCTCCGACAAGGGGCGGGGATACGGGAGAGACGCGGTGCGCCTCGTGAAGGAGGCCGCGTTCGGGCACTTCGATGCCGCCCGCGTCTGGCTCAGCGTCTACGACTTCAATAGGCGCGCCCGCGCCGTCTACGAGGCGGAGGGCTTCGTGGTCGAGACGACGCGGCCGGCCTGCGAAGCGGGATGCGGAGAGGGGACGGCGCAGGTGATGGGGGTGCGATCCTAGCACCTAATCGAAGCGGCCCGACGTCGGCCGACTGAGCTTCGCCTCGTCCCCGTCGGTCAGGCGGAGTCGCGTGTGCGGCGCCGTCGGCTCGCCCGCGCTCCGGGAGCGTGCCGCGGGAGGCGCCTGAGCGCTGCGGCGCTTTACGGAACGATGACGATCGGGCGGGCCACGACCATCGGCTCGCGGCCCGAGAGCTCGATCTCCACCGTGAGCGTGTACTCTCCGGGCTCCAGGTCCGGCAAGTTGAGCTGGACGGCCCTGAAGACGGTGCCGAGAACGTCGGGGCCCGCATCCTCGTACGTCATGACCACCGGGGCATCCGGCTCGAGGACCCGGAGAAACTGCCCGATCCTCCTGATCAGCCCCTCCCCTCCCTGGTCCACGCCGATGCGCACGCTCGCGGCCTCTCCGATGCGAAGACCGTACAGCTCCCACGCGATCTTGAAGGCCTCGCCCACGCGGATGCGGGTGGCCGCCATGGCCGTGGGGAGCGCCTCGGCGAGAGACTCGGGGATCTCGCCTCCGCCCTCGAGGATCAGGAGATCCGAGACCGCTGCGAGCCCCGGCACGATGTCGTCCTGCCAGACCCCGTGCCGGTCGCGCCACGCCTGCTTGACGTCGGCGCTGAAGGCCTCGATGCCGACGATGTATCGGCCGTTGTCGACCTGGAGCTGGAAGGCTCCCTCCGGGCCTTCACCGAGGACCTCGTGGCGCCTGCCGCTCTCGGTCTCGATGAGAAACAGCGCCGACCGGACGGGCGCGTCCGCTTCGGGCTCCTCGGGCAGGAACGGCTGGGGCTCCTCGACGGGCCGGGCGAAGGGGTTGAGCCGGGCTTGCCGGTCCGCCCTCGTCTCGGTCCGCCCCGCGCGCATGTTGACGCCCCGGGGATTCAGGTTGGTGCGCCGGCGGGGGTCGACCTCGGGCTTCTCCTCCGCTTCGGGCGCGAAGGCTCCCACGACGAGGAGCGAATCCCCCCGCCGAAAGCGAGCGACCTGGGTCTCGAGCGGGTCGAGATCCGGAGCGTAAGGTGGCGCGTACCCCGTCCACGGGCGGATCTTTCCGAGCGTCCAGTCTCCGGGCGCGATCTCCGCCGGATCCTCGAGACCTTCCCTGGGGGGCAGAAACTCCTGGCTCTTGGGGTGATGCCTTCCCACGATCCGGCGCGTGTCCTGGAGGCCCTGGCCCGCGAGACCGCGCACCCGCTCCCACGCCTTCTCGGCTCCATAGCGCAGCGTGAGCTGCTCGATATCGTCCGCCCAGGCCACCCCGTAGGCGTTCACCGCCTCGCTTCGCATGCGGACGAGGACCTGCCGGGCGTACTGCTCGGTCTTGCGGTCGTTGCCCTCGACCATGTAGAGCGGGTCGGCAAGCAGCCAGAGGCGGCCCTCGATCTCGGCCTTGTCTTCGGCCGCTTCGTAGGCGTCCATCGCGCCGGGGTCCAGGAGGTAGGTGGGTGTGCGGAAGCGCACCGCCTCTTCCTCGGGCATCTGCTCGAGCGCCCGCTCGAAGATCTCGGCCGCGAAGACCCAGTCGCCCTGGGCATGCTTCACGTATCCGAGGAGCGCCGTGCACCACCACGGCTCGCCGCTGCAACGCCGGATCAGGGCTTCGGCCTGGTCCCACTGGCCCACCTCCCCCATGTAGTAGACCCGCTGGCCGAGGACCCAGGAGTCTCCGGGGATCTCCTGGCCCACCTCGGCCAGTTCTTCGAGCACCCTCACCCGCGCCATTCCGAACTCCACGGGCTCCTCGGGAACCTGCCACTCGTCCTCGTCTTCTCCGTCTCCGAAGCGGAGGCAGAAGCGGCCGACGAGGTCGTCGCAGCCGCCCCCGTAGCCGGCCAGCTCCGGCGGGATCCGCTGCTCCCGGTAGCGCTCGAATCGAGCTTGCGCGTCCTTGGCTCGGGCCAGAAGGTCCAGGGAGTCGGGATGGGCGTCCTGCCCGAACAGGTCCCCCGATCCCGCGAGCCCCGCAAGCGAACCGAAGAGGAGCAGGGCCGGGTGCGGTGTGCTGAAGCGGATCACGAACGCTCTCCTGAAGTGACGGACAACGTGACGGGCGAGACGGCGGGTCCCCTGGCGGGGCGCCGCGACCGCCCCGTCGGCGGGCCGCTCGAAGCTACACCATTGACGCGCGATGGCCGACCCCCGTTAAAGCGTGCACCCACGTGATACACGGACCCGCCGGAGCGGGTCCGTGCGGATCAGTTGCCTTCGTCTCCGGGAGGGAGCAGCGTCTCGAGCGTGGGCACGATGCGGTTCACGCGCCACTCCGGAACCTCGTACACCACGTCGTTTCCGGGCACGCGCGCCTGGAGAGTGCTGCCCGTCCCCGCGATCTCCACCGCGGCGAGCGTGTCACCCGCCGCATCGAGGGCGGTCACTCTCCTCGGATCCGCTTCGGCCTCCTCCGGGTCCTCGGCGAAGCCGGTCGCCACCAGCCGGTTGAGCTCCCGGACGAGGTTTCCGACGGCGAGGGCGTCGGCCTCCTCGCCGTTCACCATCCAGAGGGTGTCGGGCCTCTCGAGCGCGTGGGTGCCGTCGTCGGCCTCGATCACGATGCGGGCCAGCGCGGCCGTATCGGTCCGCAGGACGGTCTTGTCGCGCCAGGCCACGAGCCCCCTCGCCACGGCGGAGCGGAGATCGCCGCCGACCACCACCACGGAGTCCTGGCCGGGGAGGCGCGCATATGCGCTGGGGAACGTGGGGCCGCTGTTGCCGACGAGCACCGTCGACAGGGTGCCGCCCGTCCGTGTCACCTCGACCGTCCAAGCGCTGTCGGACGACACTCCCATGCGATCGTGGTTTGCCGGATTCGTCGCGACCAAGCCGCCGACCTCGGCGTTCTCCAGAGCGTTCCAGAGCCGGTCGAGGGCCACGCTGTCGGCCGGATAGCCGTTCACCGTCCATGCCCCTCCGTTGCGCTCGAGCGTCAGCGTGGCGAGGGGGCCGTCGAGGCGCACCGACTCCACGTGGGCACCCTCGAGGCCCCCGAGGGCTGCGGCCACTCCACCTCCGGCTGCGGGCGGGCTCGAGCCTCTTCTGGAGGACGCCAACGACGAGAGTCCCCAGAGCCCGACCAGGACGACCAGGACGACGACGATGCGCTTCAGGGCTTGCTCGCTCATCGGATCATCTCCTCCCAGCGCCCTTCAGCCCTGCGGCGCCTGCCGGTCACGCGGCCCGTGCCTCCGATCACGAACAGCAGCGGTGCCCCCACCAGGTTCCCCCACTTGAGGGCGGTCCTCTGGAATTCGGAGGTGAAGGCCATCAGCGGCGGGGTCCGCGTCTTCGAGCGGATGCCGATCAGCGCCTCGTCCTGGGCGAGCCAATCGACGGCGTTCGCCGCGAAGATCAGGTTCTGGGGGTTGGCGCGGACGAACTGTTCCTGGAGGAAGTCCACGTCCCCCACGACGATCATGCGGCCGGCGCCGGCCGGCTCGGCTTCCCCTCCGCCCTCCTCCTCGGCGGCGCGCGTGTCCACGGCGACCGCGAACGTCACCGTCCGAAGGTCGTCGGGATTCGGCTGGGCCAGCGTCTCGGGCATGATCATGCCTCCCGGAGGCTGGACGGCGCCGGCCTCGGTCGTCACCCAGAGCTCCTGCACGTTGGCGCTGTCGGTGACGGTGATCGCCGTGGCCCAGCCGACGCTCAGGTTGCTGAGATCGCGGGTCGTCGGGTGGTCCTCGCCCCTCAGCCCGATCGGCCAGAGGGGGTAGGGGCGCACGAGGTTGAAGATTCCCTGGCGGCCCATGGAGATCGTCGAGTTCGAGCTGTAGTCGAGGACCATGCCGGCGTCCATCCGGATGCCGTACTCCTCGAGAAAGCCTTCCAGCCCGGTGGTGACCGGGACGGTCGTCGGCGATTCGGGTGAGACCTGGTGGTTGTCGAGGAGGAAGAGGGTCGCTCCGCCCCGCTCGACGTAGGAGCGGAGGTTCTCGATCGCGGCGTCGCCGATGATCTGGTCCGGCCCGGCCAGGACGAGGACGTCGATCGTGTCGGGTCCGAGGCCGGGCACGGTATCGCCGCTCAGGTCGGCGGTTCGGACGTCGTATCGATCCGACAGGCCCTGACGGAAGGACGGATAGGTTGCGCCGCTCTCGGCTCCGAAGCCGGTCGCGAACGTCAGCCTGGGCCTCTCCGTCGAGGTCATCGAGGAGATCGCCGAGACGATTCGGAATTCGAGATCGTCCGTCCGATCGATGTAAGGGATGACCTCTCTCGAGTCGGCGTAGAGGAGCGCGAGTCCGAACCATCCCCG
This sequence comes from uncultured Gemmatimonadaceae bacterium, assembly GCA_964572045.1. GTDB lineage: Bacteria > Gemmatimonadota > Gemmatimonadetes > Longimicrobiales > Gaopeijiaceae > CBDCKR01. Next base: position 11,777 of record CAZNEI010000030.1, read on the forward strand.
GCGCACCTCGAACTCGTCGTCGCGCAGCACGTTGAACTCGTTTTCGGTGATCCCGAGAGACCGGGCTTCGGTGGCCGCCTCGTCGTCCTCGCCTGGATCGAGGCTCTCGACGACGAGCCGTCCCTCGGCGGCCCGACCGAGGTCGGCCACCAGGTCCTGCACGTCGCGGCGTGTGGCCGCCAGCTCCGTGGGAAGCTCGTCCGACACGACCAGCTTGAGGGTCACGATGTCGTCCAGCTCGCCCAGGATCGCGCGCGTCCCCGCCGAGAGCGTGTAGAGGCCGCCACGGGTGAGATCGAGGCGCCCGCGGATGTTGCCTCCGAGGAGGTTCACCACGACGACCGCGCCCACCAGGGCCGCCGTCCCCACCCTCAGCCGGCGGTACGAGATCCGCGCCTGGGAGAGACGCTCCCGGCTCAGCAGACCGATCGCCAGGACCAGGAACAGGGCCGCCGTGGAAAGGAAATAGATGACGTCCCTCAGGTCGATGACGCCCCTGGCCACGTTCGAGAAGTGTCCGACGACGGAGAGATTCGAGACGTAGGCTCCCAGCGCGGGCGGCAGGCCGATGAGCACGACCGGGGTTCCGATCAGCACCAGAAAGAATGACGCGGACGCGGCCACGATGAAGGCCGTGATCTGGTTCCTCGTGAGGCTTGAGGCCCACAGGCCTATCGCCACGCCCTGCGCGGCCAGCAGGGCCGCGCCCACGTACTCGGCCACGATGATGCCCCCGTCGGCCTCCGACACCCAGAGCAGTCCGAGAGCCGTGGGCAGGGTGCCCGCCAGCGCGATCAGCGCGAAGATCCAATTCCCGACGAACTTGCCGGCGATGACCTCGATCTCGCCGAGCGGGTGGGCGAGGAGCCACTCGAGCGTGCCGCTCCGCCGCTCCTCGGCCAGCGAGCGCATCGTCATGGCCGGGACGAACACGGCGAAGAGCCAGGGCAGCATGTCGAAGAAGGGCCGCATCGTGGCGATCCCCGTCGCGTAGAGCGTGCGGAACGTCAGGAACAGCCCCAGGCCCAGAAACGCCACCACCAGGACGTAGGCGGTGGGGTGGTCGAAAAAGGTCGCCAGCTCGCGCCGCGCCACGTTCCAAGCCCGCCTCATGACGCCACCTCCGCCTCTTCGTCACGAGGCGTTCGGGGTCCGTCAGGTGCGTCGGTGTCGGCAGCTCCGCCGTCCGTCGGCCCCTCGGCCGCCGCAGGATCCGGAGCCGGTGCGGCAGGATCGGCCTCGTCCGCCATCGTCAGGTCGCGGAAGATCTGCTCGAGGGTGGCACGCTCCCGGTGCAGCTCCCAGAGCACCCACTGCTTCTCTGTGGCGACGCGGAAGATCTCCGGTCGGAGCTCCGCCTCGCCCGCCACCGAGAGGCGCACGCGGGTCCGGCCGTCCACGCGTTCCGACGTATGGGAATCGACGCCGGGAAGCCGGCTCAGCGTCTCGGCCACGTCCGTGCCGGCGGCCTCGACGACGTACTCGCTGAGACCGCGGCCCGCGGCGAGCAGGTCGGCGACCGCCCCGTTGGCCACGAGCCGTCCGCGGTTGACGATCAGCAGCCGGGTGCAGGTGGCTTCGACCTCCTGCATGACGTGCGTGCTGAGGAGCACCGTGCGTTCGCGCCCGAGGTCGCTGACCAGGGCGCGGATGTCGACGCGCTGGATCGGATCGAGACCTTCGGTCGGCTCGTCGAGAACGAGGATTTCGGGGTGGTGCAGGATGGCGGCCGCGAGCCCGACACGCTGCCGGAATCCCTTCGAGATCTCCGAAATGGGACGAAAGAACACGTCGCCCGTCCCCGTCTCGTCGACTGCGTCGGAGATGGCGGAGCGGGCCGTCGCTCCCTCCAGCATCCTCAGGCGGGCGGCGTATTCGAGATACTCGGCCACGAGCATGTCGTGGTAGAGCGGGTTCGCCTCGGGCATGTAGCCCACGCGTCCCTTCGCCGTGGTCAGGTCCCGGTCGATCGGCTCCCCGTCGAACAGAACCGCGCCCTCGTCGGGCTCCAGCGTGCCGGTCAACATCCTCATCGTCGTCGTCTTTCCAGCTCCGTTCGGACCCAGAAACCCCACGACTTCCCCCCGGTGAACCTCGAAGTCGAGGTCCCGAACGGCGACGAGATCACCGAATCGTTTCGTCACCCCCTGAACTGCAATCATGGCCTGCCCAACCTCCTGACCCTGTGTCCGACGAGCGCGACTGCGACGGCTCGGGCCGCCGGCCCGACGCTGCCGGGCGGTGGGTCGCGAATGCCTCCCTCCGTGGCGAGTCGTGAAAATTCTAAAAAAGGTCCAAGCACTTGTCCACTGCCGCTTTGCGGGGTCGGGCGAGGCTCCGTAGGGGGATGGAACCGGCGCTTTTCCCCGGCGGGCGCCTGTCGGTAATCCGACGTCGCCGGGATGCGCATCGGGCCTGCGCCGCGCCCCTCCGTCGCCATCCCCACCGGGCGCCGGCGCCGCTGGCGGGTCGTCGAGGACGAGGCGCGGTCTGGACGGCCGCGGGGTCCGGGGCGCATCTTGTGTTGGATCCGGAGACCGCGTGCCCCCCCAAAACGCCGCCTTAGGAGAGCCAGTCATGAGACGGAGATCGCTCGAAGGCCTGATTCCCCTCACCCTCCTCGCTCTCGCTGCCGTCGTCGGGAGCGCGTCCGCTCAGGACAGCTCCGATCCCGAAATGCCCGAGAGCTTCAACGAGCCGATGCCCCTGTTCGCCAAGGGTCTCGGGCCCTTCTCGCGACCGATCACGACCGACTCTCCCGAGGCTCAGGCGCTCTTCGACCAGGGCATCCAGCTCATGTACGCGTTCACGCTCGAGGACGCCGCCCGCTCGTTCCGCGAAGCACAGCTCCGGGATCCGGAGTGCGCCATGTGCTATTGGGGAGAGGCGTGGGCGTGGGGGCCGTACCTGAACGGGCCGATGGGTTCGCAGTCTCTTCCGAGGGCCCAGGCGGCGATCGAGAAGGCCCTGGAGTTCGCGCCCGGCAGCACGAGCCCCGTGGAGCGGGACCTCATCGATGCGATGGCCCACCGCTACGTCGGCCGTACCGACCGCACCCCCCAGATCAGCGTGGACACGACCTACGCCGAAGCGATGGCGAAGGTCTATGACGATCACCCCAACGATCTCGACGCCGGCTTCCTCTATGCGGAAGGCCTGATGCTCCTCGAGCCCAGGCGCGGGAACTGGGACCTCGAACGCGCCGAGATCCAGCGCATCCACCGGATCCTCGAGGACGTGCTCGCCCAGGACATCACCCATCCGGGGGCCTGCCACCTCTACATCCACGCGACCGAGTCGACGGTTCGGCCCGACAAGGCGGAGGCGTGCGCCGACTACCTGGGCGGCTCGATCCCCGGGGCGAGCCACATCCAGCACATGCCGTCGCACACCTACAATCGAGTGGGGCGGTGGGCCGAGGCCGTCCGGGGGAATCTGGCGGCCTTCCACTCCGATCAGAAGGCGGCCTACGGCGAGGGCTTCGCGATCTACCCGTCGCACAACTTGCACATGCTCCTCTTCGCGGCTTCCATGGACGGCCAGGGCGCCGTCGCGATGCAGGCGGGCAGGGACTACGCCAAGGCGACGGGGGGTGCGAGATACTACGAGTTCCTGACGTATCTGCGCTTTGGTCGATTCGACGAGATCCTCGAGACCGAGAACGACGCCGAGAACCCGATCTTCCGAGGACTCGGGGACTTCGCCCACGGCTACGCCCACCTCCGCAGGGGCCATGTCGACGTGGCACGGGAATTCCTCGGAGCCGTGCGCGAGGCGGCGGCCGAAGACCCCGAGGCCCGGTTCCGGGGTCATTCGGCCGAAGACCTCCTCGCCGTGGTGGGGGCGATCCTCGAAGGGGAGATCCTCGCGGAGGAGGGCAGGGTCGAGGAGGCGATCGGCGTCCTCGAGGCGGCGACCGAGATCGAGGACGGCCTGCGCTACGATGAGCCGGAGCCCCTCAACTTCTCGGCCCGCCACTGGCTCGGCGCCCTCCTCGTCGAAGCGGGGCGGGCGCGTGACGCCGAGCGGGTCTACCGCGCCGCCTTGGCCGACCATCCGCACAACGGGTGGTCGCTCTTCGGCCTGGAGCAGGCGCTGCGCGAACAGGGTCGGAGCGGCGAGGCCGACGACGTGGGCCGGGCCTTCGAGAAGGCGTGGGCTCGCGCCGACGTGTGGATCCGAGCCTCGCGGTTCTGAGGGTCCCCTAGGCCCCGAGCCATGCGGCGAAGGAGGATGCGATGCTCACGTTCGTCCAGACCGCCGCTGTCGTCTACCTGGCGTACCTGACGCTGCTTTTCGCCCTCCAGCGGCGTCTTCTGTTCCCCGGAGTCGTGCGAGAGGCCGCCCGGAGCCTCTCCTCGCCCGCCCCGCCGGGGGTGGAGCGCGACTGGCTCGAGCTGTCGGACGGAGGGGCCGTCGAGGCCTGGTATTTCAGGTCGCATGGGGGCGGAGGCGCCGAGCCCGCCATCATCTTCGCGCACGGCAACGCGGAGCTCATCGACGACTGGACGATCCTCGGGGAGCTGACCCGACTGGGCGTCGGCGTCCTGCTCATCGAGTTTCCGGCCTTCGGGCTCTCGACCGGCACGGCCTCGCGAGCCCGGATCGCGGAGGCGTTTCGCACCGGCTACGATCGGCTCGTCGCACGCCGCGACGTCGATCCCGACCGCGTCGTGGTGATGGGGAGGTCGATCGGAGGCGGCGTCGCCGCCGACCTGGCCACCGAACGCCCCGTGCGGGCCCTGATCCTCCAGTCCACCTTCAGCTCCCTGTCCAGGATCGCGTGGCGGAGGTTCGCGGCGCCGGGGTTCTTCCTGTCCGACGCCTACAACAACGTGAAGGCGGTGCGGTCCTTCGACGGGCCCCTGCTGCTCATGCACGGCCGGCGTGACAGGCTCGTCCCCTTCAGCCACGCGCGCACCCTGGCCGCCGAGCGCCCCGACGCAGAGCTGATCGAGTGGGACTGCGGCCACAACGACTGTCCTCCGGATTGGGACGTCTTCATCGAGGACGTGCGCGACTTTCTCGTGCGACACTCGGTGATTGCGGGGGAGCGGTCAGGGCGAAGTCCACCACGCTCCCCGAGCCGTGGACCCGAGTCCGCGGACGCCCGATGACGACCCCCACAGCCTCCCCGAACGAAGCGGGATCCCCCGGTTGCGCGTATCTTGGAGACGTGCCCAGAGGAGATGATGCCCTGGGGGGGAAGAGCCTTCAGCCTCGGGGATTCCGACGTCTTCGCACCTGACGATCCCCTCGGAAGCTGAAGGGCGCGGCTCGATTCGTCGACGCCCCCCCAACGGCGCCGCGATACCCACATTGCCAAATGGAGGGAACCATGAACATCCGAGGCCGGCTCCTTTCGCCCGCCCCTCTGCTTCTCGCCTCGGCGCTTCTCGTGGGCGCCCGGGTCTCGGCCAGGAGCGCGACTTCAGCGACGTCGTGATCCGCACCCACCACGTGGCCGGCAACGTGTACTACCTCGAGGGCGCGGGCGGAAACATCGGGCTCTCGATCGGCGAAGACGGCGTGGTGATGATCGACGATCAGTTCGCGCCGCTCACCGACCGGATCGTGGCGGCCATCCGGGAGCTCACGCCCGCCGACATCCGCTTCGTCATCAACACCCATGTGCACGGCGACCATACCGGCGGAAACGAGAACCTCGGCAAGATGGGCGTGCTCATCCTGGCCCGTGACGAGGTCAGGGTCCGGCTGGCCGGTCAGGTCTCGGAGGGGGCGCTTCCCGTGCTCACCTACAGCGAGTCGATCACGATTCACCTCAACGGCGAGGAGGTCCACGCGTTCCCCGTTCCGCCGTCGCACACCGACGGGGACAGCTACATCCACTTCCGGGACTCCGACGTCTTGCATCTGGGAGACGTCTTCCGCACGACGGGCTATCCGTACATCGACCTGAACAACGGCGGAACGCTCGACGGGACCCTGGCGGCGCTTGCCGTGGCCATCGGCATGGCGGGGCCGGACACGAAGATCATTCCGGGCCACGGCGGGATCTCCACCCGGGAAGACGTGATCGAGTTCCGGGACATGATCCTGGTCGTGAAGGATCGGGTCTCGGAGCTCGTCGAGCGGGGTCGCACCGTCGAGCAGGTGCTCGCGGCGAACGCGACGGCCGAGTTCGACGAGAAGTGGGGCGACCCCGAGCGGTTCCTGAGGGGCGTCTACGCAGGGGTGGGAGGCATGTAGCGTCCCTCGGTGGGGAAGGGGACCTAGCGCTCCCGCCTCCAGTCGACCCCGGAGAGGCGCGCCAGGGCGAGCTGGAGGGCGTGCGTTCCCCTTCTTCCCCCTCCCTGGGCCCCGAGGGCCGTGTAGAGTTGGTGTGCGAGGGCCAGGCCGGGGAGCGCCAGGTTCATGCGGCCCGCCTCGGCGAGAGCGATCCCCATGTCCTTGATGAAGTGCTCGACGAAGAAGCCGGGATCGAAGTCGTTGGCGATGATGCGCGGGCCGTAGTTCGAGAGCGACCAGCTGCCGGCGGCTCCCGAGGCCACGGATCGCATGACCGTCTCCAGGTCGAGCCCGGCCTTGTGGGCGTAGAGCAGGCCCTCGCAGACGCCGATCATGCCCGAAGCGATCAGCGTCTGGTTGACCATCTTGGCATGCTGGCCGGCGCCGGGGCCTCCCTGTCGCACGATCGTCGTGCCCATCGCCTCCCAGCAAGGCCCGAGCGACTCTACGACGTCCTCGTCGCCCCCGATCATGATCGAGAGCCGCGCCTCCCGGGCGCCCACGTCGCCGCCCGACACCGGCGCGTCGACGCTGGCGACGCCGTTCGCCCGGGCCGCTTCGTAGATCTCGGCCGCCAGCGACGGCTCGCTCGTCGTCATGTCGACGAGGACGGTGCCGGCCCGGCAGCCTGCGAGTGCACCGTCGGGGCCGAGGACGACCTCCCGCACGTCGCTGGGCAAGCCGACGATCGTGAAGACCACGTCGCTTCGCTCGGCCACGGCCCGTGGGCCGTCGGCCCAGGCGGCGCCCCTCGCGAGAAGCGGTCGGGCCGTCTCGGGTGTCCGGGTGAACACCGTCACCGAGAAGCCTCGGTCGATGAGATGGCCACACATGCTTCGGCCCATGACACCGAGGCCGATCCAGCCGATTCGGATCTTGCCGGGCTCAACGATCATGATTGCGGCTCGAGCGGTCGGGGGATTCGGAAGCCCCGCCGCGTGGGCGAGGCGCGCGCTCCCACATTGGGAGGCGGCCGGCGGGGGCGGCAAGGGTCGCCGAAGCCGGATCGGCTACCAGCGGGCCGGAGCCGAAACTATCTTAGGTGCCGCCCCCGAGACGGGGCCATGGGGCCATAGCTCAGTTGGGAGAGCGCTGGCTTTGCAAGCCAGAGGTCGCCGGTTCGATCCCGGCTGGCTCCATTCGGAGGCCCCGGAGCGGCCTTGCGCCCGCGCGCTGAGCACCGGGTGCGCGCTTGCCTGGCGCCGACGAGGCTTCGATGTTGTCCTTCTCGATTCTGCCTGGTCCGGGACACTTGAATGTCCGATCCGAGTGACTGTATAGGCTCCACTCTCGGAAGCCGTCGGTACGTCGCACACGGCGTGCGCCGGCTTCCACCGACAGTTGCGTGGGACCACCGCCCTTCCGGCAGCACCGACGCTCCCGGGTTCCGTGGGTCATCGTGCGCCCAAGTCCACCGGGCCCGCACCCCGTCCCCGCCATGAGGAGAGCGCAATGACACGAGACACTGGAGTCGATCGCAGGGCGTTCCTCAAGAACGCCGGAGCCGCGGCACTTCTCGGCGCCGTCGGAGTCGAGCCGGCGTGGGCGGCCGACGTCGGAGAGGCTCGCCCCCTGCGGGACGCTCAGGCGTTCGACTTCGACGAACTCTACTCCCGCGTGGGAACGGACTGCACGAAGTGGGACGGGGCGATCGCCACCTACGGCGAGGATCTGCAGATCGGCATGGGCATCGCCGACCTGGACTTCCGGGCCGCGCCCTGCATCACGCAGGCCCTTGCGAAGCGCTGCGAGCACGAGAACTGGGGCTACCTGCGCCGGCCCGAAGAGTACGTAGACGCCATCGTCGAGTGGAACCGGAGCCGCTACGGCCTCGACATCGATTCCGAGAGCCTGGTCTTCACGACCGGCGTGCAGCCCGGGCTCATCGCCGCGCTCCAGACCTTCGCGCCTCCGCGCACCCGCGTGCTCCTCACCACGCCGACCTACAGCGGCTTCTACAGCGACCTCCGGGTCACGAGCACGGTGGCCGAGGAGAGTCGGATGAAGTTGGTCGACGGAAAGTACTCGATCGACTTCGAGGACTTCGAGCGGCGGGCCCGTCGCTCCAACGCCTTCATCCTCTGCAATCCCCAGAATCCCACCGGCAACTGCTGGTCGCCCGAGGATCTGACGAGGATGGGCGAGATCTGCCTGCGTCACAGCGTCGTCGTCCTCTCCGACGAGATCCACTGCGACTTCGTCACCAAAGGCCACAGGTACACTCCCTTCGCCAGCCTCGCCAACCACGACATCGTAGACAACAGCCTCACCTTCAAGTCGGCGAGCAAGACATTCAGCCTCTCGGCGATGAAGATCGGCTGGTTCTTCTCGACGAACCCGGATCTGCTCGGGCGGGTACGGTCCCACACGCGGGCCGACATCAGCACACTCGGCTACGTGGCGAGTCACGCGGCGATCACCGAAGGGGAGCCCTGGCTCGATCAGATGCTCGACTACATAGACGCGAACCACGACTTCGTGGAGTCGTACATCGGCGACCGCATGCCGCACGTGAAGTACAGGAAGGCCGAAGGCACCTATCTCGCCTGGCTGGACGTGAGCGAGGTCGTCGAGAGGATCGGGGCCAGGGATACGGCCGCCGAGGAGAGCGAGGAGTCGGCGAGCCCGGTGTCGCCCGAAGACATTGTACAGCGCTGGCTCGTCAAGAACTCGGGTGTTTTCCTGAGTCCGGGCGACGGGTACGGCGCCGGAGGGGCGGACCACATGCGCATGAACCTCGGCACGTCGAGACGTCTCATCGAGCGTGCGCTCGACAACATGGCGCACGCGTTGGCGAACGTTTGACCGACCCGAGCAACAGGAGGCCGGCGGTCTTGCCGGATCTGGATTGAACACCGCAGGAGAAAGATCATGAAACGGACACCTTTCCTCTGGCTCGTCATGGGCCTGCTCGTGCTCACCGCGGCCCCCGCTCGGGCCCAATTCGAAAACGTGGGCTCCATCGACTTCCCGACTTCGGCCACCGGGGAGGCTCAGCAGCAGTTCCTGCGTGGAGTGGCGATCCTGCACAGCTTCGGATGGAAGCAGGCGATCGAACAGTTCCAGGCGGCCCAGGCGCTCGATCCCGACTTCGCGATGGCCTATTGGGGTGAGTCGCTCAGCTACAACCACCCGCTCGTCTCGCAGATGGACAAGACGGAGCCGAGCCGGGTGCTCGAGCGTCTCGCCCCCACCCGGGAGGAGCGGCTGGCGAAGGCTCCGACCCAGCGGGAGAAGGACTTCCTCAACGCCGTGGAGATCCTCTGGGGGGAGGGCGAACACGTCGAGCGCCGCATCGGCTACATGGAAGCGATGGAGGAGATGTACGAGACGTATCCCGACGATGCCGAGGTCGCCGCCTTCTACGCGCTCTCGATGTTGAGCGCCGTGGCCGCGACGGGCGACCTGAGCCAGCGCCTCAACATCAGGGCGGGCACGATCGCGCTCGACCTCTTCAGCGAGAACCGGAACCATCCGGGCGCGGCGCACTACACGATCCACTCGTTCGACGACCCGCTGCACGCTCCGCTCGCCCTCGAGGCCGCCTACCGGTTCTCCGAGATCGCTCCGGCCGTCTCGCACGCCCGCCACATGCCGACCCACATCTTCATCCAGCACGGCATGTGGGAGCGCGTCTCCGGCAACAACCAGTCGGCCTACGACGCCGCGCGGGAGCTGTGGAGGCCGGGCGACAGCATGGGCGACGCGGTGCATGCGCTCGACTGGGGGCAGTACGGAGACCTCCAGAGGGGTGACTACGAGAAGGCCCGGCTCTGGATCGAGCGCATCGAGGCGATGTCGGGTGAGGGTGGATTCCTCGAGGGAGGAGCCCGCGGCGAGGCCGGCGTCGCCCGGGCCCGCGGCACGGTGCCGCTCCTCAAGTCCCGCTACATCGTCGACACCGAGGACTGGAAGATCCTTCCCGTCACGGGCGAGTCATCGGTGCACGAGCTGCTCGCCTTGGGGCTGAGCGCCGCCCGGCTCGGCGACCAAGACGCCCTGGCCGAGGCCGAGGGCCTCCTCAAGGAGAAGGTGGAGGAGGACGAGGAGGGCTACACGAAGGTCGCCTATCTGGAGGTCAGCGCGCTGCTGCATGCCGGGATGGGTCACGCCGACATGGCGACCGAGCGGATGGACGAGGCCGTCGCAATCGTCGAGGCGATGGCGCCCCCGAGGGGATCGGCGAGTCCGATCAAGCCCGTCCACGAGCTGTACGGGGAACTCCTGCTCGGCCTCGACCGTCCCGCCGACGCGGTCGCCATGTTCGAGACCTCGCTGCTGCGGATGCCGAATCGCCCGCGTTCGCTCCTGGGGCTGGCCCGCTCCAACGAGGCGGCCGGCAACTACACGGAAGCCCAGGAGGCCTACCGCACGCTGACCGAAGTGTGGGCGGGCCACGAGGAGCTGGACGGGATGCGCGAGGCGAGGCGTTTCCTGGAGGAGACCAACCCCTAGAGCCGACATCGGCGCTCCCGGCCGAGCGGCCGGGAGCGCCCGTCTCAGGGCTCGGGCGTGGCGTGGCCACCGGTGCCGCCCGGGGACTGCAGGTCGGCCTGGTGATGGTCGGCTTCCTCGTAGTGCCTGCGGAGCAGATCGTCGCCGAAGTCGTTCGCCGGATCGCGCCAGACCGAGTGCACGTGGTTCGCCCCGTTCTGCACGTTGTCGTACTCGATCAGAACGGTCGGTCCGTGAATGCGGAAGTAGTGCCCCTCTCCCCGCTCGGTGCCTCCCGCCCACGCGAAGCGGAGGCCATCTAGGCCCGCCTCCCGGACGCGAAGCATCTCGGCGTCGGCGACTCCACGCTCGACGTTGTCGAAGAACTCCGCGAGCAGCCGCATGAGCGCCGAGCGCTGCTCGTCGTTCATCTCCGATGCCGCGAGCCCCTCCGGATCCCCGACGTCGACGCTCCGGGCGTTGCCGGTGACGATGTCCCTGGGCGCTTCCGCTCCAATGATCGCCGTCCGGAGCTGTTCCTCCCCCAGAAGCGCAAGCAGCTCACGGGCCAGATCCTCCTCGGCGCCGAGCAGCCTCCAGCCGGCCCAAGGCCCCTCGCCGACCTGGTGGGGATTGGAGCCGATGAAGGCGGGCGTGACGGAGGGGACGTCCTCGCCCGCGGACGTGAAGTTCAGAGAGATGTGGTGCCCCTCGAAGCGCCAGGCCCACGGGTCGTCCTCCGAGGGGGATCCGAAGATGTTGAAGTAGTAGTCCTCCGGATCGCGATGCTCGGGACGGTCCTCGATCATGCCGAGCACGCCCTCGAGCTGCATGACTCCCGTGGCCTTCAGGTACCCCTGCGAGCTGAGGGCGCTCTGGAGCAGATCGTGAGCGGCCCCCCGCTGCCGGACGCTCATGTCCTTGAGCCGGACCCCGTAGCGCTCTCGCGGCACGAAGTGCCAGTCGAAGCGCTCCTCCGCCTCCCAGGGCCACGTGCCCCGCTCCTGCTGCCCGGCCCCCAGCGATTCCAAGTAGAGCCGCGCCGCGCTGGCCATGCGGCGACCTTCGTCGCTCCCGTCCGATGCCGTGCTTCGACCCGTCCATGCCAGGCCGGCGGCTCCGAGCAGGAGAGCCAGGCCGGCGAGAACCCCTCTCGACCGCGTGTCCATCGGGTGCCTCCTCGGTTCCAGGCGATGTTCGGCGGCGCGTGGAGCGCCAACCTTAGGATCTTGTTCCCCTCCCGTCGGGGGCCGCAAGGCGGTCGGCGGGCGCTGCGGCTCTTGCTGGGGCCGTGGGGCGCCGATAGTCCTTAAAGGTTCGCAGGATCTCGCGGTGCTCCTGAGCCCGCGCCCCGGGACCCGAGGCCGCCACCCTCACTGGGAGATTCCGATGCGCCGAGCCAACGGAGTCGGATCCCCGATGCCGGTCGCGACGACCGTCGTGCTTCTTCTGGGTGCCCTCCTGGCGGGAGGATGCGCCGCGCCGGACGCCGGCGGCGAGGGAGCGGAGGCGACCGTGTATGAGGGCGCGCGCCTGATCGTGGGTGACGGAAGCGTCCTCGAGGATGCGGTGTTCGTGGTGGAGGGAGACCGCTTCACGGCCGTCGGCGCGAGGGGGGAGGTCGAGACTCCGGAGGGTGCGGCCCTGATCGACCTCAGCGGCAGGACCGTCATGCCGGCGATCGTCAACACCCACGTCCACCTCGCGTCCACCCCCGAAGAACGGACCGAGCAGCTCCGGCATATGGCCTACTACGGGGCCGGCGCGGTCGTGAGCCTCGGCACCGACGAGGGCCCTGTCCCGTTCGAGATGCGGGCCGAGTGGGTGCCCGGCGCCGCCCTCTCGCTCACGGCGGGCCGCGGGATCACCACCCCGGAGCCCGGACGATCGGAGGTCCCCTACTGGATCACGGGCGAGGCGGAGGGGCGGACGGCCGTGCAGGAGCTGGCCGCCCAGGGGGTCGACATCGTCAAGATCTGGGTCGACGACCGCGGCGGCCGCTACGAGAAGCTCTCGGCCGAGCTGTACGCCGCCGTCATCGACGAAGCGCACCAGCACGGCCTTCGGGTCACGGCGCACGTCTACAACCTTGAGGACGCGAAGGGGCTCCTGCGGGCCGGCATCGACGCCTTCGCGCACGGCGTTCGGGACCTCGACGCCGACGACGAGCTCATGGAGCTATGGGAGGCGCGACCCGACGTGGTGCTGGTGCCCAACCTCCCCGGGCCGGGGGTGGCTCTGGATCTCTCGTGGATCAGCACCGTTCCCGCCGAAGAGCTGGCGGAGATGCAGGCGGCCCAGAGCGACCGGCCCGAGGCGCAGGAATCGTTCGGCATCCAGGCCCGCAACCTCGACCGCTTCAGCCGGGCCGGAGTGAGGATCGCCTTCGGCACCGACGGCAGCACGCCGTGGGCCGTCCACCAGGAGATGGAGGACATGGTGAGGTCGGGAATGAGCCCCGCGCAGGTTCTCACGGCGGCGACCGCGACCTCGGCCGAGCTGATGGGGCTCGGGGACCACGGCACGGTGGCGGCGGGCAAGAACGCGGACTTCATCGTCCTGGACGCGAACCCGCTCGACGACATCACGAACACGCGCCAGATCTCCGACGTCTTCTTGCGCGGTGCGGCGATCGATCGCCCCGCGCTGGCCGCCCGGCTCGCGGGTGCGGCTCCCGAGTAGCGCCGGGTCGCCGGGATCGGGCGCCCCGCCCGGGGCGCGTCGTACGCCGTCCGGGGGCCCCGCTCCGGCTCGCTACGCTCGCCTCCGCGGGCACCGAACAGCACGGGCCTTCCCGTGACCCGGTCCGGCAAATCAAGCGGCGATCTCGAATGATGGAAGAGACAAGCCCGAACTCGATGGGGTTCTCTTCGCCCCGGACTTCGGGCTCACCTCCCGCTGGAAACCGGACCCGAGCTCAGGCTCATGTGCCGTTGGATAAAGACTGGACCTGGACGACACGGACGCGCCCTACGACCTTTCAAGGGAACCGCACAGCTCCAGACATCCCGTTCGTCCATCTCTTTGCCGACGCCCGGATCGCCCGAGCTCGAGGCCCCGGCTTGAGCCCGACCCGCGACCCGGCCGCCGAGGAGGCCCCAGGACTTTGACCCAGACCGATCGACCCCTGCCGCACCGGACGAGCACCGCCGTCATCACGGCCGCCGTCCTCGCATTTCTTTCCGCTCCGGTTGCACGGGCCCCCGTGTCGGCCCAGTGGGTCGAGCCGCCCGGCCAGGGATGGTCGTCTCTCACCGGCTTCCACCAGGACACGCGCGACGCCTACGATTTCGAAGGCGACCAAGGGGAGTTCCCCGGCATGGGACACACGGTCGCGACCGCGTCGTTCCTGACCCTCGCCATGGGCCTCGTGGAGAACGTCGACGCCTGGGCTCAGTTTTCCTTCCAGCGACTCCGCTTCGACGACCGCGCCGGGATGAGGACGTCGACGGGGTTCGGAGACATCCGCCTCTACGCCCGTTCGAGCCCCCTGCGGTTCCTGGGCGTGACGACCCCGGTGGCGATCCGCGGAGGGCTGAAGCTGCCTGTGGGCGACTTCGACGTCGGCACCGACATGATTCCGCTCGGAGACGGCCAGCGCGATTGGGAGCTGATGCTGGAGCTCGGCCACTCCTTCTATCCGAACCCGACCTACCTCATGGCGTGGCTCGGCTATCGCTGGAGAGAGGCGCCGACGGGCGAGGACCACGCCTTCGGAAACGAGCGCTTCTTCTACGCGGCCCTCGGGGGAGAGGTCGGTCCGATCGGATACAAGGTGGGCGTCGAGGGATGGTACGGCGAGACCCCGGTCTTCCAGGGCCGCGAACAGCCGGGAGCCAAGCGGGAGATGCTCCGCGTGGCTCCCTCGCTTCTGATCCCCGCTGGCCCCGGGCAGATCGAGGCCGGGATGCGACTTCCCCTGGCCGGCAAGAACCTGCCCGCCGGCCACGACCTGGTCCTGGGCTACTTCACCCGCCTAGGCCTGTAGAGGGAAGCGGCCCCCTCCTCCGCGCCGGGGGCCGCGGGACGCGCCCGCCCGCATCGGGCGCGCCCTCAGCTGATGTACGTCAGCAGTTGAGGGTCGTAGAGCTCGGAGACGAACTCCGTGTATCCGTTGAACAGCTCCGTGGGGATCCTCTCGTTGGTTCCCAACGGACGTTCCTGCGCCTGAGACCACCTGGGATGGGGGACTCTGGGGTTCACGTTCGAGTAGAAACCGTATTCCCTGGGCTGCACCGAGTTCCAGAACGTCGGGGGCTGCTCCCTGGTGAACTCGATCCGGACGATCGACTTCGAGGACTTGAACCCGTACTTCCACGGCACCGCCAGCCGCCAAGGCGCCCCGTGCTGCTTGGGCAACGGCTCACCGAAGATGCCGGTCACGACGAACGCGAGTTCGTGCCTCGCTTCATCGAGCCTGAGCGCCTCGAAGTACGGCCAGGGGTACTCCGGCTGGATGCGCTGGCCGACCGCCTCTTCGGGGCGGTCGAACGTCACGAAGCGCACGTACTGAGCCGAGGACAGGGGCCGCATCTTGTCGATAAGCTTGGCGAGCGGGTATCCCGTCCAGGGCACCACCATCGACCATGCCTCGACGCACCGGTGCCTGTAGACACGCTCCTCGAGGCCGAATTCCCGCTCCAGCTCGGAGACGTCGTAGACTCCGGTGCCCTCGGCCTCGCCGGTCACCTCGACCGCCCACGGCCACACCTCGAAGGGTCCGACGTAGGGCCAGACCTCGTAGATGTTTCTCAGCGATCCGATGAACTCGTAGAAGTTGTTGTGGATGGCCGCCTCGAGCCGGTGCGTCTCGGGCGGGCCCGGCACGTCGAAGGTCGAGTTCCGAGGCGCGGGGTAGAGGAGCGCGTTGGGCGACGGGCAAATCGACTGGAGCGGCGTGTCCATCGTCTCCTCGTTGCAAGCCTCCGTCTGGACGACGGGATCGGGAGGCACCGAGGGTGGTGGGGTCGGCTCCTCTCCGGTCACCTGGGCGGGAGTGGGAGTGAACTCGGTGCCGCATGCACCGAGACCGAGGGCCGCCATCCCCAGGCCGGTCTTCTTGAGGAAGGCCCGGCGATTGAAATAGACGGACTCGGGCGTCGCTTCGCGATCCGGGATGCGCCATCCCGGAGGAATGATGAGGTTGGCCATAGGTACCTTCTCGGAGAAGCCGGCAACCACTTGGCCGGCAGCGGACTCGGGACAAGCGATGACTACCGCACTCCTAACCCATACGAGGCTAGCGAGGGTTCCATTTCACGGGAAGGGCCTCGATGCGGGCTGGCCTGCGGTGGACCCTGCGCGGGTGTCTGCGCCCGCCCCTCTCGGCCGCCGTCGCACCTCTTCGAATCGCTCTCGCGCGGGTCTCCCGAGGTCGCTGGAAGCGCCCGGAGCGGGGCCTCGGTCCAGGATCATGCCGCGACCCGTCGACGCGGCCTCACGCGGTCAACGGTCGGGGGATGGGTCGACCGGGGGTTGTCGAATGCGCGGCCGCCCGGGAGATTTGGCCCACCAGCCCCGGCGCGGTCCGGGGCGTGTGTTCGATCCGTCGAAGGGAGGGTCAGCTATGAACCGCATCATTCTCGTCGCCATGACCGCACTGATGTCGGTCCCGCTCGGTGCCGGCGCGCAGAGCGCGGAGCAAGAGATCGAACGCGCCTTGGCGGCAGCGCCTCCGAGAGCGCGCGAAGGCGCCATGGTCATCCGGTGGAACGCCGACCACACCTACGACGTGCTCAAGGAGGGGACGAACCGGATCTTCTGCTACGATCGGTCCTCCGACCCCGACCGGCAGCCGTTCGCCGTGCAGTGCACGAGCGTCGGGAACCTGGAGCGGGTCCAGCAGAACCGCCGCTTCGATGCCGAGGCGATCGACGGCGACGCGCTCGCGGCCATGCTCGACGAAGCCGAGGCGAACGGCACGCGGGCCGTGCCCGAATACGGGTCGATCTGGTACACGATGAACGGCCCCGACATGGAGAATGGGCGCATGCACACGACGGTTGCGGTGCCGGGCGCGACGGCCGAGTCCACGGGCTTCCCGGATAACAGCCAGCAGGGCGGCGTCTGGATCATGGCCGCGGGTACGAGCGCTGCGCACCTCATGATTCCGGGGCGCTGACGTCCGCAGTTTCCCGCCTTTCCCGTCGCCAGCCACCGAGTTGCGGACCCCCCCCCGGGCGCTCGGCCTCGCGGGGCCTCCGCGCGACCGCGGGACCGCTCCGCCCCCGGCACGCATCAGGCTCGGACGGTGCCGCACAGGGTGCGGAAGTGGTAGCTTGGGCGGCTGGTAGTTCGGACGTGGGGGGCAGGTGTCGGTGCCCGGCGCGGAGGGGGGAATGAGGGTCGCTCGGTACATCGCGGTTGCAGCTGTCGTGTGTGTGGGCTCGCTTCCGGAGGCTGCGGCGGCTCAGAGCTCGTCGAAGAGGGCGCGTGCCGTCCGAATCGCGGACCGGGCGCCGGCGGTCGACGGCCTGCTCGACGACGCGGTATGGAGCACGGCCGTGCCGATCGACGACTTTGTCGAGAAGGTGCCGGTCGAGGGCGCGGAGCCGTCGATGCGCACCGAAGTCCGTCTGCTCTACGACGACGATGCGCTCTACGTCGGAGCGCGCATGCACCATCCCGATCCCCCGAGCATCCGGACGACGCTGACCAGGCGCGACGGCGAGAGCGACGCCGAGCGGTTGGTCATCTCCATCGACGCCTTTCTCGACCGGCGCACGGCCTACAGCTTCGGCGTGTCGGCGGCGGGCGTGCGCTTCGACACCTATCACCCCGACGACCGCGAGAGAGGCGACGACCAGTTCGATCCGGTGTGGACGGCGCGGGTCGGCGTGGACTCGCAGGGGTGGGCGGCCGAGATGCGGATTCCGTTCACTCAGCTGCGCTTCAACGCGGCCGATCCACAGGTATGGGGACTCGAGATCGCGCGCATCATTCCGGAGCGGAACGAGGAGATCCAGTGGGTGCTGATTCCGCGGGACCGGGCACAGGCGGGCTTCGTCTCGTACTTCGGCACTCTCGACGGGATCGAAGGCATCCGGCCGTCGCGCCGAATCGAGATTCTGCCGTACGCGGCCGGCGACGTCACGCTCCGGTCCGACGTCGATCCCGCCGACCCGTTCGATCAGAAGGCTCAGGGACGCGTCGGGGCGGACGTCAAGATGGGGCTGGGCCCGAACCTCACGCTCGACCTCACGGTGAATCCCGACTTCGGGCAGGTCGAGGCGGATCCCGCCGAGGTCAACCTCACCGCGTTCGAGACGTTCTTCGACGAGCGCCGACCGTTCTTCATCGAAGGCAACGGGATGCTCGATGGGCGGCAGGGCTACATTCGGCTGCCCAAGTACTACTACTCGCGCCGGATCGGGGCGCCGCCGCGCGGCGCCGTCGACGGAGACTTCGTCAAGGTGCCGGCCAGCACGACGATCGCGTCGGCCGCCAAGGTCACGGGCCGGCTCGCCTCCGGCCTCTCCGTGGGCGCGCTCGCCGCGGTGACGCCGCGTGAGGAGGCGCAGGCATACGACCTCGGGGCGGGCCGGTCCACTCCGGTTGCCGTGGAGCCGGCGTCGGCCTACGGCGTGGTCCGGCTCCAGCAGGAGGTCGGCCGCCAGCGGTCGGCCGTCGGCGTGGTGCTCACCCACACGCGCCGATCGCTCGACGCGAGCGACCCGCTGGCGAGCATCTCCAGCCGAGCCGCCTACACGGCCGGAGCGGACGGGAGGTGGCGCGTGAAGGACGGGATGTACGAGTTCACCGGATTCGTGGGCGTGAGTCGGGTCGAGGGCGACCCGCTGGCGATGCAGAGGCTCCAGCGCTCGTCCGCCCGGTATTTCCAGCGGCCCGACCAGGACTACGTCGCCGTGGATCCCGGCCTGACCTCGATGAGCGGCTACAGCGTCGGGGTTCGCGCCGACAAGAACGCGGGACGCCACACCGTCTGGGGCATCGGCTTCACGGCCCGCTCGCCCGGCTTCGAGATCAACGATCTGGGCCAGATGCGATCGTCCGACGACCTCGACTTCAACGCGGACTTCCAGCTCCGCGATACCCAGCCGGGCAAGCTGTTCCGCTTCTGGAACATCGGCCATTCCACACGCTCGAGCTGGTCGTACGGGGGCGTCCGCCAGTATTCGAGCCTCAACCAGACGCTCACTCTTGACTTCCACAACTTCTGGAACCTCCGCTACTCGACGATGCGCTGGTTCGGGGCCGTGAGCGACGACCTCACGCGCGGCGGGCCGCTGATGGGCACGCCGAGCGGCTGGCAATACCAAGCTCGGATCCGGGGCAATCCGGGCTCGCGCGTCTCGTGGTCGGGCGCATACCTCTATTCCCACGGCGAGCTCGGAGGGAGCGGGTGGCAGCTGAGCGGCGGCCTCCAGTTCCGGCTGGCTCCCCGGTGGCAGGCGTCGGTCGACCTTCTCCACTTCCGCTCGACCGACACGCAGCAGTACGTGACGGCGCGCGACGACGGGAGAGCCGCCACCTACGGAACTCGGTACGTGTTCGCCCGCATCGACCGGTCTCAGCTGTCGGTGCCCATGCGCCTCAACTACGCCTTCACGCCCGATCTCACGCTCGAGCTGTACGCGGAGCCGTTCGCGGCGAGCGGGCGCTACTCGGATTTCGGTGAGCTCGCTGCGCCGCGGGCCCTTCGGTTGCGCATGTACGGGACCGACGGTACAACTCTCACCACGGAGGCTGACGGTTCGCGGACGGTCAGCGACGGTCCCGTGAGCTTCAGGGTCCGCAACCTCGACTTCAACCGCCTCTCGCTCCGCTCCAACCTCGTGATCCGCTGGGAGTGGGCTCCGGGGAGCACCCTCTACGTCATCTGGCAACAGAACCGGTCGGAGCGCCTCGTGACGGGGGAATACGTGGGGTTCGGATCGCTGGGCGATGCGGTCACCTCGCCGGGCGACAACGTCCTGGCCATCAAGGCGAGCTATTGGATCGGGCTGAGGTAGGGGGAGCCGGCGTTCCGGACCTCGACGTGGCGCTCCGCCGCTGAGCGAGCTCGGGGACGCGGCGAGAGGTGCGAATTCGGGGTAGCAGCCGCGCACGCCCGAGCTTGCGGTAAACGAGGCCCCAGACGGGGTGCGCATGCGCTCGATCCCGACCGCCGACACGCGGTGTGCGGATCCGGAAGCGGTCGGCGGCGCTCCTGGTGCTCGCCGCCCCGGCCCCCACGCCCCGGGGGCAGATCAACGCGAGAGCCTGAAGGCGCGCGCGGGAGTCAGGCGCCGCGGCGTCGCTGGTGTTCGACGTGGCCATTCTCTCCGGCGTCCACCCGACGAGCGCGGGCCTCGGGAGGCGCAGCGATCACGGTGGATCCCTCGAAGTCCGCCCTCCTGCTGTTCGTGGGCAACGTCGGATGGAAGGACGGCAATAGGTTTCGGAACCGGGCGCTCGCACATTCCGCGGCGCCAGGCCGACAGCCGACCGTGTGAAGCGGGAAGCGTTCGCGCAGACGGAGTTCAACAAGCAGAGGCCGCCTGAGTTCCCGGTTCGCGATCGGGGGGAGGTCCGAGGCTTCGGCCCGTCCGCCGCCCGAAGGGAGTGGTCTGGTGGGACACGGTGCTCATGCTCGAGCGCGAGGGCATCGAGCCGCCGGCCGGCGCCGATCCGCCGCCCCCGACGAGTGGGCCGCTGGAGCCACTACCTCACCGGGGGGTGGAGCTTCGTGGGGAGGTGAGGGCGAGGGACGACCTTCCTGCAGCCCAGGCTCGGGGATCTGGAAGACGTTCGCGTCCGGAGCGAGGTCCGGATGAGTGTGAGCGTCACGGACTCCGGGTTGTTCGAGACCTCGCAGCGAATGCGCCGCGACTCCGAGTCTCCCCTCGAGACGAAAGCCGTGGACTCGGAGCCCCGCACCGGCCTGCTGGTCCGCTTTCTGATCCCTCGCCCCCACGACGGCCGGGCCCCCGCTCGAAGAGCGGAAATCCGCCGCTCGGCACCTCCGGAGGGGCAGACATCCCGGAGGCGCGCCGGCCCGCGGCGGCTTGCCCCGGGGCGTGGGGGGTGACATGCTGAGCCGTGGCCCCGGCCCGCCCGGGAGAGGCAGCACGGGCCCGGCGTGGTTGGGAAGACCGCGATGATCCGAGGAGGCGTCATGACGACCTCGAGCCGTACGACACGCCGCGACTTCTTGATCCGCGTGGCGGGGTTCGGAGCGGCGATGGTTCCCCCTTCAGGGTCGCTCGGGATCGGGTCCCCGGCGCAGGCCCGGCTTCCCACGCGCCCGATCCCCGGCACCGGTGAGGAGTTGCCCGTCGTAGGCCTGGGCTCCTCGAAGCCCGTGCTCGAGATCCCGACCGAGGGGACGGAGCCCCTCCGAGACGTGATTGAGGTGCTCGTGGAGTACGGGGGCCGGGTCGTCGATACGTCGCCGCGCACCGAGGAGATCGACGCCGAGTTCGGCCGGATCCTCACGGCACCGGGCTTTCGGGACCGGCTCTTCGTCGCCACGAAGATCAACACGGACGGCGGAGAGTCGGGCATCGCCCAGATGCGGCAGAACCAGAGGCTCTTCGGGCGCCGCACGCTGGACCTCCTCCAAGTCGAGAGCCTGCGGGACCTGGACGTGCACTGGCCGAACGTACTCCGCTGGAAGGACTCGGGCGAGGCGCGCCACGTCGGTGTCACGGTCTCGAGCGATCGGCTGCACGACCGCCTCGAGTCGTTCATGAGGACCGAGCCGCTCGACTTCGTGCACATGAACTACTCGGTTATGGAGCCCGCCGCCGAGGAGAGGCTCCTGCCGCTCGCTCAAGATCTCGGCATGGCCGTCCTGATCAACCGTCCGTTCCTGAACGGCAGCTACTTCGGCCGCGTGAGCGGGCGCAGCCTGCCCGACTGGACCTCCGATTTCGACTGCGCCAGCTGGGCGCAGTTCTCCCTGAAGTACATCCTCGCCCACCCCGCCGTGACCTGCGTGCTCACCGAGACCACGAATCCGGATCACATGGACGAGAACATCCGAGCCGCCCTCGGTCGCCTGCCGGACGAGGCGACGAAGCGGCGCATGCGCGAACTGATTCAGGACCTTTGAGCCGGAGATCCCCATGATCCGTCGCACCACGATCCCCCTGTTGCTGCTCCTCGGAGGAGCGGCGTGCATCCCCGCGCCCGAGCAAGCCGAGCAGGCGATGGAGACCGACCACGCCAGGTTCCAGGGCGTCTGGCAGATCATGACGATCGAGGACCTCGAGACCGGGGAGGTCGACTCGATCGGGAACTACCGGACGATCTGGACCCAGTACACCGATTCCCACTGGACCTACGTCTGGATGAATCCGGGCCGGGAGGGCAGCACGCCTGCGGAGTTCGCCGAGCTTTCCCCCGAGGAGCAGTACGCCGAGAACCGCGCGAAGATGTGGGACGAGAATGGAGAGTGGCGCTTCTGGGGGAGTGGCGGGGAGTACTGGCTCGAGGGGGACCTCATGAGGTACACGAACATCGTGTCGATCGAGCCCTACCAGGTCCAGATGGGCGGCGTAGAGAGGATCGTCTATGTGAACGACACGGCCTACGCATATCATACGGTGCCGGAAGCCGGCGAGCCGGTGCGCGAGTTCACGCACCGCCGGCTCGACACGATGGGGAGCCTAGCCACCACCCCTCAGGGCGACATCGATCCCGCGGATCTGCGGGGCAACTGGCAGGTCATGTCCACCCTGAACACCGCGACGGGGGAGGCGGACGAGGTGGCGCAGCACCGGACGAACTGGTTCCACGTCACCGACACCCACTGGACCTACCTGTGGATGGAGAAGGGCCGGGCCGTCGTTACGCCCGACCAGCTTGCGGCGCTCTCTCCTGAGGAGCAGGAGGCGGCCCGCTACGCGAAGATCTGGAACGATCGGCACCAGCCCGTGTTCTGGGCGAGCGGAGGCACCTACACGATCGAGAATCAGGCCTTCGTCGTGGGCCCCAGGGTCATGTCGATCGAGCCGTGGATGATCGGCGTGGAGGGCGAGGAGCCGATCACCCGGCTGGACCGGACCACCTACGTGTACCGCTCCCCGCCCAGGGACGACGGCTCCGTGCTGGAGACGACGCACCGAAGGATCGACTGAGGGAGGCGCTCTCCCCGGGTCCCGGGCGTTCCGCTCTCGAGGCCCCGGCCCGGGGAGCCGGGAGGCGACGCCCTCCTACGCGGGATCCTCTTCGAGAGCGTCGTCGTCTCCCCCCAGGGAGGCCTCGGGTCGCTGCACCATCCGGATGAGGAGGAGCAGCGTCGCGATCAAGCCGAAGGCCGCGCCCGCCATGACCGGAATGGTGACGAAGCCGAAGACGGCTACGTAGCGGCCCGAGCAGGGCGGGCCCGCGCCGCACGGCACGACCTCGAGGCTCGGCATGCGCTGAAGCGCCGCGTGATAGGCGGAGATGACCAGTCCGACGACCGGCAGCGGGAGCGCGAATCGCCAGACGTCCGGGTCTCCTCTGACGGCCCCCACCCCCAGCACGAGCACGAGCGGGTACATCGCGATGCGCTGATACCAACAGAGCGAGCAGGGGACGAAGCCCGTGCCCTCGGAGAAGTAGAGGCTTCCGGCCGTCGCGAGGAGGGCGAGACACCAGGCCCAGGCGATCGGGTGCCGCTCATGGCCGGCGAGCGTGCGGCGAAGCCGGCTGCGGCCGGCCGGCAGAGTGAGCGCCACGGCCAGCCCGGCGGCCGTGACGGCCGAGAGGCCGGCGAGCGCCCCGAGGGTCTGTGCGACGGCGGCTTGAAGACTCATGCTCGTTCAGTGCGACGTGTCGGGCCGGCCTCCCGTGCGGGCGGACCGTATTCGGCCCGAAAGTAGCCGCGGAAAGGACTCGCGAGGAAGGGGCGGGGCCAGAAGCCGGGCCGCCCCGACGCCACCGATCGCTCGGAGGCGAGCGGTGGGAGCGTTCACCGGGTCCCCGGGCCGGGGCCCTCCGACCCCCGGTTGCGCCGCCTGCCGGCACCGCGCACCGTAGGGTCATGAGATCCTTCTTCCCCCTCCGACGCGGGGAGGGCGCGACTCTGGCCTTCCTCGTCGCCTTCGCGGCGTTCGCGTTCGTCCCGGCGTGGCGCGCGATCGAGATCGGCGGCATGGCCGTATTCGGCTGGCTCATCGCCGCCCTGATGCTGCTCTCGCCAGCGTTGGCCCTCATCACGTTTCTGTGGCGTCGTGGCACGGACGGAGACGGAGGAGAGGCCTAATGCTCCTCGAGCGGATCCTGGTCGGCCTGTATCTGGCCGCATGCATCGGGATCGGGATCGGCGTCTCGAAACGGGTCTTCGGCTCCGGAGACGAGTATTGGGTGGCCGGCCGGCGCATCGGCACCGTGGTGAACTCGATGGCGATCATGGCCGCGCTGGCGAGCGGGGGCTCGATCATCGGCGTCATGGGCCTCGCGTATGCCCAGGGCATCCCCGCGACCCTCGCGCTCTTCGGGGGGGCGGTGGTCGGCTTCCCCCTCGCGTCGATCCTCGTCGCCAAGCCGCTCCGGAACTTCGGGAAGTTCACCATCACCGACTTCATGAGCTTTCGGTATCCCCACGCCATTGTCCGCTACCTGGTGCCGCTGCTCATCGTCGCGGCGTTCACGATCTACATCGTGGCGCAGCTCAAGGCGGCGGGCATCACCGCCGAGGCGCTCCTGGGGATCCCGTACAACACGGCCCTGGCCCTGGCCACCGTCGTGTTCGTCATCTACGTGTCGTTCGGCGGGATGGTGGCGATCACCTGGACGGATGTGATCCAGGGATTTCTCATGGTCCTGGTCGTCGCCGGCACGGCTCTCGTGCTCGTCTGGCGCGTAGGATCGCCCTTCGAGATCATGAGCCAGGCCACGGCCGTGGCGCCCGAGCTCGGCCA
>CAZNEI010000031.1:0-31903 GCA_964572045.1 uncultured Gemmatimonadaceae bacterium
CGTTACCTTAACAATAACAGAGACTTACGAGATTACGGACGAGAACTAGTCTAGAGCAGGCCGTGGGCCTCGAGGAAGTCCCGAACCAGCGCGATGCACTCTCCCGGGTATTCGATCTGCACGAAGTGCGTGGAGTCGGGGATGAAGTCGTAGTCGACCGTGTTGATGTGGCTCAGGTTGAAGGTCGGCATGTAGGCGAACGTCATGGTCGGGTCCGATCCGATGACCTTGGTCGGACACGGAAGGTTCCCCAGGTCGACCGGGAAGGCGTAGGTGCGCGCGTACGCGAAGATCTGCGCCTCGTATTCGCGGGGACACCGAAGCTCGACGCCCCGCCCGTCCGGGGATTTGCGGAGCACGGTGCGGGCCATCAGGTCCGCGGCACCGGGAACGGCCCGCGTCAGGAGCAGATGGTGGACGACTTCGGCGAACTCCGCCGCTTCACGGAACCGATCCGTGCGGCGCCGTGCGATCTCGGCCGACTTGTCGGCGGCCTTGTCGAATTCGGCCTCGCCCAGCCTCGGCTTGTAGAGAGGCGGGTCGAAGAGGATCCAGGCCGAGAGCTCGCCCGACCGACCGGTGCCGACCACGGGCGACAGGAGAGCGAGCAGGGCCGACAGGGAATGGAAGACGCCGACGGTGGGCGCCCGGCCGTGGTGGGCGAAGACGGCCTCGACGACGTCCTCCTGGTCCCCGATCAGGTTGGGGATGTGGTGCTCGCTACGCGCGCCGACGGCGTTCCAGCCGTGGTTTCTCAGGTCGTAGACGAACACGTCGAAGTCGTCCGTCAGCCGGGACCAGAACGGATAATACAGGTCGGCCGCGAGCCCGTTGCCGTGGCACAGAAGCAGACGGGGGCGACCGGGGGTCCCGTGACGCCGCACCTGGGTGACGCTCCCGTCCCGATGCCGGACGTCGAGTACCGAGTGCGGCTCCGGTACCTCCCATACGACGCCTGGGGTCATGTCACGCCGCGCCCCCCGGAGCCCTCACGCCGCCGCCGGGGGGGCGGTCGAAGCCGCTGCCGTCAGGCGGCCTTGGCGTCGATGAACGCGACCAGTTTACGCAGCGTATCAAAGCACTCGAGGGGGATCGTCACATCGAATTCCTTCTCGATGGCCTTCTTGAAGGCGACCGCGTCGAGCGAGGAAACGCCCGAATCCGCGAGCCCACCGTCCCACTCGGGTTCGCGGCCCAAATCGAGATGTTCGTCGACGAGTTCCAGCATGCGAGCTTGGCAAGACATTTACCCTGACCTTGGTTAGAGGGTTGGTACGGGATTCCCCGCCGGATGGCGCGCGCAACGTTCGGCACCCACGGACCCGATACTCCGCTTTCCGGACGGCCGCGTCAAGCCGCTAGCGGGACCCGGCTTCCCCGACCCGGGAGCAAGGACCGGGGAGGCGAGGGCCACGCCGACGCCGGGCGCGGCTTCGGAGCAACCCCGGAGCGGGCCTTCGCTCCGATCCTACGCCGAGGACTCGCGGCCTCCGGAGCCGAGCAGATACACGCCCATCTCCGCCCAGAGCAGCGGCAGCCCGGCGTCGAGAAGAATCCACACGAAGCTGACGGTGTCGCTCCCCACCGCCGTGAACCCCGGGCTGAGCTGGTTGAACCAGTTCCAGGAGAAGATGATGCCGAAGAACAGGCCTCCGTAGAATTGGACGTTGGCGGCGAGGACGCCGCGAGTGAGGGCGTCGCCGGACGCCGCACGTTTAGCGCCCCAGGCGCCGCCGGGCAAGGTGGCGGGCGTCGGATTCCGCGACCGGGCGGTCCGGAAGGTCGCATCGATCCGGCCGCCGTCCTACTCCGATGGGACTCGAAGAGAACGCCGTCCGACGCCCTCGAGGGACGGCTCGAGCCCGCCCCTAGCGACGCTCTTCGGAATCGAACTCCCGGACGCGTGTGTCGCCCTTTCGGCGGAGGGTGCGCACGCGCCCCGGGCGGGCTTCCTCGTTCTCCCCGAGCGGCTCTTCGCCCTTCCGCTCCCCGAGCTCCCGAACGCTCACCAGACCGGCGAGCTTCTCCGCTCCGGCCAGGGCCTTGGCGTCTCCGCCGTACCACTCGAACCAGGGAAGGCCGGCCTCTGCGTACTCCTTGGCCGAGGGCGGCGGCATCGGGGGCCGCTCTCCCGTGACGGCCATCCACTGCCGGGAATTGGCGATGCTCACGAAGCAGCGGCTCGCGTGCCTCTGGTCCCAGGCATCCAGCCCGAAGGGGTCCTCGTAGACCTCCTGCCTCATCCGGCCGCCGGGCGCGAGCCCCATGTCGGGGGCCGGCGACATGCAAACGCCATAGTCGAGGTCGGCCTCGTGCACGGCTCCGAACCTACGAGCGAAGAGGCGCTCGTAGCGCTCCCGCTTCATCGGATAGGCGACGATCTGGAGCCCGCCGTGCCGCGCCTCCCCGGTCAGATGCTCCTCGGCCGTGTACCCCTCGCCGAGCGGCATCGCCACGAACTGGCGCACGAGGCCCTTCTCGACCGCGTACCCGTCGAGCCAGGGCTGCTCGGGGAGGACGACGTAGTCCTGGGGGTCTCCGTTCAGGTGGTTCATCCACGAATCGCCACTGACGGCGCAGATCTTTCCGGTCGCGATCTTGACGGCGAACGGGTAGTGCGAGCTGTCGAAGGAGATCCACATCGCCTCGGCCTGGTGCATCGCCATGATCACGCCGCCCCGCGGCGCCCACGCCTCCGGCAGGCGCTCCTGGTAGTCGTCGAGATGGCGGAGCGGGAAGCGCCCGAGGCCCGGCGGGAGCGGATAGTCGGATCCGTCGTCGGGGATCCTGAGTGTGCGCTGGAACTCGATCGTGCAACGCGCATCGGGGTGAACATCGGGCACGCGGAACACCAGGCGGTCGCCTTCCAGAGTGATCATCGGCTCTCCTTCTTCTCCTGTGGGTCGTTCGTCACCAGTCGCCGTCCCGCACCTCGCGCACCACGCGGAGGAGCGCGTCGTCGGGTGCCTCCTTCAGCTGCCGAATCAGCTCGGCGAAGAGCTGGGGCCGCCTCCGGATGATCTCCTGCAGATCGCTCGACACCTTCCCGGCGAGAGCGAGCAGGACGTCCGGGTCCTCGCCCAGCTCGCCCGCCAGCCGACGCGTCGTCGCCTCCGAGGGCGGTCTGACGTCGCCCCGCTCGATCTTGCTCAGGTAGGCCGGCTCGATGCCGACGCGCGTCGCCACCTGGCGGAGCGAGTAGCGCTTGTCGCCCCGGCGAAGCTCCTCGCGCCGAGCGCGGACGATTGGGCCGAAGTGTGTCATGTGTCATATATACTACACACTACCTGCGGTGTCAACAACCCCAGGCCGCGTGCCGTCCTCTAGCCATCATCTCCCATGAGGCCATCTTCAGGACGCGGCGCCCCTCCCACGTGGGCGGGAGCCGCCGTCATTCCGGACCGATACGGTGTCGCCCCGAGCCCCCGACCTATACGCCCCACCACCCGGATCTTCCCTGATGAGCTCACCAACGGCCGCTCCGACCGCCACTCCCGTCGCCACTTCGGACCGCATCGCCTCGATCGACGTGCTCCGCGGGTTCGCGGTACTCGGAATCCTCATCGTCAACATCGAGGGGTTCGCGCGGGTGACGTCCGCGTTCAGGAACCCCGTGTCGGGTTCCGCGTTCGACGGCCCGGAGCCGTGGATCTGGGCGGCGGTCTACATTCTGGCCGACACGAAGTTCATCTCGATCTTTTCGATGCTCTTCGGCGCGGGCATCGTGATGATGAGCGAGCGAATGGCGAGCCGTGGGCTCTCGGGGACCGTTCTCCACTACCGCCGGCAGTTCTGGCTGCTCGTGATCGGCCTGGTCCACGCGTACCTCATCTGGCACGGCGACGTCCTCGTGGCGTATGCCCTGTGCGGCTTCCTGCTCTACCCAATGCGCAATCTGCGTCCTCGCCACCTGCTTTGGATCGGCGGCTGCGCGGTCGCGTTCGTCGTTCCGCTGTGGCTGCTTGCCGGCCTGTCGATCCCGTACTGGCCCCGGGCGGACCGGCTGGAGCTGGCTGTGGAATGGGCGCCGCCCCCGGAGGCGCTCGAGGCCGAGATCGCAGCGTTGCGGAGCAGTCTGGGGGACCAGGTGGCGTTCCGCGCCCCCCTCGCCTTCGCGCTGCAGACGGGCGCGTTCCTGGGCCTCGTCCTGTGGCGCGCAGGGGGACTCATGCTGGTCGGCATGGGCCTCTACAAGCTCGGGGTTCTGGCCGCGGCGCGCTCGGCCGCGTTGTACCGCCGGGTGGCGATCATCGGAATCGGTGCCGGACTCCCCCTCGTGGCGTCCGGAGCCGCCTACAAGCTCCACCACGGGTTCGCCTTCGAGAAGGCGATGTTCCAGGGGGAGCTCTTCAATTACGTGGGTTCGATCGGCGTCTTCCTGGGATACGTGGCGCTTCTCATGCTGGCGGTCCTGAACGGCTGGTTCGCGGGTCTGCAGAAGCGACTCGCCGCGACCGGACGCATGGCGCTGACCAACTACATCACCCAGAGCCTGATCTGCGGGTTCATCTTCTACGGACACGGCCTGGGGCTCTTCGAGCGCGTCCAGGCGCCCGGCCGGATCGGCATCGTGTTCGGCATCTGGCTGCTCCAGCTGCTCTGGTCCCCCTGGTGGCTGGAGCGTTTCCGCTTCGGGCCGCTCGAATGGTTGTGGCGCTCGGCCACGTACATGAAGCCGCAGCCCATGAAGCAGGGGTGAAGCCGGCTCGCCGACGGGGCCGGCGTCTTGATGCCGATCTCAGCTGTGGCCGCGCTGAAGTGGCGCACGTGGGATGTGATGACGGTCTCCCCGCCTCGATGCGCGCGTCTCCGTGAGCATGTCGTAGGCCTGTCCTGCGATCACCTCCCGCCGTTGTGCCCGGAGCGAGGCGCCCAAGTTCCCGCTGCAGTCAAATGCATCAACGGCGTGTCTCGACTCGTCCAGATTCTAAGCAGTGGACTTGGTGCCGTCTTAGGGGGGCGGATCACCTTGATCGGGGACCTGGCCCTGAGACCCCCCGGACGATTCGGCCGAGGTGAACGCGAGCACGAGTAACGCGGCAACGGTGCCGCCCAACAGCGCCGTGCGGGGCCGGGAGAGCGCTTGGCGCTGTATCTCCAGGACCTCGGAGGAAGCGACGGAGAACACCTGACGGTTGCGCTGCACGTCTTGGGGGTTCACCGGCATGAGCACGGAGACCCGAACGGAGTCTCCGCTCGATCCCAGCAGGCGTCCCCTCAAGTAGGGGGGCATGGGCTGTCCGGCCTCTTCACTGACCCGCTGGACCGCATCCGGCTCGATGAGTACGCGGACCAACGTTCCAGGGGTGGGCGCGGGCGTACCCGCTGGAACGTAGACCTGACAGGCGTAGCTGAAGAGCACACCGAGGGTCGCAGCGCCTCGTGAAAGCGGCAGTCGCCAACCCGACAGCCCCGTTCGCCCCCTCCCCCCAGAGGACATACCGGCTCCTCCGTAGTTGAAAACAGGGAGGAGAATGTAAGTGAGAAGGGCAAGAGTTTCCACGCCCCACCCCACGATCCGAGGGCCGCTCGCCGAGGTCTCCGATGAGTCGGTACTCCGGCTGCCCAAACAGATCGGTCCGATGCAGGGAGGGGTCGTCGATAAGAGTGGAGGCCTCGAGAGACCCGGTGATCTCGCTCCAGGGCCGCTGAAACTGCGCCGCGACCTCCATTCGCTGCTCTGCGGCTTGTCGAAGGGAGTCACCTCCTCCGCGGAGCCTCGATCGCACGGGAGGGGGGGCGCCACGAGATCCGTCGGCTCAGGGACCGGGGTTGGGCGGCATCTGACACGGCCGAGCCGGCACGCTTCATCGGCCGGATGCGCCGCACGATGGGACGGGGCGCCGCTCTTGGGTCCACGTCGACACGTCCGTGCACGAGAACAGAGAGGCCTACCTCGGGGAGACCGGCCGAGCGCGGTCCCAGCGTAGGTTACAACGCCTCCCCGTTCACCAGCGCCGCGTACCTCTCTTGGAGGTCCCGCGTGACCGGGCCCCGGGTGCCGTCGCCGATCTGGCGACCGTCCACGGATGCCACGGGGATCATTCCGCCGAACGTGCCCGTCACGAACGCCTCGTCGGCGCTGTATACATCGATGAGGCTGAAGTCCTTCTCCTGGGGCGCGTATCCGGCCTCGCGAGCAATCTCGATGGCGAAGCCGCGGGTGATCCCGTTCATGCAGTACTGCCCGGTGGAGGTCCAGACCGCGCCGCGCCGCACGATAAAGAAGTTGGTCGCGTTGCAGGTGCTCACGAAGCCACGAGGATCCAGCATCAACGCGTCGTCGGACCCTACCGCCAGCGAGTGGACCATGGCGAGGATGCAGTTCAGCTTGCTATGGGAGTTGAGCCGCGGGTCCTGGACGTCCGGGCGGCCCCTCCGTATGGGGGAGGTCGTGAGGCGGACGCCTTGTACCAGAAGCTCGGGATCGGGCACTTTGTGCTCCGCGATGATCACCACGGTGGGTCCCCCGACGTTGACCCGTGGGTCCTGGGACGGAGTCTTCTTGACGCCACGCGTGACCATGAGGCGGACATGGACCCCCGACCCCATATCGTTCGCCTCTGCGGTCCGGTAGAGGGCTTCGGTCAGCTCGTCGCGGCTCATGCCGATGTCGAAAGCCAGGACTCTCGCCCCTTCGAAGAGCCGGTCGAGGTGGCGCCCCAGGGCGAAGAATCGGCCGTTCTGGAGTCGGATTCCCTCCCAGACTCCGTCGCCCAGGCAGAAGCCGCTGTCGAAGACCGACACCTTCGCCTCGTCCCGGGGCACGAGCTCTCCGTTCAGGTAGACGAGGATCTGCTCGTTTCTAGGATCGCTTCGGTGGGCGTGGGTGCCTCTGTCCATCGCTGGATCGCTTCCTTTCTCGTTCACAGGTTCGGAGTGTCGACTCTGGAGATCAAGACCGCCACCACGGCGTCTCCGGTCACGTGGGTGACGGTTCGCGCCGGGTCCAGCACCCGGTCGACACCCGATACCGGGGGCGCGGCCAGAAGGGGGAGGAGGGATCGGAGATGCGAGCCCAAGGGATCTCCACAGATGAACGCATCGACTCGCCTGAGAGAGGCGGGCGCCGGCACCGGGTGTGAGGGCTGATACATCTTGCTCCACGGATGCACGGGGCTCGGATCCCGTGCATCCACGCTGCAGGGCGGCTCGCCGGAAGCGCCGCCCGAAGAGGTGCGACTCTGTTGCAGGCTCGCCTACCTGACGGGTTCCAGCGATTCGATCTCCAGGAGTCGGTTGAGCTCTGCCAGATCCTGCGCGAGCGCCCCTTCGAGTGCATCGAGGTGCACCTGGAGCCGTCCGGAGAGCTCAGTGAACACTGCGTACTGCGACGCCGTAGGACGGCCATCGCCCGTTTCGATCTCCACCAGCAGAACAGCCAGGTCGTTGTTGAGCTTCAGGCCGAAGTTGAGCTGGTCCTCGGGTGCCTCCAGCCGCACCTCGTAGAGTTCGCGTTCGACCTGGGAGATCTTCGACGTGAGGGCCTCGGCGGCACCGCGGACGGCTGCGCTGCTGGCCTGTTCGAGTCGCGCTTCCACCTGTCGCCTGATGTCACGTATCCGAATCACGGCTTCATGCGCCTCACTCGCCTTGTCGCGGGCCGCCACCGCCAGGCTGAACTGTTCCTCGAAGTCCGCCTGGGACACATCCGTCAACCTCGGGTCCATCACCACGGTGAACCGCTCGACGGCCACCTCCCGCCCGTCGACACTCAGGCGGGCCTGGTACGTCCCGGGCGGCGCCATGGGTCCGGCTCCCCTCGAGAACCTGAGCATCAGACCGGGGAACGTCGTGTGCCCCGGATACCTGAGATCCCAGTGGATCCGGTGCAGACCGGGTCCCCGGCTCGCCGCCGGCTCGCCTGGCTGGGCCCCATCGCCGTTCGCGGTCCAGGCCTTCACGAGCGCGCCCCCCTCGTCGAGGACCTCGACCTCCAGGTCGAGCACAGTATCGCGCAGGAAGTAGTCGATGTTGGCCCCGCCGAACGCCGCGACCCGCCTGTACCCTTCGGTCGTGCGTGCTTTGCTACGGATCGCAGACGAGGGTCGGAAGAGATGGGCCGGACTCGCGACGATATCCGGCGTCAATTGCCGAAGGGGCGTGATGTCGTCCAGGACGTAGAACGAACGCCCATGCGTCGCTGCCACGAGGTCCCTGTCTGCAATGGCGAGGGCGTACACCGGGGATACGGGCAGGTCGAGCTGGAGCGACTGCCACTCCGCACCGTCGTCGATCGAAAAGTACACGCCGTTCTCGGTGCCGGCGAACAGCAGGCCCTCGCGCGTCGGGTCCTCCAAGACCGCACGAACATGATCGCCGTGGCGGATGCCGGTGACGGCGCTTGACCAGGTGCGGCCGAAGTCCTCGGTCTTCCAGATGTAGGGAGTCACGTCCTGCATCCGATAGCGGGAGACCGCGAGCAGCGCCTTGCCCGGCCGATGAGCCGACGCGTCGATGAAGTGCACACGGCTGAACTTGGGCATGTCCGGCGGGGTCACCTCGTCCCAGCTGGCGCCGCTGTCTTGCGTCAGGTGAACGCGGCCGTCATCCGAGCCCACCCAGATCGTGCCCGGATCGTGATCCGACGGGGCGATGGCGAAGATCGTTCCGTAGTGTTCGACGGTGGTGAGATCGAGCGTGAGTGGCCCGCCCGAAGGACCTAAGGTCGCCGGATCGCTGTAGGTGAGATCGGGGCTGATTCGCTCCCATGACGCGCCGCGATCCGCGGATCGCCACACGTGCTGCGAGCCGACGTACAGGATCCGAGGGGCTTGTGGAGACATCGCGATCGGATAGGTCCACTGAAAACGCTCGCTCACCTCGGCAGCCGGCCGGCCGACCGTGCGGATGGGCCAGGGCGAAATGCTCCGCAGCTGCCCCGTGGTTCGGTCGAAGCGCGTCAGCTGATTGGTCTGCGACCCGGTGAAGTACACGGCCGGGTCATCAGGATCCGGCACGACCCACCCGCTTTCTCCACCGCCAACGGGATACAACCAGCTCCCGTCGCCGTCGCTGGGAACGCACACGCTGGTGTTGTCCTGCTGGGTCCCGCAGACGTGGTAGGGGAAGCCGTGCGTCGTACTCACCGTGTACATCTGTGCCGTGGGATAAGCCTGGCCCGTCCACGTGCGGCCACCGTCCAGCGAAACATTGGCCCCGCCGTCGTTGGCCTGAATCATGCGCTGGTTGTTCTCGGGATCGATCCAGAGGTCGTGGTTGTCTTCGTGAGGGACGAGGATTCGCTCCCAGCTGTGACCGCCGTCCAGCGATCTCCAGAAGTTCTCGTTGTTCACATAGACCGTGTTGCGGTCCACGGGGTCGGCCGTGATACGCGTGTAGTAGAAGGCCCTGGTCCGCAGATTCCGGTCCCCGCTCGTTCGCGTCCAGGTCGCACCTCCGTCACTGGACGCGAACACCCCACCCTCCGCCGCCTCGATATTGGCGTAGACGAGGTCAGGGTCGGGGCCTGACACCGACACCGCGACCTTTCCCCAGAGATCGGGCGGCAGACCGGGATTGCGCGTCAGCTCGGTCCACGTGTCGCCGCCGTCGACGGACTTGAAGAGACCGCTGCCGTCGCCGCCGCTCCAGAGCAGCCAGGGCTTGCGATAGGCCTCCCAGAACGCTGCGTAAACGGTTCCGGGCTCCCTCCTCGCAAGCGCGACATCGACGGCACCGGCTCTCTCGCTGCGATACAGGACCCGCTGCCACGTCCTCCCACCGTCCTGTGATCGAAAGACGCCACGCTGCTCGCTCGGCCCGAAGGGATCACCGAAGACCGCCGCATAGACCAGGTCACAGTCGTCCGGCTGGACGCGGATTCTACCGATCGCCTGCTGACCACTGGCCGACTCCAGACCGAGATGCGTCCAAGTGCGTCCGCCATCGGAAGTCCGGTACACGCCATCTCCTGAAATCACGTTCCCCCTGAGCTGCACCTCACCGAAGCCCACGTACACCACGTCCGGATTCGCCTCGCAGACCTCGATCGCGCCCACGCTCGACGAGCGAAACTGACCATCTCCCACAGGGAACCATGAAACTCCCCCGTTGTCGGTCTTCCATAGCCCGCCGCCGGTTGCTCCAAAGTAGTACTCGTTCGGTCTGGAGCTGACGCCAGCTGCGGCGATCGACCGTCCGCCGCGGATTGGGCCCACGGAGCGCCAGCTAAGAGCCGAAAGTGCCTCGGCGGGCACTGTCCCCGACATCCCCGCTTCCGCAGGCATCTGGGCGCTGAGTTGTCCCGGCGCAAGAAGGATCGTCAGGGCCCCGACGAGGGTGCCGGTCGGGAGCGATCTCGGACGAGTGGTACGTGGCATGAGATCTCCTGGTCGAAGGGCGCGGCGGACCATCTGGACCCCGCAGCAGTCCAAAGAGTCTAGTGCTTGTACATCTTGTATACAATAAATATTGTAATCGCGTACAGCATGTATGGTGGATCGCGTTTGAGAACCTGCTCTCCGACGGGGCACCTCGACGAGACGGACCTGATCGATGGATCAAGACGAGCCATATGCGCATCCTACGAGTGCGGTAGGCGGGCTATGAGTACGATCGCGCTTGTCATGGAGCATCCCCGAACGAATCGGGCGAACCACGCGTATCGGACTCTCCGGAGCCTCATAGTCCGCGGAGGGCTCAGCCCCGGCACGCGCTTGCGGGAGACTCGGTTGGCCCGTGAGCTCAACGTCAGCCGCACACCGGTGCGGGAGGCCCTGGCTCGTCTGGAGCAGGAGGGCTTCGTGAGCACGCACCGGGGCGCGGAGCGCCGTGAAGCCGCAATCGTCGCGCCGCTGACCAAGAGTGACGCCAAGGAGCTCTTTTGCCTGGTCGGCGCACTCGAGGGCGTCGCCGCTCGGCTGGTCACCCGGTTTCCCGAGCCCGAGCGGCAGGGCCTCTGCGAGACGCTGGAGGCGGCCCACACGGCGTTTGAGGCCGCTATCGGGAGCCCGGAGCCTGACCCCTCGGAGGTGATGGCCACGGACCGGGCCTTCCACGAGAGGATGGTGGAGGCCGCCGCCGCGCACCGGCTGCTCGGCACATGGGAGGTGCTCAAGCCTCACACGCTCAGGTACACCTGGGCCTATTCGGAATACTTCGCGCGCCGTGGGGGCGAATCCGCCCGGGAACACGCCGCCCTGGTGGA
Organism: uncultured Gemmatimonadaceae bacterium; assembly: GCA_964572045.1. Classification (GTDB taxonomy): domain Bacteria; phylum Gemmatimonadota; class Gemmatimonadetes; order Longimicrobiales; family Gaopeijiaceae; genus CBDCKR01. The sequence continues at coordinate 11,150 of CAZNEI010000031.1, forward strand.
AGCCATCCGCGGAGGCGATCCGGATGAGGCGGATCGGGCGGCCAGGCGCCACTATTGGAACGCTGCGGACGGGATCTGCACGGTGATGACGATCGCCGGGGAGCAGCGCTGATCGGGATCTCGCGTAGCTCACCATTCACCATGGCTGGGAGGTGTCAGGTGTCCCACACAGGTTCGATTCGAGTTCTGGCAACGACTCTGTCCGTTGCCGCCTTCACACTCATCTCCGGCCCGACGCCGTCTTCGGCTCAGCAGACGGCCTCGGTTACCGGATCCGTGGCCAGCGCCGCGTCCGGGCAGGCCCTGTCGGGGGCTCAGGTCACGGTCGTGGGGACCGGCCTGGGGCAGATCACCAACCTGGAGGGCCGGTTCCTTCTGCTGAACGTTCCTGCTGGAAGCCACGAGGTTCAAGTGACTTTCCTCGGCTATCGGACGGAGACCCAGCAGGTCGACGTCGTGGCGGGCGAAACGGTCGAGATTCAGTTCTCGCTTGCGATCAGTCAGATCGAGCTCGACGAGATCGTGGTGACCGGCACGGGCGCCCCGACCCAGCGGCGTCGGCTGGGTCAAACGATCGCCTCCATCGATACCGAACAGCTAGAGGGCACGGGCGTGACCAACATCACGCAGGCCCTGCAGGGACGGGTCACAGGGTTGACCGGGGCGGTGGGCAATCGCGCGACGGGTCAGGCCGACCTGCCAGTTCTGCGCGGGCTGTCGAGCCTGACCCAGAGGAACGAGCCGTTGATCTACGTCGACGGAATCCGGATGAACAACGCGAAATTCATGACGGCGGGTGTGACCTCAGACCAGCTGAGCAACATGAATGCGGCGGATATCGAGAGGATCGAGGTGATCAAGGGAGCCGCGGCCGCCACGCTCTTCGGGACCGAGGCGTCCAGCGGCGTCATCCAGATCTTTACGAAGAGGGGCCGGACGGGGGCGCCCAGCTATACCTTTTCGATGGATCAGCAGGTGATCCACATGCCGCAATCGAAATTCCTGAGAAACTACGGCTGGGATTCCGACGCCGGTCAGTTGGTGCAGGACAAACCCGCAGAGGCCTGGGTCGATCTCGGTCTGATGCAGAACTACAACATGTCGGTCTCGGGCGGATCGCAGAATACCCAGTTCTTCATTTCCGGTCGCTACCAGGAGGAGAATGGAGCGATCCCTCAGAATGAGATGACGAACGCCTCGCTTCGGGCCGCCTTCGATTTTCAGCATACGGATCAGCTGAGTACCTCGATCGACGTCGACGTGCGGAGGAACTGGGTGATGGCCCCGCAACCCGCTTGGTCATCGATCGTGAGCCAATGGATATGGGCGAATCCGAATCGAATCAGTGAGGCTCGGCCGCACGGCGAGCCGTTCGCCGCCACCAAGGACCTCCTTCACGACACCGACCAGTCGTGGACCAACACGTACGTGATAAGTGGGAAGGCCGACTATCAATTCACGGAAGGACTCAGTGCGCAGATCAGGATCGGGCACCACTTCGCATCCCGCAACCGCGAGCATATGCGCCCCGAGGGCCTCGTCGGTGGTCGGAACGGTCTCCGAGAGGTCTGGGCTGACGAGATCGAGTCCCAGACGCTCGAGGCGACCCTCGCCTGGGACGTCGATATCACGGACGGCATCCACTCCAATTTCGTCGTCGGCGGTCAGAGGTTCGCGGAAGGGCTTGTCAGAGAGCGAACCTCAGTGGCCGACTTCCCCGCCTCTGCTCTACGGACTCTTCGCGGTGGCTCTCGGGTCACCTTCGTCGACGAGTTCACCGAAGACATCATCAATGCCGGCGTCTTCGTGCAGGAGCAGATCGGTTTCGGCACCCGACTGTTCATCACCGGAGGGCTCCGGATGGACGGAAACTCGGCATTCGGAAGCGACTTCGGACTTGAAGCGTATCCCAAGGCAGGCGTCTCCTGGGTCGTTTCCGAGCACGAGTTCTTCGACGTTCCCAGCGTGGACTGGCTTCGACTCCGTGGGGCCTTCGGGACGTCGGGCCAGCAGCCAGGAGCCTTCGACGCCCAGCAGGTTTGGCGCTCGATTTCGTTCGCGCCCGGGGCGGCGCTGGCGCCCCTCAACCAAGGAAACCCCGAGCTGAAGCCTGAGCGCTCGACCGAGATCGAGTTCGGGCTGGAGACGGGACTGTTCGACGGACGCCTCGGCTTGGATGTGGTCTACTTCGACCAGGAGACGAAGGACGCCCTGCTGCCCAGGTCGCCCGCGCCGTCCACGGGCTTCCAATCGTCGCAGCTAAGCAATCTCGGACGGATCAACTCGAACGGATGGGAGGTGGCGGCGAACCTCCGAGCGATCGAGCGGCGAGGGCTCCGCTGGGACCTGAATGCAGCCTTCAGCACGATCGACCAAGTCGTGTCGGAGATGGGAGGAACGCCGGACTTCAGGCTGCAAACCCGCTACCGATGGGGTCACATCGCCGAGGGTTACGCGCCCGGCGCCGTGATCGCTCCCGTCAGGGATCCGGCACGGCCCTATATCGTGACTGTCCCGATCGACGAGCTCACGAAACTAGATCAGATACAACCGAACACGCTGAAGAACGCGGCTGGAGCGGACTCACTCGTCTGGATGGGGAATCCGCAGCCGAAGTGGACGGTGAACTTCGGCACCAGGCTGCAGCTCGGCGATCGTCTGACCCTCCATACGCTTTTTTCCGGAGCGGGCGGGGACTACATCATGTCCAACGAAACGGGCGTGATCCGCACCGCCGGCACAGCCAGCTGGACCAGGGCCTACACGCTGAGCGTCTTGAACAATCCCAGTGCCTCGGCGGCGGAGAAGACGGCAGCGGCAGACCTCTACGGGAGGCGGCATCCGAGCATCGTTTCGAACTGGATGCAGAAGGCGGACTACCTCCGTTGGAATGAGCTTGGCCTCACCTATGAGCTCTCGAACAACTGGGCATCATGGGTTGGCATCGGCGCGGGCTCTACCCAGGTGAGCCTCGGCCTTCGGAATCTGCACATCTGGACTGGCTACGGTCAGTGCGAGGACAGCCCGACAAGACCCGCCCCCGACGCCGGAGTGATTCGGTGCGGGCAGATGGATCCGGGCACTGCCTCAACCGGCTGGCCGGGTCAAGGTGCCGACGGAATCACGGGGCTAAGGGGCGGCGTATTCGGCTCCAACATAGACTACGGTGATGCACCTTCGGCGCGTCGCTACATTCTCTCAATCAGAACGACATGGTAGGGGGGAACAGCATGCGCACGCATTTGAAGAGAGCCGCGATTCGTAGTGGCATGGGTGCACGTGAGTGGCTTGTCACGCTCGTGCTGCTCATGCTCCCGTTGATCGGATGTGACAATTTCCTCGACGTGGAGAATCCAGCAAACCTACTAGAGGAGGACTTGCACGACACTCAGCTGGAAACTGCGCTGAGCAACTCGGGCGAGGCGAACCTCTCGATCGGGTATAGCCGCGCCGTCGTATTGGGCGAAATGCTGGGAGACCATGTGTTCAATATCTCGAACCAGGACTTTGGAGTTCGGATCAACAACGGTGACCGGCGGAACGCCAACTCGGCCGCCGATGGCATGTACAATAACCTCTCCTCAGCCCTCTCGGTGGCCGACGACATGGTAAGCCGGCTTCAGAATCTGGTCTCCAACCCAGGCTCGCATCTCGGCATCGCGCGGAATTACTTCTGGGGTGGGGCCGCCCGGGTGGTCCTCATCAGCTACTTCGAAGAACTCACCTACGATGGCGGTCCCCCCGTGCCGCCGTCACAGGCCCTGCGGGACGCCATCGAGCGCTTCGAGATGGCGGCTCAGGTGGCCGCCGCCGCTGGAGACAGGAACTTGGAGGGGGGCTCTTACGGCGCGATCGCCCGCGCCTATCGGGGCCTGTATTACGAGGAGCTTCACTACGGGGCGGGCGCCGACCCGGGGTTGTTCCAGCAGGCGGAGACCTACGGCATGCGCGCCCTGAATACGCACGCCGACTTCAACGTCGAGCTTCGGCACGGAAGCCCTGGTCCCGTCAATCAGCTCTACAACACCCTCAACATCGACATCCGGCACCGGCCGACGCCTCAGTATTACCAGCGGCCCGATCCGGTTAGCGGCGTGCCCGATGACGTCCGGATCAAGCTTGGTCCCCAGATCGACGTCGGTCTCCGAAACGAGCCGGTACACCTTCAGTCCAAGTGGACCGGGTTTTCGGATCCGGTGTCCGTGAGCCGAGCGGCCGAAGCCGAATTAGTGATCGCGGAGGCCAGGTTGATCGCCGGCGATCTCGCCGGTGCGGTCCTGTGGATCAATCGAGTCCGCTCGAAAGCCAGCCTTCCTGACTTCCAGAGCACCGTTGCGGCGGACGTCCGAACCCAGCTCATCTACGAGCGGGACACGGAGTTCTGGCTCGAGGGCCGGAGATGGGAGGACCACCGATACTATGAGATCGTTCCTCCCAAGTGGCCCGGCTCCCAAGTGGCGATCGGCGTGCACCAGCGCTTCCGGGTGTCGGTGACGGAGATGGCCAATAACCCGAACTACGCGGGCCGATAACCCGCGCTACTTGAACCTGAATGGCACGGGCGGGCTCCGAAGGGCCGAGGAGTCATATCGGCCCTTCGGGGCCCGCAGCCTGTTCGACATGGTCATGAGATCTTCGCGTAGTGCGCTTCTGCTCGGAGTGCTGGGCCTGCTGGCTTCCAGGTCGTCCGTCTTGGCCCAGGACGAATCGTCCAGCTTGAATCTGGACCGCATCTTCACGGACCACGAGTTCGACATAGAGGCACCCCCGTCGGTGAAGTGGCTGGCAGACGACTCAGGCTACCTGGTCGCGGAACCGGGGACCCCAGGCGACGACGGAGGACTCCGGGACCTTGTCCTCTACGATGCGCGCACGGGTGATCGCGAAGTCGTCCTCCCGGCGACTCGGCTCGTGCCTCCGGGACGGGGCTCACCCCTCATCGTAGATGATTTTTCTTGGTCCTCCGACCGCTCGGTCTTCCTCCTTTCGGTCCGATCCAACGGCGGTACGGGAGAAAGGGAGTTCTGGACCTGGTCAGAGGGATCCGGAGGGCTGCGCCCGCTTGCCGGAAGCGAACGGGACGCATCCATATCCGCGGCGGAACTCTCCCCCACCGGCGACCGGATCGCGTTTGTGGCCGAGAACGATCTGTTTGTCACGGAGCTGTCGTCCGGACAGACCCTCCGGCTCACGAACGACGGCACCGAGACGCGCGTCAATGCCACGTCACGCGGCGTATACACCGGCCTGAGTGTCGCCGGGTTCCGCTGGAGCCCCGACGGGCGGCGGATCGCCTACTCGCAGTTCGACATGGAGGGCGTCAATCACTTCCGGATCATCAACTACACTGATTCCCTGTACCCATCGGTGCGGAGCATCCCGTACGTGAAGCCGGGAGAGACCCTGCCGGCGGTCCGGGCCGGCGTCGTTTCCGCGACCGGAGGAGAGACGACTTGGCTGGAGGTGCCCGGAGATCCTCGGATGAATTACCTGCGTCATTTGAGGTGGAGCCCCGATTCGAGCGAGCTCTTGATCACGCAATTGGCCAGGAGACAGAACCGAGCCAGAGTGTTTCGCGCCGACGCCACGACCGGGTCACTCTCGCCTCTGCTCACGGAGACGGACGACGCGTGGCTGGACCTCCACACGCCGCGCTGGATGCGCGGCGGCGAGTACTTCACGTGGGTGAGCGAGCGCGACGGCTGGCGGCACGTCTATCGTGCCGCGACGGAGGATGGAAGGCTGGAGCTGTTGACCCCAGGGGCCTTCGACATCCTAAGTGTGGAGGGGATCGATGAGGAGGGAGGCTGGCTGTACTTCATCGCGGCTCCCGGCGATCCGACTCGGCGCTATCTCCACCGCGTCCCGATGGATCCCGGCGGGAGTCCCGAGCGCGTCACGCCGGACGCCGAGACCGGGACTCACGATTACGAGCTCTCACCGGGCACGAATTGGGCGTGGCGGACGTTCTCCACCTTCGACACCCCACCGGTGACCGACCTGATCTCCCTCCCGGAGCACGACGTAGCCCGCGTAGCGGTCGACAACGCCGCGCTCGGAAGGAAACTCGCGGATCTGGAACGGGGGGAGACCGTGTTCTTTCGCATCGACATCGGCGACGGTGTTGAACTCGATGGTTGGATGATGAGGCCCCCCGATTTCGACGCGACGCGGCGCTACCCCGTGCTCTTCTATGTCTACGGCATGCCGGCCGCTCAAAGCGTGCTGGACGCCTGGCCCTCGAGAGATCCCGCGACCAATCGTCTCTCGAACCGGCGCCTGTGGCACTGGATGATGACCCAGAGGGGGTATGTCATCATGAGCGTCGACAACCGGGGCACGCCGGCTCCGCGCGGTCGTGACTTCCGCAAGATCATCTACCTGCGCCACGGCCTCCTTCCGGCCCGGGATCAGGCGGCCGCTGCGCGCGCGATCGCCGATCGATGGTCCTGGGTGGACCCGTCGCGGATCGGGATCTACGGGTGGAGCGGGGGCGGTAACGTCAGCATGAATGCGATCTTGCGTCACCCCGACGTCTACTCGGTGGCCATGCCGGCGGCCGGACTCTACCACCACAAGTACTATCATGCCTCCTTCACCGAACGGTTCCTGGGGCTGCCCCAAGAGCACCCCGAGGCCTACGAGGCCACGGCACCCGTCAGAGTGGCCGGCAATCTTCGCGGGAGCCTCCTGCTGATCCATCCCACCGGAGATCCAAACGTGCACTACCAGAGTACGGAAGCGATGGTGAACGAGCTGATCGCGGCGAAGAAGCAGTTCACATTCATGCCGTACCCGAACCGCACGCACTACATGCCCGAGGGCGAGAGCACCACGTACCATCTGTATGACCTCTACACCAGGTTCCTCGAGCGAAACCTGCCGAGCACACCGGGCCGGTGACCTGCCCCCAAGAGCGGTACCACCTACAGTCCGACTCAGAGCGTCTCCTACTGGCTGGGGGTGGGCCAAGAGCAGCGCTAGGTCGACCAGCTTCGGGTCTGGCCGGATGGCTTCCGGGGCCGGGAGCCAATAGGCCGGAGAGCTGTGCGGACGCACAGTGTTGTATCCTCGCCCTGCTCGATCAAGACCTTCGCCTCCTTGAGCGAATAGAAGATCTCGCGCTGAGAGCGCGTTTCCGAGCATGCCGTTGACATTCTCGTTGTAGCCGTTCTCCCAACGAGTGCACGGGAAGCAAGAGTTCTTCGCGCTAGCGTCGCTCAAGCCGCAAGCGTTCGCGCCTGGAGTTCGTGCCCAGGAACAGACAACCGCGACGAAGACGCTCGTATCGCAGAGGCATCGAGTCACGCGGCGGGTTGACGCTCGCTCGCCCGAAAGGCATCAGGCCGAGGGTCGCCGGTCGGTGCTCGACCGCTGGCATCCTCAGCACGCCTCGATCCTCTTGCGGCACCGCGACCACCGCGGGGCCATGCCGTTCGAGCGATACATCCAGCGGGTATCGGCTCGATTCGATTCGGCGTCCCAACCCCGGCAGAGTGCGAGGGATCGCTTCGGGGTGCTTCACCTGGGCTCGAAGAGGAACGCGCGAAGGAACTCGGCCGCGCGCGTCGCAGCCCCTCGGAGCAGAAAGGCCCTAAGGCTGTGGTCGGCGCCCTCGTAGAGGTGCGCCTCGAACTCCTCCTCCCCCTTCCCCGCTTCACGCATCGCCTCGATCAGCCGGTGCGCCTGGCTGACGTCCACGACTCCGTCCGCAGTCCCGTGATGCAGTTGGACGGGCGGGAGGCGGTCGACGAAGTACGCGCCCGACCGGCGGAGCAGCTCGAGACGAGCTTGGGCGTCGGTAAGTTCCCCGCGCTTCCACGGTTGGATGAGGGTTGCGTCGAGGTATTCGACGCCCGGGAGATCCCGAACGTCGCCCTTGAGCGCCTCCTCCAGGATCTCCCGCGCGTAGTCGTCGAACAGGTCCGTAGGGCCGGCGGCCTCGACCACGGCGTCGATCCTCGGATCGCGGGCGCCCGCCAGAAGGCTCACCCCGCCGCCCCGGCTGATTCCCAAGACGGCGACGTGCTCTCCGTCCAGCTCCGGCACCTCCCGGATCGCGACGGACAGAAGCGACATCGTGTCGTCGACATCTCGGTCCCAGGGGCTCGCGGGCCCATCGGACACGAACACGCGGTCCTCGAACTCAAGGGGTTCGGAGCGATAGGACGGCGCCACCAGGCCCACGCCCAGGCCCTCGAACTGCAGGAGCTCATTCATCAGGAAGATCTCTGCGAGCTCGACGCCGTTGTCGCCCCCGTGGGCGTAGACGAGCACGGGAAGCGATGCCGGCTCGGCATCGGGCGGTGTCACCACCGCGCCGTAGTGCCGGAGTCCCTCCACGGTGTGGGACAGGATCCGCACCCTGAGGGTCACGGAGCGCCGCACGACCATCGTGTCCAGCTCGACGAGGACCCCGCTGGTCTCGGGAGTTCGGGTCTTCCAGTCCGCTTCCACCTGAGCGATCTCGGCGGGGGTGGGCGGCGCGAGGAGGGCGTCGAGGTCCGGGACCGCAGGTGGGGGGGCTGCCACCCTGACTCGGAAGCTCTGCCCGGCGCCGAGGCCCCCAGGATCGGTCGCCGTCACCGTGACGATCGCCGTCCCCGCAGCCACGCCCGTCACCGTGACCTCGCTCCCCGAAACCGCCGCCGTGGCCACGTCCGCGGCGTCCGAGGAAGCCCCGTAGCCGAGCGTGTCCCCGTCCGGATCGGAAAACGCCGCCGAGACGTCCACCGTCGCCTGCGCACCCGCCACCACGTCCTGGTCGGGAATCGCGGCCGCGGCCACAGGTGCCCGGTTGGGGAGGGCGGGCGGGGTGGTCGGCGTCCGGGCCGGGCCGTCACCGCATGCAGCGGCCCACGGAAGCAAGAGCGCTGCGAGGAGGAGCGTGAGGCGTTGCATCAGGAATTGGGGTCCGCTGGCGTTGAGGACCGCGACTCGGCCGGTGGGCGCGAAGTGTGTGGAATGCATCGTCCGGCTGCAACGTCTGTGGGAGTTCGAGCCCCTCGGCTGCCATACCCCCTGGTGCTCGCCTCGCGCCGACAGCCGCGGGAGACGCCGGCCTCCATACGTAATCCGTACTGCGACTGACCGCCGAGCCGGTTGACTAGCTATGACAGTCCTTACATAGTACTATATCAGCATCGATAATAGTGACATGAGCCTCGATCACATTCTCCTCGGCCTGCTCCGCGAGCCGGCGACCGGCTACGACCTCAAGAACGCGTTCGGCCAGAGCGTCCGGCACTTCTGGTCCGCCGAGCTCAGCCAGATCTACCCGACGCTCAAGCGTCTCGAGCAGCGCCGCATGCTGCGGAGCCGCCTCGAACCGTCGCCCAGGGGGCCGAACCGCCGCGTCTACACGCTGACCGACGAGGGCCGAGCGGAGCTCCTGCGCTGGCTCGGTGCCGGTCCGGCCCTCGGCACGGAGCGCTTCGCCTACCTCGCCCAGCTCTACTTCATGGACGCCCTCGGCGACATCCACCGGACGCGCGCATTCATGGAGGCGCTCCGGGACCACCTGTCGGGCTGGCTTAGGGAGCTCCAAGCCGTGGAGCGGGACGTCACCGGTGCGCACGGGGACGCGCCGGACCGCTACAGCGACGCGGGATTCCACCGCTTCGCCACCCTCCGGATGGGCATTCATTCCATCACCTCCAAGGTGGCGTGGTGCGACGAGACCCTGGCCGTGATCGACCGGAGGATCGCAGGGGCGGCTTCGGCCGAAGCCACCCCTGCCGACGACCCGGGAGTCTCGTCCCGATGAGAGTCGTGGCGCTGCTGTTCGATGGGCTCATCCGGGTTCACGTTGCGACCGGCTTCGCCGGAATGGCCGCGTTCTGGGTTCCGGTCTTCGCCCCGAAGGGCGGCCGGACGCATGTCGCGGCCGGCCGGATCTACGCCTACTGCGCCTACGTGGTGACGCTGTCGGCGCTCACCGCGGCGGGTGGGCGGGCGCTCTCCTACCGGATCGGAAGCATCGGCCTCGCGGAGCGGCCCGACCTCTACGGCTTCGCCCTCTTGCTGGGCTATCTGGGGGTCGTGACCCTCGCCATGGTGCGGCAAGGGATTCGGATCGTGGCGACGAAGCGGGAGCCGGAGACGCTCCGGACCCCGTTCCATGAGGCGCTCGGCTGGGCGTCGATCGCCGGCAGCGCAGCCGCCGTCGCGTTCGCGCTCGGGGCGTGGTCGGCCGCCTCTCCGGTGCTGCTCGGAATGAGCCCCATCGGCCTCTTCACGGGCGCGGGCATGCTGCGGCTGATGCACGCGCCGGGGGCGCGGCGCATGGGCTGGCTGTACAGCCACCTGGGCTCGATGCTGGGCGGCGGGATCGCCTTCCACACCGCGTTCCTCGTGCTCGGTGCGCAACGGCTGTGGGACTACGCTATCCTGGGACCGCTCGCGGTCTTGACCTGGCTACTGCCGCCGTTGATCGGCATCCCGGCGATCGCCATCTGGACTTGGTACTACCGGCGAAGGTTCGGCCGCCCCTCGCGGGCCAAGCCCTGAGCAGGGAAGCCTTCACCGACACGACGGAAGGCCGTGCACCGCCTTCCGTCATGCCGGGCGATCGGAGAACGACCGCCCAGCGCCTCGCCCCGCAGAGAAGCGTAGGCGTCCAAGTGTCGGTAGGGGTCGGCAGACACAGCCGGTGACGTTTGGCCGGGTCACTCCCGGCCGGCTGGCCCGTACCGCTCAAGTCCAGGGCATTCCGGCGAAAATCACGCTCGCAAGGGTACAGGGGGACATCCCACGTCCCGCCCAGACACAATAGCTGACTCCTCGTGAACGACGCGGGACGCGGGCCCTCTCCCGCCGCCGAAGGCGGCAGGGGGCCCACGATCGTTACCTTTCGTGGCACACCGAACACGAACACGAGGACGAGCATCGGGGGGAAACGTGACCGAGCAGCGCCGCAATCAGGTCGGCGCCCACAGGTGCTTCGTCTGTGGGCCGGACAACCCCATCGGACTGCAGCTGACCTTCCGCCTGGAGGACGGCGCGTGCGTGTCGGAGTTCACTCCGGGAGAGAACCACCACGGCTACCCGGGGGTGATCCACGGCGGGATGCTCTATTGCGCGCTCGACGACGTCATGGCCAACTGGCTCTACCTGCGGGGCGATCGTGCCTACACGGCGCGATGCGAGATCCGCTACCACAAGCCGGCGCGCGAGGGCGAGACCCTCCTCCTCGTCGGCCGCCAGAGCTTGCGGAAGGGGAGGCTGGTGCGAATGGAGGGCACCGCGACGCGTGCCTCGGACGGAGAGGTCGTGGCGACCGCGACGGCCACCTTCGCCATCATCGACGAGGGGGAGTTCGCCCCAGCAGCCGCCAGCTGAGTCCCGGCCGGCGTCCCGGCGGTCCCCGCCGCCCCCCGTGACCCGCCCGGTGCCGGCTCGATGCAGCCTCGTCGCCGGCGTGCTATCTCTTCGTGATCGACGGGTCTCATCCTTTCTTGCGGGGCGAAGCGGATGCCCCGGCGCACCTCCCGATCCGGAGCCCGGTGCGCGGAGATGCACTGTCACGAGGCCAACGATGGAGGAGATGGAGAAGATGAGAGTCATTCGATGGATCCTTCCGATGCTGGTGGCCCTGGGCCCTGGGCCCGACGGCGCCTGGGCGCAATCCGCCCCGGCGACCCTCACGGGCGTCGTCACGGACGAGGGCCAGGCCCCTCTGGCCGGAGCTCAGATCGTCGTGTCCCATCAGCTCAACGGGACCGAGAGGGGCGCGACGAGCGGGCCCGACGGCCGCTACTCGGTGAGCGGGATCCCGGCGGGCGGGCCCTACAAGCTCGAAGCCCGGAGGCTGGGCTATGTTCTCGCGGCGGAAGACGGCCTCTCCTCCGAGGGGATCGTGCTCGAGGCGGGCGCGGTGGTCTCGCTCGACTTTCGGCTCCGGCCCGACGCGATCGCGCTGGACGCCCTCGAGGTCTTCGCCACCGTCGCCGACGAATCGCTGACTCCCGTCGCCTTCTCGAACATCGACAAGGCCCAGATCCGGACGCAGCTGGGATCGAGGGACCTGCCGCTCGTGCTGAACGTGACGCCGAGCACCTACTCCACCCTGCAGGGCGGCGGGGCGGGAGACGCGCGCATCAACGTGCGCGGCTTCAACCAGAACAACCTCGCGGTGATGATCAACGGGGTACCCGTCAACGACATGGAGAACGGGTGGGTCTACTGGTCGAACTGGGACGGACTGGCCGACGCCTCCACGAGCATCCAGCTGCAGCGGGGCCTGTCGGCCGTGAACCTCGCGACCCCCTCGATCGGCGGGACGCTGAACGTCATCACCGATCCCTCGTCCGTGCGCTCCGGCTTCTCCTACAAGCAGGAGGTCGGGCTCGGATCGGTGGATTCGGACGGCGCGTGGGGGCTGGGCCGCAATCTCCTGAAGGAGACGCTCAGCCTGCACACGGGCCGCTTCGGGGGCGGATTCGCCGTGACCGCCTCCCTCGTTCGCAAGACGGGCGACGGAATGTACCGGGGGTTTTTCGGAGGAGACGCCACCTGGACGGACGCGTGGGCCTACTACCTCGCCTCCTCCTACGATGTCAATGAGCGGCACCGGCTCGAGTTCTACCTCGTCGGAGCCCCGCAGCGGCACGGCCAGAACCTCTACAAGCTGAACCTCGGCACCCTCTCCCACGACTACGCCCGGAGCCTGGACGACTACGATCCGGCCGCTCTGGCCGACTATGCCGAGGCCGGGCGGAACGCGAGCCCGAACGTCGGACCCGTGAGCTCCGCGTACGCGAACCCGCAGTTCTCCAGCACCGGGCCGGGCCGCGGAACGAGGAACCGGTTCTCGCCGGGATTCTTGAACGAGCGCGAGAACTACTTCCACAAGCCCCAGGCGAACCTGAACTGGCACGCCTACCTGGGCGATGGGCTGTCGCTCTCCACCGTCGCCTACTTCGCAGGCGGCCAGGGAGGAGGCACGGGAGCCCTCGGCTCAAGCCGGAACGCCGTCTTCCGGACCGATTTCGGGCAGCGCACGGCGGACTGGGACGCGACGATCGCGGCGAATCGAGCCCGGGAAGACGGATCGGCGGGCTACATCCTGCGCAACTCCGTGAACAACCAGTGGACCATCGGTGCGATCTCCAAGCTCCGCAAGGCGTTCGCGGCGGGTTGGACGGGGGAGGTCGGCGTGGACTGGAGGACCGCCGAGGTCGATCACTACCGGGAGGTCCGCGACCTGCTCGGGGGCCAGTACTACCTGGACGGCTCCTCCGAGTTCTGGACCCAGGCCCAGCAGCGCAGGAGGCTCGGCGACCGCGTCAACTACGACAACACGAATACGATCGACTGGCTCGGGGCCTACCTGCAGGGAGGGCGCTCCACCTCGGCCGGGAGCCTCTGGGGGATGATCGGCTGGGCGAGGAACTCCTACAGCTTCACCGATCACTTCACCCGGGCCGGGTCTGGATCGGACGAGCCGCTGGTGCTCGAGAGCGGGGCGCTCCACGGGCTGCAAATCAAGGGCGGAGTGCAGCGGCACCTGACGCCGGCGTGGTCCGTCTTCGCCAACGGGGGACACGTCTCCAAGGTCCCGATCTTCGACGGTGTCATCGACGACACCCGGGGCGTCGTGAACCAGGATCCCGAGAACGAGAAGTTCCTCTCGCTGGAGGCGGGAACCAGGCTCCGGTCCCTAGACCGCACCCTCTCGCTCGACCTCAACCTGTACGCGACGACCTGGCGCGACCGGACCCGCAGCCTCTTCGTCCCCAACCTGGACGGTGAAGGGGACGGCGGGCTCGTGAGCCTTCTAGGAGTCGATGCCCGCCACATGGGCGTGGAGCTGGAGGTCGCCTATCAGCCCCTCCCGCTCCTCAGGTTCGACGGGGCCGCCTCGGTCGGAGCCTGGACGTACCTCGACGACGCCGTCGGCCGCTACGTGTCGGACGACCGGACGGTCGTGGAGGAGTTCGCCTTCTACATCCGGGACCTGAAGGTGGCCGACGCGCCGCAGACCCAGTTCGCCTACGGCCTCTCCATCTTCCCCGCTCCGGGCCTGATGCTCCAGGGCGTGGGCAGGACGTACGCGAACCACTACGCCGAATTCAGCCCCTTCGACCGGAACGATCCGGGCGACCGCACGCAGCCGTGGGACGCTCCGGGATACACGGTCTTCGATCTGCACACCGCCTATAACGTGACGGGCCTCATCCCCGCCTGGCGGGGCGGCGACGTACGGGTGTTCGCGAACGTCTACAACGTGTTCGACGAGATCTACGTCCAGGATGCCGTGGACAACTCCTCCTACAACAGCTTCGACCGTGACCACGACGCGGACGACGCGGAGGTTTTCCTCGGGATCCCGAGGAACCTCAACGTCGGAATCGAGCTAACCTTCTAGGTCGGCCGACCGCGCATGTCCGGCCGTGCCCGGCTCGCCGGACGGCACGGCGCGCGATGCACCCGGGAGGACGCATGACCGCCTTGGCCCCGAACCCCGAGGTCGACAGATCGCTCAGCGCCTCCAGCCGCTGGCGGGAAGAGACGGCTGCGCTGAGGGAGGTCCTCCTGGAATGCGGCCTCGCCGAGGAGCTGAAGTGGCGCAAGCCCTGCTACGCCCACGGCGGCAAGAACATCTGCATCATCCAGCCGATGAAGGACTTTCTCGCGCTCCTCTTCTTCAAGGGCGCGCTCCTCAGCGATCCCGACGGCCTCCTCGAGAGGCAGGGGCCCAATTCCCGTTCGGGATTTCGGATGCGCTTCACGAGCGCGGGCGACGTCCGGCGTGTGGCCGACAGCATCCGAGCCTACGTGCGCGAGGCGATCGAAGTCGAGGGGGCCGGTCTCAAGGTGGACAAGGCTCCGGAGCTCGCGTACCCCGACGAGCTCACGGCCAGGTTCGGTGCCGACCCCGACTTCAGGGCGGCGTTCGAGAGGCTGACGCCCGGACGGCGGCGCTTCTACCTGGTGCATTTTTCCGGCGCCAAGCGGTCGACGACGCGGGCCGCGCGCATCGAGAGGTACAGGGAGAAGATCCTCGAAGGAAAGGGATTCCATGACCGCTGAGTCGCCGGGGGAACCGTGGGTCGGAAGCCGCGCAAGGGGCATGCGTGCCGCGCTCGGGATGGGCCTGACCTGGGCGGCGGGAGTGTTCGGCGCGAGCTTCGCGCTCTGGATCGTGGTGGGTCCCGACGCGGCCGACGTCTTTTTTCCCGCCGGCTTCGCGGTCCTGGGGTTCCTCGGCGGTGTTCTCTTCTCCGTGTTCCTCAGACTGTTCGAGGGCCGCCCCGGCTTGGGGGGGATGTCGCTTCTTCGCGCTTCGGCGTGGGGCGCCGCATCGGGGCTCCTCTTCTCGGGGATCTTCGCCGGGGTTGCGGCCTGGACCGGGGCGGTTGAGCCGCTCGAGCATCTCGCGGGGCTCGCTCCCCTCTTCGCGGTGTGCGGCGCGATTCTCGCCACGGGCTCGCTGACCGTCGTCCGAGCGGCGGCGGATCGGAAGTCCGTCCGGGCGGCCGCATGCGTGCTCGGCCTGGTTCGGGAGGACGGGCGGGAGTAGGAGGCTCCCCGACCCCCGCTACGCCGTGCCGGGCCCGGTCGCGTCGATCCGGGAGAGGTGGCGGACCCGGAGCCCGGTGCCCCGAGACGGCCGGGGCCCAGACACCCCAGGCCCTCAAGCGTGAAGCGGCTCGACCCGGACCGTGATCACGTCGGTGTCGTGGAACTGGTTGTGCCGCACGGACGAGGCGTAGTGGCGGAGCAGCCGGAGCGAGACCTCCTGCTCCACCCGCCCGCCCACCGCCCGGTCGCTGAGGAGCGCCAGCTGGTCCTCGAGGTTCGTCTCGTCCGTGGCGGCGACAAACTCGAGCACGGCGTCGTCGCCCTCCCCGCTGACCATCAGGAGAAGACTCCGCCCGTCCTCGGCCCTACGCTCCTCGTCCTTCCTGAGCAGCAGCAGCAGGGTCTCCTCGCCGACCGCGCGCACGCGCTCGATCATCTCCTCGGTCCACCGCCTGCGCGAACCGAGCGCTCCGAGGAACGCGTCGATCTTCGGATACGCGTCGGTGCCGAGCGTCACCCGCAGGCGCTGCCTTCTCGGTCCGGTCGCCTCGTCGAAGAGGGTGAGCGCGATTACCGTCAGGCCGCCGACCGTCATCCCGTTGCCGAGCATCTCGCTCCAGGGACCCTGGAAGTACTCCGGGAAGATCCAGTCGAGCTGGAACGCGAGTCCGATCCAGAACCCGAGGCCGACCACGAGTCCCTTCCGATAGTCGAGGCCGTCGTGCTGCAGGATCTCGATGCCGAAGGTGAAGAGCTTGGCCACGAGGAGAACGAAGTAGCCGGCCACCACGGGACCGGGGATCGCGATGATCGCCGCGACGAACTTCGGAAGGAAAGCGATCGCCACGAAGACGATCCCGATCGCGACCCCGACCTTGCGGGCCGCGACGCCGGTGAGCTCCACGATCGAGATGCCCGTGGCGTAGGTCGTGTTCGGAACCGTGCCCGCGAGCCCCGAGAGGAGGTTGCCGAGGCCGTCGCTCGACATCGCACCCTGGATCGACCGGAAGTCGATGGCGCGCGGCCGCCGCCACGAGACCCGCTGGATCGCCACGCCGTCGCCCAGCGTGTCCATCGCGCCCACTATGGTCACCATCACGAACGCCGGCAGGAGGGCCCAGAACTCGGGTCCGAAACCGAGATCGAGGCCCGGATAGACGATGGGAGGAAGACCGATCCAGGCCGCATCACCGATCGCCTCCGTATCGTAGAGCCCGAAGGCGAAGGCGGCGACGAGGGTGCCCACGACCATGGCGACGACCGGGCCCCAAAGGCGCCACGGACCGGAACCGCGGAGCGCGCTCACGACGATGATAAGGAGCGTGACGCCCACGATCACCGGCGCGGCCGCCGACGAGGCGGTCTCCGGCACGGCGGTGAGCCGCCCGAGGATCATCGGCCCCAGGGTCACCGGGATCAGCATGACGACGGTGCCGGCCACCGTCGGCGTGAAGATCCGGCGGAGCGCCGACAGCCTCGCCGCCAGAATGAACTGGAAGAGCGACGCGACGATGACGAGGGTGGCGAGGAGCCCCGGACCGCCCTGCTCGAGCGCCGAGAGGCAGACGGCGAGAAAGGCGCTGCTGCTTCCCATCAGCATCACGTAGCCGGAGCCGAGGCGTCCGACGCGCGCCGCTTGGACGGCGGTCGTGATCCCGCTGATCGCGAGCGCCGCGCAGACCGCCCACACCAGATAGGCGTCGCCGCCGCCCGCGCTCTGGATCAGGATCGTCGGCGTCAGGACGATGCTGGGGACCGCGACCATCGCGTATTGAATCCCGAGCCCGAGGGAGAGGAGGTGGGGAGGGCTCTCGTCGGGCTCGTAGCGGACGTCGCGGCGGGTCTCGGCGGCGCTGGCTGGCATCGTGCGGGTTCCGTAGTGGGTTCGAAATGGAATGCGTGAAACGCGGGGCCGGACTTCCCGGGGCCGAAGAAGTTACCGGCCTAGGCCGGCTGCCCCGTGGCCGTCGGGGACCAACCTAAGGGAGTGCGCGAGTCGCGGACCAGCCGGCCGATGAGGAGGGCGGACCCCTGGTACGTCAGATTCCACTCAGCTCCGGGCGGTCGGCGTGCCGGGAGGCGAATGGTCCGGACCGGGGCAGGTCGTTCGTCGCCTTCCCCCCCTGACGGGAGTCGGGAGGTGGGACTCGGCGGCGCCAGCCGCCTGCCCGAGGATGCGGAGTGTGAGTTGCGGTCGGCACGGTCCCGGCCGCCGGCCCTTGGGCGACGTCTGCCCTCACTCGGACCGATTCCCACTGCGGAGGACTCGTCGATGTCGGTTCGGGCGGAGTCCTATCCGATCCTCGCGGGCACCCTCATCCGAGCGGTCCGCGAGGTTGCGTGTCCGCATGCGCCGGTCGCACGACGAGACCGGAGCGCCTCCGCCGCCGCTCAGTCCGCTCCCCGCATACGCCCGAGCCTCGACCCCGCGCCCGCGCTCACCAGCGTGAGCAGTCCGCCCAGGAACGTGAGCGGAACCGCCGCGCGGCGCGCGACCTCCTCGGGCTCCTCGTCGGTGAGCTGAAACCTGGGCACGTCGGCGAGCACGCTCGCGTCCATCTCCTCGCCGGCCAGGATCGCCGGCACGAAGAACTGCCGCCATTGCTCGGCGAAGGTCCGGGTCTGCGACTGGAAGAGGGCGAAGCGCGCGTCCCCGGTCCCGGCCGCGTCGACGAGCACCTCCTGAGCCAGCAGGGCCGGAGACAGGAAGCGGTAGCGGCGCACCAGGGCGATCTGCTCAGCTCGGCGGGCGTCGTGCTCGCCCGTCACCTCCTCGAGGCGGCGGTTCACGGCGTCCGTGGCGGCCCAGGCGAGCGCTCCCAGGCCGGGCTCCTCGGCCACCACGCCCCCAGCCATCTCCGGATGGTCCTCCAGGTAGCGCGCGAGGAGCTCGCTGCGGCGGTTCACGGCCTCGTTCGAGGCCTCGCGCTGGACGGTGATCATCTGCACGCGAGACGGCAACGGGTGCAGCAGCCCCGATGCGATGTTAACGGCGGCCGGAAGCACGGCCACCAAGACGAGCCACGCGCCCACCAGCACCGTCGCGTTCCAGGCGGACGACCGCCCCAGGCTGTTCACCCACGCCGCGAGCGCGAACCAGAAGAGGGTGTACGTGACGACCGTGACGCACCAGAGAAGCACCCGCCCGGGCGAGCCCGAGCTTCCCGTGGCCAGAATGCCGAGCAGCGAGACCGCCATCACCATGCCCACGACCACAAGCGCCCGGAACGCCAGCTTCGCCACCACGATGTCGCGGGCCGAGACGGGCTGCGAGAGCGTCAGGGCCAGCGTTCCCTGCTCCCGCTCCTCGGAGAGGACGTTGAAGCTCAGGGCCAGAACGAGAAGAGGCAGCAGGTAGATGACCACGAAGGCCAGGTCGAAGCGCCCGACCATGAGGTTGAGAGGGTTCTCGACCTCGCCGTTCTGCTGGAACGACGACTCGTTGGTGTAGATGTTGATGTCGTAGTAGTAGGGCAGGAGGTCGCTCTGCCCGACCGCCAGAGCCGTCAGGGGACCGGGCTCCAGCACGGCGGTGTGGCGGCCCCTGGCCCCGCCCAGCACGTTCGGGGCGCGGGGATCGGAGAAGCGCGACGCAGGCTCGGCGCCGTTTGCGATGTCGGCCAGCTCCTGCTCGAGGGCGCGTGCGCGTTCGACGTTGCCGGCCTCGGCGGCCTCTACGGTGCGCTCCTGGAAGCGCGCCCAGACGATGCCGTTGGCCAGCGCGTAGACGAGGAGGGCGGCGAAGAGCCCGAGCACGACCCGGAGCGCCCGGTCGGCGATGAGTAGGCGCCACTCGTTGCGAAGGACGGCGCGCGCGGCCACGCTACCCCACCTCCGTGCGCCGTACCCGCGCCGCGGCGGCCAGGATCGTCCCGACCAGCCAGGTCCCCAGGACGAGGAGCGACAGGATCCGGTTGCCGAGCACCCAGCCGAGTGTCGGGGCGGCGTACTGCAGCGGCGGCGTTTCCTCCCAGAGCTCGGGTCCGGCCAGGTAGACCTCGCCTGTGCGGGAGTTCTCGGCCAGATCGCCGTTCATCCGCCGCATCAGATCCCGGCGGTACGACTCGGCGGCGACGGCGAAGTGCCGGTGCTGCTCGACGTCGGTTCCGGCGAGCCCCATGGAGAGAGCGCGCACCGCCAGCAACGGCGCCACCACCGCCAGCGTCTCGTGCACGAGGCCCTGGCGCTCGAACGTGTCCCACAGCGCGCCGTAGTTGCGGTCGAAGATTTGGTTGCCGAACTCCTCGCTCTCCTGGAGGTAGACCCCTACCTCGTTCACCGGCAGATCCTCGACTCGCTCCACTCCGTACCGCGTCAGCAGGCGCTCGGTCACCGCGGTCCGGTCCGGGCGGGAGATGCCGTCGACCCCCGAGGCCATCTCACTCTCGATGGTACGGGCGAATTCGACGGCGGAAGGCGTCGGGTGCAGCCACTTCGACAGATCCACCGCGGCGCGCGGCGCCACCAGTCCATTCACCACCCACGCTCCCAGCAGGACCACCAGCGCGGTGCGCGCCGACCGGGCCCACGCGGACACGGCCAGCGACAGCGCGAGGAAGGCGGCGAAGTAGGCCAGGTAGATGCCGGCCAGGACGCCGCCCCGGGCCAGCGGAGAGGCCGCCGGACCGGGACTGCCGACGACCAGGGCCGCCGATCCCACCAAGGCGGCCGGGACCAGCAGAAGAGCCAGCGCGCCGGCGATGCCGAGCGCCTTGCCCAGAGCCAGTTCGCGCCGGCCGATCCCGGTGGCCAGCAGCTGGCGCAGCGTGCCCCGCTCCCGCTCGGTCGCGAGCGCGCCGAACGTCAGCAGGATGATGAGGAGCGGCACGAGGTGCTGGAGTACATCTGCGGCCGTCAGGGCTCCTATGCGCTGGGCCGCCGTCTGGTCCTGGGCCGGACGCAGGAGGAAGTCGTTCTGCCGGTGCGCTTCGAGCCACACCGACGTACCGGTGTAGGGATCCACGCCCTCGTCGACGAACGACAACGCCAGGCGGGGCTTGAACGCGTAGATGCCGTAGTGGGCCGCCGAGTGGGGATTCTTCTCGCCCTGCGATTCCCAGTGCTCGCGGGCAGTCGCCTGCGCGGCCGCGTGCTCCTGTTGCGACTCCCTGGCCTGGACCCACCCGTGGCCCAGGGAGATCAGCAGCAGGGCTCCCACCAGGATCGAGCACCAGCGGAAGCGGCCGTCGCGAACGACGTCGCTGAACTCCTTGCGCGCGATCTGCTGTA
>CAZNEI010000032.1:0-31473 GCA_964572045.1 uncultured Gemmatimonadaceae bacterium
TTTAACTCACTCCCAAAGACCTCGCGGGATGGACTTTATCCACGGACTGCTAGGGCGCGTGGGCGCCGGAGTGCGCCGGCCGCCCCTCAGGGAAGCTCCTCGATGATGCGGGCTCCGCTTCCGACCCGGGAGACGTAGCGGCTCGAGCCGTCCAGCCCGGCCGAGGCGAAGGCTCCGGCCATCGCGTCCGCGGCGGCCTCCGCCTCACCGATGTCCCTGCAGAGCGCGAAGATCGACGGTCCCGATCCCGACAGGCCGGCCCCGAGGGCGCCGGCCTCGAGCGCCGCCGTGCGCACGGCGTCGTATGCGGGCACGAACGGGCTTCGGTGGGGCGCGGCGATCTCGTCGGTGAGCGCCCGGCCCACGAGCTCCCAGTCCTCCTCGTACAGCCCCGCCACTAGGGCGGCGCAGTTGGCCCACTGGGCCACGGCGCTCGAGAGGGGCACTTCGGAGGGGAGGGCGGCCCGCATGGTCCGGGTCTCCAGCTCGAGCGGGGGCCGGACGAGCGCCACCGAGAGGCCCTGGGGCACCGGAAGGGGGATCGCCACCCCCGGCTGCTCGGGCCGCACCAGGACCAGGCCCCCGTGCAGCGAGGGCGCGCCGTTGTCGGGATGCATCGCCCCGGCTCCCCGCCGCTCGCCCTCGATCGCGCAGAGGAGCTGGTCCTCCTTGCTGAGGCCCGCGTCCAGGAGGGCGTTCGTGGCCACCACGGCGGCCACGGCGCTGGCTGCGCTGCCGCCCATTCCGGCGGCAAGCGGCAGACCCTTCCAGAGCTCGAGCTCCACGCCCGCGCCATCGAGCCCGGCCGCCGCCCTCACGGCCTCTGCCGCCGCGCCCGCGACGTTCCGCTCGGGGTCCGCCGGCAGCCGTCCTCCGTCGCCGTGAATCGCCCGGATCGCGACTCCAGGCTCGGGACGCCGCCGGGCCTCGACCACGTCGCCCGGCCGCTCGAGGGCCAGGCCGAAGACGTCGAATCCGCAAAGGACGTTCCCCACGGTGGCCGGAGCGTAGGCGCGGACGCGGTCGCTGGCGCTCATGGCGACTCCGGAACGGTCCGCGGGGCAGCGGCTCCGCCGCCCGGCCGCACCCGCCCAGGGTCCACGGCCCGACGGCTCACGGTTCCGGGCGTCGAAGGGGCGCGGATCCCCCCTCCAGCGGTGCGGACGGATCGGCTCATGCCGAAGGTTGCCGGCGCCCGGGGCCGATGCGCAAACTACGCCGCCCGACGCGGGGCCCCGGCGCGCCCGCCACGGAGATCCCCGACATCATCCCTCCTCCAAGACGGAGCCATCGCACGATGAGCCGCTACCTGACGGAAGCGATCGGAACATTCGTTCTGGTCCTGACGATCGGCCTGACGGTCCTCGACGGAACCCCGCTCGCTCCGCTGGCCGTCGGCTCGGTCCTCACGGGACTGGTGTACATGGGCGGCCACATCTCCGGCGCACACTACAACCCTGCGGTGAGCGTCGCCATGCTCCTCGGGGGCAAGATGGCGGGCAGGGACGTGGTGCCCTACATCGCTTCCCAGGTCCTCGGGGCGGTGCTCGCCAGCCTCGCCGTTCTCGCCATCATCGGAGACACCTTCGCTCCCGCGCCGGGAGCCGGCGCGGGCCTCGCTGCCGTGATGCTCGGGGAGGCGCTCTTCACGTTCGCCCTGACGCTGGTGATCCTCAACGTGGCGACCGCCGAGGCCACCAGGGGCAACTCGTTCTACGGCCTCGCCATCGGCTGCACCGTCATGGCGGGAATGCTCGCGGTCGGCGGCATCTCGGGCGCCGCGTTCAACCCGGCCGTAGGCATCGGACCGATTCTGGTCGACCTGCTCGCGCGCTCCGGGTCGCCCACCCACCTCTGGATCTACATCGCGGGACCGGTGGCGGGCAGCGTCGCCGCCGCCTGGGCCTTCGACATGCAGCACGCGGGTGCGGAAGAGGAATAGGAGCCGGCAGGGGGGATCCGTGGGGGGGCGCGCGGGATGCGGAGGGGGGAGGTTTGGCGCCCCGCCGATCCGGCCCCTATACTCCCTGAGGCAGCCGGCCACCGGCTGGGCGCCCGCCGCCGCGTCCCGTGAGAAGGATCTGGGCGATGGACATCTCTCGGAGAGAGCTCCTGAAGCTCTCCGCCCTCACCGGGGGGAGCGCCCTGGTGAGCACGCTGGGGTTCGACCTGAAGCCCGCCTACGCCGCGGCCCGCGAGCTCAAGGTCAGCAACGCCCGGGAGTTCAAGACCGTGTGCCCGTACTGCGCCGTGGGGTGCGGGGCGATCGCCTACGTGCACGGCAGCGGCGGCCTCAACACCGTGAACTCGATCATCCACGTCGAGGGCGACGCCGACAGCCCGATCAACGGCGGCACGCTGTGTCCCAAGGGTGCGGCTCAGATGCAGCTCGCCCAGAGCCCCCGCCTCGAGAAGTATCCCCGCTACAGGGAGCCCGGGGCGTCGGAGTGGACGGAGGTCAGCTGGGACTGGGCGATGGACTGGCTCGCCCGCAAGTTCAAGGACTCGCGGGACGCCACCTTCGTGGAGCGGGACGAGCAGGGCCGCACGGTCAACCGCTGCGAGGGCATCGGGTGGGTGGGCAGCGCCACGGTGGCCAACGAGGACGCGTACTTCATCACGAAGACGATGCGCGCCATGGGCCTCGTGTACATCGATCACCAGGCCCGCATATGACACAGCCCCACAGTGGCCAGTTTGGCCGCAACGTTCGGGCGGGGCGCCATGACCAACCACTGGAAGGACATCAAGAACACCGATGTCGTCCTGGTCATGGGAGCCAATCCGGCCGAGAACCACCCGTGCGGGTTCAAGTGGGCGCTCGAGGCGAGGGATGAGCGGGGCGCCGCCCTAGTCACCGTCGACCCGCGCTTCACGCGCACCTCGGCCGTCTCCGACCACCACCTGCAGATCCGTCCCGGCTCCGACATCGCCGTGCTCGGCGGGATGATCCACAAGGCGTTGGACGAAGGGCTCTTCCACGAGGAGTACGTCCGGCTCCACACCAACGCCTCGTTCATCGTCCGGGAGGGCTACGGCTTCGAGAACGGGCTCTTCGCCGGCTTCGACGAGGCCGAGGGCACGTACGACAAGACGGCGTGGGAGTACGAGCGGGGCGCCGACGGGTTCGTGCGCCGCGACATGACGCTCCAGCATCCCCGCTCGGTCTTCCAACTGCTCAAGGACCACTACAGCCGCTACACTCCCGAGGTCGTCGCGCGGATCTCGGGGTGCTCCGCCGAGGACTTCAGGGCGATCGCCGACATCGTCTGCTCGACGGGCACCGCCGGGCGGGCCGGCACGATCATGTACGCGGTCGGCTGGACGATGCACACCGTGGGGAGCCAGATCATCCGCACCGCGGCGATCCTCCAGCTCCTGTTGGGCAACATCGGGCGGCCCGGAGGCGGCATCAACGCGCTGCGGGGCCACGCGAACGTGCAGGGGGCCACCGACCACGCGATCGTCGCCGGCATCCTGCCCGGCTACCTCCGCGTGCCGAACCCGGCCCAGGCCTCGCTCGCCCAGCACCTCGGCGAGTCGACGCCCCGCCCGCTCGTGCCCGAGGCCGTGAACTACTGGGGGAACTACCCCCGCTTCCTCGTCTCCCAGCTCCGGGCGTGGTTCGGCGACACCGTCGGGCCCGACAACGAATTCGGCTACCACTACCTGGGCAAGCCGGCCGACGACGCCACCTGGCTCTCGATGTGGGACCAGGCCTACCAGGGCCGGCTCGAGGGGCTGATCGCCCTCGGCTTCAACCCGCTGCTCGCCGGGCCCGACGTTCCGCGTCTCCTGCGCGCGATGTCGAACCTTAAGTGGAAGGTCGTGATCGACCCGTTCCTGCTCGACTCCGCCGAGTTCTGGCGCGCTCCGGGCATGGACCCAGCCGAGATCGACACCGAAGTGCTCTACATGCCGGCGACGCACTGGGTCGAGCGCGCCGGCTCCTTCACCAACTCGGGGCGCTGGGCGCAGTGGAAGGAGCAGGCGATCGACGCGCCCGAGGGGGTGCGGTCCGACACGTGGATCCTCTCCGAGCTCTTCTGGCGGGTGAGGGACCTCTACGAGGAGGAGGGCGGCGCGTACCACGAACCCGTCCTGAACCTCCAGTGGAGCTACCTGAACCCGCGCGAGCCGACCCTGGAGGAGCTCGCCGCGGAGATCAACGGCTACGACCGCACCACGGGCCGGCTGCTGTCGTCGTTCGGCGAGCTGCGGGACGACGGCACGACCACGGCCGGAAACTGGCTCTACACGGGAAGCTTCACCGAAGAGGGCAACATGATGGCCCGCCGCGGTACCCAGGACCCGACGGGCCTGGGCTTCCACCATGGCTGGGCGTTCAGCTGGCCCCTGAACCGCAGGGTGCTCTACAACCGGGCGTCCGCCGACGGGGAGGGCAGGCCGTGGGACCCCGACCGCTCCGGCATCCGCTGGACGGGCAGCCGGTGGATCGGCGACGTGCCCGACTACGGCCCCACGACTCCGCCCGACGAGGCGGGCGCCTTCATCATGACCGAGGAGGGAGTCGCCCGGCTGTTCACCACCTACCTCGTCGACGGGCCCTTCTCCGAGCACTACGAGCCCGCCGAAAGCCCCACGGTCAACATCCTCCATGAAGGAGTGCCCACGAACCCGGCCGTCCGCTGGTACGACGGGGTGAGGGAGACGCTGGCCCAAAACACCGACGAGTACCCCCACGCCTGCACTGTCTACCGCGTCGTCGAGCGCGAGCACTTCGTGACGTCGCACGTGCCCTACCTCGTGGAGATCATGCCCGACTTCTTCGTCGAGGTGCCCGAGGGCCTTGCCGCGGAAGAGGGCATCGAGAACGGATCGAGGGTGCGCGTGCGGTCGATGCGCGGCTCGGTCGAGGGCGTGGCCGTCGTCACCAAGAGGATCAAGCCGCTCGTCGTGGACGGCCGGACCTGCTGGACGGTCGGCATCCCGGTCCACTGGGGCTTCAAGGGCATCACGAAGGGCTCGATGGCGAACAACCTCACGCCCTTCGTCGGCGACGCGAACACGCACTGTCCGGAGTTCAAGGCGTTCCTCGTGAACCTGGAGCGAGCATGACGGCCCAGATCAGTGAGAACGGACTCGCGATCAAGCGGATCTCGGCTTCGCCCGATCCGGCGCCCGGCATCCGCCGGAGCCCCGAGTTCTCCAAGCTCGTCGACATCTCGCGCTGCATCGGCTGCAAGGGCTGCGAGGTGGCGTGCAAGGAGTGGAACGAGCTGGGCGTCGAGCCGACGGAGAACTTCGGAAGCATGCAGAGCCACCGGGACCTGACGCCCGACACGTGGCTCCTCATGCGCTTCAACGAGATCGAGAAGGAGGGCGACCTCGAGTGGCTGATCAAGAAGGACGCCTGCCTCCACTGCGAGGAGCCCGGATGCCTGTACGCCTGTCCGGCTCCGGGCGCGATCATCCAGTACGAGAACGGGATCGTCGACTTCAACCAGGAGAACTGCATCGGCTGCCAGTACTGCATCTCGGGCTGCCCGTTCGACATTCCGCGCTTCAACCCCGAGACCCGCAAGGTCTACAAGTGCAACATGTGCGTCGACCGGGTCGAGGCGGGGCTGGAGCCGGCGTGCGTGAAGACGTGTCCCACGAACGCGATCGCCTGGGGCACCAAGGGCGACATGCAGGCGCTGGCGGCCAAGAAGGTCGAGGGGCTTAAGGGGCGGGGCTACGAGAACGCCACGCTGTACGATCCGCCGGGCGTGGGCGGAACCCACATGATGTACGTCGTGCCCCACGGGGACCAGCTCGAAGAGTACGACCTGCCCTCCGATCCCACGGCGAGCCCCGGAGCGCTGGCCGCGCTCGTGGGCCTGAAGAGGCTGGGCGCCGGCGCCTTCGGCCTCGGGCTCCTGGCCACCGCGCTGCACTACCTCGGGTTCGGACCCCAGGAGCCGGACGCCGAAGGCGAGGACGCCGGCGCGTGAGCGGGCGCGGCGAGATCCAGCGCTTCACGTACGCGGAGCGCGTGGTGCACTGGGTCGCGGGCCTCTCGTTCGTGTTCCTGCTGCTGACCGGCCTGGCGTTCTCGCATCCGAGGCTCTACTGGATCACCACCCTCGTGGGCGGCGGCGGGACGGCCCGCGTGCTCCACCCGTGGATCGGTCTCCTCTTCTTCGCCTCCGTCGTCGTCGTGACCCTCATCTGGGCGGGCGACATGCGGATCGGCGAGGGGGACCGCGCGTGGCTCAAGGCGATCCGCCACTACGCCGTTCACGACAAGAAGAATGTCCCGCCCGCCGGCAAGTACAACGCCGGCCAGAAGCTCTTCTTCTGGTCGATGGGGGTGTTGGGCGTCCTCTATTTCGTCACCGGCGTGCCCCTTTGGCTGCCCGGCGGCGTGGGGGGGCTCGGGCCGTTCTACGGAGCGGTGGTCAACACGATGCGGGTCGTCCACTACGCGGCCACGGTGGCCGGAGGCCTGCTCCTCATCGTGCACGTCTACCTCGGCACGGTCGCCTATCCCGGCACGCTCGGCTCGATGCTGCACGGCTCGGTGACCCGGGCGTGGGCCAAGATGCACCACCCGCTCTGGCAGAGGGAGCAGTCCGGGTCTTGACCGGGGGCCTGGGCTCGGACGGCCGCGGGTCCCGATCTTGAGCGCCCGGCGCTCCGAGCCCCCCGGGAGCCCATGGAGGCTCAGGCGGGCCAGGGCGGTCCGGCTGCTCCCCGCGACGCCGCACGCCGAAGAGCTCCTCGAGTTCTACGTGGGCCTCCTCGAGCTCCAGGCGCGGGTCGCCGACAACCTTCTCCAAGCGAGTGCGTGGGCGTCGGATGCAGGGGGAGGGGAGGGTGCGCCCCTCCTCGCCGCCGGGGACGTGCCCGTCGAGGCTCTCCTCCCCGACTTCGAGGCCTTCCTCGAGGGGGTCACCCAGATCGGAACGGAGGTCACGACGGCTAGTGCGCTGGCTCTCCTCGAAGCCGGCGCGGGGGCCAGGGCCGAAGCGCTGAGGGCGGCCTCGGCGTTCCCGGCCGGGAGCGGACCCGTCGCCACGGAGGCCCCGGACCCGATCGACGGCCTGCGTGCGCCAGCCGGCTTCCAGGCCCGCGCGTTCCTGGAACCCGTGTTCACGACGTGGGCTCGAGCCCTTGGGCCCGGGACGCCCCGGAAGAAGAGCCGGCGATGCTTCGCATGCGGAGCTCCGCCCCAGGTGTCCACGCTGCGGGACCTTCCGGACGCGCTCGGTGCCCGCACGCTCACGTGTTCGATGTGCGCGACGGAGTGGCGCTTTCCGCGCCTGACCTGCCCGAACTGCGGAGAGAGCGAGGCGGGCCGCCTTCGGGTGCATACGGCCGAGTCCGTGCCGCACGTCCGCATCGACGCGTGCGGCGGCTGCAACGGCTATCTCAAGTCCGTGGATCTGCGACTCGACGGGACCGCCGTGCCGCTCGCAGACGAGGTGGCCACGGTGGCGCTCGATGTATGGGCGGTCCGCGAGGGCCTGTTCAAGATCCGGAGGAACATCCTGGGACTCTAGCCGTCGCCCTCGTCGCGCGCGAAGAACTCCGCGATCACCTCCGCGGCTTCGGCCAGGCAGCGCTCGCCCAGCTCCCTGTTCAGTCCGCGGGCGTCGCCGAGGATGCCGTTTGCGGTCACTGCATCGAGCCCCTCGGTGAAGATCCGGTCGAGCACCTCCTCGGACGTCCCGCCCAGGTAGCCCGCCTCGGCCCGCTCGCGCCGTACGAGATCGGGGCGGATGGCGAGCATCTCCGAGCTCTCGGCCACGTCGGCGTGGCCTCCGACCCGGTCGGCCATCCCCCACTCTGCTGCCACGCGCTTCCAGACGCGGATGAACCCCAGGAGGTCCGTGTAGGCCAGCACCCTGCACCCCGGACCCGCGGCCTCGCGGAGCCCGCCGAGCATATCGGCCAGCGGGCCGAAGTTGCCGCCGTGCGAAGGGATGAAGCAGATCCGCGCGAAGCCGTGGCGGGCGAGGCTCGCGCAGTAGTCGCGGCAGAGGGCGCGGAGAGTCGACGTCCGTATCGTCACCGTGCCCGGAAAGGCCATGTGGTGATCGGAGCAGCCCGTCCGAATCGTCGGAGCCACCAGCGCCCCTCCGAGGCGTCTTGCGACCTCGAGGCCGAGCCGGGTGCCCCGGAGGGCGTCTACGGAGAGTGGGAGGTGGGGGCCGTGCTGCTCGACGGCGCCCAAGGCGACGACAGCCGTGGTGTACCCTTCCTCGAGACGAGCGGCCACCTCGGGCCAGGTGAGATCCTCGAGCAGAAGCCGATCCATCGATTGCAAGTCCTTCGAACGGGGCCGCAGTCCCGTGAGAGCCGACGCATCATCCCTGCGGTCCCCGACCTCGGTGCACGCACGTGGGCGTGTGTGCATGAGAGCGCGGGGGAGCGCTGCGCCCGGCGATAGTGCAGGGGAGGCCCCACCGAATCAAGCGAAGCGTTCCGCTCGGGGAGGCCTGGGGCGCCGTAACGTGAGCGACGAATCCCTCGCCAAGCGTGGGCGGAGGGAGATGGCACGAATCCCGGGCCCGCGGGTCTTCACAAGGCGATTGGCGGGTGGATCCCACCGCGGGCCCCGCCCCTGGTCAGGCCGGAGACGACCGCACGCCCCTCTGACGCCTCAGGAGTCACGCATGAGCATCCCTGAAGAAACATACCGGGCCATCGAGGAAGAGATCGCCAGCGAGGCGAGTCCGGTGGGAATCGATGCGAAGAAGACCCACGTGCTGATCATCCACCAGCTCCGCGAGATCGAAGCGCGCCTCACCCGCATCGAGAAGCGTCTTCCGACCTGACGCCGCGGTGCCCGGCTGGCACTGGCGCCTCCCGCCTCGGCTTCCCCATAGCGGTGTCAAGGGGACTTCCGCCCCTCCGTCTCGCGATCGTTGCGCACGCCGACGATCTCGGTCAGGCTCACCGCCATGAGAACCGCCACCATGCCCCAGAGAACGGCGGCGCCTCTGATGGAAAGGGAAAGGTCCCCGAAGAGTAGCCACGCGGATAGAACCAGGGCGCCACAGAGGTTGATCACCACAGCTCCACCGAGCCCGAGACCGCGCGTGCGGTCTGCTCTCCGCTCCATCCAAAGCGCAATGCCGATGCCGAAGAGTACAGCGCCGAGGATGTTGGGATAAAACGCGGAGGCGGGCTCTGGAATCCCGAGGAAGGAGATGAGATCCCGTGGGAAGACGAGCAGGAGCACGCCAACCAGTAGGTTGATAAGGCTGTCTATGGTGAGCAGTAGCGAGCGGTCCATCAGTCTGCCCCTGCCAGATCAGCCGTGGATCGGGGCCGGAGATTCAACGGCAACAAGCGCTCGGGTGGTCAAAGGGTCCGCGCTCTCGAGCAAATGTAAGAAGTGGGAGGAAAGAGGATGCGCGAAGAAATACATGCGCTGCGAAGTGTGGGTCTGCGGGAAGCGTGGCCGAATGAGGCGCTCGACTTTACTCCATGGCTGGCCGAGCACCTCGATCTGGGCGACGCGGTGGGCATGGAGCTGGAATTCGTGAAGAGGGAGGCATCAGTTTCCCAAGGCCGGTCTGGCCACCGTCCTTTCTCTAGGCCTACTGTCAGGTGATTACCGTACGAAAACATGTGGAGACGGATCCGCTCGCAAGGAACCGCGACCGGGCCGAAGCCATCCCGACCGAGTTGAACCTACATCCGACCGAACACGACATGGCGAAGGAGGCCATACCATGACCAACTGGAACGAGTGCCCCGCCGTGGAGCGGACGCCGGGCAGGGTAAGCGGAGCCTGGGTCTTCTCGGGCACGCGGATTCCGCTTTTCGCGCTCTACGAGAACCTTGCCGCGGGCGCCACGGTCGACGAGTTCGTGGAGTGGTTTCCGGGGGTCGAGGAGCGGCAGGTCAGAGCGGTGCTCGAACACGAGGCGCAGACACTGAGAACGGCGCTGGCCCGTTGAAGCTGCTGTTCGACCAAGGTACGCCCGCGCCTTTGCGGAGACAGCTTCCCGGACACTCCGTGGACACGTTGGCGGAGAAGGGATGGTCCGAGAAGAGCAACGGCGAGTTGCTCGATCTGGCGGAGGAAGAGGGATACGCGGTGCTGGTGACGACCGACCAGAGCCTGCCCCGCCAACAGAACCTGGCCAGGTGGCGAGTCGGACTCGTCGTATTGCTGTCCACGGATTGGTCCCGGGTGCGCCTCCGCGCCGAAGAGATCGCCAAGGCGATCGAGGCGGTGCGGCCGGGCCACGCCGTCGAAGTGCCGATCCCCCGTCGCGGGTGAGATGACCACAGACACTTCCGAACGGGGCCTTGAGCGCCTGATCTGCGAGGCGCTGACCGGCGATCCCCTGCGATCCTCCTAAGAGCGGAACGGTCGGCGAGCCCACTCCCGGATACGGCGGCGTCGGAGGGTCTCCCGGCAACGGTCGCGACTACGACCGCGAGCACTGCCTCGATCCGGTCCAACTCCGAGCGTTCCTGGAGGCCACGCAACCCGAATCCGCCGCCGCCCTCCGCCTCGCCGAGGACTGCCCGACGCGCTGCAAGTTCCTGGCCCGGCTTCAAGCGAGATCAACAAGCCGGCACCGACGTGCTTCGCGCCGGCGTCAAGCACGGTCTCCACCACCTGGAACTCTTTCACGGCACCCGTCGGCCGGGAACGAGACGGCCCGGCGGCTGTTCGAGCTGAACCGCTTCACGGTCACGCGCCAGCTACGCTACAGCCGGGACCAGACCCGGCGCGCGCTCGACATCGCGCTGTTCATCAACGACCTTCCCGTCTTCACGCTCGAACTCAAGAACAACCTCACGAAGCAGACGGTGGAGGACGCCATCCGGCAGTACTTCCTGATCCCGAAGCTGCCGGCGCCCGAGGAGCCCGATCTGTCGAAGGGCAACTTTGAGAGGATCGACATGGACAGCTACCGCGTCGAGAGGCACAAGGTGCGGAAGATCATCCTTGAGGACGAGGACGCGGAGATCGATCCGGTCAAGACGGGCGACGGCGGAGGCAGGGCTAGATCGAGACCGACCGGCTGTCGGCGATCATCGAGGAGTTCAACGACCTGTTCGGCGGAATCGAGTGGGGGGACGGCGACCGGGTCACCGGACGGTCACCGTGGACATCCCGACCGCAGTGGCGAAGGACGCCAGGTTCGAGAACGCGCGGCAAAACGCGGACCGGGAGAACGCCCCCGTCGAGTCCGACAAGGCGACGGAGCGGGCGGTGCTCGGGATGGTGCAGGACAACCCCTAACTCTTCAAGCACTTCGCCTACAATCCGGACTTCGGGCGGTGGCTGACGGACACCGCGTTCCCGCTGGCCTACGAAGCGCCGCACTGAGGCAGCGCCAGCGGCCTGCCGAGACGTTGCCGGGGTGTTTGCCGCGCCACTGGCGGACCCGCCCGGCAGGCTGTCCAGCTTGCTGACCATCGCTAGACGGCGCAGCACATTAGGTGCACTCCAGCACCGGCCCACCACCTTCAGCGCTCCCCAGAGACGTTCTTGTCGAGGAGGGCTTCACCCGGGCGGGATCGAGACGAGCCTGCGTTCACGTGCCGCGGCGAACGCCAGCGACGCCCGGATGTCTTCGGGCTCCAAGTCAGGGAAATCCGCCAGGATCTCCGCTTCCGTCATCCCGGAGGCCAGGGACTCAAGCACGTCGTACACCGTGATCCGGAGTCCCCGAAGGCACGGCTTCCCGGATCTCTTGCCCGGCTCCAGCGTGATGCGTTCCAAGTGGTCCATGGCCCAGCATACCCGGAGTTCGCGCGGGAGGTCAAACTCTGTCGATTCCTCGAAGTTGCGGATCCCGGCCAGCGTCGGCCGAGGCGGGATCGCTTGGAGCGGGCACGCAAACGGCCCCTGACGAAGCGCGTCGGAGCGCGGGGAGTTTCGCGCTCCATCGGAAGGATGAATCATCCAACGGAAGGAAGGTCGCGGAAGCGATCCGAGGGGCAGGTCCAGGTCGACCGAATCGAAGTTCCTCCAGATGATCGCTTCCCTGGCTTCCTCTGCGGTACCTTCGGCCTGTCGTGTAGCGGTGACGCCGGTGTGGCTCCGACATCGGCTTAAACTGCGGAAACGACCCGGTTCGGAAAGACTGCTTGCCCTTATCCGCTGTCAGGCTTCGTGCTGCGTAGGGGTCGTGTCCTGAAGAGCGAACTGGTTGTAGGCGAAGACACTAACCATGTGTGCACCGCCAAGTCGTTCCCCCGAATGCTCGCCCACCCCCGCGAACCAACACGCGTTTTGGAATGTGTATCGTCTATGGCATGGCGATGCGGGACGGCAACGGACACATCGAGGAAGGCGCGGCAAGCAGATTCGCCGGATCCCCTTCTGATAGTCTTGGCACATCGCGATGCCGCCGGGAGGGGCGTCACCGGCGCGTTCGTAGCGCGTCGGCGATCGACCGGAACGTTGCGACCTCGAGGTCGCCCGCGCGTCCCAGAGCGGCGGGGAGGGGGCTGTTGAGGTCGCGCAGGATGGCGCGGACCCGGCCGGTCGCGCGGTCGGTCACGACCGAGATTGCGCGTTCCGCGTCCGCGTCGATCGTCGCTTCTCCCTCCGGTCCGGTCAGCGTGACGCGCTCCAGGGCCCTCGGCCACCCGTCCTCTATCGGGATGGCGAAGAAGAAGTACTTGTCGCCGAACTTGTCCTCTCCCGGCGCGAACGCGAGCGAAAATTCGGAATCTCCGCCGCTGCCGAGTCCCTCGATGTGATAGGGGCCGGTCCCTGCGGGGAGGCGCGGCGCCACGGTCGCCCGGAAGGGAGGCTCGAGCCGGAGTTGGCCGTTGACGACGCCCCCCCACAGAACCAGCATTTCCGCGCTCGGCCGCGCCGCCGCGATCCGCGCCCGGGCCCGGTCGTCTTCCACCCGCTCCCGATACTCGATCACCTTCTCGAAGTAGTGGTCGCTGAGCCAACCGCGTTCGTAGCAGTACCCCATGATGTCGCGGCGGCGTTCGGCGGACACCACGCTGCCCTCGCGGAAGTCGTATCCCCATGCGCCGAGACCTCCGTTCGGATACGGAAACTCCGGGTCTGGGCCGGCCGCCCCGCCGCAGGGAGCGTGGAGAAGGTCGAGGTTGTGTCCTACTTCGTGAGCGAGTTCCTTGTCCCACGGCCTGCCGATGCTCGCCCACGCCGCCAATCGGGCTCTTCCGCGCACATCCCCGTTCACGCTGGCGGCCGCTCCGTAGTAGTAGCCCGTGCCGCCGTCCAGCGCACGCAGGGCCTCCATCTCCAGGACCAGGAGCCATTGTCCATCGTCGCTGGTCAGGTCGAGCGATGTGTAGTACGCCTCGCGGCTCCTCGCGCTGAACTCGGAGAAGGGGAAGGCGTGGCGGAGGAGGCCCACCTCCGGACTGTCGTCGCCGATGTTGTCGGTCCATTCGAAGATCGACGGGTCCGGTTCGTCCGCCTCCAGCACCGGCACGACCGTCAACTCCATGGGGGGCACCTCGATCACGTTCAGCGGCATGCCGCCCGACACGGGAAAGCGGATCTGGCTCCCCGCAGCGAGCGGCACGACCCCTCCGGGGTCCGCCTCGACCACCAGTGCGACGTCCGGCCGGATGTGCTCGGCCGGTATGACTGCGTTGTAGGAGTTTCGCAGGTTCGATTCGTCGGCAACGGTAGCCAAACGGTCCTCCGCGCGTTCCATGACGACCCGGTGCACTTCACGGCCGTCGCGGGTGAAGGTCGCCACGACCTCGGGTTCAAAGAAGGCGGCCGACTCGCTGCTCACGAGAAAGACCCGGAGCAGCGCGTCGCGCCCCGAGATCAGCGGTACGTCGCCCGCCGGCCTCTGAATGGCCTGCGTGAGGTAAACGACAGGCAGAGACAACCCGACTGTCCCGGGGTTTCCGCACGTGGCTCCGACCACCACATCGATCCCTCCCAGCCATTCCTGGAAAGTCGCCGCCGGGGACGCACAGAGACCGGTGTCTTCGTACTCCAGCCGCTCCAAACGCGTGAGTTCGGTCAGACGGAAAGGGAGTGCCCCCGCCATGTCCCCGTTGCCGCTGAACCGCATCGAGGCGAGAGCCGTCATGGAGGCGAGGGCGGCCGGCAATTCCCCGCTCAACCGGTTGCCGCCCAGGTCCAGCGCCTCCAGGGCGGTCAGATTGGCGGTCTCCGCCGGCAGCGGTCCCGCGAGGCCGTTGTCCGCCAGCGCCAGCACCCGCACACGCCCTCCCCGCGCGGTCACGCCGTGCCACGCGTTGACGTCCATACCGGTGTTCCAGCCGTTCCGCCGGGTCCACGACGAGCCGTCCATGCGGGTGAAGAATTCCGCCAGCGCCAGCCGCTCGACGTGGCCAGCATCGCAGTCCTCGAAATCCGCTTCGATTCCGCGCAGCCAGTCCTGGAACTCGGCGTCGATCTGCGCGCACAGGCCGGTTGAGGAGATGTCGAGGTTCGACAGGGACTCCATGTCCAGCAGGGTGCGCGGAAGCAATCCCCGGAGTCCCGGATTGCCCGACAGCCACAGGACTTCGAGATCGTTCAGGTCGCCGAGCTCCGGCGGAAGCGGTCCCGACAGGTTGTTCACGAAGAGCGCCAGGAAGGTCAGGGAGCGGAGGGCCCCCAACTGCGGCGGTATTGGGCCGGTCAAACGGTTCCGACCGATATGGATTTCCCTGAGCGCCGAGAGATTCCCCAGTTCGGGAGGAATGGCGCCGGTAAGCCGGTTGTCCGCGAGTCGCAAGTGATCGAGCTTCCTGAGCTTCCCCAGCTCCGACGGAATCGCGCCGCCCAACTGGTTCTCGAAGAGCGACAGGTGTTCGAGATTGGCAAGATTCCCTAGTTCGGCCGGAACCATCCCCGTCAGGAGATTGCGCGAGAGATTCAACTGCTCGAGCGAGGCCAGTCTCCCGAGCGTCGCCGGGATCGCGCCTTCAAGCTCGTTTCCGTCCAGATCGAGTATCCGCAGCGCGGGCAACCCACCGAGTGCCGGGGGGATCGATCCCACGAGCTCGTTGTCGGCCAGGGACAGATGGCGGAGTTCGGTCAGCTGTCCGAGCTCAGCGGGAAGCTCGCCGGTCAGTTCGTTGCCGGAAAGAAGCAGTCGCTCGATCTGCGCAAGGTCTCCCAACTCGGGGAGAAGAGCCCCGGCGAGCCCGTTGTCCGGCAGTAAGAGTTCGGTTACGTAGCCGTCTTCGTTGGTCTTGACGCCCGCCCATGTGTTGATCTGGGCATCGCTCGACCAGCGAACCCGCCTCTTCCAGCCCGGTCCGCCCGTGGCGGTGTACAGCGCCACGAGCACATCCCGGTCGGACGTGGCCGGAATGCACGCGATGGGATCGTCGGTGTGCTCGATCCCACCCACCCACGACAGCAGGGACGGCGGGAGGCAAAGCCCGCTGTCATGGAAAAAGAACTGCAACAGGTTGAGTTGCACGAAGCTCTCGGGCACTGGGCCGGAGAGCTTCGTTCTGCTCACCCAAAGGGAGCGGAGGCTTGTCATTTCGACGATTTCGGGAGGGAGCGGACCGGACAGGTCGTTTTCGCTCAGCAACAGGTCCTGCAGGTGCTTCAGCCGACCGAGCTGCGGCGGGAGCGGGCCGTGGAGGGAGTTGTTGGACAAGTCCA
Source organism: uncultured Gemmatimonadaceae bacterium (assembly GCA_964572045.1). Classification (GTDB taxonomy): domain Bacteria; phylum Gemmatimonadota; class Gemmatimonadetes; order Longimicrobiales; family Gaopeijiaceae; genus CBDCKR01. Next base: position 15,560 of record CAZNEI010000032.1, read on the forward strand.
GCACCCTAAGCGCATCCAGCAGGCTGAGGGCGGCCGGAATCCAACCATTGAGGTTGTTGCCGCGCAGTGAGAGACCGGTCACGCGGCCATTGCCGTCGGTGCGTACGCCGTACCAATCGCCCAGCGAGGCGTCGGTCAGCCAGTTGTCGTTGGCGGCCCAGTTTGGGCCGTCCGTCGCATCGTAGAGAGCGACCAGCGCCCCCCGGTCGGGGTTCGCCACCGTGATCTCCGCCGTCCCCTGTGCGGTTCCCGCTGAGGCCGTGATCGTGGCCGTCCCCTCGGCGACGCCCGTCACCAGTCCCGATGCGTCCACTCGGGCCACCGACAGATCGCCTGAGGACCAGGTGAACGCCGCGTCTTCGATCCGGTGCCCGTTCTCGTCGAGCGCCTCCGCGACCAACCGGAGCGTGTCGCCCAGCGCGACCGTGTCGGCGGTCGGCGAGACGGTGACGGAGCCCGCCGACTGCATCACCTTCACCAGCGATTCGCCGGAAGCTCTTTCCGCCCCCGCGGCAATTGTCGTCGCGCCACGGCCTGCCGCGGTCACCCGCCCGGCCGAGTCGACGGCCGCGACCGTCGTGTCCGCGCTCGACCAGGACACCGGGACGCCGACCATCGCACGCCCTGCCTGATCGCGCACCTCGGCGGTGAGCTGCACAGTCTGTCCCAGCGCCGTCAGCGCTACCGTGTCGGGAGTGACCGCGATCGTCGTCGGTGACGGAGCCACGATCGTGAGGTGTGTGCTTCCCGTGATCGCCGTCGCAGCGGCCGTGACCGCCGCTTGTCCCGCGCCGACCCCGGTCACGAGGCCCGCATCGTCCACCACGGCGACCAGCGTGTCGCTCGACGCCCACGAGAACTCGGCCACCGCCACCACATGGCCGTTCGCGTCGGTGGCCTCCGCCGCAAGGCGCAGCGTGTCGCCCGTGAGCAGCGTGTCGGCTGCGGGAGAGACCGCGACCGCGCTCACCTCCTGGGACACCGTCACCGTTGCGATCCCCGACACTCTGGCCGCAGTCGCCGTGATCGTGGCCGTCCCGTTGGCCGCCGCCGTCACCAGCCCGGAACCGCTGACCGTCACCACCAAAGCGTTGCTGCTCGTCCAAGTCACCCCGGCTCCCGCCATCGCCCGCCCGTTCTGGTCCAACACCTCCGCCGTGAGTTGTACGGTTGCGCCCAAGGCGGTGAGCCGCGGGGTTGCGGGCGCGACCGTCACGGTCGTCGGCCGCGGGGAATCGGGAGGCGGAGCCGCGGGTTCCGTGGCGCCGTCGCCACAGGCGTACGCCCACAGGGTGGCCGACAGCGCCGCCCCCGCGAAGAAGAGGATCCGATAGCGACTCATGCTTGCCGTACGGCCAGGAGTCCGACAGGAAGCCATGTCCTCATAGACGGGGATGGCCAACCGAGTCGACGTTCGCGTGGATCGATGAAAGCTGCGTGCGATGGCTCAATCAGTTCAGCCCCGGACTGGGATTTCGGAGATCGGAAAGAGGATCCGATCCACGGGATTCACGCCTGCCCCGCGAAGTTTCCGGCGTTCATCACTAGAAGGCGTTGCAATATGCCAAGCAGCGGGGCGTGATCGCGGAAGTCGCCGCCGACTGTCTTTTTCGGTTGTGGCACCACGGCTGTGGAAGCAAAACGCGGACTCCCGGCTTCGGCGGAGCGCCGAGGGGGGCTGCAGAGTGACGACGCACCGGGGATCTTGTTGAGGCGTCCCAGGCCGACGGCCACCGCGTGTGCGGGACTGGATTCGTCAGGTCCGGTCCCGTGCCCGAGCCTCCTCGAACGCCCGAATCCTTCCCTCGAGCTGCAGTGTGAGGCCGATCTCATCCAGCCCTCTCAGGAGGCAGTGGCGCCGAAAGGGGTCCACGTCGAAGCCTGCGTTCCACCCGTCCGCGTCTCTGACCTGCAAGGCCTCGAGATCGACCGTGAGTCTGTAGCCGTCTCCCGTCCGGGCGGCCCGCATGAGGTGCGCCACGTCGGCCTCGCCCAGCTCGACGGGCAGTAGACCGTTTTGGAAGCTGTTGCTCTTGAAGATGTCGGCGAAGCTCGGCGCGATCACTGCCCGGAACCCGAAGTCGGTGAGCGCCCACGGCGCGTGCTCTCGCGACGATCCGCAGCCGAAGTTACGCCCGGTGACGAGGATGCTGGCACCCCGATACTCGGGCCGGTTGAGCGGAAAGTCCGGGTTCGAAGAGCCGTCGGGGAGGGTCCGCCAATCATGGAAGAGGAACTGTCCGTAGCCGGTGCGTTCGATCCGCTTCAGGAAGTCCCTCGGAATGATCTGGTCGGTGTCGATGTCGACTCGATCGAGGAAGGCGACGAGCCCCGTGTGCGTGGTGAACGGCTCCACGGCTAACCGCCCGACGCAGGACGCGAGGTCCGGTCCGGTGAGGCTTCCAGGCGTGGCAACTTACATCCACTCCCGGACGTCGACGAAGCGGCCCGCGACGGCGGCCGCGGCCGCCATCTCGGGGCTGACCAGATGGGTTCGGCCGCCCCGGCCCTGACGCCCCTCGAAGTTGCGGTTGGATGTGGATGCGCAGCGCTCTCCTGCGCGGAGCGTATCGGCGTTCATGCCCAGACACATCGAGCAGCCCGCCTCGCGCCACTCGAATCCGGCATCGAGGAACCGGCGGTCGAGCCCCTCGGCTTCCGCGGCGCGCTTCACCTCGGTCGATCCTGGAACGACCATGGCGTGCACCCTGCTGTGGACCCTGCGGTCCTCCAGCACCGAAGCGGCCGCTCGAAGGTCTTCGATCCGGGAGTTGGTGCAGGAGCCCAGGAACACGCGGTCGATCCGGACGTCCTGGATCGGGGTGCCCGGCTTCAGGTCCATGTACTCGAGGGCGCGCTCGATCGCTTCCCGGTCGTCGGCGGTCTCCGCGGAACCCGGACCGGGCACGCTGCCCGTGACGGGGATCGACATGCCCGGGTTGGTGCCCCAGGTGACGAACGGCTCGAGGCTCGCTCCGTCGATCTCCACGGTCGCGTCGAAGGTGGCCCCGGGATCGGTCGGAAGCTTCCGCCAGCGTTTCACGGCGGCGTCGAACGCCGTTCCCTGGGGCGCGCGCGGGCGGCCGCGCAGATATTCGAACGTGGTCTCGTCGGGCGCGATCATGCCGGCTCTGGCTCCCGCCTCGATCGACATGTTGCAGACCGTCATCCGGCCCTCCATGGAGAGCTTGCGGACCGCATCGCCCGTGTATTCGATGACGTGTCCGGTGCCCCCGCCCACGCCGATCTGCGCGATGATCCCCAGGATCAGGTCCTTCGCGGTGACGCCGTCGGCCAGCTCGCCGAGAACGGATACCCGCATCGACCTGGGCCGGGCCCTCGGCATGCACTGGGTCGCGAGCACATGCTCGACCTGCGAGGTGCCGATCCCCATCGCGAGGGCGCCGAAGGCGCCGTGGGTCGACGTGTGGCTGTCGCCGCAAACGATCGTCATGCCCGGCTGCGTGAACCCCATCTCGGGCCCGATGACGTGCACGATCCCCTGGTGCGGGCTTTGGATGTCGAAGAGCTCGATGCCGAACTCCCGGGCGTTCCTCTGGAGCGCCTCGATCTGCAGGCGGGCCAGGTCGTCGACGATCGGCAGCGAGCGGTCGACGGTCGGGATGCTGTGGTCGACGGTCGCGACCGAGAGCTCCGGCCGCCGCACGCCGCGCCCCGCCAGCCGGAGCCCTTCGAACGCCTGGGGCGAGGTGACCTCGTGGAGGAGGTGCAGATCGACGTAGAGGAGGTCGGGCCGGCCCGCCTCGGAGTGAACGACGTGGTCGTCCCAGATCTTGTCGAGCATCGTCCTAGGCATGGGCCGCAGCCTCCTCTCTGATCGCCTCCGCCACCGCCTCTCCCATCGCGGCCGTTCCCACCGCGGTCTCTCCACCCCGGGCCAGGTCCGGCGTGCGCAGGCCTGCCCCGAGCACGCGGCCGACCGCGTCCTCGATCGCCCGGGGCTCGGCCTCCAGGCCGTACGCGTGACGGAGCAGGAGCGCCGCCGAGAGGATCGCGGCGAGCGGATTCGCCGCGTCCGTGCCCGCGATGTCCGGCGCCGACCCGTGGACCGGCTCGAAGATCCCGCCACCACTCCCGATGCTTGCGGAGGGGAGGAGGCCGATCGATCCGACGATCGCGGCCGCCTCGTCGCTCAGCACGTCGCCGAAGAGGTTGGGCGTCAGCATCACGTCGATCCCCGAGGGGTTGAGCACCAGCTCCATCGCCGCCCGGTCGACGAGCATGTGCTCACACTCCACGTCCGTGTAGTCGGCCGCCACCGAGTCGACCACCTCGCGCCACAGCCTGGAGGTGTGGAGCACGTTGGCCTTGTCGATCGAGAGAATCCGTCCCCTGCGGCCCCGGGCCGTCTCGAACGCCACCTTGGCGACGCGTCTCACTTCGTCCCGGCTGTAGCGCATCGTGTCGAGGGCGCTCTCGCCTCCGTCGAGGAGACCGCGGGGCCGGCCGTAGTAGATGCCCCCCGCGAGTTCGCGGACGATCACCAGGTCGGTCCCCTCCACGCGGTCCCTGCGGAGCGGAGACGCGTCGGCGAGCGCGGGGGCGAGCCAGACCGGGCGAAGGTTGGCGTAACACCCCAGCTCCTGGCGGAGGCGAAGGAGCGCCGCCTCGGGCCGGAGCTCGGGGTCCATGCCGTCGCCCCGGGGGTCGCCCACGGCTCCCAGGAGGACGGCGTCGGCGGAGTGGCACGCTCCGAGCGTCTCTTCGGGAAGCGGCTGGCCACGGCGGTCGTAGGCGGTCCAGCCCACGTCGTGGAACTCGGGGGCGAGCTCGTGGCCGAACCTCTCGGCGACCGCCCCGAGCGCGACGACGGCCGCGTCGATGACCTCGCCCCCGACGCCGTCGCCGGGGAGGACTGCAATCCGCCACCTCACGTCAAACGCCCCAAAGGTAGCTTTCCTTCTCCAGCTCCATGCTCTCGAGCACCTTGGCCTGCTCCGCCTTGTTGAGCGCGTTGATGTAGGCGCGCGCCGCCGCGTCGACGACGTCGGTGGACGCTCCGCGGCCCGCGAAGGTCTGGCCGCCGATGCGGGCATGGAGGTTCACCTCCCCGACCGCGTCGCGGCCCGGCGTGGCCGCCACGATCTCAAGGTCCTCGATCTGGGCCGTGGCTTCGATCACCGCGTCGATCGCCGAGAACGCGGCGGCGATCGGCCCGTCTCCCCGGCTGCGCCCTTCCATCGGCGGGTCGTCTCCGTGAATCAGGCGAACCCGGGCCGTCGACCACTTGCCCCCGCAGCTCACGTCCAGCTCCACGAGGCGTATGGAGGCCGGGGTGTCGACCATGGCACCGTGGTGCAGGATCACCAGGAGGTCCTCGTCGAGCACCGTCTTCTTCTGGTCGGTGAGGAGATTGAAGAGCTTGTAGGCGCGGTCCAGCTCCTCGGGCTGCAGCTCGTAACCCAGCTCCTTGTAGCGGTTCCTGAGACCATGCCGCCCCGAGTGCTTGCCCAGCACCAGCTGCGTGCCGGGAGCTCCCACCATCTCGGGGGTCATGATCTCGTAGGTCATTCGTTCCTTGAGCATGCCGTGCTGGTGAATGCCGGCCTCGTGCGCGAAGGCGTTCTTGCCGACGATCGCTTTGTTGGGCTGCGGGTGGACGCCGGTGAGGTGGGACAGAAGCTGGCTCGTCTTGTAGAGCGCCCGCGTGTTGATGTCGGTGTGGTGCGCGGTCAGGTCGGCCCTCACCTTGAGGGCCATGACGATCTCCTCGAGCGAGGCGTTGCCAGCACGCTCGCCGATGCCGTTGATCGTGCACTCCACCTGCCGGGCGCCGGCTCCGATCGCCGCCAGCGAGTTTGCGACGGCGAGCCCGAGATCGTCGTGGCAGTGGACGCTCAGCACCACGTCGTCCAGGCCCTCCACCTCGCGGAACAGCTTGTCGGTGAGGCCCGCGTACTCGCGGGGAAGGGTGTAGCCCACGGTGTCGGGGATGTTGACGGTGGTCGCGCCCGCCGCCACGGCCGCCCGCACGACCTCGCAGAGGAACCCCACGTCGGTGCGCGTGGCGTCCTCCGCGCTGAACTCCACGTCGTCCGCGAAACGCCGCGCCCGCTCGACGGACGCCACGATCCGCTCCAGGCACTGCTCGCGAGTGATCTCGAGCTTGTGCCTCAGGTGGATGTCGGACGTCGCCAGGAAGAGGTGCACGCGCGGGTGCTCGGCCCGCTCGACCGCCTGAGCCGCGCGGTCCACGTCGACCGGGTGCGCCCGCGCCAGGGCCGCGATGACGGGACGGCGCACCTCGCGCACGATGGCGCGCACACCGGCGTAGTCGTCCTCCGACGCCACCGGAAAGCCCGCCTCGATGACGTCCACCCCGAGCTCGTCGAGCTGATGCGCCATCCTGAGCTTCTCGGGCGTCGACATGGTGCAGCCGGGCGACTGTTCCCCGTCCCGGAGCGTCGTATCGAAGATCGTGATCTTGCTCATGGTGCGTCCTGTGCCGGCGCAAAAAAAATCAGGCCCGCCCGTTTCCGAGGGGGCCCTCCGCTCCCGGTGCGCGTCCGATCTCGCTCGCTCAAGCTCCTTCGACGCACACGGGCCGGAGCCCCCTCATCGGCCGAAGAAGGCCGGTAAGTCGAAGGGCGTCAAGGCTGGAGATCAACGCTGGATCCCGCGTCATGCTTGCAGTTCCCTGCGGCAGGGTCGCCCCCGCCTCGCCGTAACCGAACAGTAGAGGGCCTATATGGCAGTGGAGGGCGGCGCTGTCAAGCCGGGGGCGCGCCTCGAGGCCCGCGCCGGCCCGGGCTTGGCGGCCGCGGACCAGGTGAGCGGGGCCGGCTGGGGGGGCTGGACGGTTCATGCCTTCGGCCGCACCCGGGCCCCGGGCCCGGGGACGATCCTTGGCGGCGGTGAGGAGCCGCGCCCATCTTCTTCACCGTACCCTAGCTTTCCAGGAATCCACGGAGCGACGATGAAGGTAGGCTTGGTGGGATTTGCGGGGTCCGGCAAGACGACCGTCTTCAACACGATGACCGGCCTCGATGTCCCCGTGGGCTTCGGCGGCGACGTGCGCCTCGGCGTCGTCGCCGTGCCCGACGTCCGGCTCGACAAGCTGTCGCGCGTCTACTCGCCCAGGAAGACGACGTACGCCGAGATCGCCTTCTGCGACGTGCCCGGCGAGCACGGAGCCGAAAAGACCGGACTCTCTCCCCGCGCGCTCCAGAGGATCCGGGACCAGCAGGCGCTCTGTCTGGTGCTCAGGGATTTCCCGAACCCCGTGCTCGACGCTCTCCCCGATCCGGAGGCCGACCTGGAGGCGTTCCATGCGGAGTGCGTGCTCTCGGATCTCGAAGCCGTGGAGCGACGCCTCGACCGCGCCCGCAAGGAGGGGGCCGACCCGCGGGAGGTGGAGGCGTTCGAGACGATGAGGGCGGTGCTGGAGGAGGGCCACCCCCTGCGTTCGCTTCCCGAGGAGGAGCTGAACCGCGGCTACCTGAGCGGCTACGGCCTGATCTCCGAGCGCCCGCTGCTCGTGGTCCTGAATCGGGAGGAGGAGCGGGCGGCCGAGCCTTTGCCTCCCGGCCTCCAGCTCCGCCTCGGCGAGCTGGACTCGGCCGGCCTGGCGCTGTCGGCCAGCCTCGAGGCCGAGATCGCGGGCCTCGAGGAGGAAGATCAGGCCGCCTTCCTCGAGGATCTGGGAATCGGAGAGTCTGCGCTGTCTCGGTTCGTTCGGGCCTCCTACGAACTGCTGGATCTCATCTCGTTCTTCACGGTGCGGGGAGACGAGGTGCGGGCGTGGACGGTGCGCAGGGGAACACGTGCCCGGGCCGCGGCGGGCAAGGTCCACTCCGACATGGAGCGGGGGTTTATCCGTGCGGAGGTGATCCCGTTCGAGACGTGGGTGGCGCACGGATCGGAACGGGCGGTGAAGGAGGCGGGACACCTACAGGTCGAGGGAAAGGACTACGTCGTCAGGGACGGCGACATCATGCGCGTCCTCTTCAACGTCTAGCTCGGCCCGCCGTCGGCGGCCGTTCGCCGGTGCCGAAGACGTTGCCTGCCGGGATGCGCGGCGTTATCCAACCGCTCGAGCCGTGCACCCCTTGAGCGGGCCGGCCGGCCCGGAGGCGTCACCCCGAGCAGTTCGGGCTCGGGCCGCGCCCGCCCCGGAAGGAGACCGATTGGAGACCACGGCCCTCGGCGTCATCGTTCTGTAGCTCGCGGGAGTCACGCTCCTCCAAGCGCTGATGGCCCGGTGCTCCAAGGGCGCGAGCGAGTGGTCGGTGGCCGGCGATGTCGTGACCGGAGGCGTCTGGAACATCTGGTCGCACGGGAGCAGCTCCTTCGGAGCTCTCGTGCTCGTGGGGCTCTGGTTCGCGGTCCCGTACCGCAGGCTTCGGCTCCGAACCGTCGAGGAACTCTTCTCGATCCGCTTCGGCTCAGGTTCAGCGCAGGCCCTCGAGGGCGACGACCAGCCGGTCGATCTCGTCTGTGGTGTTGTAGACGTGGGTGGAGAGCCGGATGGCGTTGTGGCCGTCCCTCTGGTGCTCGTCGATGTGGATCGACGCTCGCTCGGCCACAGTCGGCACGGCCGCCAGAGGGTCGACGCCCTCGATTTCGAAGATCGTCGAGCCGGGGCAGGAGGTCCCGGGGCTGCTCCCACTGAGCAGCGTGGTCCCGGCCACCCGAGACAATTGGTCCTTCAGGTAATCCGACAGGTACCGCGTCCTCCGCTCCACGTTGTCTAGGCCGAGGGTCTCCGCGAACTCGAGGGCTGCACCGATCCCGGCCCTCACCGGGAGGTCGGAAGTGCCCGGCGGAGCGTAGGCCGGGGCATCGGGCGTCGCGTCGTGCGCAAAGGCCGACCGGATGCGTGGCCGGGCGCTCTCCCGCACGTACAGGATGCCCGTGCCGATGGGAGCGAGGAGCCACTTGTGCAGACTCGCCGCGTAGGCGTCGCATCCGAGGTCGTGCAGATCGATCGGGAACATGCCGACCGCCTGGGCGCCGTCGACGAGGCTGAGAATCCCGCGTCGCCTGGCCATCTCGGCGAGCCGCTTTACCGGATACAGGTGGCCTCCTCGGGTCACGTGGCAGAATGCGATCGCCCTCGTGCGCTCGGTGACAGCCCCCTCGAAGACGTCGACCACGTCGTCTTCGCTCTCCAGCGGGCTGGGCACGAAGACCTCGCTGACGCGTATGCCATGGCGAGCGGCCCGCAGAAGCCAGGGTCTCCGCCCGGACGGATGCTCCTGCGTGGTGATGAGGACCTCGTCGCCGGGCTCGAGGTCGAGCCCGATCGCCTGGAGGTGCAGCGCCTCGGTTGCGTTGCGCGTGAGCACGACCTCTCCCGGACTCGCTCCGAGCAGGCGGTGGAGACCGGGGATCACGTCCTCGGTGATCCGGCCTGACAGCCCGCTCGATCCGCGGCGCGGCTCGGCCGAGATGGCTCTGTAGCCGGCCGCGACGGCCTCGGCGACGACGGCTGGCGGCATACCGAGGCCGGCGTTGTTCATGTAGGCGACACCGGGCTCGAGGGTGAACTGCGCACGCACCCCGGCCCACTGGGCGTCGTCGACTCCGGCGGGCCGTTGCAAGGGCGGCCGGCCGTCAGGGGCGGGGCGCCCTGCGTCGGACCCACATGCGAGGAGCGGCAGCCCGAGGGCGCCCGAGACGGTCGTCGTCAGGAAACGGCGGCGAGGAAGTGCGGCGGGACTCCCCGCGCGAGGGCGGTCACTCATGGGTTCTCTCTCTCCAGATCGGCTCATGGTTGTCGTGCCCTCGTTTACTGGGGGCCCTCGGCCCGTGAGAGGTCTGGCCGACTCCGCGGTCCGGATCTTCGGGCACTGTCTCGTGCCCCTCAGCCGGCGGCCCGGGAGCGGGCGGAGACACTAGCGGCTAGAGCAGGGTCGCGGCCAACAGGTCAGCGTTGTAACCCACGAGAAGACGACTCCCGGTTCGCATCGTGGGCGCTCGGAGCTTCCCCGTGCGGCCGAGAAGCAGGTCAAGCAATGCTGCGTCCCCGAGCGGCTCCCTTGCCAAATCGAACTGGAGCATCCGCTTGCCTTTGGCTACGATGAGCTCAGTGACACCCTCGAGGATCGAAAGGGCCGCGTGGCCCTCCAAGGGCTGCCGGTTCGCGTTCTGCACGGCCCCATCCTCGATGCCGTTCTGCGCAAGAAACTCTTGCGTGAGCTTGCAGCTCCTTCAGCCGGGCCTGTGATAACGCCACTCGACGCTCTTCGCCACGGTCGGTTCTCCTGTGTTTGGTGGAGCCGGTCAGCCGACGACGGATGGCCGCGAGTCCGATTGCTACGCCTCCTTCCACTACAGACAAAAGGTTAGGACCACGTCGCTACCTGGCAAGAGCCACTAGTCCACCGCGAGGTTCTCGATCATTCCTAGCTCCGTTATCTTTCAGCCACCGTCTTTTCTTCTGGCCTACTGTCAGGTGATGACCGTACTCGTACACCCAGTCGCACACCATTTAACGCAATCAGTTTCTTCACACCGCATTGGGATCGGAGGCCACCCACTCGTGCCCAAAGCTAGTAGCGCGTTTCCGAGCCACGGCCTTCTGATAAACAGATATGATGTTCTGTCGAAGTTTGCGAATTGACTGTGGGCTCTTGAGTTCGCGCTTGTAATCGTAAGGATTGGCCTCAGTCGTTCGTTCTTCGATTTCAGCGTTAAGGTCAATTACTAGGTCATCGAGAACACGATCAAAACAGGCCCGTATCCGATCTGTCCCATTCTCTGCGGAGATAAAATCCGACGGATCACGGCAGAACTCCCTCCCAACTTCATCTGTCTCTAACGCCATACGGAGCAGGTATACTAGCGTGAACTGCAACAGACGATATTTCGCCATAACTTCCAGATTCACCTTTGGAAGAATATCGATCACCGCCAAGTGTGCCTGGTGAAGAGCGACGATCCTGTCTGCAGTGACCTCTGGGCGAGCAAAAATCGCGATGTGCAGCTCATCAAATAGCTTATAGCTCTGATGACATGACCAGGGTTGCTTCACGTCGAATGCTAAAAGGATTCTTGCTGCTGTATCGTTCGATAGAATAACGGGGGCAGTCGGTGTTTCACCTCGCTTAATCTCGTAGAATATCCTACTGTACTTATTTTTAATCTCGTTCTGTAGCCGCCTTTGGATTGAGCTATTTGACTGCAAGTCCCGGGCACTAATGGAATTTTGGTTGTTACTATGGCGCGTGATTCGCGCTGCCAGCTCACTATCCGGTGGAAGCTGTATGAGACGACCCAGAAGTCTGAGGTCTCCGCTTATGGTGTCTCGGTTGTCGAAGAGACTGGTAATGCTTTGACAGCCATTTACAACAGAGTATCCCGAAAGCGTAATACAATCGTCTCTGTATTCAAGTCTTGTCGTCAAGATCGTAAGTCCGTTGTGATAGAGAAGAAAGTTCTTGTGCTCTGATTGGTTCTTCACGCTCTGAGCTATTGCCTTGTTCACTTTTGTTCTACCCAAGGATTGTCTCACATTCCAATCGAACAACTCTCCACTTCGAATTCCACGTAGCAAGACAAGTTCTGAAGCCAGGAGAGGTGCAACAAGCACGGTCGCTGATGGGGTACGATATTCGATGACATCGAAGCCCGAAACGTCAAATTCTGCTTCGCTGGCTACTGGTTCAGAAGGGCCGATCGGAACGTACCCGTCTGATAGATACTGAGCGTCGAAGACTACAACGCGGTCGTTTCCGTCCGCGAACCGTTTCCCATTGGAGTCCGTGATCCCATTTGTTACGAATACTCCCCGTAAGTCGTAGCCATCGTGAATCTTAGTCTTAACTTTCTCTGAGGTAAGGAGACTCTTAAGTTCTTCGTTACCAGTAGTGCGGATGAGATGATCGATAGCTTCTGGTGTTTCGAATTGGCCTAGAGAACCGGCGAGTTCACGGAGCGTACGGTCGCCAATCGTCTTGGATGGGTTGTGGATGAGGCGCGCTTGGAAAACATCGATACGCTCAAGATTGTCGTCCACATAAATGCCATCTATTCCCTTGTCGTCAGGACCATCGCATACGCAATCTTGCGCGGTGATTTCTTCAAGTCGGTAATAGTGTTCAAGAAACCAAGCTAGGAAGGCTCGACTCTCGGCTCGTCCGTGTGCAGTGTGGGCGGTACAGTGAGTTAGAATGGCTGGATACGTAAGATCAGGATTATCGAGCATCGATTCGATCTCGGGTTAGGTTAATTGTGCGAAGTGTCATTAGACCATTTCGACGTTTGCCTAATCTAGTAGACGGACTGCAGTAGTAGTAGATGGCCCACCCGGGCGGTGCATCCAGGCGTACCCGTCCGCGAGATCCTGAACTGGGCGAAGAATCGCTCGCGATTCATGCCCCAGATGACGGTCGAGGTGCGACGGGAAGGCGCGCTGGGACATGCCTCGCGACACGGCACCTGATACAATCCCGATTCTCGCCATGCGAGCCGACCGCGGTCGCCCACGCTTCCAATCGCTGGCCATGGCTATCGTCTCTGAAGTGTTCGGCAAGGCTGCGGGATGGCGTGTCGGAGGATCCGGAGTCCGGTTCCTCGTGAGATAGGGGTTCCAGACGGAGCAGGATCGACGGGCGGCTGACTTCGATCGGGTTCGGGCCCTATTCCAGAATCACGCTGGCCGAGGCCCGCCGGAAGGCGCTGGACAACAGCAATGCACGCAACCACTATCGCACGCTTCCACACCGAGAGGTCGCGACGGCCGCTCGGGTCGCTACGCCCGGTCAATCAAATGCACCGTCCGGGCGGTCATGTGTGTCGAGAGGATCACGGTAACGGCTGTCCAGGCCGGAGGGGCACAGGCTCGCGCTGGGACGACATCGGCATCGAGGCGGCGAGGGTGGACGACCCCGGCGTCGAGGATGAAGACCGGGCCGAGTGCTGTGTCCCGTTGAGCACGGTCGCGCTCGGCGTGCTCAACCGGGCGCGGGCGCTGTCTTCCGAGTCATCTTTAGTGTTTCCGTCGAGGACGACGGGCCGTTGCCGCGGAACGCGCCGGTGCACGCGCTTCGCCGCGCCGGGGTCGCGCGCGCGGTCGTGGCCGGCCGAGACCGGCGTCCCGGCGGAAGTCGTGCAGGCCTGGCCCGCCCATGCGCCCCGAAGTCGTTCAGGCTTATCAGCGATCCGACCTGCTGGAGTCGCCCCGCCGAGGCTCTCCGGGCTTGGAGCGACTCCAGCACATAGCGAATGCATCCACCTGCGATCCGTCCCGTCGAGCACAGCACCCCCCCATGTCGCCCGAGAAATGCGAGGACCGCTGGTTAGGCGATCAGCTCCCGGCACATCGGCTTTGGCCGGTCCCTAACTCACTCCCGACGGTGGTGCGTTGCACCCGTAGGGCTCGTATGCGTTCGTGTAGCGCTTCAGGAGGTCTTTCTCCTCGGCGAGCCGATCCGCCTCGAGGTCATTGCGGTGGCAGTGTACATGCGTCGCTCCCCTCGCCCGAATGCAAGGTCCCTTCCTTGGACGTAGGGCGAGGTTCGTGCGGATAGCCAAGTCGCCCTCGCCAATGTAGATCGGCACCCAGAGCCCCTGCTCGTTGAGACGCGTGAAGATGTAGTTGCCGGGCTGGCCCGGGTTAAACGAGGTGGGCAACCGGAAGATGTAAAACGTGTATTGCCTGCCGTTCGTGCCTCCCCAAACGCAGGTTGGTGGCGGAGGTGGTGGCGGCGGCGGGATCGCACTCATTGAGAAACCTCCCGCTCGGGATACCGCGGGTCGGCTGGTACGTTGTCGGTCATTCGGCCTCTCATGTAGGCGACGGACTCGCGTGTCTCGCCCAAGGAGGCCGTTGCCGCGTCCACCTTATCCTGCAGGCGGTCGATTCGTTCTTCCAGCCGACTGGTGCGCGTGTCGGTCAGCTTCATCAGCCCAAACGTGCCGCCGAGAGTCGTGAATACCACGCCAAACGCGGTCGCGATGAAATGCCACGCCTCCACGGATCCCTCGCTTTGCTCTGGAAAAACGTGGACCGAGTGCCCGCGAAAACGTGGACTGAATCGTGATTCTCAGCAAGCCCTCTCGGCGGCGATCCGGCAATTGGGTCTCGGTAGCGTGTGGGTTGACGAAGCCTCGGAGCATCTTGCGACCCGGCACCTTCTTGACGTGTCGCGCGTCGACCGGCATCAATTCGAACCGCTCTTCAAGAACGGTCCAGACCGGATACCAGTAGACCCCGGTCGACTCCATTACCACATGGGGGCACACCGCTCTCACCGAGCCAGTCCCGCAAGGATTCCAGTCGAGGCGCGCGCACCGCTTGATCAACACGTCCATGCTTCGTCCTCCCCCGGCAAGAAATGGGTCCGCCTCAACAAGGGGAAGGTGCTCTGTGCGGCTACGGATTTCCTGTACGTGATCACACCCCGGACGAATCGGGCTGCGTCAACACTATGGCTGTATCGTGGAGATTGGGGATTGCGGTCGACCGTTGGTGCCATGAGCCCGTCGGCAACATGACCTGGGTCCATTTGGTCTGGAGAGAACGACCGATTGAAGGCAATGGTAGTATGCTGCTCCGGCAGTGGCTAGTTGAGGGCGGCTTCGTGTGCACGGCGTGCAACACCCCTTGACTGGGGTTCAGTCCGGCATCATCCGAAGTCTCACCGTGGGGCTGGATTCCGGCGACCCGGCGTTCCCAGAGACCGCCCAGGTCGCGTGACCGAAGAATGGAGACGCGAGCGGTCCGCTGCCAAGGTTAGCGTTGTCCAGCGAAGAGGTGAGTCCAAGGTCGCCATCACGACCCTCATGAGAAAGCTCCTCTGTCCTCGGGCGCGACGTAGGCTCTCGTAGGGACGGACGGTGGCGGACAAACTCACCTGCGGCCCCTCACGCCCCAACCCTGGAGAGCAGGTTGAAGCGGGAGAGACAAGCCTGAGCGAGCGACGGGTTTCGCTGGTGGCGTAGTGACTGGCCGAAGAAGAAGTAGTCCGATTATTCTGGTGAAGTTGATAAGGGGTCTGGGAATGAGGGCGACGATCCGAGCAACGACCACAGTGACCTCTGACCGATGCCCCGCTGGCCGCGGGATGCGTGCCAAGGTGTCCTGCCCCCTACGGCGGGTTCCATCCCGCGCCCTCCTCGCCTCGGCCAACAACAACGCCCCCAACCTTAACGCCCCCAACCACTTCCACCTCGCCGGGGGGCGCACTGGAACGAGGCTTTGCCAATGAAGATCGAGGGAGAGAGTGGGTGAAGGGTGGGTAGAGGAGAGTGAAATGACTGGACGGAGACCCTTCAAGATCCAGATCTTTGTGGCCGAGGGGCTTCCGGAAGGGTTGCGCTTGGTCGAGAAGTCAAACTGGATCGGCCAGGGCATCGTGTGTCCACGAGGCAGGTACTCGCAAGCCAAGAAGCGACGCGAGTTTTCCCGCAGTGGTGTCTACCTGTTGGTCGGACAGGATGGCGACCCGTTACCGAAGCTGTATGTGGGCGAGGCAGAAAAGGTCAAGAACCGTCTCGACTTGCACTACACCGACAAGGACTTCTGGCAGCAGGCCATCGTCTTCACGACGAAGGGAACACCCCTGAACAAGGCGCAGGTCAAGTACCTCGAGGCCCGTCTTCTGGAATTGGCGAAGGAGTTTGGGCGGTCGAAGCTTCAGAACAGCGTTGAACCCCACCGTCCGGGGCTATCCGAGGCTGACCGGGCCGAAATGGAGGGTTACCTGGACGAACTCCTGTCCCTCCTTCCTGTCCTGGGCGTACCGTTCTTCGAGCGCGATGAAGAGCCCTCCAGCGACCACAGAATCTACCATGTGGAGGGACCGGGCTGCAGAGCTGTGGGCTTCGAAACGAATATGGGATTCACAGTCCGGAAGGGATCGCTCGTCCGGGCACGGACCGTACCTTCAATGAAGGAGCTAGCAGGCCGTGGAAGAAGTGGCCCGCCGGGGAGCCGGTTGTACAAGCAG
>CAZNEI010000033.1:0-29661 GCA_964572045.1 uncultured Gemmatimonadaceae bacterium
AGGTGAGGTGCCTCACCGGATCGAAGTACTTCCAGCACCGGGCGTTCATCTACCCTAGGGACTTCTTCAAGCTGCGTGAGGTGAGCTTCACAGTGCCTCTGGGCTTCCTGTTCTCCGGTGCGTCGAGCTCCTCGCTGACCCTGTCCGGCAGGAATCTCACGCGCTGGGTGAAGGACGAGCACTATGCGTACGATCCGGAGACCGGGGGATGGGTGCCCGGTTGGTCCTCCCTGCCCAATGCTTGGCAGCGACCCGCGCCCCCGAAGGTGTTCACTGCGGCACTGAGCGTGACCTTCTGACCTCACGTGGTCCTTGGACGAGGAGAGACAAATGCTGTATGCCAAAGCCACAAGGCCGCGTGAGACCCTCAGCTCCGCGCGGACCGAAGATGGAAAAGAGAGAGTGAGAGCGCCGCTCGGGCCCGTGGCGGCCCTGGTGTTCGGGGCGGTATTGCTCGCCAGCTGCGACTTCGAAGTCACCAACCCGGGGCCCGTCGCCGACGCGTTCCTCGACAATCCGGGGGCTCATCAGGCGATCATCAACGGCGCCCAGCGCGAGTTGAATTACGCGATGAACACATCGGCCATGGACGTCGGAAACCGGATGCGGGAGATCACGGCCGGCGACGTCAGTCCATGGGAAGGGATCACCTACGACGCCTTCATCGGGATAGGGTCGCCGGCCGTGCCCGGCTGGATCGACACTTGGGGCCCCGTGCACGCGGCTCGCTGGATCACGGCCGACGCCCTGAGACGCTTCGCAGAGGTGGAAGCGAGCGCCGATGTCGTCACCCAGGCCCATCTCTGGCACGGCTGGGCCCTCCGGATGATGGGCGAGTACTTCTGCGAGATCGCCTACGACGGGGGGCCGGCGTTGCCCGGCAGAGACGCCTTGGAGCGGGCGGAAGCGAGCTTCACCGCCGCGTTGTCGGGTGGTGGCAGCCAAGAGACGACGATGGCCGCGAGGGCGGGACGCGCCCAGATCCGGGTGAATCTCGGTGACTGGGCCGGGGCCGTGGCGGACGCCTCGGGGGTACCCACCGATTTCTCCTTCCTCCTGCGCTACTACCAGGGCCCGTGGCGGTACAACAACGCGTGGGTCCAGGGTGGTGGCGGCGCCGGCAACTTGGGAGCGGCTGGAGGAGCCTATACGATCTGGAACACGCAGTGGGTGGACTACTACACCGAGACCGGTGATCCGCGGGTCCCCTGGGTGGACACTGGCGTGATCCAGGACACCGCCCTAACGGAATGGACCGTCACCGAATTCCCGTTCTACGCGCAGTTGAAGTACACGGACCTCGGCGACGACATCGAGCTGGCGTCGGGGGAGGAGATGCGGCTCATCGAAGCGGAGAACTTGCTGCGGAACGGGGACATGGCCGGCGCGATGGCGCTGGTCAACGGCCTTCGGGAGCGGGCGGGAGTGGATCCGGTTGCACCCACCAACATGGAAGAGGCTTGGACGCTCTACATGAGGGAGAGGGGCATCGAGCTCTGGCTGGAGGGCCGGCGCATGGCGGACGTCCGCCGCTGGACGGAAGACAACACGCCCGGCGAGCTGCACCCGCTCGAGCTGGGGATCACCCCGTTTGGTGGTCCGGACCTCTCGAACCGGGTCCTCTGCATGCCGATCATTGATGATGAGGTCGACCAGAACCCGAACCTCAACTAGCTGCTCAGGCGGTTCGGTCCCGGACTTCTAGTCCGGCGCCGCGAAAGAGAAGGGGGGCGGAAGGCGTCCCTGTCGATGTCGACGGGGGCGCCTCTCCCTTTCTAGGGCGGGTGCGGCTCGCGGTTAGCGCTTGTCGCCGGCCGACCGAGTTCCGCAGATGGGCCCCCTCGGCGTCCGCTGCTCTCGAACCGCGCTCGCAAGAGCCAGTTCCGTCCACTGAGCCTGGGCCCGCCCGAGGGTTCCCTCCGCCCCACCATCTCGGCGGCGGGCACCTGGGAGGAGGGCGGACCCCGAGAAAGACTCCCCGCCTTCCGGTGCTCGCGGCGCGTGGTGTCGAGAGAAGGAGCCCGGCACCTCGGTCTTCGTAGACGCGGGTCTCGGTCCGTCGAGGCGGGCCGTCCAGCTTCGACTGGCCCGGGCTACCGTCCTCCATCGACCGAGCCGCGCGTCGTTGGGCGGGAGGAGCGGGCGGCGACCAGCGGGATGGCCGGCACGCGGTCATTGGGCCTCACCCTGGATTCGGACTCCGCAGTTCGATCAGGATGATCCCATTCGCGGCGTCGAGGTATTGGGCCGAGGCGGCGGGACCCCGCAGCACGCGGATCCGGCGCACCTCCGCCGCCGGAATACCCTGCAGCATCTGGAAGGCATGCTCGAAGTCGTCCCCCATGCGCACGCCGTCCACATAGACTACGGGTGCGTTGTTCTGTGTGGCAGAGCTCTCGCCCCGGAGGCGGATTGTGGCCGGTGACCCCACCTCACCGCCGCGTGTGATGCGGAGCCCCGGGATCCTGTTGCTCAAGAGGTCGAGCGCCGTGGAGGCTTCGGTGCGCCCCCTCGCGTCGATCTCTCCTTCCGTGTGGCCCCTGGCTCTGTCGGCCGCCTCGTCACGATCTGCCGTCACTCGCAGCTCGCCCAGGAGGAACGAGAGCGGGAAGAGCTCGAATTGCACGAGAGCCGCTTCGCCCGCCGTGATCGAGATCGCCTCGACCACGGCTGCGTAGCCGGGTCGTTCGACCCTCATCACCACGTTCCCGACCGGGACGCTCGGGAAGTCGAAGCCCCCCAGGCCGTCGGTCACGATCACGGACGCTCCACCGTCGATCCAGACGCTCACGCCTTCCAGGGGCTCGCCGCTCGCTTGGTCCAACACCGTCCCCGCGACCGAGCCGTGATCCTGCCCGGAGAGGTCTGGCGTAGCCGCTGCCACGATGAAGAGCAAGGACGCAACGAGGGTTGAGCTGCGCGGCACGACACGTGCGTGCGGCATCCTGTCTCCCCTCGGAGGTTGGGGCAGCTTGGCCCCAAAGATGAACCTACCCTAGGTTGTCTCAATACACTCCGCTGCTTTACAGCGTTCCGCGGGGGAATGGAGGTCCGGGTCGCCGTGGGGGTATCTTGGCCGGCAGCCTGGGGAAGATCCGGTGGAGGCGGTGAGGAGCCTTGAGTGGTGTGACCAGATCGCCTGCAGCAACGATCGCTTGGGGTCCGGCCCAGCGCTGAGGACGATCTGTTGGCGCATCGTCGAGCCCCCTTCGCGTTGTAGCACTACGACCGAGGAGATGGTGCGGGGTTCTCTGAGGGAGGCCAAGCAGCAGTGAGGTGCATCGTGAGATCAAACGGGTCAATCGCAATCTCGCTCCTCCTGATCGGCGCGGGCTACGCCGCCGCTCCTCACCTGCCAGTGGCTCGGCCCCACGCCGACGAGGCCCGATTCGTGAAGCCGATCGCGTGGACGGCCGATCTCATACCGAACGTCTTCGGTCTCTACAGCTCCGAGATCGGCCTCACAAGGTCCGACCTGGCCCCCAACATCGGGGACACCCTCACCGTGGCAGGACGGTCGTGCATGTCGGTCGGCGTCGTCGGTCTCGACGTCGACGATCGCTATGCGTTCGACATCGACGAGCCCGCCGAGCTCGCGATCACCTATGTGCCGGCCCGGACGACGATGAGCGAGATCCGGGTCGTGTGGGACCAAAGCGGCGGGGAGGGGCGGGGGTCCACCCAGATCGAGCCCGACCCCGGGGCTCCGTTCCGGACCGCGACCCTGACTCTCGACCGAGCCCGCCTCGCGGGGCAGGGAGCGCGCGGCGTGGACATCGCGCTGGGCCATCCCCGTGGCGAGGCGGTGATCTGCGGTGTCGAAATACGGCGTAGCGGCACGACGCCCCCCCGGCCGCCCTCCGCCCTCGTGCGCCTCGAGGTGACCGACGCCGCCACCGGCCAGCCGATCCCCGCGCGGGCGGGTCTGTACGACGCCACGGGTCGGCTGCCCCTCCCCTCCGCCTCGGCGGTCATGGTCCACCGGTTCGCCGATCACGTGAGGAGGCTCTGGGTGAGCCGGCGCGATTCGTGGCCCTCGGAGAGCCGGCAGGTCTTCTACGTCGACGGTCGCTATGAAGCGCAGGTACCGGCGGGCATGTACGAGGTGGTGGTGACGCGCGGGCCCGAATACCGGGCCCATCGCGCCACGGTCGAGGTTCCTGCGGGAGGCCGCGCGGTCGCCACCGTTGCGCTCGAGCGGTACGCGGACCTCCCCTCCGAGGGATGGATCTCGGGAGATGCCCACATTCACCTTCCGCGCGACAGCGTCGACGAGGCCGCGGTCCAGATCCTGGTGGCCGCGGAGGACGTGCACGTCGGCAACGTTCTCCAGATGGGCAATATCGCCGGCGTCCACTTCGCCCAGCCGGCCTTCGGCGAAGCGGGCCGCTACGAGCGGGACGGGTACGTCATCGTGTCGGGCCAGGAGGATCCTCGGACGGGGCATCGGGGGCACACGATGCACTTCAATCTCGCTCGGCCCATCCATCCGCCCCCGTCGTCGTACTTCCTCTACCACGACGTCTTCGAGGAGTCCCGGAGACAGGGCGGTGTCTCGGGGTACGCCCATCTCGCGCCCTGGTTCAACCCCCGACGCGGGCTGGCGCTCGATGTTCCCTTCGGCTTGGTGGATTTCCTTGAAGTCCTGCAATACGGTCGGCTCAACACCGAGATCTGGTATGACTTTCTGAATCTGGGATTCCGGCTCACTCCGGCGGCCGGCTCCGATTATCCCTACCTGGACCTGCCGGGTGCCGTCCGGCAGTACGTGAAGATCGACGGTCCCGCCACGCCGGAGGCATGGTTCGAAGGGTTTGAGGCGGGAAGAACGTACGTGACGAGCGGACCCTTCCTTGAGCTCAGCGTCGGCGACCGGTCGATGGGCGAGGAGTTGGAAGTAGAGGCCGGCAGCCCCCTTGAGGTGGTCGCCGAAGCGCGACTGAATCCCGACATCGACCGGCTGGACCGGATCGAGCTCGTCGTGTCGGGCGAAGTCGTGGCCACGGAGCCGGCGCCCGCGGGCGAGGGGGTCACGCTCGAGACCCGGATCACCCTCAGCGAGAGCGCATGGCTCGCCATCCGGGCCTACGGCGCCCAGGAGGGCCGCCAGGGCATGACGGTGGCCCACAGCGCGCCCGTCTATGTCGTCGTCGACGGCCGGCCCACCTGGAACGCGGACCTGGTGCCGGAGCTGGTGGCGCGCTACCAGGGGGAGCTCCGGGAGATGATGGACACGCCGATCGATCCCGACGAGGATCTGGAGCCCTGGGAGACCCGAGAACTCCTCTTGGCTCACTGGGAACGCCAGCGCGAGATGCTCAGGGACCGCGTCGCCCAGGCCCACGAACGTCTCCAGGAGATTCTGGTGCGCTCGGGCCGCTAGCGCTCTCGAGGGGGTGGCCGGCCCTTGGTCCCCATCGGCGCGCTCTTCGGGTCCTCGATCCGGCTCCTCCGCTCGGCGCGCGTCGAATGGCCGCCTCGGCCCCCCGGTAGACGGCCCCGGCTACGTCGAGTGTCCGGACGGCGCCCGGGGGAGGACGGGTAGACAGGGGGGAGCGTGCAAGCGCGAATGCGCGCGTCCGCGTCCGTCCGGGCTTGCGAGGTCTGGCGGTGCGGACAGAATCTCCAGATCTTCTCTGCGCCGGGGCATGGCGGCCCTGCTCCAGGTCCGCCCGGCCGGGTTCCGGGGGAGCCTTCCGCGATGGCGGGACGCAGGGAGGGGTCTGGCTTTTGCGGACGGGCCCGATACACTGCTAGCCGGCAGCGACCCAGCGCTCGGAGCCCGAGCCCGGGCATCGTGTGCGCTTGCAACCGACGGGCGGCCACATTTCAGGAGATCGACCAACGATGCTAGAGAGCGTAAACCCCGCGACCGGCGCGAGGCTGGCGACCTACGACACGCTTCCGAGGGAGCGGGTGTTCGACCGCCTTTCCGCCTCCGGAGCCGCCTACCGCATGTGGAAAGAGACGGCGTTCTCCGATCGCCGGGCGCCGCTTCGGCGGGCCGCCGCCATCTTGCGGGAGCGCTCGGACGAGTTGGCCCGTCTGATGGCCACGGAGATGGGCAAGGTCGTCCGGGAGGGTCGGGCCGAGATCGAGAAGTGCGCCTGGGGCTGCGAGTACTACGCCGACCACGCCGAGGAATTCCTCGCGCCCGAGAGGGTGGAGACGGACGGAAGCCAGAGCTTCGTCGTCTTCAATCCGCTGGGCGTCGTCCTCGCGATCATGCCCTGGAACTTCCCCTTATGGCAGGTCTTTCGCTTCGCGGCCCCGGCCCTGATGGCCGGCAATACGGTGCTCCTCAAGCACGCATCGAACGTGCCGGGCTGTGCGCTTGCGATCGAGGAGGTGTTCCGGCAGGCGGGCTTTCCCGACGACGTCTTCGGAACTCTTCTGATGGAGACGTCGATGACCCAGGACGTGATCCGCGATCCGAGGATCGCTGCGGTGACGCTCACGGGGAGCACCGCGGCCGGGCGGGCGGTGGCGGCTCAGGCCGGAGCCGCTCTCAAGAAGACCGTCCTCGAGCTGGGCGGCAGCGACGCCTACGTGGTTCTCGAGGATGCCGATCTGCCTCGGGCCGTCAAGACGTGCGTGGCCGGAAGGTTGGTCAACGCCGGGCAGAGCTGCGTGGCTGCCAAGCGTTTCCTGGTGGTCGAGCCCGTCTTGGAGGAGTTCATGAGTCGCTTCCTCGACGGGATGGGATCGGTCCGGACCGGTGACCCGCTGGCGGAGGACACGGGCATCGGCCCCCTGGCGCGCCGCGACCTGCGCGACGAGCTGCACGAGCAGGTCGAGAGGAGCGTGGCGCAGGGCGCGCGGCGGCTCCTCGGGGGCGTTATCCCCGAAGGCCCCGGGGCCTACTATCCGCCCACCGTTCTGTCCGACGTCGCCAAGGGGATGCCTGCGTACGACGAGGAGCTCTTCGGCCCCGTGGCGTCGATCATCGCGGTCCGCGATGAAGAGGAGGCGATCGAGGTGGCCAACGATTCGATATTCGGGCTCGGCGGAGCCGTCTTCACACGCGACGTGGAGCGCGGCGCGCGCATCGCTTCGCGGCGGATCGAGGCCGGGGTGTGCTTCGTCAACGACTTCGTCAAGTCGGATCCGCGGCTTCCCTTCGGCGGCGTGAAGCAGAGCGGCTACGGGCGTGAGCTCTCCCACTATGGAATTCGCGAGTTCGTCAATATAAAGACCGTCTACGTGGCGTAGGCGGGCAGGACGCCCGCCGCCAGGGAGGGAGGTATCGCGCATGGCGCTGATCACGCTTTCAGTCAACGGAGAGGAACGCACCGTCGACGTGGCTCCCGACGCGCCCCTTCTGTGGGTGCTCCGGGATCTTCTCGACCTGACCGGCACGAAGTTCGGTTGCGGCGTCTCCTTGTGCGGGGCCTGCACCGTCCACCTGGACGGCAGCCCGGTGCGCTCGTGCGTCACCGCGGTGTCGTCCGTCGGAGAACGCAGCGTCACCACGATCGAGGGTCTGGCCGGGGACGGGCTGCATGCGGTGCAGCGTGCCTGGATCGCCGAAGAGGTCCCGCAGTGCGGCTACTGCCAGCCGGGCGCGATCATGACGACGGCGGCTCTGCTCGCCGCCAACCCCGAGCCGACCGACGCCGACATCGACGAAGCGCTCGGAGGACACATCTGCAGGTGCGGAACCTACCAACGCATGCGCGCCGCCGTTCATCGTGCGGCTGGCGGAGAGGCTGGCGGCACTCAGGATCAAGGGGGTGACCGGTGACCAGAATCAAGAAGATGTCTCGCCGCGACTTCCTGGGCACGACGGGCGCGGCAGGTGCCGGGCTGGTCCTCGGCTGCTCGCTCGCAAGGCCGTCAGAGGTCGTCTATCAGCCCAACGCCTTTCTCGCAATCGAACCGGGCGGCGGCGTGACGATCTGGACCGCGAAATCGGAGATGGGGCAGGGCGTCAAGACCGCTCTCTCGACGATCGTGGCGGACGAGATGGATGCTAACTGGGAGGATGTGGTGGTTCGGCAGGCCGACTACGATCCTCGCTTCGGCGACCAGACGACCGGCTCCAGTCTCAGCCTTCGGACCTCGTGGGAGCCCCTGCGGCGGGCAGGCGCAACGGCCCGCGAGATGCTGATCTCGGCGGCCGCGGCAGAGTGGGGCGTGGCGCCCGCCATGTGCCAGACCGAGCGTGGCGAGGTGATCCACGGATCCAGCGGGCGGCGGCTCGCATTCGGTGACCTCACGGCCGCGGCCGCGGAGTTGCCCGTGCCCGAGGACGTGCCGCTCAAGAGCCCCGAGGCGTTCAGCCTGATCGGCACCTCGGTGCCCCGCGTCGACACGCCCGAAAAAGTGGACGGAAGCGCCGTCTTCGGACTGGACGTCAAGGTGCCCGGGATGCTGTATGCGGTTGTCGCCTGGTGCCCGGTGTTCGGGGGCGACGTCGAATCTGTCGACGACGCACAGGCCCGTGCGGTTCCGGGCGTGCGCGACGTGGTTCGCCTCCCGCGGACCGCGATCCCCTACCCCTTCGGCAACGACATGGGGGGAGAGGGACACGAGAACTACACGCCGGCCGGGGTGGCCGTGATCGCGGAGTCCACCTGGGCCGCCCTCAGCGGCCGTCGGGCGTTGGAGGTCGCGTGGGTCGAGGGGCCCGGGGCAGACGTGAGCACCGGGAGCGTGCGGGCCGAGATGGAGTCGGTCGCAGCGGCTCCGGGCGAAATCCAGAGGGACGACGGCGACGTGGACGAGGCGCTTGCGAGCGCCGCCCGGACTCTGGACGCGGTCTATGAGCTTCCCTTCCAGGCCCACGCGCAGATGGAGCCGGTCAATTGCACGGCCGACGTGAGGGCGGACGGGTGCGAGCTCTGGGCGCCGACGCAGAACCCCGAGGCCGCGGCCGCGGCCGCGGCCCAGGTGCTCGGGCTTCCCCTCGAGCGGGTGCAGGTCCACGTGACATATCTCGGCGGAGGGTTCGGGCGCCGCTTGGCCCAGGAGTACGCCGCTGTGGCGGCGATCGTCTCCAGGGCCGCAGGTGCCCCCGTCAAGGTCGTCTGGACTCGGGAAGACGACATCCGGCACGACTACTACCGGCAGGCGAGCCATCACCGGATGAGAGCGGGCCTCGACGCTCAGGATCGCCTGATCGCCTGGCATCAGCGGTTCGTGACCACCTCGATCAGCACGTTCTTCATGGGTCCGGACGTCCCGTGGGCCGCGGCCGACGAGGTCAGGGCCCAGGACTTCCCGTGCTTCACCGTCCCCAACTTCCGCGTCGAATACAGTCCGACGAGTCCCCTGGTGCCGCGCGGATGGTGGCGGGCGGTGGAGCAGTCGTTCAATGCGTTCGTCACCGAGTGCTTCATCGACGAGATCGCTCACGCAACGGGAAGCGATCCCGTGGCGTTTCGCCTCGACCTGATCGGCGAGCCCCGCAGGGAGCCGTTCTCGCAGGCGGAAGAGGTCGACATGGGCCGTCTGCGGAACGTGATCGAGCAGGTCGCCGACCGCGCGGACTGGGGAGGCCCGGTCCCGGAGGGTCGGGCGCGGGGCATCGCCGCCCGTTTCTCGTTCGGAACCTACGTGGCCCACGTGGCCGAGGTGTCGATCGGATCCGACGGCAGCCTGCGCGTGCCTCGGATCTGGTGCGTGGCCGACTGCGGCACCGTGGTCAACCCCGACACCGTCGAGGCCCAGATGGAGAGCGGGATCGTCTTCGCTCTGACGGCCGCGCTCAAGGGAGAGATCACGGTGCAGGGGGGCAGGGTGGAGCAAAGCAACTTTCACGACTACCCGATGCTGCGGATCGGGGAGATGCCGCTGGTCGATGTTCACGTCGTCCCAAGCGACGAGGCTCCGGGTGGGGTCGGAGAGCCCGGCGTGCCGTCGGTCGGCCCCGCCGTGGCGAACGCGGTCTTCTCCCTGACCGGTCGGCGGATCAGGAAGCTGCCGATTCTGCCCTCGGACTTGAGGGAGGCGTAGGCGGCAGGCTCGCGCCTCGATGGTGTCTGCCATGATCCCCCCGCAAGGCGTGCCAGGACCGTCCGGAGGCTCCGTCTCTCGGCAGGCCGCGCCCGCTCGCCAAACCGCAGGGGCTCGGCTAAGCTCGTCGGGCGGCCCCGGGACGGGGTCATGCGCTCGGTCGGGGGCGTACTCCGGTCCTACTCTCCGTGCTCATGAGGATGGCTCGCCCATGAATCGTTGGTCCAAGACACGCGCCGCGGCGGTCGCGGCGCTCCTCGTCGCCTCGACGCCACTCTCCCCCGCGGCCCGCGCTCAGCAGGCGCCGTCCGCGGAGTCGGAGGACGCAGGCTTCCCCATTCACGACCAGACCGTGATCCGATACTGCTCGTCCTGCCACACGCGCGACGACTCGGGCCGCATGAGCCGGCTCTCCTACCTTCGGAAGACGCCGGAGGGCTGGCAGACTTCGCTCCGCCGCATGGTCGCGCTGAGCGGCGTGGACGTCGATCCCGCGTCCGCACGCGAGATCGCGCGCTATCTGTCCAATCAGCACGGACTCGCTCCGGAAGAGCTCAGGCCGGGCATGTTCGAGGTGGAGCGCCGAATGATCGACTGGCGGTACGAGGCCGACGACGACACGCGGGAGGTCTGTTCCGCGTGCCATTCGATGGGCCAAGTCGTCATTCAGAGGCGGACCGAGGAGGAATGGAACCTGCTCATGGCCACCCACCGGGCCTACTACCCCCTGGTGGACTACCAGGCCTTCCGCTACATGGGCCCGGCCCCGGGGAGTGCGAACGCGCCCGGCGATACGCGCGATCCCATGGCGAAGGCCGTCGAGCATCTGTCGGAGGTCTTCCCGCTCGCGACCCCCGAGTGGACCGAATGGGCCGCCACGATGAGGCCGGCGCGGATCGCCGGCAGGTGGGCGATCTCGGCGACGCAGACCGGACACGGTCCTCTGTTCGGCGAGATGGTGATCGAGGCCGTGGCCGGAACGGATGACGAGTTCACGACCCGCTCGACCCTCACCTACGCTCGGTCGGGGCGGACGGCGACCAGGCGGGGGAGCGTGGTGATCTACACGGGTTACCAGTGGCGGGGCGCTTCGACCCTGGACAACGATCTCGATCCGCTCCGCGAGGTCATGTTGGTGGAGCGCGGCTGGCAGGAGATCTCGGGCCGGTGGTTTGGAGGCGACTACGACGAGTTCGGGTTGGACGTGCGCCTTGAGCGCGTCCTCGGCGACCCCATCGTCTTGGGCTTGGAGCCCGGCGCCTTGAGGATCGGAGCGGAGGGCCAGGAGGTGTCGATCTTCGGCGCCAACCTGCCGGTCGGGACGAGCGCGGATGCCGTGGATCTCGGGCCGGGAATCGCGGTCAGCGGAGTCGTGCGGGCCTCCCCGCGTCTCATCACGGTCGTGGTGGACGTGGCTGACGACGCTTCTGTCGGTGTCCGCGACGCCTTCGTCGCGGGGGCGGGCAGGCCCGAGGCCGTCTACGTGTACGACGACGTGCATTCGATACGAGTGAATCCCGCCTGGGGGATGGCCCGGGTCGGGGGCGCGGTGATGCCGAAAGGGCACGTGCAGTTCGAGGCGCGGGCCTACCACGACGGACCGGACGGCGCGACCGGGACCGACGACGATGTCGATCTGGGCATGGTGGATGCCACATGGAGCCTGGAAGAGTACTCGGCTACGCTCGCGGACGACGACATCGATTTCGTGGGCGCCATCGACCCGAGCGGCGGACTGTTCACGCCGAACCTCGATGGCCCCAACCTCGAGCGGAGCGGCAATCGCAACAACGTGGGAGACGTGTGGGTCGTGGCCAGCTACGCTCCCGAAGCTTCCCCGCAACAAGTGCTCGGGGCTCGGGCACACCTGATCGTTACCGTGCCCCTCTACATGCGATGGGATCCCTGGGGCGATCTCCGATGAGCCGCGTTCAGCCCGGAGGGTTGTCCAGGGAACTCCCTCCGCCGTCGGCTTGCGGGGGGACCCCCGGCAGGCCGGGGACGTGAGCTGCGAGTCACCCCGATCTTTGAAGCGCCAGTACCATTCGGAGGAAGGCCGAGCATGGACAGACCAGGCGGTGTGACATCCCCTGCCGTATGGATCCTAACGCTAGGGCTCTCACTGGGACCGGCCGGTCTGGCGGCCCAGGGAGGCGCAGCGCCCCGCTTGTCAGGAGGAGACGGCACGATCTACTTCGGCGCATACGATGGGTTCATCCATGTCCTCGAGGAGGCGACCCTCGAGACGGTCGACAGGATCCAGACGTCGCACGACCTCCCGGGCCGGTTCTCGATGTCGCACGATCGCGAGACCCTTTACGTCACGGATCTCTCGGGTCACTTCGTCGACGTCATCGACCTCCGGGAGCGCCGCTCCGTCGAGAGCTTCACGCTCGACTGGGAGAACGTCGACTTCCGAATCGGACTCGTCGAAGCCGATCCCGAGAAGGAGTATGCGATCGTGGTCGGCACGAGGGCCGTCAGGTATCCTGACCGCTTCGAGGTGAGTCCCAACCTCATTCTACGGTACGATCTGCAGACCCACGAGGTCACCGACACGATCCCGTGGCCCGACGGCCACGAGCGATACGGCTACTATTCCGGCGCGGATCTCATGTTCTCCCCGGACGGCGAGCTCCTGTACTTCTTCGCCGACGACATCGTCGTCCTGGAGACCGACGGCTTCACGGAGGTGGACCGGTGGGAGATCTCGCGCCCGGTCGAGCCCGGCCTCGGCCGGACCCGGTGGAGCGTCACGGCCAACTACTACGACGAGGAGGGATTCTTCACGGGGCTCTTCCGCATGACCGACCCGATCAACAACCGGCGCATGATGGGCGTTGCGCGCGTGAATCTGGCGGCCAAGGAGGTCGACTTCTACACCGTAGGGCCTTCGGAGCCGATCTGGGAGTTCCGGCTCGCCCCGGGCGGCAAGAGAGCGTACGGGCTCTACGACGAGATCGGAAGGTACGAGTTCTGGACCTTCGACCTCGAGGAGCGCCGGGTGATCCAACGTCAGGAGTTCGCCGGGCGGCCCCGCATGGGGATGGCGGTGAGCAGCAACGGGGAGCTGCTTTACATCCATACGGCCGGCCACACGATCGACGTGTATGACGCCGACAGCTACGAGTATCTGGAGACGATCGAGATGGGCGGCGACATGATCGACTTCCATCTCGTGCCCGGGTCTCGCGTGCCGTAGCCGACCCCGGTCGGCGAGGTCGGCGAGGGGGGATCAGCAGCCGCCTTCGGGGAACCTCACCCGTGCGAGCGTCGTCCGGTCGGCAGCCAGCTCCTCGTCGCCGACAGGGTATCCGTTGGCTCTCAGCAGGAAGGCGGTGACGTCCACGTACTCCTGAGGGCTCAGGATCGCTGGCGCGCCCTGGGGCATCGTGCTCAGCGTGATCGCATACAGCTCGCCCACGTCCCGGCCGCTCCATCGTACGGCGAACGCACGATCGACCAAGCCGGATGCGAATCCGTCTCCTCGGAGGTTGTTGAGGTGGCAGAGCTGGCACTCGGCGACGTAGACGGCTCGCCCCCTCTCGGCCTGCCCCTCCGTATACACTCCGCCGCAGACTGACGTGGCGACCTGTCCGCCGGCCAGCGCCGCCGCTCCCGGCGGCGCCCCCCGCACGTCCTGCCCAGGGGTGGGAGGCCGGCGGTCCACTTGGCCCGCCGCGCCGAGGAGCACGGTCCAGGCGAGGCAGGCGCCGAGTGCGGGGATGCGCCTCACCGCTCTCGGCGAAGCAGGCAGCCTACGCCGCTTCTGAGGTTCGGCTCGATCTGGAGCTGGACCACGTCCCCGGGAACGACGCTGAGCTCTCGGGTGACGCAGGACTGCCCGGCGAGCAGATCGATCTCGATCCGCAACGGGCGGGTGTGCGGCCAGTCGAGCCTGAACGTGGCACTGCCATGGCCGTTCACCCTCCCGAGACGGCGGCGTGAACCGGTCACGACCGAGTGCAGGGTGGCATCGGCGAAGTTGCGGTTGAGAACCTGGATGTGGACGAGTTCCTGGTCGGCCTCAAACGGGTTCCTGACATTGCTTCCTCCCCCGCAACCCCAGATCGTGCCCGCCACGAGACACGCGAACAGGCTCGGAGGACACGGCGCGAGGCGTTGGAGGCTATGCCTCCCCCCAGCGCCTACCGAAGAGCGTCTTTCCATCGCCGGACCCTCCACGCCGCCGGTCGGAGGGGTCTCGACCTCACGGAAGCCCGAGCGCCACCCACTCGGCGTGGTCGGGCCCTCCGATCGCGACGACGATGTACTGCTTCCCTTCATGTGTGTACGACATCGGTGCGCTCGTCGTGCCCGCGTCGAGCTCGGTCTCCCAGATCACGTCTCCCGTCGCCTTGTCGTAGGCGCGGAACGTGTTGCCCCACATGTTCGAGTAGATGCCTCCGAAGACGTCGCCACCCTCTCCGATGAACAGGAGGGTCTTCGTAACCAGGGCCGCGGGACGGCTGCTTATGCCGAGCGGGGGAAGCTCGAGGCCCTCGAGGGCGGGATGGTCGGTCAAGGGATCGCCGTTCGCCACCATCCAGGCGTGGTCCCCGGTGTTCATGTCGATGGCGGTGATCCGTCCCCACGGTGGCTTCACGATCGGAACGCCGTCGACCGCCGGCTCGTCGATTCCGTCGAGGCTCCAGTCCATCTCCCCCCAATACTCCATCTCGGACTCCGGATCGTCGCCCTTTGAGATGCGGATGATTCTGGGAAGCGTGTGAGCGACCGCGTAGTAGTAGCCCGTCTCGGGATCGAAGGCACCGTTGTTCCAGTTGCCCGACCCCCAGATCCCCGGCACCTGGAGCAAGCCGTGCTTGCCCTCCGGGTTGTCGCCCACGAGCGGGGGAGGTGTGAAGATGGGACCCAAGAGGAAGGAGTCGGCGAGCGCCAGGGCGCGGTCACGGAGTTCCGGGAAATCGATCAGGTCGTCGACCGATATACCCTGGCGTGCAAAGGGAGCCGGCTTGGTCGGAAACGGCTGCGTCGGCGAGGTGTACTCGCCGGGCACCGTCGACTGCGGCACCGGTCGCTCCTCGATCGGCCAGACCGGTTCGCCGGTGACCCGGTCGAAGACGTACACCCACCCGGTCTTGCTCGGCTGCATCACCGCGTCGATGCGCCGCCCGTCCACGGTGATCTCGCCCAGCGTCGGAGGGCCGACGGTGTCGTACTCCCAGAGATCGTGGTGGACCATCTGGAAGTGCCAGACGCGCTCGCCCGTCTCGGCGTCGAGAGCGACGAGGGAGTTCGAGAAGAGGTTGTCGCCGGGGCGATGGCCGCCGTAGTAGGCGGACGTGGGGGCCCCCAGCGGAACGTACACGTATCCGAGGTCCTCGTCGGCGCTGAGGCAGCACCAGGAGCCCACGTCGCCCGAGTACCCCCAGGACTTGTCCCCCCACGTCTCCACACCGAACTCCCCTTCTTGCGGCACTACGTGGAACGTCCACAGGAGCCGGCCGGTCCGCACGTCGTAGCCCCGAATGTCCTCGCTCTGGGTGCCGCGCCACCGATTCCCCGAGTCGCCGGCCCCGTCGAAGATGCCGCCGATGACCACGACATCCCGCACCACGATCGGGCCGGACGTCCAGCTGTACCGCTCGGCCGGGGGCCGGACCAAGTCGACCCTCCCGCCCTCTCCGAAGTCCGGATCGGTCCCGCCGGTCTCCGGGTCTAGGGTATAGAGGTACCCGCCCTTGACCAGGGCCAGACGCCGGTCCGTGCCGTCGGTCCAGAAGTCCAATCCCCTGGAGCTCGTTCCGGCGACCTCGGAGAGCGTGGGAGCGAACGGCTCCTGGACCCAGATCGTCTCGCCGGTCCCCGGATCGAAGGCTTCCACCAAGCCCACGCTGTTCGGCGCATACAGGACCCCATCGACGAGGATCGGCGTGGATCTCAGGTTGCCGAGCCGCCGGGTCCCCAAGACCTGGAGGTCGGGATACGCCTCCGTAATGGAGGCATCCACCCCCGGCCGGCGCCAAAGGACCTCGACGTCGGCGACGTTCTCCCGATTGATCTGGTCGAGAGGCGCGTATCGGGTGAACGCCTTGTCACCGCCGTAATAGGTCCAACCCTGGAGCTCGGGGGTTCCGCCGACGTCGGTCGCGCAGGCTTCGAGGCCCACCAAGCCTACGAGTAAGACCGGAGCGATCCATCGAGACAGATGCGGCATGACCAAGTACCTCCTGTGCAAGGACCCCCATCCCGGCCGCTTCAGCGAAAAGGATGCGGGCACGGGTATCGGCCCGATCCTCATGGGATGGTGGTTCAGGGAGATCGTGACCAGGGAAGCCCATCGGCTCCCCGAGGCTCCGCACATGGTAGAGTGGATTCCAGCCGCGGACAAGAATAGAGTGCGGCCGAGGGGCTCACGCGCGGATCGGCCGATCGAGGGGCCGAAGACGGGCCCTCACGCGACGGCTCGTGTCGCCCGCGGCATCCTCGCCCGGCTGGTCTTCGTGCATGGGCGCGCGCGGGGGGTGCGGCCACGACTGCGGAATGGGGCGCCGATCTCCGGTGCGCGCCGCACTCATCTTTGCACCTTCCCGGGCAGGGCTGCCATGACCGCCCGCCTTCGGTTCGATTCGGCCTGATCGCACTCTACTGGAGCGACGGCTCCCGCCGTGAGCTGGAGCGGGGACGTTGACCGCCGGTTCCTGGGCCTACCGACGATTGCCGACGGTCGCGCTTGACGCGTGTGTGACCGGCCCGGTATAACCTCATGGGCGTTTTTTCCTCGGGTCGGTTCGGGGCGCCGGGGTTTTCCCGAGCGACGGCGAGGACGTCCAAGCGTACCCGGACAGGAGACCTGTTTGACATGTGCGGTATCGTAGGGTTCTGGGACACGTCGCACCGTGAGTCGGCGCCGCTGGGCAAGACCGTCCTCAAGATGCTCGACGCCCTCGCGTGCCGTGGGCCCGATTCGGCGGGAGTCGCCCTCTACGGCCCGGCGCACGGCGATGACGTGTTGTTGAAGATCAAGCTGGGAGACTCCGGTCCCTACGAGCGGAAGAGCGAGCAGGTGACCGAGCGAGCACGGACGCTGGGGACGGTCCGGGAAGCGGTCACCACGGGCCCCTACCTGCGGCTCCTGCTCTCCAACGGCACCGATCCTGGCCGACTGCATCACCTGATCGAAGCGACCGATGAGGGGATCCAGGTGATCAGCCTGGGGCACCGGCTGGAGATCGCCAAGCAGGTCGGCTCGCCTGGAGAGCTGGAGGCCAGCTACGGCGTCTCCGCCTTCAAGGGCAGCCACGGGATCGGCCACACGAGACTCTCCACGGAATCGAAGATCGATCTGAGCCATTCCCAGCCGTTCTGGGCCCATGGATGTCCCGATCTGGCGATCGTCCATAACGGGCACATCACCAACTATCACAAGATGCGGCGCCAATACGAGCAACGGGGCATCCGCTTCTATACCGAGAACGATTCCGAGATCATCGGGATCTACTTGGCACTCCACCTGAAGGCGGGCCGGACGCTGACGGAGGCGATGGAGGCGTCGATGGAGGATCTGGACGGCTCGTTCTGTTATCTGGCCGCCCTGCCCGACCAGCTCGGTTTCGCCAAGGATCGTTTCGCCCTCAAGCCGCTCCTCTTCACCGAAACCGAGGCGTTCGTCGCCATAGCCACCGAGGAGATTGCCATCCGCAACGCCTTCTCGGGGTCCTATCGGGTGCACGAGGCGCAAGCGGAGTACGTTCGAGTATGGCAGAGCTGAATTGCACGGGACGGACCACTCGCGAGATCAACCGAGCCATCAAGGAACAGATCGGGCGGGGTGAGGCCGAGGTTCTGGTTCGCGAGCCGTTGGCCCGTCACAACTTGGCCGTGGCCGTCTTGGACCAGGCTCGCGTCGTCTTCGACGGCAGCGTCGGCTACTACTGCGGCGGGATGATCGACGGTGCCACGATCGAGGTGCGGGGCAGCGCCGGCTGGGGGCTGGCGGAATCGATGCTGAGCGGTCGGGTGATCGTGCGCGGCAGCGCGGGCAACGGTGCGGCGGCCTCGATCCGAGGGGGCACCGTGGTGATTCACGACGATGCGGCCGCACGCCTCGGGGTCGCCATGAAGGGGGGCCTGGTCGTCGTGGCCGGCAACTGCGGCTACATGGCCGGCTTCATGGGCCAAGCCGGCACGATGGTCGTCTGCGGGAACACCGGCCGGGCCTTTGCTGACTCGATGTACCAGACCACCTGCTTCGTGGGCGGCGAGATCGCGGAGCTCGGCAACGACGCCGTGATCGAAGCACCGACGAGCGAGGACCAGGACCTCCTGAGGGAGATCCTGGCCGAGCACCTCCCCGGGCGCCCTCGAACGTCGCCCGCGGAGATCGGGCGCTTCAAGAAGGTCGTCTCCGGCCGTCAACTCTGGAACTTCGACAAGAACGAGCGCACCCTGTGGCGCGAGGCCCTCTAGTGGGCGGCGGGACACGGCCGACCGGCTCGGGCGCGGCGTTGAAGGGTTCGTCGGCCTCCGCCGACCTGTCTCGCAATCGTACCTCGAAAGAGCAATCGACCATGCCCGAACCTCCCCCCTCGCAACGCCACCCGTTGGTGCAGCCGAGCGGCACCTACACTCCGTCCGTTATCGAGGACATTCAGGTCAAGTCGGAACTGGGGCGTTATCGGATCCGTGGCTTCGGCACCCTGCGGCCGCGCACCTGGGCCACCTTCGACGACCTGACTTTCATCCCGGGCTCACTGACCCGCATCCCGCTGGAGGGTTACCGGGAGCGCTGCACGACCAAGACGGTTCTGGGGGGCCGCTACGCGAGCCGGCCGATCGAGCTCGACGTGCCGATCATGATCACCGGCATGAGCTGGGGAGCGCTCTCCTACAACGCGAAGGTGGCGCTGGCCAAGGGCGCCCGCATGGTCGGCTCGTCGAACACGACCGGCGACGGGGGAATGCTGCTGGCCGAACGGGAAGAGAGTCGGACGCTGATCTACGAGGTGCTGCCCTCCCGCTACGGCATCGATGTCCACCATCTGCGCGAGGCCGACGGCATCGAGCTGACGATCGGCCAGGGCGCAAAGCCGGGGACCGGGGGCCTGCTGCTCGGCAGCAAGGTGCTCGACAGCATCGCCGAGCAGAGGGACCTGCCGCTCGGAGTGGACCAACGGAGTCCGGCGCGTCATCCCGACTTCCTCGGGCCGGACGACATGATCGTCAAGATCGAGGAGCTGAGGGAGGCGACCGATTGGCGTGTGCCGATCTTCGTCAAGCTGGGTGCCACCCGGGTGTTCGATGACGTTCGCCTGGCCGCCAAGGCGGGTGCCGACGTCGTGGTCGTCGACGGCATGGAGGGGGGTACGGCCGCGTCGGCGGAAGTCTGCCAGGAGCACACCGGCATCCCCACCCTGGCCGCGGTCTGCGAGGCCCGGGCGGCGCTGGAGGATATCGGCGCGAGCGGCGAAGTGCAGATCGTCGCCGCCGGGGGAATCAGGCACGGAGTCGACGCTGCGAAGGCGATGGCCCTCGGCGCGGATGCGGTCTATATCGGCACGGCCGCTCTGATCGCGCTGAACTGCAACAAGCCGCTCCATGTCGAGGACTACCACGCCCTCGGGACCGAGCCCTATCACTGCCACCACTGCCATACCGGAGCCTGCCCGGTCGGAATCACCACGCAGGACCCCGAGCTCATGAAGCGGCTTGACGTCGCCGAAGGCGCCGAGCGGGTAGCCAACCTGCTCCAGGCCATGACCGCGGAGATCCAGATCATGGCGCGCGCCTGCGGCAAGGCGGACGTTCACGATCTGGAGCCGGAAGACCTGCGGGCCTTGAATCTCGAAGCATCGATGATCGCGGGCGTGCCGCTCGCGGGCACGAATCGCGTGTTCGGCGAAGGTCCGGGCTGGAAGGCTCGGGAGTGACGACCGGCCGTTTGCGCAGGGAGCCCCGGTATCGGCCGCGAGCCCCTGTGTCGAGCTCCCACGGGCCGCCGGGCTCACGGCCGTCGAGTGGTCACACACCAACAGGAGAGAGTCGATGGAGAACGAGCTGAGCGCCCTGTCGGTCATCTTCACCGAGTTCTACTACTGGGTCTGCGTCGTGCTGATGTTCCTCATCCACGTCGGCTTCTGTCTCTATGAGGTCGGCGTGTCGCGCCGGAAGAATGCGCTCCATACGCTGATGAAGAACGCGATGCTGATCCCCCTGATCACCGTCACGTTCTTCTTCTTCGGATGGTGGATCTACTTCGCCTTCCGGAACGGACCCGGCATCACCGGGGGCCTGGTCTCGGCTCCATGGTCGCTGCCGTGGAACGAGCTGATGGGCACCCACATGGGAGGGCAGCCTCAGAGCGCGGGGCTGAGCTCGGACGACACGATCGTCTGGTCCCGACTGAACGGCGTCTTCTGGGCGGCGTTCGTCGTCTTCGCCTGGACGACAGGCTCGATCATCTCCGGCGCGGTGATCGAGCGCATCCGATCGGGCGCGTTCTGGATCTTCGCCGTTCTGGTGGGCTCGGTGCTCTGGATCCTCGACGCCTCGTGGGGCTGGTCGGACAACGGATGGATGGTGGAGGTCCTGGGCTACCACGATGCCTACGCGTCGGGCGTGGTGCACGCGATCAGCGGAGGCGCGGCTCTCGCCATCCTCTACCACCTCGGCCCCCGCATCGGCCGGTTCCGCGCCGACGGCACGGCCCGGGACGTGCCGCGGCAGAACACGTGGCTGGTCATCATCGGCCTGTTCCTCATCTATACGGGTTTCTGGGGCTTCTATGCCGCATGCAACGTGCCGATCTTCGACGTCGATCTGTCCGATGGCGGGGCCTTCTTTTCGGCCACCAACATATATCTGACCCCGACGACGCTGAGTGCCATCACCTTCAACTTCCTGATGTCTTTGGCCGGAGGCCTGATCGCGGGCTACTTCGTCTCGAAGGGTGATCCCTACTGGACCTTCAGCGGCGGGCTCGCCGGCATCATCACGGCCTCTGCGGGCAACGACCTGTACCACCCGCTCCAAGCCCATCTCATCGCCGCCTTCGGCGTGGTCTGCATCTACAAGCTGCACCACTGGGTGGAGCGTCGCTTCAAGATCGACGACGCGGTCGGAGCCGTGGCCGTGCACGGGTATGCGGGCGTCATCGGAGTGGTGATCGCCGGATTCGTCCTGTGGGGCTATCCGAGTTCGGCGAACCCGGGTTATGCGCCGATCACGCCGTGGGGTCAGTCGCTCGGAGCGATCATCATGTTCTTTGGCCTCGGTTTCGCGCCCTGCTACGTGCTCGGATGGGCCCTGAAGAAGCTCGACCTGCTTCGGATTCCGGAGGCGATCGAGCTGGCCGGCATGGATCACGAGACGATCGCTCAGGTGCGGGCGGACACCGAGGAGCTGCGTCAGGCGGAGCTCGCCGTCGCAAGAGGAGGTTGACATGCAGACTGGACTGGTAACGAGTTGGACGGGCAACCCGCTGGAGCAGGGACCCCTTTATCCGTTCGTCGGCTTCGAGATGATTCTCGTTGTCATCTGCGTTGCTTTGTGGGTGGCCTTCACGGTTTGGCAGATAAAGTTCGAGACGGACTGCTACGGCAGGGAGGCACAGGCCCTCGCCGAAAGCCAGCGCCCCGGCGACGGGGACACGCCATGAGCCAGGGCGGCGGCAATCGATCAGCACGAATGATGAGAGGAGATGCGCGATGACGCTGGAAGAAGTGAAGGCGTTGATTCAGGAGAGAGACCTCAAGTTCTTCCTCTGCTCGTTTGTGGAGATGAACGGCATGCCGAAGGCCAAGGTCGTGCCGACCACCCATATCGACGACATGGCCTCCGAGGGTGCCGGCTTCGCCGGCTTCGCCGCCGGCAACATGGGCCAGGGCCCGCACAGCCCCGACATGGCGAGCCTTCCGGACTTCGGCTCGATTACGGTCCTGCCGTGGCGTCCGGACACCGCTTGGGTGGCCGGCAACATCGAGGTGGAGGGGAAGGCTTGGGATTACTGTCCGCGCACCATCCTTCAGCGCCAGCTGGAGCGCGCCCGCGAGATGGGCTATCGCTTCAAGGTAGGGGTCGAGCCCGAGTTCATGCTGCTCAAGAAGGGCCCCGACGGGCGGTATGTGCCCTACGACGACCTAGACGTCCTGCAGAAGCCGTGCTACGACCTGCTCACACTGCACCGCAACCTCGACCTGATGACGACCCTCATCGGCTACATGCAGGAGCTCGGATGGGGGCCCTACGCGAACGACCATGAAGACGGCAACTGCCAGTTCGAGATCAACTGGCGCTATGCCGACGCGCTCACGACGGCCGACCGCCAGACCTTCTTCCGCTGGATGACGAAGGTCACGGCCGAGGAGCAGGGGATGCTGGCGACGTTCATGCCGAAGCCGTTCTCCCACCTCACCGGCAACGGCGCGCACTACCACATGAGCCTTTGGGACGGGGACGATCGCACCAACCTCTTCGCCGACGAAGGCGACCCCAACGGGCTGTCGCAGGAGGCGTACTGGTTCATGGGTGGCGTGCTGAAGCACGCGCGAGCTGTGGCGGCCGTGGCCAACCCCATCGTCAACAGCTACAAGCGGATGATCCGAGGCGCCCCTCGGTCCGGCGCGACCTGGGCCCCGGTCTACGTGACCTACGGGGGCTCGAACCGGACGCAGGCCGTCCGTATTCCGGGGGCCGGAAGGATCGAGAACCGCACCGTCGACGGAGCCGCCAACCCGTACCTCGCCTGTGCGGCGATGCTGGCTGCGGGCCTGGACGGCATCGAAAACGAGATCGATCCCGGCGAGCGCAACGACGACAACCTCTATGAGGTGTCGGAGGAGACGCTTCGGGAGCGTGGCATCGAGTTCCTGCCCTCCAGTCTGCTCGAGGCCGTCGATTGTCTGGAACAGGACTCGGTCGTCAAAGGGGCACTGGGTGACGCCTACGCGGACTACTACATCGGGGTCAAGCGGGAGGAATGGCGCGAGTACCACAGGGACGTCAGCCAGTGGGAATCGGACCGCTACCTGCCGATCTATTAGACGGCTGCGGCCTTCGAGACGACGCCCACGTCCGCGGTGTGCCGGCCTGTGCCCAAGGGCATGGCGTGAGGCGGCTTCGGGCCCGCCGCGGCCGAATCTCCTGAACTGAGGGTGGCTCGCCGTGCATGCCCTGACGCACGGCGGCCGGCCCGACCGGATTGTAGCCTCAGGGAACGCTAGGGACCTGAGCCCGATCCCCCCCTAGCGGGAAGACCGGGAACGCTGACCGGCGGCGCGCCCGCGCCTCACGCGGGCCTCGGGGCATCGAGCTCCGGTCGTCACCCGACGGTGCAGTGCACGACCTTGTTCGGGGGATGTCCCGAGTAGGAGGCGATACGCCAGCCGTCCTCCCCCTTGGCGAGGAAGTACGACACACCGCCGACCGACATGATGCTGCCGTCCGTGCGCGTCCGCGTATTCGTGCCGCTGACGATCGCCGAGCCCGCGTTGAGGACGCAGACCTTCTTGGTCGTGAAGATCGATCGGTTCCAGCCGCGCTCGACCAGTCCTGCGATCGCCGCCTCGAACCGCTCCAGGTTCTCCGCTTCGGTCGTCGAAACCGTGGCTCCGCTTGCGCCGATCGACATCCAGGGCAGCGTGAAGATCTCGGTCGAGAGCGCCTCGGGATTTCTCTCGAAATAGAGGTTGTAGTACCACTCGACGTGACGCTGGGCCTCGGCCTTGATGAGCGCTTCCTCGGATGCCGACAGAGCCTGACCGGCCGCGCGCCCCCCAGCGGCCAACACGGCGAACAGAACGGCGACGACAGTGATGCATCGGACGTGATTCATGGACTCCTCCTGTGGGACTCAGCCCCCCTGTGCCGGGGGCCACCAATGGGTGAAGGCGCGCTCCCCGCCGGGCCGGAGTCCGGTCCGACCGGCGGCGTGCAGCAGCGCCGCCGCGAACGTCTGCGCATAGCCCCGGCTGACCGCGATCAACACGCCGTCGGGGGGCACGGTGACGACCTGACACGGGACGTGCAGGACGGGTCCCTGGGTCAGGAACGGAGATTCTCTCTCGGGCGGGAAGAGGTCGAGGTTGCTTGCGTGTTCCATTACGGCAGAGGCGGACGAACCCACTACGGCGAGCCAGCAGTGCGAGTCGGTCGTATCCGTATACGAGACCTCGGCCGGCGTCTCGGGAGGTGGCTCCGGCCCGACGTGCCAGATTGAGGCCTGCGTGCCGTTCATCCGGCTGACCATCAGCCCATCCGCGACCGACACCTCCCCGGGCGAGGCGGGCACGCGCAGCCCGAAGGGCCGGCGCCCGTCGATTCTGCGATCCTGGTAGTCCCAGCGCGGACGGTGGCTCAGGTCAACCAGCCACGGGCCCCCGCGCTCGCCTCCGTCCCCCGCTTCGTCCCCAGCCCGAAGTGGGTCCGCGTAGGCCAAGACCACGTCCCAGTCGCCCCGCCTCTCGACCTCGGCGGGCGTGGCGTCGAAGTGAACCGCCGATCGGCGCCTGGCCCCCGGAGAGAGTCCACTGGTCATACCCGTAACCGCTTGCCTTTGGGGTCGTAGAAGTGCGGTGGCACCACGGTCGCGGTCCAGCGCTTGGGCTCACCGCCCAGGTTCTCGTAGATCTGGAGCGTGCTCTTCGGCACGGCGAGCCGATCCGGCACCAGGGCCATTCCGAATCGCCATCCCAGAGTCTCGCTCGCTCTCGTCGTGCAGACGAACCCTGCGGCCTCGTCTCCGTCCACAACCAGAGCGCCGTCGTGCGCATCGGCTGCGGGGTCGTCGAATCGAAGACCCACCAACTTCAGGCGCCCCGGCTGATCGGCGCACGCCCGCAGGGCGGGTGCGCCCACCTTGTTCGAGGCGGTATCGCCGCGGTCCCACATCCATCCCATCCCGACATCCAGGAGCGTAACCCGCTGCTCGGATTCGGATCCGATGATCAAGTGGCCCTTCTCGGCCCGCAGGCAGTACTGCGCCTCGAGTCCAAAGACCTCGATCCCGTAGTCCCGTCCGGCGTTCAAGAGAGCCTCCCAGACGTATTGGGCGTAGCTGGACCCGACGTGAAGCTCGTACGAGAGCTCTCCCACGAAGCCCAGCCTGAGGCAGCGAGCCGGCACTCCCTTGCCCACGAGGATCTCGCGGTACCCCATGTAGGGGAAGGCCTCGCTGGACAAGTCCTCTTCGGTGACTCTGGCGAGCACGGACCGAGCATTGGGACCCGCGATGTTGATGGAAGCCAGGGTGTCGGTGAGGTTGACGAGATTGAAGTCCCAACCGTCGTATCGGGTGTGGTAGCGGAACCACTCCACGGTCACGCCGGCGCGGGCCGAGCTCGTCGTGAAATAGAAGTCGTCTTCACCGACGGGGACGACCACGCCGTCGTCCACGATATTGCCGAGGTCGTTGCACATCGCCGAGTACTTGCACCGACCGGGCTTCGCCTTCGTCATATTCGAGATGTAGACGCGCTGGAGGGCCTTCATCGCGTCGGGGCCCCAGATACGGAACTTCCCGAGCGGGGAGCTATCGAGAAGTCCTACGTTGGTCCGTACGTTGCGGATCTCGTCGCGGCAGCTGAAGTCGCCGCTGAAGTAACGGGCACGCTGCCAGACGCCGGCTCTCCGGAAGATCGCGCCCCTCTCCGCCTGATCGTCGTGCAGGGGCGTCCGCTTGTGGACGTCGTGCCCGGGTCCGGCGATCGTGCCCAGGGAGACCGGGACCACCGGGGGACGCACCGTCGTGGCAGCGACGGCCGCTGCCGGATCCGAACCGATCTCCACCATCGCCATCGCCACGTTCTGGCCGGGGACCCGGTACTGGCCCGGTCCAAGCCCGAAGTTTCCGTAGCGCTTGGCGAGCTCGGGCACGTCGAGTCCCAGCCCGGCGCACTGGACTGCATTCTTCCACGTGCCGTCTTCGTCGAAGTCGAGGAACGCTTTCCTCCCCTGGGCGAGCCCCGGACCATGGAGGATTCGGGAGCCCGGCGGCGGGCCGGGAAGATCCGCGAGCCGGCTCCGCAGGCCTGCGAGATCCTCCGCGACGCCTGCGACGTCCGGCCGAACGCGCGTGAGGGCCTCCAATCCGGCGACGGCACCCGACACCTCGATGCTCTCGACATCCGTGAGACCGAGCACGCCACCGGCCGCGAAGACTCCGGCGGGGAGACTCTCGAGCTGGAACGTGCCTGTGTGGCGGGAGTGAGTGAAGCGTGCCCCCGCCGTCGACAGAACTCCGATATCCGG
The DNA here is from genome assembly GCA_964572045.1 of uncultured Gemmatimonadaceae bacterium. Taxonomy (GTDB): domain Bacteria; phylum Gemmatimonadota; class Gemmatimonadetes; order Longimicrobiales; family Gaopeijiaceae; genus CBDCKR01. The sequence goes on from CAZNEI010000033.1 coordinate 26,167, forward strand.
CTGCCGGCCTGCGCTGGCGACCAGAAGGTCGCAGGGGAAACGTCGCGGACGGCCGTCGGAAAGGGGGGCGATCGCCACGCCCTTGACCCCCCGTCCACCGAACGCCCGGCTCGCCGCCCAGCCGGGCAGGAACTCGATGCCCGCGTCGCCCAATCTGCGGACGATTTGGGGGTCCTGGCCGTCACGCCTGGCATCGGCGACCGCGCTCACGCGGACACCGAGGTCGGCGAGATCCAACGCGGCCTCCAAGCCGAGATCGTCGCCCACGGTGAAGGCTGCGGTCTGTCCGGGCCTCACCCCCCAGGTGCGGGCGAGACGCCAGGCCGTATCCGCCTGCACGACGCCGGGTCGGTCGTTGTGTTCGAAAACCAACGGCCGCTCGATCGATCCTGTCGCAACCACCACGCTCTGCGCCCGACACTCCCAGTACCGCTCACCGACTCCTTCTGCCTCGCGCAGAGCCTGGAAGCCCGTCAGCAGGTTCTCACCCCAGATCCCGGTCACGGGCGCGGATCGGAAGGTGCGGATACCGGGGTGTGCTTCGACACGCTCGGCGAGGCGGCATGCATGCTCGTGGAGCGGAAGACCCTCGTACTGCCGCACCCGCCAGTCGAGGTGGCCGCCGAGCCAAGGGCGGCGCTCGAAGAGCGCCACCCGCACGCCGGAGCGCGCTGCGGCGAGCGCCGCGGCTATCCCGGCCGGGCCCCCGCCCACCACGGCGACCTCGGCGTTGAGGTAGAGCTCCGATCGCTCCACGGGCTTGCTGGGCGCCGCGACGTCCAAGACGCCCAGGCCCGCCAAGCCGCGCATGCGGTCCTGGAAGAACCGCGCGGCCCAGGCCGGACGGTGAAAGAGGTGGTAGTAGAAGCCGGCCGGCATCCATCGATCGAAGCGATCGAGGAAGCCCCAGAAATCGAACCTGGGATCCCCGCTCACGTTCTGAGCCCTGACCGACATCCCTTCCCGCAGGAGCACTGTGCCTGCGGATTGGTTCGGGACGCCGTCGATCGTGACGAGCTGGCTCGACCCCTCGCCCTCGAGGTCGTAGATCCCGCGAGGGCGGTGGTACTCGAAACTGCGACTCACGACCCGCACGCCGGCGCCCCACAGGGCCGATGCGACAGTGTCACCCTCACACCCTTGCAGACGGCGGCCCACCCACTTGAATGCGACCCTGCGATCCGGGTCGATCCTCTGGGTCCGGGAAGGGGGCAGCCGGGTCACAGTCCCTCTCCGGGCCCTTCCTCCCGGTTGTTCGCCGGATTCCTCCAGGTCGGGAACCACACGCCGCACCCCGCAGCGTGATACCACCACTCCTCCTGTGGCTCCGAACGGGTCATGCGGAACTGCACGCGGCGAAAGTGGTCCTCGCTCGCAAGGTTGGCCTGGGAAGGCGGTGCGCCCCGTTCGGGCCCGCCGTAGCTGAACTCGTAGACGTCACGGGCTCCGCATACGGGACAGGTGAGGCGGAACGTCACGGTCGGTCAGTCCCAGTGCCCGTATTTCATCACGGTGGCCGTCTCGCCCATGTAGCGGTTCTCGAGGAACCGGCTCAGCGCGAATGGGGCGAGGATTTCAGGGGTCTCCTGTCGTGCGATGAACTCGGCCATGTACTTGCCGGTGACCGGCCCCGACTTGAACCCGAAGTATCCCCATCCGAGGTCCAGGTACAGCCCCTCGTACATGACGTTGCCGTCGAGGATCGGCGCCATATCGGGTGTCATGTCGGCCAACCCGGACCAGATGCGAAGAAAGCGCACGTCCTTGAGGCACGGGAGGATATCGGCCAGGGCCTCGGCCTGATGCTTCAGGTAGTAGGCGGTGACGTCGGTCGTGTAGTTCACCTGGGGATCCATGTGCGCGCCCGTGGCGATCTCACCCTTGAGCGTCTGGTTGGCGTACACGTGATAGGCCCCCGAGCTGACCACGTGATGCAGAAAGGGCTTGAGCGGCTGGGTCACCATCGCCTGAATCGACAGCGGATGCACGGGGAGTTCCATGTCGAGCATGGCGCAGATCTGGACTCCGTATCCCCCGGCCATGACCCCCAGTTTCTCGCACCCGATCGCGCCCGCGTTGGTGCGCACTCCCGATACGCGGTGACCGTCGACCTCGATGCCCTGGACTTCGACTCCCTGGTGGATGGCGACGCCGTGGGCGCTGGCCCCTTTGGCCAGCCCCCACACGACGGCGTCGTGGCGCACGATCCCTCCCGGGGGATGGTACATGCCGCCGAAGATGGGGTAGGTCGGCCGGTCCGAGATGTCCAGCGCGGGGATGACCTCCTTGCACTGCTGGGGGTCGAGAAGCTCCGAACGAACGCCGCAGTGGCTCGCGGTGTTGATCGCTAGCCGGAGGCCGCCCACTGCGGCCTCGGAGTGGGCGAGATTGAGGTTTCCGCAGTTGAAGAACATCAGGTTGAAGTCGAGCTCGTCGGTGAGGATAGGCCAGAGCTTCAGCCCCTCGTCGTAGAGTCGCACGCTCTGCTGAGTGCGTTGGTTCGCGCGTACGATTGCGGTGTTCCGACCCGATCCGCCGAAGCCGATGTATTGGCTCTCCAGCACGGCCACGTCCTTGACGCCGTGCTGCTTGGCCAGGTAGTAGGCTGTCGCAAGTCCATGGATCCCGCCCCCTATGATCACCACTTCGTATCGCCGCTTGAGGGGGCGCTGCTGCCAGAGTCGCCCCGGCCCGTAGGGCCAGGTCATGGTGTGGCCTCGGGGTTGGTGCCGTCCCCGTCGGGGGGCGCCGTCGGGCGACGGGGGGCATCCGCCGGCGTGTGGATCGAATGCGCGACGTAGCCGACCCCGTACCTGACCGTTCCGCCATGCGCGGCAGCGAGGTAGGCCGTCGATCTGTGGGGCATGGCGTAGGCTTGCACTCGGCTTCAGTGATCGGTGGCTCTAGCACCGTGGACGGCATCTGAGAGGGCCCACTGGAGCGAGACCGGACGAAATACGCCCGCAAGATTTACGTTCAGGTCCGACGCGTGGCAAGGTAGTTGAGCGACACCGGATGACGAGCTCCGGAGCTCTGCGAACGCGAATCCTTGCGGGCCCGCTTCCGCGGGTGACGGTGGGCCCACTGATCCACCTACGCGTCGTTCACCGGGCGCGAGCGGCCGCGCCCACCCCGGGACCGTTCGTACCTTGAGACCAGGATGGAGCTGCTGGGAGGGGGTGGTTGGTCTCGTTCTCCCGTTGGCGGTCACCTTCGGTGAACCAGACGCCATTCTTCGGCTCGATCCCGATCGCTCGGGTTCCGAGCGGGGCCGTCCCCTGCTGGTCGCGATCCCAGGACCCGAGGGCGTGCGGGGCGAGAGCCCTGTGCGGATGCTCGGAGTCGAGCCTCCTCTGGGGGATCGCCTCGACCTCGACCGATCACCGGTGGATCCGGCGACGGCGCTGGCCCTAGGCCCCGGGGAGGCGATGGGCCATGGAGCCTAGCAGGCCGTGGAAGAAGTGGCCCGCCGGGGAGCCGGTTGTACAAGCAGCA
>CAZNEI010000034.1:0-29284 GCA_964572045.1 uncultured Gemmatimonadaceae bacterium
CAGAACGGACGATCGAGCTTCACCGGGACGGTTGGAAGGCCGGGAGCCCGTTGCCCCAGCAGTGGGAATCGACGTTTCGGCTCCACGCCGCGCCGCTCATGGACAAGCCCGTGGACCGGATCACGAGCGCGGACGTGATGGCGTGCCTCGCGCCGATCTGGACATCCAAGGCCGCGGCCGCCCGGAAGGCCCGTCACCGGATCGCGGCGGTCTTCCGCTGGTGCATTGGGAAGAACCTCCGTCCGGACAACCCGGTGGACCGGGCGGTGGTGGCGCTGCCGAGGGCGAACGGCTCTGCGCCGAGGCACTATCGCGCGCTTCCTCACGGGGAGGTCGCGGCGGCGATCCGGGCGATCCGCCGGGTGAAGTACATACACCCGTCGGCGGTGCTGTGCGTCGAGATGATCGCGCTGACGGCGGTGCGGGCCGGAGAGGCGCTCGGGGCGAGCTGGGACGAGATCGATTCGGAAGCGGGCGTGTGGACGATCCCGGCGTCGAGGATGAAGGCCGGGCGCGAGTTCTCCGTTCCGTTGAGCACGGGCGCTCTGGAGGTGCTTGAACGGGCGCGGGCGCTGTCTCCCGAATCGTCATTGGTGTTTCCGTCGAGGACCGGCGGGGTGTTGCCGAGGAACGCTCCGGGGCGCGTGCTTCGCCGTGCCGGCGTCGCCTCGACGGTTCACGGGTTCCGGTCGAGTGCGCGGTCGTGGATGGCCGAGACCGCCGTGCCGGCGGAGGTTGCGGAGGCCTGCCTCGCCCATGTCCCGAGAAGCCGGGTCGTTCAGGCGTATCAGCGCTCCGACCTGCTGGAGCGCCGCGCCGAGGTCCTCGAGGCGTGGGGCGACTATATCGCGCAACGATAGGCCGACGGCTCCGTGAAGGGCTGAGAGGCTGTTTCCGGGCGCATTTCAGGGTAGATACGGACGGCTGTCCAGCGGTCCCATCTCTCGACCGATGCGCCCAATGAGCCGTGGGGCATCGAGGGAGGGCAGTTGCTCCTCAATGCGGATCGGTCCGGTGGACGGATGATCATTGGCACCGTCACCGACCCCACGCTGTCGTATCAGGGATCCCGCGGCTGAAGAGCACGTCGAGACTGTCGAAACCCGCCTGAGGGGCGAGGGCCGCCGCCGCGTCTGCTCGAGGCAGGTCCCGCAGGATGCCGCGCACCTGTCCGGTTCTGGGATCGATCAGAATGGTCATGGGGAGATCGGTATCGCCGTCCAATCTGGCCGAGCCGCCGGGCCCGGAGAGGGTGATGCTCGCGAGGCGGCCGGCCCAGCCGGACTGCACCGGGAGCACGAAGGCGAAAGACGAGCTGCCGTCACCGTCGGCGATCCGCGGCATGGCGAAGTCGAGGGCGAAGATCTCGTCGCCGCTAGCGGTCTGCCCAGTGATCCGATGCTCACCATTGGAGTCGGGGAGCGCGGGTGGGGCGTCGACCACGAAGGCGGGGTTCAGATAGGATTCGCCGTCGGCGTCCGCACCGCCCCACAGCAGCAGGGACGCAGCTTCTTGTGCGGCCAGGAACGCCACCGGGGATGGCCGTTCCTTGGAGAGGCGGAAGTGAAGGGCCTTGGTGAAGAAGTAATCGCTGATCCAGTCGGGCCTGCAGTGCCAGCCCATCAGTTCGAGCGTGCGGGGTCTCACCAACGTGCCCCCACCCGCATCGTATCCCCAAGCGCCTATGGATCCGTCTGGGTAAGGATAGGCCGGGTCCGGGTCGGATGCTCCGCCGCACGGTGCGTGCGGCAGGCTGAGGTTGTGTCCGAACTCGTGCGCGATGACGGCAGCGTTGGGAACGGAAAAGCTCACCTCGCCGCCAAGGCCGGCGAGCCCGCCCGCGCGCATAACGTCTCCCGAAATCGAACCCATCCAGTATCCCGTTCCGCCCTCCATGATGCGGATCGCGCGAGTCTGAGCATAAAGGTCGTGTACGTCGTTGCTTGAACTCAGCACGGGGACGTGGGCCTTCACGTCCAAGGCGCCCACCGGGAGCAGCTTGCGAGTGTCCTCGAGAAGCTCGTGGCCCTCGGGGTCGGCGGCCATCCCCCTAGCCAACTCCAGGATGGTCGAATCCGGATCCGCCGCCCACAGGAACGGCACGACCATGAGATTGAAGACCGGCAGGGCCTGAACGTCGATGGCCGTCCGGCCCGTGGGCGGGATGCGCCCCGCCACCCCCAGCGCTGGATCGAGCGTCCCGTCCGGATCCACCTCGACCACCATCTCCAGCCCAGGCTCCACCACCTCCGCGGGAAGCACAGCGTTGGCAGATATCGCCAGAGATCCCTCGTCGACCTCGGTCGGAATCGGGCCCGGCTTGCCGGGGATTTCGGCGACATGCGCGAGCATGCCGTTCAGGTAGAATGAGGCCCGGACGGGGGGAAGACGCTCGTCGTTGTCGCGGCCGGCGGTCACGAACACGCGCAGCAGCGCCTCCTCGCCAGCGACGAGCGGAACCGGGAACTCCCGCGACTGGACGGCCTGGACAACGTACGCCGTGGCGGGTTCGCCTTCGCACGGTGCGACCCGCCGGTTCGGGACGCCTTGCAGCCATTCCACGAACCCGGCGTCGGAGGGCGCGCAGAGAGCCGTGCCCACGGTCTGGAACGTTTCAAGCACCCTGAGATTGGTAAGGCTGACCGGGAGGACTCCGGACATGCCGGAGTTCCCCTGCAGCGCGAAGTTGCGGAGGCTCACCAGTTCGCCGAGCTCAGGCGGCAACGGCCCTGTCAACTCGTTCTCCCCAAGGTAGAGGGACTCCAAGTCGGCTAGGCCGCCCAGCTCGGCGGGGACGAGGCCCGTCAGGCGATTCGCGGCCAGGTTCAGGCCTCGCAACGCCGTGAGATTGGCGAGCTCGGACGGGATCGGGCCCGTCAGTTCGTTCCGGCCGAGGGACAGGGTCCACAGGTTCGTGAGATCGCCGAGCTGGGGCGGGATCCGGTCCGTCAGGCGGTTGGTGGCCAGGTTCAGGCCTCGCAACCCCGTGAGGTTGGCGAACTCGGGCGGGATCGGCCCTGCCAGGTCGTTCTCGTGGAGGGAAAGCCACCGCAGATCCGTGAGACTTCCGAGTTCGTCCGGGATGGGGCCTGTAAGATCGTTCTCGGCGAGGTTCAGGGTCCGCAGATTGACGAGATCGCCCAGCTCGGCGGGGATCGGGCCCCTCAGCCCGTCTCGAGGTTCGCCTCGAAAGAGTACGAGGGATTGCAGATTGGCTAGGCCGCCGAGTTCGCGCGGGATCCGGCCGGTCAAGCGGTTCGCATCGAACACCAGCGCGACAACCCTGCCTTGTTCGTCCACTTCCACACCGTGCCAATCTCCGAGCGGCGCATCCGTCAGCCAGTTCTCGTTGTGCGTCCAGTCCGGCCCGCCGGCGCTTTCGTAGAAGACCTCGAGGATCTCGCGGTCCGACAGCGGTGCGCACTCGGCATCCGTGCCCTCGTGGGACGGGATCGCGCCCAACCAGTCACGGAAGGAGGCGTAGACCGGAGCGCACAGACCCGTGCCAGCGTAGTGAAGCGTCCGGAGGGCGAGGCGGTCTAGCGAGAGCGGAAGAAGACCAGAGAGGTCGGGGTTGCCCCCAATCCTCAACTCGGCCATCCGAGCCAGTTCTCCGAGGTTGGCCGGGAGCCGTCCGACGAGTCCGTTCCGGCTGAGATCGAGCGCCGTCACCCGACCGAGGGAATCCGCCGTCACCCCATACCATTCGTCCAGTGCGGGACTCTCGAGCCAGCCGCCAGGATTCGTCCAGTCCGGACCCCCGGCAGTCTCGTACAGCCCGTTGAGCACGTCCGCGTCCGACTCGTTGCAGTAGGGTCCGGAGGTATCCTCGATGCCCTCCAGCCAAGTGACGAAATCGATCGTGCCGGGGGCACATAGGCCCGCGTTCCTTTGGAAGTGGAACCGCTCCAGCTCGTTGAAAGCAAGGAAGCCCTCGGGGATCGGACCCGTCAGGTCGTTGGAGTTGAGGTCCAGGAGATCCAAGTCGACGAGGTTGCCGAGTGCGGGCGGGATCGGGCCGGAGAGCTCGTTGCCCCAGAGCGACAGCCAAGTCAGGCTGACGAGTTCACCGAGCTCAGTTGGGATTGGGCCCGTCAGGTCATTGCCACCGAGGTCCAGGTGATCAAAGTGGGCGAGGTCGCCGAGTGCGGGCGGGATCGGGCCGGAAAGGTCGTTGAAGCCGAGGTGCAGGAACTCCAAGTCGGGGAGGCTGCCGAACTCGGGCGGGATCGGGCCGGAAAGGTTGTTGCGGCCGAGGTGCAGCCACTCCAGCCTTGTGAGGTTGCCGAGCTCGGGCGGGATCGGGCCGGAAAGGTTGTTGTCGTTGAATCGCGCGAACTCCAAACTGGAAAGTTCACCGAACTCGGGCGGGATCGGGCCGGAAAGGTTGTTACCCATCCACTGTTGCGCATCAGAATCCCGGTACGCCATCTCCAAGCGGACAACCCGGCCCCCGCCATCGGTCCTCACCCCGTACCATTCTCCCAGCGGCGCGTCGGTCAGCCAGTTCTCTGAGTTGTGCCAGTTCGGACCGTCGGTCGCTTCGTAGAGCGCCACTAGCGCAGCTCGTTCCAGGTCCATGACGGTGATCTCGGCCGTCCCCTTTCCGCTGCCGGCACTCGCCGTGATCGTTGCGGTCCCCACGGCGACCCCTCTCACGAGACCTGACGCGTCTACCGTTGCTATCGCGACGTCACTGGATTCCCACGAGAACTCGACTCCCTCCACCGCATCCCCGTTCTCGTCGAAGCCCGCTGCCGTCAGCTCCAGCATACTGCCCAACCCAATCGTATCTGTCGACGGCGTCACCTCCACGGTGGCCACCGGCTGCATCACCGTCACCGCCGCGGACCCTGAGGCTTCGCCCGCGGTCGCCGTGATCGACGCTACTCCTTCGGCAAGCCCTGTCACCAGTCCAGACGCGTCCACCGTCGCCACCGAGTCGGCGCTGGACTCCCACGAGAACTCGACTCCCTCCGCCGCTTGTCCATTCACGTCGAACGCCTGGGCCGCCAACCGCAACGTGTCGCCCAGAGCCGTAAGGGTTGCCGCTGCTGGCGATACCGCCACCGAGTCGGGCGCCTGGGCCACCGTGACCGTCGCGCTCCCCGACGCCGATCCAGCGGTCGCGGTGATCGTGGCCGTCCCGTTGTCGGTCGCCGTCACCAACCCGGAGGCATCCACTGTCGCGACGGAAGTGCGTGCGCTTGCCCAAGTGACGGCGAAGCCTGTCATCACCTGCCGGTTCTGGTCCCGCACCTCCGCTGCCAGCTCAACGGTCGCACCCAGCGCCGTCAGTTCGGCGGTGGCCGGGCTGACGGTGACCGTCGTGGGACGGGCGGGCTCGGGAGGACTTGGCGCCATCGGAGCGTCACCGTCCCCGCATCCCTTGGCCATGGCCACGGCCGCCAGCGCGGCGAGCAAGTGGCTGATCGTTCGGCGATGACTCGTCGGATGCTCCGAACTGGCCATGTGGACTTCCCGGAGATTGCTGCGGCATGGCGGCGCGGCAAGCAATTGACGGGCCGGGTCTGACTGGCACAAGGCGAGTTGCGCCTCATGAGTGGGCCGGAACGTAAATCACGAGGCGCGAGGGATCCACGCCGACGTCTCCGAGCCGCCGGCTGGAAGAAGGGCGTCTGAGGCACGGCGGGAAATACGCCCAGGCTCCGGAAGTCTCCGCTTCCGGTCGGAGACCTACGACACAGATACGTCGGTATCCTCCAGACACTTCCAGAAAGCCACCGTCTGAATGAACGCGAAGGGCCTGTGAGTGCCGCACCGCGATCGATGATCCGACCGCGTTGGACCTGGCGTCCCGGCCGGGTACGCCCGTCGTGTGCTGCATCCCTACGGTGGGCTCTGCGCTGAACCCCACTGGGGACGTTCGACCAAGCCGCTGGCGGAGTCAATTCGGGCCTTCGGGACGTCGCTGGAACCCCGAGGACATCCCCGATTCTTGCGTAGTTGACACGGCCGCAATCGGTCCCCTGACTGTAACGCATGGCGATTCCGAAGGACCAAGGCTCCACACATCGGCGGGCGGCTTTGTCGGCGAAGGCGGGAGGCCGGGACGAAAAGCGTGCAGGGGCAGCACGAGGCGAAGTACCGGAGGAGACGCGGGGAGATCGAGGGGAAGCGGTTCGTGGTTCTGCCGTTCGGGACACTGGACAAGCTGGCTCGACCGTGAGCGATCGGCCTGCCGTGAGGCTGTCGAGAGAGAAGGAGTTGTATAACCGCATTGAAGGAGCAGGCGACGAAGGAGAGATCGACGTGCCGAGTGACGGCGACGCGTAGACGGAGGCCTCGAGGGCGGCACCGATGAAGGCAAGCGTAGCGGACTTCATCGGCCTGACACCCTTCCTGGAAGGATCTCTGGCTGGGAGCGACCCCGTGCAGGGCGGAGGGGCGGGGTGTGAAAACACACCTCGCCCCGAACCCGCACCAGGCCCTCGGGCCGAGGGGTCGCTCCCACCACCGCCGGAGCGGCCGGTCCGGCAACGCCGGGCCGGGCCGAGGCGGTGCAAGACGCTGCCGCGCTTGCGGATAGCTGGCCGCGTGCGTGTGAATCCCAACCGGTCCAAAATGTGAATCGGCCCCCCGAGTCGTTTTCACATCGCAGTGCGGCTCCATGGGGCGTTCGGATCATCGGTAGCGCACCCCCCGAAGTCGCACGGTAGGCCACGTGCCGGCACCGTCGACCGGCCCTCGCGGTGGCTGGCGGCGCGCCTGCTTCTTGAGCGCGATGCTGCGCTGAACCGCGGGCTTGAAGGCCGCCGAACCCTTGAGCATATCGCCCTCGACCTCGATGATCGCCCGCTCGATGCCGGTCCGGTCCTCGATTCCACCTGCGTCCTAGACGACGCCCGGCGGACGCTGGCCCAACTTGAGGTGGACACCTGGGGGCTGGTGTCCCGCGAGCTCAAGGGCGAGAGGTCCGTGGCACTGGCCGATCCGCACCGGTGATGACCAGCCCTGCCAGCGGAAGGGGGGGCGGACCGCCTGTCGGAGTGTGGCGCGAAGACGATTCCGGCACGAATCACAACCCGCCGCCCACCTCGAACCGCACGAAAACCGTCCGGCGGTAACTGTTCGGCCAAGCCGTGGTCTCAACCTCCTGCGGGTTCGCCCGTGATGGCTACAGGAGGACCGATGAGCACCCCCACTTCCACCTCCGCCGGGACAGCGGGCAGAGCGGAGACCAGGACCCGTGGTGTCGGAACGATGTGGTCGGTTGGCCAGCAGCGCAAAGGGATTTCGCGCCCCGGGGAGCACCTCGGCTGGCCTGTCCGGAGGTCGCCCAGCCACCGAGCAGGTGGACCAGCGGCAACACCGACGCAGCATGGCTTGCGCTGGAGGGTGGATGGCTTGGACCCTGACGAGGTTGGAGGTGCCTGCCATCACACGCGATCTGCCGGTTCTGCCCACCGCTCCTCCCCCGGCGGCGGAGGACGCCATAGCGTGCCAGAATGCTCACTGGCGAACTATGTTCGGTCGTCCGATTGCCATCTTCGAGCATTACGCACCCTCCCGCTGGAGCTGAAGATCCTGCGTGTGGTGCGCGCGTAGTGCTCGCTCGCCGTCCAAGTCTCGATAGACGACGATGGACTGTTGGTACGCGGCATCGTTCGCCGAATCGGACGCACTGGTCCAACTCTCAATGCGCTCTCGGACAGGCCGGAAGTCCTCGCGGATCCTCTCCATCGCCCGCATCTTGTCGCCCAGTCCCCGTCGGAACCACTGCTGCCATCGCCATTGATCGGCCATTTTTCGCCGCAGTTCGCGGTGGAAGCCTTGAATGGGATCCTCTTCGAGCAGTGCCTTGAGCCTGCGGTTGGTCTGCTCGAACTTCGCCCGCAACGCCGCTTGCCGCTGCCCTGCGTACTCTGGATCATCTTGGAGCGTCAGGAACAGTCGGAGTACGTCGGCGCGGATGTACATGAGGCTGGACAGGGAGAACAGATTGACGTCCGACGTCGCCGTCTCGGCTTTGTGCACCGAGTCGATCTTCCGGCGGGCTAGGTACCCGAACTGGTGATGGAGCTGGCCTATGTCACGTCTGGCCTGCACCAGTTCCGCCTTCATGCCATCCGTGAACCGCTGGCTGTGCTCGAACTGCGACCAGACTTCGTCAAGCTGCTTCGTTGCGGTTTGGAACTTGGCGTACCTCTCGGTCTCCATGAGCTGCCGTACACGGGCCAAGACTTCGGAAAGTGAGCCGAGAGCCCTCTGCATCCGGTCGAGGCGTGCGCCGGTGATGAGTGACGAGACGGTCATGAAGAGCATCACAGGGGCCACGACAGGCAGGATGGCGCTGCTGGCGGCGACGAACGGAGCGTGCCCGATGATGCGGCCTCCTTCACCTATGATGGCCGATGAGAGTCCGCCGCGAATGACCATCAACGTTTCGGGATTGGCAGTCACGAAAAAGACGTTGCCGGCGGCTACGGATGAAGCGGCCGTGCTCCCGGCGGCGAAGAGCGGTTGCAGCCAAACGCTGTCGATCACGCCACCGGACTCGAAACGGCGACCGTCGTCCCACGATGCGCGAAGGGCAGCGCTGAGGTCGCGGCCCAAATCTACGACGGCGATCGGGGGGTGTCCGTCGGATGCAAGCACCTGCCCGACCGGTTGGCGGGGCGGCGCTTGTGGCACAGCGACAATCTCGGTCTCTGCCTCCTTCGAATCCCGCAGGGGCTCTCCCCCTGGACCGATGGCCTCCACGGTCTCCTCGTCTGAAGAAAACCGCCGCAGCAACACTCCGAGCCAATGAATGAGCCCGGCCAGAGGGCATCGGACCCTGGTCCTCTTGTCACTCATCGACGCCGCCGTTTCTCTCTCGGCTTGTGGCTCGGTCCTATGGGAGCCGGTGAACCCTGCAGTTTACTCCAAACAGGGTACTCATACTACCGGTAGGTTCAGTCAACGAGGAGCGAGCCCACGGCCTGACCGAACGGTTACGTCCGGCGACCTCCGATGCCGTTGCATGGATTCCAGCACAAGATCGGGTATCTGAAGTGATACAGCACCCGGTACGAGCCACGCTAACCTATTGTGGCACGGAAGGTTATGATTTTTCCGAATAGTCCCCGTTAGACTTGGACGATTCCTTGACGTGATCTGCGTTCCCCTGGGAGCGACTCCGATGCAGCCCCACTCCGTCGCCGACCGGGTTTGGGACGCGAGGCCGGAGGGGGGCCTTTGCGGGCGCTCGCGGGAGCGGGCGGGGCGCCGTATTCTACCGTTCCGTGATTCGGGCTCCGCCGGGAGCCGCGTGCCCAGAGCGTGACGGAGGTTCTCATGCGTCTCACTCCCTTGCGGGGAGCGTTGCTTCTCTCCGTGCTGGCCACCGCTCGGTGCACGCCGCCGGCCCCGTCGCCAGTGGCGAGCGAGCTGGCGGCTGCCGTCCGGTCCTCGATCACCAATGAAGCCCTCGAACGCCTCGCCCGCGCGATCGTGCACTACGAGCGCCCGTCGGGGAGTCCCGGCGAGAACGCGGCGATCGATTCGATCGTGGCCTCGCTCGAGGAGGCGGGCGTTCCCGTCGACGTCCACACGTTCGACACCTATGCGAGCGATCCGCTCTCGGCCACGGTGGAGGTTCCGTCGGAGGGGCTGTCGCTCGATGCGATCACGATGTCGTATTCGGGAGAGGCGGACGGGGTGACCGCGCCCCTGGTCGACTTCGGCACCCTCGCCGACCTGCCGAGGCTCGAGGTCGGCACGGGCGAGCTCCTGGCTCTCGAGGGCGATGCCGGCGGGCGGGAGGCACTCCCAGAGCCGCTCCGCCGGGCCCGGGGCGCCGTCGTGCTCGTGGAGGGCCAGCCGAGGAACGTCCCCACGGCGGCCCTCGAGCTCCTGGGCGCGGTGGGGGTCATCTTCAGCAATCCGGAGGAGCGGCTCAACGACCTGATCGTGACCTCGACATGGGGCACGCCTTCGCTTCGCAACTACCAGCGCCTGCCGAGGATCCCCGCCGTCCAGGTGACCAGGAGCGGGGGCGACGTCTTGCGCGCGCGTCTCGCGATGGGGCCCCTCGAGGTGCGCGTCCGCACCGAAGTCGCGACCGGGCGCAAGCCCCTGCGCCTCGCCGTGGCGCGCATCCCGGGACCGACCCCCGACGCTCCCTACGCGCTGCTCGGGGGCCACATCGACGGATGGTACCACGCCGCCACCGACGAGGGCGCGTCCAACGCCGCGATGGCCGAGCTGGCCAAGGCGTTCTACCGGAACCGCGAGCGGCTGCGTCGCGGCCTGGTCGTCGCGTGGTGGCCCGGCCACAGCAACGCCCGCTACGCCGGATCGACCTGGTTCGCCGACCACTACTTCGAGGAGCTCAGGGACCGGGCGGTGGCCTACCTCAACATCGACGGCGTCGGCCAGATCGACGCCCAGCGCTTCAGCGCGACCGCCACGGCCGCCATGGTCGGCCTGGCCCGGCAGGTGGCCGAGCCCGTGGCCGGGGAGGAGGTCGGCACGACGGCGCCGGGCCGGAACTCCGATCAGGCGTTCAACGGGGTCGGACTCCCCCTCCTCCAGTTCAACCACTCGCGGCCGGCCGAAGACGGCGGCTACTGGTGGTGGCACACGCCCGACGACACCTTCGACAAGATCGATTTCGACGTGCTGCGGACCGATACCGGGCTCTACGCCGAGGCGATCGCCCGCCTCCTGACCGATCCCGTGCTTCCCGTCGACATGGCGGCCGAGGTCGAGGCGCTCGGAGAGGCGCTCGACTCGAGGGCGGCTGTGGCCGGCGATCGCTTCGAGCTGGGCGAGGCGCGGCGGCGGCAAGAGGCCCTGCTCGAGCGGGTCCGCGCGGTCCAGGACGCGCTTCCCGGCCACGAGGGCCCCGACCTGGACCGGGCGATCCTCCGGATCCTGCGCCCCATCTACCGCGTCGCCCTGGATCCGGTGGATCCCTTTCATCCGGATCCCGGGTTCGGGCTCGGCGCGCTTCCGGGGCTGGCGCCCGTCGAGATTCTGGCCGAAGAGGATCCCGGGAGCGACCGGTACCTCTTCGCCGAGACGACCCTGGTGCGGGAGCGCAACCGCCTGCTGGAGGCTCTCGCACTCTCGGCCGAGGAGGCCCGCCGGCTCCTCGATGCGCTGAGGTAGCCCGGATGCACCGGTCCGCCCCCGGCCGTGCCGCCTCGCGCGCCTCGCCCCGTCGGCAGCTCGAGGGCGGGGGCGGCGCGATCGCCCCCGCCCAATCCCAACGATTTCACAGGACGTTCTTGCAGATGGCTCGACGGTTGCGATCCGTGCTCACACGTCGCATGCCGGCGGGCCTCGTCCTGGGGGCCTTGGCCCTCGCGGGGTGCGGGACGGAGCCGATCGGGGAGCGCGCCGGCTCACTGCCCATGCTCGGCGTGGGCGGCGACCTTGGGGCCGGCGACTGGCCGACCCACGCCGGCGATGCCGGGGGCATGAAGTACTCGCCGCTCACCGACATCAACCCCGACAACGTCGGCCGGCTCGAGCACGCTTGGAGCTGGGACACGGGCGAAGAGCCGATCTCGGGCCCGAGGCTGCCCAACCGGGGGCAGCAGGTCCGTCCCGGTGACTTCCAGGCCACCCCGGTCGTCGTCAACGACACGATGTACCTGAGCACCCCCTACAACCGCGTCGTGGCCCTCGACGCCGCCACGGGAGAGGAGATCTGGGTGCACGACCCCCGAACCGTCGAGTGGGGCCAGGTGCCCAACGGGACCGGCTTCGTGCACCGCGGGGTCGCGGTCTGGACCGGCCCGAACGAACGCCGTGTCTTCATGAACAGCCGCTGGAGGCTCATCGCGCTCGACGCCCGCACGGGCGAGCGGATCGAGAGCTTCGGCCAGGGGGGCGAGATCGACCTCACCGAGAACCTGCTCTGGCACACGAACCGCCTGCATTACACGCAGACCTCGCCGCCCGTGATCTATGACGACCTCGTCATCCTGGGCAACGGGGTATGGGACGGCTTCGTCTACGAGCGCGACCCGCCCGGCAACATCCAGGCCTTCGACGTCCGGACCGGTGAGCTCGAATGGAGCTTCAATCTCATCCCGCAGGAGGAGGAATACGGGAACGAGACGTGGGAGGACGGCTCCTGGGAGCGCACCGGGCACACGAACGCCTGGGCGCCCCTTTCCGTCGACCTCGAGCGAGGCCTCGTCTTCATACCGGTGGGCACTCCGAGCAACGACTACTACGGTGGGGATCGCAAGGGCGACAACCTCTTCGCCGAGTCGCTGCTGGTGCTGGACGCCCGCACCGGCGAGCGTGTCTGGCACTTCCAGGCCGTGCACCACGGGCTCTGGGACTACGACCTCGCCTCGCAGCCGACGCTGCTCACGATCCGGGCGGAGGGACGCGAGATCGACGCCGTCGCGCTGGCGTCGAAGATGGGCCTCCTGTTCACCTTCGACCGCGTCACCGGCGAGCCGGTGTGGCCGATCGAGGAGCGGCCGGTCGAGCCCTCCGACGTCCCCGGGGAACGGGCCGCGGAGACGCAGCCGTTCCCCACCCGGCCCCCTCCCTTCTCGAAGCAGGGCTTCGGGCCCGACGACGTCCTGGACTTCACGCCGGAGCTGCGGGCCGAGGCGCTCGAGGTCATCCGCCCCTACCGGGCCGGGACGATGTACACCCCTCCCTCCCCGGAGGGCACGCTCGTCCGCCCCGGCATCGAAGGGGGAGCGAACTGGGGAGGCGTCGCGGTGGATCCGGAGACGGGCTGGCTCTACGTGAAGTCCACGAACCGCCCGTCGGTGATCGGGATCGGTCCCGCCGACCCCGAGAGGGTCGAGGCCGGCAGGGTGCGCAGCCGGCTGAGCCTGAGGCTTCCGAGCGGCCTCCCGATCGAGAAGCCTCCCTACGGCACGCTGACCGCGATCGACATGAACCGCGGAGAGATCGTGTGGCAGGTCCCGCTCGGGGACTCTCCCGAGGTGCGCAGCCATCCGGCTCTCGCGAACGTGGAGCTGCCGCCACGGCTGGGCGTGTTCGGCTCGCCGGGAGCCGTCGTCACGGCGGGGGGGCTCCTCTTCATCACCGGAGGCGGCCAGACGCTTTATGCGATCGACAAGCGCACCGGCCGCGAGCTCTGGTCGGGACCCCTCGGGCAGGCGGGCTACGCCAACCCGATGACGTACCGCACCCGCTCGGGCCGTCAGTTCGTGGCGCTGGCCACGGGTGAAGGCGCGGGCACCCGCTTGATGGCGTTCGCCCTGAGCGACGGCTAGGAGGGGCGCCCGGGGCGGCTTGGGAGCCCCCCTCCGCCAGTGGACGGGGCGGCGGGGCGTGGGTGCTGGGGCCGGTCGACGCTGCGGCGCCCGGGCGGTCGTGGACACCCCGCCGGGATCGGGCGATGTTAAGCCCCCCTCATTCGGATCCGGCCGGGCCGGAGGGTGAGCGAGGGCCGGCCGAACCTTCACATGGGAAGATCGATGAGCGACGTCCTGGAAGCCCTCGGCATCGAGCGGGAGAACCTGGGAGGATTCGGGGGGGAGTGGATCGGCTCGGGGCCGGAGCTCGAGGTCACGACCCCGATCGACGGATCGGCGATCGCGACCGTGCGGCAGGTGACGCCGCGCGACTACGATCGGATCGTCGACAGGGCGCAGGAGGCCTATCTGCACTGGCGGAGGGTGCCGGCCCCCAAGCGGGGCGACCTGGTGCGGCAGCTCGGTGACCGCCTCCGGGCGCTGAAGTCCGATCTCGGCGCACTCGTCACGCTCGAGATGGGCAAGATCCACGCGGAGGGAGAGGGCGAGGTCCAGGAGATGATCGACGTCTGCGACTTCGCCAGCGGGCTCTCACGCCAACTCTACGGGCTCACGATCGCGTCGGAGCGCCTCGACCATCGGATGATGGAGCAGTGGCACCCGCTGGGGGTCGTCGGCGTGATCACGGCCTTCAACTTCCCGGTGGCCGTGTGGAGCTGGAACGCGGCCCTGGCCTGCGTGTGCGGCGACGCGGTCGTGTGGAAGCCGGCGAGCCAGACGCCGCTCACCGCGATCGCCGTGACGAAGATCGCGCAGGCGGTCTGCGAGGAGCAGGGGGTCGATCCCGCCATCTTCTCCTTGACGGTGGGGAAGGGGTCGACGGTGGGCGACCGGCTCCTTCGGGATCGGCGCGTCCCGCTCGTGTCGGCGACCGGAAGCTGCGAGGTCGGCTACCGGGTGGCCGAGGTGGTGGGCAAGCGGCTGGGCCGCACGATCCTGGAGCTCGGCGGCAACAACGCCATCATCGTCACCCCTCACGCCAACCTGGACCTCGCCGTGCCCGCCATCCTCTTCGGCTCGGTGGGCACCGCAGGCCAGCGCTGCACGACGACGCGCCGCATCATCGTGCACGAGTCCGTGCGCGAGGAGCTCGTGAGCCGGCTGACGCGCGCGTACGAGGGCGTGCGGATCGGAGATCCCCGGGAGCCCGGAACCCTCATGGGGCCCTTGGTGAACGGACGAGCCGTAGAGGCGCTGCGGGGGGCGATGCAGAGGGTTCAGGAGGAGGGTGGAGAGATCCTCTACGGGGGCGAGGTGCTCGGGGGCGAGGAGTATCCCGGCGGACGCTACGTCGTGCCGTGCCTCGCCTCAGCCAAGAACGAGTACGAGATCGTCCAGGAAGAGACGTTCGCCCCGATCCTCTACATCATCGGCTACGGCGACGAAGCGTCCTCGCCGAACGCGGCGGTGGGCGAGCTCGGGGAGGCGATCGCCCTCCACAACGGCGTCCCACAGGGGCTCTCCTCGGCGATCTTCACCGACCACGTGCGCGAGGCCGAGTACTTCCTGTCGCACCGCGGGAGCGACTGCGGGCTCGCAAACGTGAACATCGGAACGAGCGGTGCGGAGATCGGCGGCGCGTTCGGCGGCGAGAAGGAGACGGGCGGCGGTCGGGAGTCGGGATCGGACGCGTGGAAGGCGTACATGAGGCGCCAGACCAACACGGTCAACTGGAGCACGGAGCTGCCGCTGGCTCAAGGCATCGAGTTCGGATCGTAGCGCCGCCGCGCGCCCGGGCCCCCGCAGGGCCCCCGGGGCTCCGTCCGCGGATGCGGCGGGATCAGGCGGAGCGCCCCCCGGTCCCGGCGGCGTCGATCAAGACCACTCGTGGTCGTGCGGCTCGCGCGGCGTTCGTGACCTGCGGGCCCGATCCGCCCCCTCGCCGATCAAAGGCGCCTCCCCGCCGGCGAGCGGTATCGGGTCAGGGCTGAACAGCAAACGCGATCCACTCCGGCTCGTTCTGACGATCGCCGACGGGGACAACGAGGTACTGCCGCCCCTCGTGCATGTACGTCATCGGCCCGCCCGTGGTCCCCACGCCGAGGTCGGTCTCCCAGATCACCTCTCCGGTGGCCTTGTCGAAGGCCCGGAACTTCGTGCCCCACTGATAGTCGCCTCCGGCCCCCCCGAAGACGTCGCTCCCCTCGCCGAGGAAGAGCAGCGAACCCGTGACGAGGGGCACGGGCCGGCTCGAGTATCCGAGGGGAGGCAGGTCCAGGTCCCGCAGCATCGGGTGGTCACGCGGCCCGTCGCCGATGGGAGCCATCCACGCATGCTCTCCCGTCTTCAGGTCGATCGCGGTGATGCGGCCGTACGGGGGCTTCGTGAGCGGCAGGCCGTGCGGCCCGAAGATCGGCGACGGAGCGACCCGGATGTACTCCATCGTGCCCTCGACGCTGTCCGGCCTCGCGGCGACGGCGGCGATTCCGGTGAGCGTATGCGACACGATGTAGACGATCCCCGTCTCCGGATCGAAGGCCGTCGAATGCCAGTTCGCGGCCCCCCACGATCCGGGCACCTGAATCGTCCCCTTCTTCTCTCCGGGCTCGTCGCCGACGAGCGTGGGCGGAGTGTAGAGGGGGCCGAGCACGTAGTCCTGCACGAACTCGAGCGCGTCGGCCCGGAGCTCCGGCGTGAAATCGATCAGGTCCTCCTCGGTGATGCCCTGGTGATCGAACGGAGCGGGCTTGGTCGGGAACGGCTGCGTCAGCGAGAGGTGCTCGCCCGGCACCTTGGGACTCTGAGGAACCGGCCGCTCCTCGATCGGCCAAATGGGGGAACCGGTGACGCGGTCCAGCGCGAACAGGAACGCGTTCTTGTTCGGCATCAGGACGGCCTGCACCCTTCGCCCGTCGACCGTGAAGTCGCCGAGCACCGGAGTGCCCATGTTGTCGGACTCCCAGAGACCGTGGTGGATCATCTGGTAGTGCCATGCGCGCCTCCCCGTCCTCGCGTCGAGCGCGACGAGGCTGTTGGTGAACAGGTTGTCGCCGGGGCGGAAGCCGCCCCACATGGAGCCGCTGTTCGCCGAGAGGGGCACGTAGACGTAGCCGATCTCGTGGTCCGCGCTCAGGCAGCACCACGATCCCAGGTCGCCCGCGAACCGCCAGGAGTCGTTCTCCCATGTCTCGGTGCCGTATTCGCCCTCCCGGGGCACGACGTGGAAGGTCCAGAGCAGCTCTCCGGTCCGCACGTCGTAGCCCGTGACGTCCTCGGGCTCCCGCTCCATCACCCGAGCGCGGTCGCCTGAGCCGCCCCGAAGTCCTCCCACGACGATCACGTCGCTGACCACGACGGGACCCGATTGCCAGCCGAAGCGCAGCGCATCGGGGCCCTCCCGGGTCAGGAGGACCCTTCCGTTCTCTCCGAATCCGCGCGGAGGCTCTCCGGTGATGGCATCGAGCGCGTAGAGGTACTGGCCGCGCACCGAGATGATGCGGCGGTCGGCACCGGCGCCGTCACTCCAGTATTCGACGCCCCGGATGCTCTGCCCGCCGATCTCCTGGGGGGAGGGCGGGGGCTGGCGCCAGAGCGTCTCGCCCGTGGCGGGATCCCAGGCCTCCACGAGCCCGATGGCGTTCGACGCGTACAATACGCCGTCGACCAGGATCGGCGTCGTCTTGTGGTAGTGGTCGGGGCGCAGCTCGGGGTAGTCCCGCAGGTAGGCCCCGTCGAGACCGGGACGCCGCCAGACAACCTCGAGGTCTGTGACGTTGGCGGCGTCGATCTGCTCGAGCGCCGAATACCTCTGAAAGCTGTCCCCCGCATAGTGTCTCCATCCGTCTTGGGCGGCGGCGGGGAGTGCGCCGGCCACGAGAAGCGCGAGCGTCATGGCGGCGATGGTGCTGGGGCGCGGGTAGGGCACGATGATTCCCTTTCTAGTCCAAGGTGATCGCCCGAGCGGGCCGCGGTCTCTCGCGGGTCCGATCGGAGAGCTCGGGGCCGGCGCGCGGGGCCGAGTGCGTCCGGGGGGCGCTGGCGGGTTGTTCATGAGCAAAGGCGGGGACGGCCGAGATCGAGGTCGAGCGGTACCACTCGCAGGACACCCCACGTCGCATTTCGCTCGTTAGGGGGTGATCTGCACGGAGATGCTGTCGGTTAAGCTGCCTGCTCGACGATCCTCGAGCGTGGCTCTCACCAGGAAGGTTCCCGCTGTCCGATACGCGTGGATGAACCTTCCCTCTGCGGACGTCGCGTTCACGGTCGAGACGGAGTCGACGACTCCGTCACCGTACTCGGCGAACACCCCCAACAGCGACGGGCCCGTAATCTCGAAGTTGAACTGCATCGTATCGCCGACGGCCGCCTGGGTCGACACCGCCGAGAAGGTGAACGAGAGGACGTGCTCCAGGCGTGTCGCGGAGCTGCACGCGATCCCGGCGAGGAGCAGCACCGCGGCCAGGAGGGACGTCCTCGCGATCGGTCTCGCGAGCGGGCCCCGGACCCGACTCGATCGCCCCCATCGTCTCGATGGCCCACTGTCAGTCGAACGCTCCGATCGGAAGATGGAATTCACCGTCGGCTAGCGAAGCGTCGTGACCATGATGATGCCCCCGGTATGGCCCAGTCCGAAGCGCGTGGTGGCATCGCTCGGCGACAGATAGTCGATGCTGTCCACTTCCGTGACGGGTATCCCCCGGAGCTCGTCCAGCTCGCCCCTCCGCAATCCGTCGACGTACACGGTGGCGTAGGGGTTGGGGTTTTGGGGCGTTCGCGCTCCGCGGGCCCGCAGCCACGCGGACCGCAGTTGTTCGACCGCATCGTGCGCGGTGAGAGCGTTGGTCCCTTCGATCTCGGCCTGTGTGATCTCTCCACTCCCCCCTCGCGATCCCCCTGAGCCGCCTGTCGCCGTGCACGATCCCACCGCGAACAAGAGGAGGAGCGCGGCGTAACTCGGCAGACGCGGCCGGACGGACGAGGCATCGACGGGTCGAGGTGTACGCATCGCTGATCCCCTTGGTTGGGAAGGCTTGAGGCTCCGCCTGCCCTACGGGCCCCGGTCATGGCATCCGCCACCAGGGCGTGTACGGAGGGGGAGGAGAGCGTCCGGACAATCTATGCCGGGATGCGGACCTCAGGAAAGGTCGGCTCCGATGGCTCGCCGGTCCGTGTCCGGCCCGCGCGTACGCACGCCCGCGGGGCTTGGCTCCGTGCGTCTCCCCAACCCGCGGTGGGCGGCCGAAGGAGCTGGGTGAGCCGGATGCCGGCGAGAGGCCTCCTCGCCCTCATCCCGGGCGGTCCGCTTCGATCACGATCTCGTCGAGCGTCGCCCGGTGCGGGCTCAACTCCACCGCTCCGGACGGGTATTCGTTGCGGCTCAGTATGAACGCGACGATGTCCACGTACTCCTGGGGACTCATGATGAACGGCGCTCCCTGCGGCATCGTGGCCCGGATCGTCGCATAGAGATCGCCCACGCTCTGCCCATCCCATTGGAGGCGGAACGAGGTGCCGACCAGCGCCGGCGAGACGCCGTCTCCGCGCAGATCCTCGAGGTGGCAGACCGTGCACTCGTCGCGATAGGCGGACCTGCCCCGCGACGCCTGGTCCGAGGTATACACACCGTCCCAGACCGACCTGTCCGGCGGCTCCCGTCTCGCGACGCCGACCTCCAGGACCGGCACGGTGGTCGAGGCCGGGCCGGCTTCGGGTGGCCAGGGCGCGTCCGTTGGCGTGAAGACCAAGAGCGCCAGGACGGCGCCAGCAGCGCCCGCCCGTCCGCCTCGATTCACTCGAGGCCGAGCGCGACCCATTCCGCCGGGTCCTCTCTGCCGCCGACGGGAACGACGACGTACTGCTTTCCCTCGAACATGTACGTCATGGGCCCGCCGGTGACTCCGGCCGGCAGCTCGGTCTCCCAGATCACCTCTCCCGTGCCCTTGTCGTAGGCGCGGAAGCTCCGCCCCCACATCTCCGGATGAACCCCCCCGAACACGTCCGCTCCCTCGCCCATCAGGAGCAGAGTCCTCGTGACCAGGGCGACGGGCCGGTTGGCGACGCCGAGGGGTCCCACATCGAGATCCTCGAGCGCCGGATGATCGAGCGGCCCCGATCCGTTGGCGACCGCCCACAGATGCTCGCCCCGATTCATGTCGATCGCCGTGATGCGTCCCCAGGGCGGCTTCGTGATCGGCAGGCCATCGATGTAGGGGGCGTCCCGATTCGGGCTCCAATAGTCCATCTCCGAACTCGTGTCGGTGGCCTCCACGATCCTGTAGACCCGCGGGATCGTGTGGGCGTAGGCGAAGTACGTGCCCGTCTCCGGATCGAACGCGCCCGTGTTCCAGTTTCCCGCTCCCCACGATCCGGGGACCATGAGGGTGCCCTTCTTGCCGTCCGGATCGGTGCTCACGAGTGAGGGCGGCGTGAAGATCGGACCCATCACGAAGGAGTCGGCCAGGGCGCGTGCGCGGTCGCGAATCTCCGGAAAGTCGATGAGGTCGTCGACCGTCAGGCCGTGTCTGGCGAACGGAGCCGGCTTGGTCGGAAACGGCTGCGTCGGCGACGTGCGCTCGCCCGGCACGGTCGACTGGGGCACCGGACGCTCCTCGATCGGCCAGACCGGCTCGCCCGTCACCCGGTCGAACGTGTAGAGAAACCCCGTCTTGCTCGGCTGCATCACGGCCTGGACGGGCCGACCGTCGATGACGAGCTCGCCCAGCGTCGGAGGGCCGACGGTGTCGTACTCCCAGAGATCGTGGTGCACCATCTGGAAGTGCCAGATCCGCTCGCCGGTGGCGGCATCGAGCGCGACCAGGCTGTTGGAGAAGAGGTTGTCTCCAGGACGATGGCCTCCGTAGTAGGCCGCGGTCGGGGCGGAGAGGGGCACGTAGACGTAGCCGAGCTCCTCGTCGGCGCTCAGGCAGCACCAGGAGCCCAGGTCGCCCGACTCGCGCCACGACTCCTCGCCCCACGTCTCGACGCCGAACTCGCCTTCCCGGGGCACGACGTGAAACGTCCAGAGGAGCTGGCCGGAGCGCACGTCGTATCCGCGCACGTCCTCGGGCGCGCTTCCCCGCCAGAGCATGCCGGAGTCTCCGGCTCCGTCCAGAACGCCGCCGATCACGACGACGTCGCCGACGACGATCGGCCCCGAGCTCCACGTGAACCGCCGGGCGGAGGGCGGGACCAGGTTCACCCTGCCCGCCTCGCCGAAGTCCGCGATCGCCCCTCCGGTGGCCGGATCGAGCGCGTACAGGTAGGCGCCTCGCACCGCGATCAGCCTCCCGCCGGATTCGTCTTCCCAATAGTCGACTCCGCGGGAGCTCTGCCCGGCGGCCTCCTGCAGCGTCGGAGCGAACGGCTCCTGCATCCAGACCGTCTCGCCGGTCGCGGGATCGAACGCCTCGACGAGGCCCACGCCGTTCGGCGCGTACAGGACGCCGTCGATCAGGATCGGGGTCGACCTCAGGTTGCCCGAGACCCTCAGGTCGGGGAACGACTCCAGCAGCGCGGGGCTGACTGCGGGCCGCCGCCACAGGATCGTGAGGTCGCCGACGTTGTCCGGGTTGATCTGATCGAGCGGTGCGTAGCGCGTGAACGCCTTGTCGCCGCCGAAGTAGGCCCAATCCGGTCTGGAGGACTCTCCACTGAACGTCTCGCAGCCCCAAGCCGCCACGAGACCTGCGAGGAGGGCGGCACGAATCACGGACGGAACGGGGGGGAAGGCCAAGGCGACTCCTTGATGGCTAGGGTGGGGGGGGCTCGCGGCTTCCCCCCCGCTCGTAGACCACGCTCCCGTCGATGATCGTGAAGTCGATCTCGACCCCCATCGTGCGTTCGGGATCGATGGCGAGAAGGTCTTCCGAGAGCACCACGAGGTCGGCGAGCTTGCCGGGCTCGATCGTCCCCTTCGAGTCCTCCTCCCACGTGAGGTAGGCGGCGTTCCGCGTGTACGCCGTGATCGCGTCGGGCATCGAGATCGCTTCGGCTTCGGGCGCGTATGCCTGACCGCTCATCCCCTTGCGCGTCACGGCGGCGTAGAGCCCCACGAGCGGCCCGATCGGGAGGATGTCGCTGGCGAACGCCATGAAGATCCCGTGGTCCGTGACGGTCCGGACCGGATTGTTGTGGGCGGCCCGTCGGTCCGTGAGATTCCGGACGTACCGGCCCTCGAGCGTGTACGTGAAGTTGGGCTGCTGAGATACGTGGATGTTGTACTCCGCCATCCGGCGGAGCGTCTCCTCGGGCGGCGTGACGGTGAAGTGGTTGAGGTAGTGGCGGTGGTCGGGGCGCGGTGATTCGTCCAGGACGCGAGTAAAGGCCTCGATCGCTCGCACGATCGCCGCATCCCCGATCGCGTGGAACCCCATCTGCCAGCCGTCGTCGTGAAGTGGCCTCACGATATCGTAGAGTTCGGCGTCCGTGTACAGGCCGTAGCCGAAGTAGTCGGGATCGTTCCTGTAGGGCTCGAGGGTCCAGGCCGCGGGGCCCGTGAACCCTCCGTCCACGAAGACCTTGATCGCCCCCACCCGGATCCGCTCATCCCCCTGCCCGGTCCGGAGCCCCGAGGCCCGGACCCCGGCGACCATCTCTTCCGGAGATTGGCCCGACGGCCGGATCTGCACCGTCGCACGGGGCAGCGCACCCCAGCGTTCGTCGTAGACCGACTGCCATTCGGCGAACCCCGAGGGGGAATTGCCCGCCAGGATGATGCTCGTGATTCCCTCGGCCGGCAGGGCCTCGAGGTTCTCGGCCAAGCTCCTGCGCAGCTCCCCGGGGTCGGCATCGGGCACGAAGCGGGTGACCATGTCGGCCGCCTCGCGAATGATGCCGTTGAGTCGACCCTCGGAGTCCCTCTCGATCAGACCGTAATCGGGTTGAGGCGTGGCTTCGTCCACGCCCGCGATCTCGAGGGCGAGGGTATTGGCCACCGACGAGTGTCCGCCGGCCCGGGCGATGATCACCGGGTTCTGGGATGCGGCCTCGTCGAGGTCCCAGCGGGTCGGGTTCCTCTTCTCGGCGAACTCGTCCTCCGACCACCCGTACCCCGTGATCCACTCGCCCGCGCCCAGCTCCTCGGCCTTGGCCCGCACCTTCTCCATGAATTCCTGGATCGACGCCGTCCCGCCGAACTCGATGTGGCGCCTGGGATTGCCGCGCACGTGAATGTGCGTGTCGTTGAAGCCGGGTGTGACGAGGCGGCCCCGCAGATCGATCGTCCGCAGCGCGGAATACCGGTCGAGCAGCGCGTTGCCGCCGACGGCCACGATTCGGTTGCCGCGGATCGCGACGGCGCGGTGGATCGACTTCATCGCATCTGCGGTGAAGACCTTTCCGTTGTGCAGGAGCAGGTCCACGGGTTCCTGGGCCGCGGCTCCTGGAGCCGCCAGGCCCAGGAGCAGCGCGGCCCCGATCCACCACCGATCGCTGGCAGTCCTCATGTGCAGCCGTGGCCCCGCGGCGGGTCGGCCGGGGCTACGGGCCCCGCGCGGCGTCACGCGGCGCGTTGTCGAAGATGACCCAGTACTTCCGCACCGTGTCCGACTTCCACTTGTACTCGGCGCCCTTGGGGACGAGGGCGACATCCCCGGGCCCGAACGTCTGCTCCCCGTCGGCCTCGATCAGGGTCGCGGTGCCCTTGAGGAAGATCATCAGCTCCGCGTATCTCGCCGTTGTGAACTCCTCCGCCTCGTAAGGAGCCGTCTCCCACACGCCCACCGACGACCGGCGGCCGCCGGCGTAGTACTGGTGCGACATCGTGCGCCCCTCGCCCTCAAGCCCGATGCCCGGAGGCCCGTCGGGATCGAGGCGCATGATCGCAGGTGCCGGCTCCGGCGTGGACGCCGCGGTGGTCGCGTCGGCTTCGTGGTCGAAGATCACGTAGTATTTCCGCACCCGCTCCGGCTGCTTCCACGTCACCGTCATGCCTCGGGGGATGAGGGCGGCGTCACCGGCGTGGAACGTCTCCTCGTGACCGTCTCCGTCGATCAGCGTCAACGACCCCTCGAGCAGATAGATGAACTCGGAGTACGTCGTGTGATACGGCTCGCTGATCAGGCGGGCGGCCTCCCAGACTCCCGAAGTGATCCGCTCGTTGCGCTCCGAGGCGTAGTACTCGTGCAGCTTCTCGTCCTCGCTGCTTTCCATCCCCCCTCCCGGGGCGCCGTCCGGGTCGTATCGGATGATGCTCGTATCACCCGTGGGCAGTGTGGCTCCGACCGCCAGCGCGCCGAGCAGGAACAGGGCAAGCTTCTTCTTCATGCGACACCTCCGTTGAGGTTCTCCAGCGATTCATGGAGGCCGACCGACGCTCCGCTCGCGCCCGCGCCGGCGACTTCAGTACCTACGCCGTCTATATTTATATACCCCGATTTGCATCGCCGCCCCTCCCGGCGACGAATGCCGGCTCAGGGGAGACCCAGCGCGACGAACTCGGGGTCATGATCCCTGCCACCGACGGAGACCACGATGTACTGCTTCCCGTCCTGCAGGAAGGTCATCGGCCCTCCCGTGGTCCCGGCTCCCAAGTCGATCTCCCAGACCTGCTCTCCGGTGGCCTTGTCGAGCGCTCGGAGCTTCGGGCCCCACATGCCCTCCGGGGTACCGAAAATGGCGTCGCTGCCCTCGCCTAGGAAGAGCAGGGTCTTCGTCACCAGGGGCGTCGGACGGTTGGCATTGCCCAGCGGGGGCAGATCGAGATCGGCGAGAAGCGGGTGGTTCCGGGGCCCATCCCCGTTGGCGACCATCCACACGTGCTCGCCTCGATTCATGTCGATGGCGGTGACGCGGCCGTAGGGAGGCTTCACGATCGGCAGGCCATCGATGTCGGTGCGGGGACGCCGGGATCCCCGCGGGAACCCGTACGCGATCGTCGCTTCGGGTTCGGTGAGCCTCCCCAGCCTTCCCACCCCCGGAAGCGTATGCGACACGGCATAGTACACGCTCGTCTCGGGGTCGAAGGCACCCGTGTGCCAGTTCGCCCCGCCCCACCCTCCCGGGATCTGGAAGACACCGAGCTTCCCCTCGGGCATCTCGCCGAGGGACACGGGCGGAGTGAAGAGCGGGGCCAGGATGAGAGAGTCGGCGAGGGCCAGCGCCTGGGCTTTCAGCTCGGGCGTGAAGTCGATCAGATCCTCCGCCGTCACGCCCTGCCGGTCGAAGGCCGGCGGCTTGGTGGGAAACGGCTGCGTCGGCGAGGTGCGCTCCCCGGGCACGGTCGACTGCGGGACCGGCCGCTCCTCGATCGGCCACACCGGCTCTCCCGTGACGCGGTCGAAGGTATAGAGGAACGCGGTCTTGTTCGGCTGCATCACGGCCTTGATCCGACGCCCGTCGACCGTGATATCGCCGAGGATCGGGGGGCCCATGTTGTCGTACTCCCAGATATCGTGGTGCACCATCTGGAAGTGCCAGATCCGCTCGCCGGTCGCGGCATCGAGAGCGACCAGGCTGTTGGAGAAGAGGTTGTCGCCGGGACGGTGCCCCCCGTAGTAGGCGGCCGTCGGGGCCGAGAGGGGCACATAGACGTGGCCGAGCTCCTCGTCCGCGCTCAGGCAGCACCAGGAGCCCAGGTCGCCCGACTCCCGCCACGACCCCTCGCCCCACGTCTCGACGCCGAACTCGCCTTCCTGCGGCACGACGTGGAACGTCCAGAGCAGCCGGCCGGTCCGCACGTCGAAGCCCCGGACGTCCTCGCGCACCGCCTCCTTGAGGATGCCTCCGTCGCCCGCCCCGTCGTTGTTGCCGGCGATCACGACCACGTCGCCGACGACGATCGGGCCCGAGCTCCAGTCGTAGCGCCGCGCGGGCTCGGGCGTCAGGTTCACCCTGCCCGCCTCGCCGAAGTCCGGGTACGGCCTGCCGGTCGCGGCGTTCAGCGCGTAGAGGTGTTGTCCTCGCACCACGAAGATCCGCCGCTCGCCGGCGTCACTCCACGAGTCCAATCCGCGCGTGGACCGTCCGCCCGCCTCCTCCGGCGAGAACGGCTCCTGAAACCACACCGTCTCGCCCGTTCGGGGATCGAACGCCTCGACAAGGCCCAACGCGTTCGGGGAATAGAGGATCCCGTCGATGAGGATCGGAGTGGATTTCAGGTAGCCGGGAGGCTCCAGGTCCGGAAACGCGGCCGTCAGCTCCGCATCGACACCGGGGCGGCGCCAGAGGACCTGGAGGCTCGCGACGTTGTCGCGATCGATCTGATCGAGGGAGGAATATCTCTGAAACGCCCTCGAGCCGCCGTAGTAGCTCCACTCCTGCTGTGCTTCCGCCACGGGGCCGTCGCCTCCCGTGCACGACCACAGGACGGCGCACGCGAGGAGCGGCATCCCCCTGCCGGACCACCGATCACGACCACGCACGGCTCTCTCCTGTCTCACAGTACGCCCGTTGGGACCAGGGGACGGCTCCGGTGAGGCCGAGGTGCGGATCGTCGGCCTGCCCCCGCCGTTTCCAAGTGCTCTGAACTAATGTCGGCCCCTGGGCGTGTCAACGATCCGGAAGGGTGGCCCGGGGGTCGAGGATCGCCCGCGACGGCGAAGACCGGACCCGACTTCCCGCGTCCCGCGCGATCCGGCGCCGTGGCTCCCAACCCAGCCTCTGATCGGCTCGCGCGGCGCGATCCGACCCGAGCCGATTCACTGCCGAAGGACGTCGCGGGGGCCCCGGCCCGGCGATCGGCCGGCGCGATGGACAGGAGGAGGACGAGGACCGCCGCTCTCGCTCTCTCTGGCCTTACGGGCGTGGGGGTCGTTTCCAAGGTCGCCCGCCCCCGGCCTCATCCTCCGGACTCGAACTCGGCTCCGGGGCGCCGATACCGTATCTGTCCACCGATGACGGTCATGTCGACCTGGATCTCCATGAAACGCTCCGGATCCGCGGTGAGCGGGTCCTCGGACAGGACGACCAAGTCGGCGAGCTTGCCCGGCTCGAGCGTGCCGAGCGCCCCGTCCTCGAAGCCCGCGTAGGCCGCATGCGCCGTGTGCATGCGGATCAGGTCGATCGGCGAGATCGCTTCCTCGGGTGAGATGACCGCGCCCGACCGGCTGGCTCTCGTCACCGCGCGCGTCAGGCTGAACATCGGATTGATCGAAAACGTCTGGGTTCCCGCGGAGTCCGCGTTTCCGGGCAGCTTGAAGCCTTCGCCGAGGAGCGTGGCCAGGGCGTACCGCCTCTCCTCGGGGGGCGGGGCGACACGGTTCGACCAGAGGAAGGCCACGGTGGGCACAGGGATGATGCCCAGCCGCTTGAGCCGGGCCACGGACTCCATGTCGTACAGCGCGTTGCCGAAGTGCTCGATCCGGTGGCGGTGGTCGTCGCGCGGGACGGCCCGGAGGGCCGCCTCGTAGGCGTCCAGGGCCAATTCCTGTGCGTGGTCACCGATGGCGTGGAGCCAGAGCTGCCAGCCGGCCGAGTGCGCATCCAAGACCTCCTGCCTGAGCCTCTCGGGGCTGCGCGTCAACCCGAAGTCGTCCCCCCCCGTCATGGCGGCCGCCTCTCCCGCTCCGTCCACGAAGAGCTTGATCGCTCCCACCTTGAGCCAATCGTCTCCCAGGCCCGTGCGAACGCCGAGCGCGAGCAGGTCGGGCAGGTCGGCGAGCGGCTGGTGGCCCGGCGAGATCGTGAAGTTGAGACGGACGCGCACCGGGAGCTCTCCCCGGCGGTGGAGCTCCTGATACGCGCGCACGCCGCCTGCCGTCGCGGGGAGCTCATAGACAGTCGTCACGCCCTGCTTCAGGTACACGTCGGTCAGGGTCCTTCGAATCGCGTCTCGGACCTCGTTGTCGGGGTAGGGAGGGATCGCGAGGAGATCGAAGGCCTCGATGAAGATGCCGGTCGGGTTGCCGTCCGTGTCCCGGTCGAGCCTCCCGCCCGGAGGGTCGGGCGCGTAGGGACCCAGGTCGCTCAGCTCGAGGGCCTTCGAGTTCGCCACCTGGAGGTGCATGCTCCAGCGGAGCACGACCGGATGGTCCGGAGCCACCTCGTCGAGCGCTTCGCGGGTCGGCATCGGCTGCCCGTAGGTGCCCTGGCCCACGATCCAGGAGCCCGGCGGAAGCTCCGCGACCCTCTGGGCGACCCTCTCGAGAACTTCCGCGCTCGAGGTGAGCGGCGGAGCATGGACATCGAGCAGCAGGTGGAGGAACCGGGCCGTGTGCTCGACATGCTGGTGGGCGTCGATGAAGCCGGGCAGGAGCGGTCGCCCGCCCAGGTCCAGGACTCTCGTGTCGGGGCCGATCCAGCGCCCTATCTCGCCCTCGGCGCCCACCGCGACGATCCGTTCACCACGCACGGCGAGCGCGTCGGTGACGCGGTCGAGGTCGTCGACCGTGATCACCTTGCCCCCGCGAAGCACGAGGTCGGCCGGCGCCGGAACGCCTTGCTCTACGAGTCCGGACGCTCCGGGACCGAGAGCCAGCAGGACAGGGAAGAGGGCTGCGCGCCTGCCGGTCACAGGGAACCCTCCTTGTCCGTTTGCCCAGGGGCGATCACTCCGCCGACCTCGCCGCCGAGGCCGGAGAGAATGGCGCTCACCACGAGGGCGGCACCGCCACCCAGGAGAACAAATGTCCGCGAGCGGCTCAGCTCCCGCCGGGTCACCCTCACGATCGCTGCGGGGTCGAGCTCGATTCGCTGGAACATGTCCCGGGAACGGGAGCGATCGGCAAAGTCGATCACACGGACCAGCACCTCGACGGCGTTCTCTTCGTGCGACACCAACTCTCCCTGGACGGTTGTGGGTGAGTCGGGCAGCACCTCGGAAAGGTTGAGGCGAACCGCCTCGAGCTCCGTCACTTCGACGCGGACCTGTTCCCCGACGGGTGGGAGACCGCTCCCAGGAGAGGTCGGCACATAGACGTAGCAGCCCATCGTGAAGAGAAGCAGGGTGCTCGTCGCGGGAAGAATCCTGCCGTTACGCATGAGACGCTCTCCGAGCAATCGGGTGGAAAGACCCTTCCGACGTCCTTGCGCGCACGGCGGGCTCCCTGCACAGGCACCGCGCAGCGACCCCTATGGTATCGGACGACTCGGAGCGCCTGCAAGTATTCCTTGAGAGGGATCGTGACCCTGCTTGCACCGTCGCCGGTGAGTCCACTAATGTACACTCGGATCCATGCGCGCCCGGGAGCGGGGTCGGAGGGCTGCGGGTCCAAGATCGCATCGTCGGACGTGGACTCGTAGCGAGTCGTCCCGCGCGAACGCCGCGCTGGTGCCGTATTCGCAGGGAGTCCTCATTCACAGATTGGAGTGAGAGCCCAACGAGCAATGCTTGCGAAGGAGGTTGGCATGGTGGGATCGAATCGTCAGCTCAGCGCCCTGAAGCAGCCTTGGGGGAGCGGCGGGGCCGTCCTTGCCCTCTGGCTTGCTCTCGCGACCCCAGCGGCGCTCCAGTCCCAGATCCAAGCCACGGGCACGGTCACCGGCCAGGTCGTCGAGGCGCAGTCGCTCCGCCCGGTCGACGGAGCGCAGGTCTTCCTGGCCGGCCTGTCCCAGGGCACCCTGAGCCGCGCGACGGGTCGCTATATGATCGTGAACGTTCCGGTCGGGACGCACGAGCTCAGCGTGGAGCGCATCGGCCTGGGGAGTGCCACGCAGCAGGTCACCGTCACGGCCGGCGGAACGACCGTGGCCGACTTCGAGCTCGAACAACAGGTCCTCGGCCTCGACGAGATCGTCGTCACCGGGACGGCGGGGCAGGCCCGCCGGCGCGAGGTCGGGAACTCGATCGTGCAGATGAATGTCACGGACATCCAGGAGCCCCTCCAGTCCACGTATGCGCTTCTTCAGGGGCGGGCAGCCGGCGTCAGCGTAATCACGAGCTCGGGGATCGTCGGGGACAACTCGAAGGTCCGGATTCGGGGGAACGTGAGCGCCGCACTGGCCAACGATCCCCTCATCTACATCGACGGTGTGCGCGTCCAGAGCGGGCCGTACCAGCCGATGGAGTCGATCAATTGGGGTGCACAGTACGGCGTATCCGTCACGCCCGGCCCCCTCGACGACATCAATCCTGACGACATCGAGCGGGTCGAGATCATCAAGGGCGCCGCGGCGACGACCCTCTACGGCACCGAGGCCGCCGC
>CAZNEI010000035.1:0-28274 GCA_964572045.1 uncultured Gemmatimonadaceae bacterium
TGCGCCGAAGGCGCCCCGTTTCCTGGGCAACGTCCCAGGAAACGCGTAGCACTAGCCGGAATCCGTCTTGCTCCCCAGAGCAACCCGCATCAAGAAGTGAGGCCGGCCCCGGCCCCACTCATCTTCATTCCGCGGGTACGATGGGCGGATACCCCCTGTGGCACTCCTCTCAGGATCGCCACAGGATGTTGAGCACCACGAGCCCCGTGCCGATGAAGCCTCCCAACAGGTAGCCCAACCGCACGATGATCTTGAGCTCCCTGTGGGTCACCCTCCGAACGAGGTCCTCCATCCTAGAGGGGGGGAGGGCAAGGACCTTCTCCTCTACGCGTCCGGCGATGTCGATGCGTTGCGTTATGTGCGGAACTTGAGTTTGGAGCCACTCCCAAACGGCATCGCTCAGCATCTTCTCGACGGACTCGGCGGCTCCGGGAGGGAGCCAGTCGGAGGGAGTCCCGATTGGACGCTCTAGGATGTTCTTGGAGAGACGGTGTGCCGCTTCCTGATACAACACGGCCGCAGCTTCGCTTCTGGCTCCCCCAACCAGCCACTCGGCCAGGCGGTCGGGCGGCAACCTTTCGAACACCTCACCCCAGGTGCGGGCTCCCATTTCGTCGACCAGCGATCCAAGCCTCTCCACCACGAAGCTGCGGGAGGCGGGATCCTGAGCCACACCGACCAACCATTCGACGACAGTCTCGCGAGCGGCCACGACGCCGGGATCGTCCGGCTCTCCGAGCACCGCAGTCGCGGGGCGTCTCAGGAAATCCACGACGGCATTGTTGATTCCGCGTGCCATGGCTTCCTGCATCGCCTCTTCCCGGAGTAGCTCTGCGAGATGATCCGCGCCTTCGGTTTCAATTGTGTCGAGAACCCTCTCGACCGTGTTCTCGGTAATGATGAGCTTGGCGACCACGCGCTGGTGGAACTTGAGGTCACTGAGGAAACGGTGGAGGAGGTCACGGATGAAACCTTCGAACCTCGCTCTCGCCGCTTCGTCCTCTAGAAGTGATCCAAGGCGTTGGATCGCAAGGGGTAGGTAGACGGCAATCCCGCGCTCGAAGTTTCCCACGAGACTCGGCGGAAGCACCTCCTCGAAGGAGCGTCCAGGCCTAAGGAGTCTCCGCGCCACTCGATCGAGGTATTCGTCGATCGCCTGCCTGAAGTCCTCGGTCTCGACGGCATCGGTGATCCAATCGTCTACTGCTTCGGCGATCGCCTCTCCGCGGGTGGGCGTCAGGATACCACCGATCGACTCGTCCTTGATGGACAGGACGATGTCCTGTGCGCGCGCCGAGAGGGTGTCGGAAAAGCGATCCGACTGCAGGTACTTGTGCAGTCGCTCGAGCGAAAAGGCGGACACGTCCTCGACGATGCTCCGAACCTGTCCGCGCATATCTTCGGGGATGAGGCCGCGAACCGACCCCCTCTTGGTGTCGAGGAGGGCGTGGAGAAAGCCGGAGACCTGGCGGTCGAAGGCCGTCCGGAACCTCTGGTCGCTGAAGACTTGGGCCAGATCCTCAGCCGTGAGGAGTCGGGTGCCCACTGTGCGACCCACTGCGCCCGCCAGGCGGGCCTGGTTCTTGGGAATCGCTCCCTGCAGCATCTTCAGGTGCCAACCCCCGGCGCGGGGAGGCTCATAGGGGTGGAAGAGCATCCAGATCGCCAAGGAGTTTGTGAGCCCGCCCGCGAGGGCTCCGAAGGCGATCGCAACGATGGCGCGCAAAAGCTCCTCGGCCACGCGCTACCCCGATATCACTGCTGGACGTGGCGCACGAGCCCCCGCACTTGCATCGAGTCGCCCCCGAAGACCAAGGGGCCGGACACCTGAGCTAGGCCCTCGACAGGAAGCAGTGGTCCTTCCCCGGCTAGTGCCCTCAGCTCCATACCGTTGCTCACCAGTGACAGCCGCATGTCGCCGTCACCCGAACGCACGTCCCAGGCCACCGGAACGTCCCTTCGGGCTTCATCGAACGAACGAAGTGAGGTCCACTCGACCTCGACCTCGGGCCACCGATACGCCTCGTCGCCCTGCATGCCCCATCCCGAGTACTTCGGCAATCCACCCGTCTCCTCTATCATGAGCACCAAGAGTTCCGGCCCGGTCACGAAGATCCACTCACCCGGCAACGGGCCACCGCGCAGGTGCACCCGGCTCATGTCTACGACGATCCCCTCGATACGGAGATTCCCTAAGTGCATGAACCCCTGGTGAATGCGAAACGTTTCGCCTCGGCTCCCGCTCCAGTCCGATATGCCTTCGGCGATGACGACCTCCAGCTGGCGGGGCCCCTCCGTGTAGAGGATCGCCTCTAAGATGTCGTCCGGGCCCACCACCAAGTCCATCGCACCGCGGGGGTGAATGCGAAAGGGGGAACGTGTCGGAGGTGAGCTCCACCGTTCAGCAAAGAACGGCTCCAAGAGCCCCGCCCGCGCGAACCATCCTTCCGCGACTCGTTCCACACCTTCCTCGGACGCGGATGACCGGAACAGCCACGGGACGATCATGGAGCTGTCGGCGCCCGCAGTCATGAAGACCACGTTTCGTTCGTATACTCGATCGTCGGAGTTTCGATCAGGGCCGGGGCCGGGGGTTGGTCCCAGAGTGGACGCGGGGATTTGCGGCGCCTCGTTCCCGCATCCTACAACGGTGAGCACGACGCCGAGCAAGATCCGGAGCCGAAGGGAACCTCCACCACTCATCCGGCGTCCAGGCTCCATGCCTCCAAACGCATCGGATCGAGAATGACCCTGTCTTCCGCGTCGAGCGTCAGGTCGAGGTGCAGCAGAAAGCGGCGGATTCGTCGGGCGTTCGCCCCCAGATCTCTTCGCCTCATCCGTGAGTGTGACGAGACGTCGACCCGGGTCATCGCGTGCTCGTCGAGGCCGATACGGATCTCAACGTCGTCGACAAATCTGAAGATCGGGGTTCTGCATCTGACCCGGACGTACCCCTCAACGTCCTCGGCCTGGAGTAGCGTCCAGCGCGTGTTGCGATCGACCAGATTGAGGCACGCGTTCCACACGTCGTCGAACGGGATGGCGTAGGTTCGACCCCGAAGTCGGGGATCTGAGGACCGGGGGTCTGTCACTGCCCGATTCGTGGTGAGGGCTTGCTCGAGGCGTTCTTTCAGCAACCGGTTAGCCTCCTAGTCGATATCGGATAATGGCCTGGGCCTGTTATGCTCAGAGAGCGGACGTCATGACCCGCGCTTCGTACCGGTGTTCCGCGTTGCGGATCACTCCCTGAACCCGCACCCCGCACCCTCTGCTCCCATGAAAGCTATCATTCCACTGGCCGGAAGGGGTACGCGGCTCCGCCCGCACACCCACTTCACGCCAAAGCCCCTGATGCGTGTGGCCGGCCGCCCGGTGATGAGCTACATCCTCGACCGTCTCGTCGAGATCGGCGTCGAGGAGATCGTCTTCGTCGTGGGGTATCTCCGCGATGCGGTCGCCGCCTATGTGGCTCGGGCCTATCCCCACATCACGGCGCACCACGTTGTTCAGGAGGTTCAGGATGGAACGGCGGGCGCCGTGGCGCTGGCTGAGCCGTTTGTGGACGAAGGCGTGCTCATCCTCTTCGTCGACACCCTGTTCGACGCCGATCTCACGGTGATGCGCAATATCGATCAAGCGACGGGAGGGATCATCTGGGCGAAGGAGGTCGACGACTACAGACGCTACGGCGTGGTCGTCACCGACGAAGACCGTCACCTCGTCCGCATTGTGGAAAAGCCGGCCGAGCCCGTCTCGAAACTCGCCAACATCGGCCTCTACTACGTGGCGGACTGGAAGCTCCTCTTCGAAGGCATCTCCCACACACTGGGTGCTCCGACGGGGCCATCCGGAGAGTTCTTCCTCACGGATGCGTTCCAATACATGGTGGACCGGGGCGCCAAGATTCGGGTTGCTTCGGTGGAGAGCTGGTACGACTGTGGCCGACCGGGCGCCCTGCTTAAGGCGAACCGATACCTCCTGGGGCGAGGCCGGGCCGGCGTCGACGACGCGGCCACA
Source organism: uncultured Gemmatimonadaceae bacterium (assembly GCA_964572045.1). GTDB lineage: Bacteria > Gemmatimonadota > Gemmatimonadetes > Longimicrobiales > Gaopeijiaceae > CBDCKR01. Next base: position 4,018 of record CAZNEI010000035.1, read on the forward strand.
ATCGAGGGCTCCAACCTTATCGAACCGGTTCGAGTGGAGGGCGGGGCTTTCATCTCGGGATCCACCCTCGGCCCGAACGTCACGGTCGAGGCCGGTGCCCGTATCGAGGGATCCACGGTCGTGGACACCATTGTCGGAAGGGATGCGCTCATCGATCGGTCCGACGTCCAGGAATCGCTTGTGGGATCTCGCGCGCAGGTGCGCGCGTTCTGTGGCCGGCTCAACGTCGTGGACCACTCCGAGGTGATCGGCTGTGCGTAATGCAGGACGGTCGTCCGGTCGCAACGCCGCCGTCCTCAAGAGACTCCCGCCATCAGGAGCACGGTGTAGAGTGCGCGACAGATCCCTTCCGGCCCTGCCGTGTTGCGGTACCACTCGTCCAAAGAGTGGGCGCCTCCGGCCTCGCCTCCCGCGCCAAGAGTCACGGCGGGGACACCGATCGACATGGGGAGGTTGGAGTCGGTGGAGGAGGCCGCCAGCTCTGGCTCCGCGTCGACAGCCCAGGTCGCGGCCACCGCGGCCTTGACGAGCGGTGAGTCGGCGGGCGTTGTCCCAGAGGGACGGTTCCCGATCAGGCTGATTCTGAGGCGAAGCCGGTAGAGCTCGTCGGGGACTGACCCGTTTGCTTCGGCCACACAACGCCGGAGAGTCGCTCGGATCCTCTGCTCGGCAAGATCGAGATGATCGACGGACTCGCTACGTGCGTCTATCTCCGCCCAAGCCTCGGAAGGGATCGTATTCACGCTTGTGCCTCCGCCAATGCGGGACACCGTAAGGCTCAGGGGGGTGCGTGTCGGCGGGCGCCAAGCTGCCAGAACTCCCGTCGCCTTCCCAAGTGCGTGGATCGGGTTCGGGATCCCCCAATCGGTCCACGAATGGCCTCCGCGTCCACGAACGAGTATGCGAAAGCGGCGAGCCCCAAGTCCGCGAGTGACGACTGTGCGCGACCCCGCGCCGTCCAGCGAGATGAATGATGAGGCATCGTGGGCGGGCCCTCCTGCACGGAAGAGGTGTCGCACGCCTCGGAGATCTCCGCTCCCCTCCTCGCCCACCGTAGCCGCGAAGAGGATGGGCCTCCGAGTCGGGATGTCCGCCTCCACGATTGCCCTCGCTATGGTGACTAGGGCCGCCAGGCCTCGCCCGTCATCTGAGATCCCAGGAGCCCGCAGGACGCCGTCCTCGGCGCGCACCGTGACGTCCGTGCCGGCTGGAAAGACGGTGTCCAAATGGGCAGACAAAGCCACAGGACCGTCCGGCTCCAGTCCGCGGCGTGTCGCCGTCACGTTGCCGACATCGTCGGTGCGGACTCCTGACAGCCCGGCCTCCCTGAGGAATCTCACCATGCGGCGACCGCGCGCCGCTTCTCCGAACGGAGGAGAAGGGATCTCTGTCAGTGCCACCTGAGTGCGGAGCGTGCGCTCGTCGCTAGCCAGTACGTAATCGCGGGCTGCACGAACTCCGGGACGGCCCAAGAGGTCGTTCACGGAGAACCGTACAGACCGGGGCATGAAGTTCAGCCTTGGGCACCGTCTCCTCGGTAAGCCGGTTCCCGCGCCTATCTCCCCCCGTCGTACTTCGTAAAGGCGCCGCCTGCCCACCGGAGCGAGTTCGGTCCCTCCGCGGCGTACACGTTACCGTCCGCATCGACGGCGACTCCCTCGCCCGCTGTCCCTTGATACAGCCGCGTGTCTCGGTCGAACGGAGGAATGAAGGCCATGATCCGGTCCTCGTCGACGGGTCCCACTCGGATACCGTTCCTCCAGTTGGGGTGGTTGGTCGGGCTTGATTCGGAGTCGATCGCGTAGACCATGTCGTCTCCGGTAATGAAGAGCCCGCTGATCCGGCCGTACAGGTAACGCGACTCGAGGTAGTTGCCTTCCTGATCGAAGATCTCGATCCGGTGGTTTCCCCGGTCGGCCACCCAGAGGCGACCCTGTGAGTCGAACGCCAAGCCGTGTGGCGTGCGGAACTCTCCGTGCTCCAGTCCGATCCGGCCCCACTCCTTGATGAACGTGCCGTCGGCGGAGAACTTGAGGATACGGGCCGTCAGGCCCATCTCTCGAGCCTCCTCAATGTCGGCGTTGGTCGTCTGCCCCTGCCCGCTGTGGCCATCCGCGACGAAGATGCTGCCGTCGGGGGCCGTGATGACGTCGTTGGGCTGGTACAGCTGGTTGGGACCGCTGCCGGGCTGCCCGGCCGTCCCCAGCGTCATCAGGACTTCGCCGTTCGGACTGAACTTGAAGACTTGATGCCCCCGGGTCCCGGCTTCGTTCCCCGCAAAGTCCGTTACCCACACATTGCCGTCACTGTCCACGTGGATACCGTGCGGGATTACGAACAGATCGGCACCAAAATTCGCGAGTATCTCGCCCGTGTTGCGGTCGAACTTGAAGATTGGGGCGACAGGGTTCGTCTCACAGTCCACACGTCCACCCGACAGAGTGCCGGACCCGCACCGCTCGTAAGCCCAGATGTGTCCGTCGGTCGGGTCGATGTCGATTCCGGCGGTGGTTCCCCACTCACGCCCTTCGGGAAGGTCTCCCCAGTTCGTCGTGACGACGGGATTCGGGTTCGGAATCCCGTCCCCCGTGATCGGGTTGCCGCCGGCCATCGAGGGTGGTGCTCCGGATTCGATGGCACACGCCGACAACAGCAGTGCGCCGAAGACGAGGAGTGTGAGATTCGGCATTGGTGCAGATGACATGGGACTCTCTCCTTGGCAAACAGCCGTTCTCTGGATGTGGCCACGGCGGTGCCGCAGGCCTCCCCCAAGCAACATTGCACCGTATGCGCCCAGTGCGCCAATCCAGTGACCGTGGGCGAGCCGCCGGCTATCTTTGGGGCATGGCTGGAACCAAGGCTCGGATCATCGTTGGGCGATTCCTGTTCCTATGAACCAGACGGACCTGATTTACGATTGGAACTCCGCTGGCCGCGACGCATTCGACTGGGGCGCGTTCTCCGGCGTCGAGCTGGATGATGAGACGCTCCGCGAGGGACTCCAAGGCCCCTCCGTGGTGGACCCATCGATCGACGCGAAGATCCGTCTCCTGCACGGCATGGACGCGCTGGGGATCCATACAGCGGATGTCGGGCTTCCAGGCGCCGGGCTACGTGCCTTCGCGGCTGTCCGCCAACTGGCCGAGGAAATCGTGGCGGCGGGTCTGTCGATCTCCGCCAACTGCGCCGCCCGGACTGTGGTGGCGGATATCTCCCAGGCGGTCGGTCTTCCGATCGAGGTCGCCATGTTCATCGGCAGCTCTCCCATCCGGCAGTACGCGGAGGGCTGGACCCTCGACAAGATGCTCCGGGTCTCCGAAGAGGCAGTGACCTTCGCCGTGGAGGAGGGCCTGCCGGTGATGTTCGTGACGGAGGACACGGTGCGAGCTCGCCCCGACACGCTCAGGGCACTCTACGGGCAGGCCATTGGATGCGGTGCGCGCCGACTCTGTCTCGCCGATACGGTGGGGCACGCCACGCCCCATGGCGTGCGTACGCTGGTCCGCTTCGTGATCGAAGAGATCGTCAAGCCTTCCGGAGAGGACTTGGGTGTGGACTGGCACGGCCACCGCGACCGGGGCTTGGGGTTGGCCAACGCGCTCACGGCGATCGAAGCCGGAGCCACGCGCGTTCACGGAACAGCTCTAGGAATCGGAGAGCGGGCTGGGCATGTGGAAATGGATCTCCTCCTCGCGAATCTGAAGCTCCTGGGACTGCACGACGCCGACCTCACGCCGCTGCCTCAGTACCGTCATACGGCTGCGGAGGCCTGTCAGGTGCCCCTGCCCGCCGGATACCCCGTGGTCGGCCGCGATGCCTTTCGGACCGGTACGGGAGTGCACGCAGCCGCCATCATGAAGGCTGCCGCCAAGGGAGATGCGTGGCTCGCGGATCGCATCTACTCCGGCGTTCCGGCCTCGATGGTGGGGCGGGCGCAGGAGATTGAAGTCAGCCCCATGTCCGGACTCTCGAACGTAAAGGCGTGGCTCGCCGCCCATGGGTACGATCCCGCCGACGATACCGCCTGTCGCACTCTCCTCGATGCCGCCAAGTCCGCGGATCGCACGCTGACTGAGGGCGAAATCGTCGCATTGCTCGGCGAAGGCTCCGGACAGGGATGACCCCTCAGGCGCCGTCGCGGCGTGTCCTAATCGTTGAGGACGAGGCGGACCTCGCGGCGCTCGTGGCCTACCAGCTCACGAAGGCCGGTTTCCGGGTCGAAACCGCATCGAACGGTGCGGATGCCTTGCGGGCGGTGCGGAAGGACGCTCCCGACCTCGTCGTTCTCGACCGCCTTCTGCCGGGACTGTCCGGAGACGAAGTCCTCTCTCGGCTGCGCGGCGACGTCACCACCTCGCTCGTTCCGGTGCTGCTTCTCACGGCACGGCGCGAGGAGGAGGATCGGATCGAAGGCCTCGAGTTGGGGGCCGACGATTACCTGACCAAACCCTTCAGCCCCAAGGAGCTCATCTTGCGGGCGAACGCGATACTGCGCCGCACGGCTCTAGCATCCGAAGGCCAGCGCACGATCTCGATCGGACCCCTGACGCTAGATCTACTGGCCATGAGCGTCTTCGTGGATGAGGAGGAGATCATACTGACGCCCACCGAGTTCAGGCTCTTTCAGGCGCTCATGGAGCGGCCAGGCCATACGCAGAGTCGACGGCAGCTACTGGAGCGTGCTTGGAACGTGGAAGCGACGGTCTCCGGCCGGATTCACACTCGAACCGTGGACATGCACGTCCGACGCCTCAGGGGTAAGCTGGGACCGATCGGTGACTGGATTGAGACGGCGCGCGGCTTCGGGTACCGATTCCGGGCACCCGAGGGGCCCGCGTGAACTCGGCTTCCGACGGCGGCTGGCCGCAGGCGGCCGAAGGCCCCGACCCGATTCACGATGCCGCCCCGCGCCCGACGGATTTCGTTGCGGACCCCATACACGGATCTGTAACATGCGCGTAGACGGACGCGTGCCCGCCACGCGTCGCGATCCCTCCGTCCGGATGGGGAGACACCTCCCAGGCGCTCCCCAGCCTATGTCCGACCCAAGAGCTGACAAGACCGTCCCAACGTTGGGTGATCAATCCTTTGAGCAGGACCGGGTCGGCACGGCCGAACCCACGGGGTTGGAGGATGCCGTCGAGCAACTTCTTGACGAGGCCGCGACTCAGCTTCAACCGCAGCCGCTCTCCGACCGCAAGAACCTGAGGGGCAAGGGCGCCATCGTGACAGGAGGTTCGAGCGGCATCGGTCGAGCTATCGCCCTGGACTTCGCTCAGGCAGGTGTTCATGTGGCGTTTTGCTTCTTGGATCAGGGTCAAGAGTCTCAGGAGGAAGCGCAAGACGTAGCCGCCTGCCTACGGGAGATGAATGTGCGGGTCTTCTGCGAGGCCTGCGACGTCCGCGATGTCGAGCACGTGAACTCCTTCGTGCAGAGGTCTGCCGAGCGACTCGGGGGCATCCATATCCTCGTAAACAATGCGGGGATCGGTCGAGACCGTGCATTCTGGCGCATGGACGACGACCAGTGGTCCACAGTCCTCGACACGAACCTGTCAGGTGTCTTCCACTTCACGCGGGCTGTGGCTCCCTATCTTCGAGCGCAGGAGTGGGGCAAGGTGGTCAACGTGACCTCTGTCCACGGACTGCGAAGCGAGTTCGGGCTCGCCAACTACGCGGCGTCCAAGGCCGGCATCATCGGTTTCACCCGAAGCGCGGCCATTGAACTCGGGCCCAAGAACATCAACGTGAATGCAGTTGCCCCGGGCTACATACGGACGACCCGCCTAGCAGCTGGAGTACCTGCGGAAATCTTGGACCGAGCTCGCGAGCGCAGCGTGCTGGGGCGGCTTGGGGATCCGGTGGACGTGTCTAGCGTGGTTCTTTTTCTCTGCTCCGAGGCGTCCCGGCACATCACTGGGGCGGTGATTCCAATCGATGGCGGCTATCTGCTGTAGACCCACGGGATGAAGACCTTGATCGCGCCAGCGCGCAGTTCGAAGACGGTTCGGGGAGCTTGAGACGATGACGCCATGGATCGGTACCAGCGGATTCTCCTACAAGGCGTGGAGGGGCAAGTTCTACCCTGAGGGTCTGCCCAACGACCAAATGCTCTCCTACTACGGGGAGCGGTTAAACGCGGTGGAGATCAACAACACCTTCTATCGCATGCCGTCGAGGAAGGTACTGAACCACTGGTCCACCAAGGTGCCTGCCGCATTCTCCTTTGTGCTCAAGGCCTCGAGGAAGATCACGCACTACAAGAGACTGAGAGATGCGAACGACGAGGTCGGGTATCTCTTGGATGTGTCGAGTGAACTTGGTGACCAACGAGGCCCCATCCTCTTTCAGCTGCCGCCCTATCTGAGGAAGGATATCGACCGTCTGCGGGACTTTGTGGCTCTCTTCCCCACGGGCTTCCGGTCGGCATTCGAGTTCCGAAACGCGACGTGGTTCGACGATGAGGTCTACGGCGTGCTGGCCGACGCGGGAGCGGCCTTGGTGGCAGCCGATACCGGGGATCACCACGATCCCCCGGTGGTGCGGACGGCTTCCTACGGGTATGCTCGACTGCGCAAGGACGTGTACGAGTCGGGCGACTTGGCCCGGTGGGCGCGGATCATCAGGGACCAGGATTGGGGCGATGTCTTCGTTTTCTTCAAGCACGAGGACGACGGCGCGGGTCCGGCCCTGGCCGATCGTTTCGCGCGGGAGCTGGCCTAAAACAGTCGACGGGGGGCAAGTCAGCATGCCTGAACCGACCGCAGATCTCATGGAGATGGTCGAGGGTGGTGGGGGGATCGTCACGCTCCGAGCGAGCGATACGTTCCGCAGCTGGAACAACATCCGTTACAAGGCCGGGCTTTCGGCGAAGAACGTCGGGGCGCGAAAGCTGTCGATGAATGTGGCTACCATCCCTCCCGGTGGGGTTGCCCATGCGCACATCCACGTCGGTTTCGAGGTCATGCTCTACATTCTCAAGGGTCACGTCCGTCATGAGTACGGACCGGCTCTGACGCAGGTCCTGGAGAACCAGGCGGGAGACTTCATCTTCATCGAACCTGGCGTGCCGCATGAGGTCTTCAACATGAGCGACGAGGAGCCGGTGGTTGCGGTTGTGGCGCGCTCAGACGCCGACGAGTGGGAGAACATCGTCGAGTACGACCGGAACTCTGAAGCGTGAAGTCCAGATCCTAGCCAACATAGGGAGAGCCACATGATCGCCCGCCGCCGCTTCTTCTCGTTTGCCGCCCTGGCCGTTGCCTGGATTGGCGCGGTCGGGCTCCTAGCGGCCAAGCCGCACGCTGCGCTGGCTCTGACCAGTGCACAGGCCGCTAGGCCTCAGCCGGCTCGAGCCCCTCGCGGAATGGTCGTATCCGCGAGTGTTCACGCCAGCGAGGCGGGAGCCGATGTCCTGGCGGCCGGTGGGAACGCCGTGGACGCAGCCATCGCCACCGGCTTCGCACTCGCCGTCACGCACCCGGCGGCGGGGAACATCGGGGGTGGCGGCTTCATGGTAATCCGTTTTTCCGACGGAACCTCGACGGCGATCGACTTTCGAGAGAAGGCTCCCCTGGCCTCCCACGCCGAGATGTGGCTCGACGAGTCGGGCGAGTACTCCCGCACGACGCACCACAACAGCCATCTCGCGGTGGGAGTCCCCGGAACCGTCGCCGGATTCTGGAAGGCGCACCGCCTCTACGGAAGCCAGGAGTGGCGTCGAAGCGTGAGCCCGGCGATCAGCCTCGCGCGGGATGGTTTTCCGGTCAGCGCAAGACTGGCTGGTGGACTCCGGAGCCTCGTCGAGGGACGAGGGGCCGCATACGAGGGCACCGTCGCTGCGTTCTCGATGGATGGCCGTCCACTCGAGGCTGGGTCCCTCCTGGTACAGGCGGACTTGGCAAGGACGTTGGAGCGGATCGCCGCCGACGGCAGCGACGGATTCTACAAGGGGGAGACGGCGCGCCTGTTGGTGGCCGAGATGGAGAGGGGCGGCGGGATCATCACCCTCGAGGATCTCGCACGCTACCAGTCCAAGGAACGGACACCTATCAAGGGCACCTACCGTGGCTACCAGATCATTTCGATGCCGCCTCCGTCCAGCGGAGGCGTCGCTCTGGTGGAAATGTTGAACATCCTGGAGGGGTATGACCTCGCTGCGATGGGTCATAACTCGGCCGACTACATCCACCACCTGACGGAGGCCATGCGCATGGCATACAGAGATCGTGCCCGGTTTCTGGCCGATGTGGACTTCGTCGACGTGCCGGTGCACCGGCTAACCGGCAAGGACTACGCGGCGCTCCTGCGGTCGGGGATCGATCCGGTCAGAGCGGGCGTGTCGATGCCGACCGATGTCACTGAGCCTCACGAGAGCCCCGAAACCACCCACTATTCCGTCGTAGACCGCAACGGTATGGCGGTCTCCGTGACCTACACGCTTGAGGCGGGCTACGGCTCGGCCATCACCGTTCCAGGCGCGGGTTTCCTGCTCAACAATGAAATGGGTGACTTTAACGCCGGGCCTGGACTCACGAACGACAACGGACTGATCGGCACCGAGCCCAACCTGGCTCGCCCGGAGCAGAGGATGTTGTCGAGCATGACGCCTACCATCGTAGCCAAGGACGACGATCTGGTCGCAATCGTGGGCAGCCCCGGGGGGCGGACGATCATCAATACGGTCCTGCAGGTGATTCTGAACGTGGTTGAGTTCGGGATGAATATCCGGGAGGCGGTCGACGCGGCTCGCCTGCACCACCAGTGGTTGCCGGACACCGTCCGCATTGAAGAGGGGGGGGTGTCGCCCGAGACCGTTGCAGAACTTGAGCAGCGGGGCTACGCCGTCAGCATGCGGGGAGCTCAGGGACGGGCCAACTCAATCATGATCGACCCCGAGACCGGTGAACGCCTGGGGGCTCCGGACCGACGAATGGTCGACGCCGCGGCAGCGGGGAACTAACCGACTGCGGAGCAGATGGGTGTGAGCCACCCGTAAACGTCCTCCTCTTTCCCCTTGGCGACGGCGAGGAAGTGCTTCTGTAACTTGCGCGTCACCGGACCGGTCGTTCCGCTGCCGATCCTGATGCGGTCGATGCTTCGAATCGGTGTCACCTCGGTCGCGGTGCCCGTGAAGAAGACTTCGTCGGCCGTATAGAGGTCCTCGCGGGGTACCGGCCTCTCCTGTACGTCAAGCCCGAGAGCTCGAGCGATCGTCACGACAGCGTCCCTCGTGATTCCTCGCAACAGCGTTCCGTCGAGTTCCGGTGTCACCAAGACGCCGGATCTCACGAGGAAGACGTTTTGGCCCCCGCCCTCGCTGAGGCGGCCATCGGTCGACAAGACCAGCCCCTCCGAATATCCGTTCGCGATGGCTTCCATCTTGACGAGCTGGGCATTGTTGTAGTGCCCGGCGGCCTTGGCCTGTACCGGAAACGTGTTCGGTGCCGGCCGCGCCCACGTCGAGACACAGACGTCGACTCCGTTCTCCAGGGCCCCCTCGCCCAGGTAGGCACCCCAGGGCCACGCCGCGATGTACGTTTCGACGGGGCTGTTCGAAGGGTCGAGGCCTGCCGAACCGTATCCGCGGAGTACCATCGGCCGGATGTAGCAGTCCTTCAGCTCGCTGCGCGCGACCGTTTCACGGCAGGCGTCTGCGAGTTCCTGCTGGGAGTACGGCGGCTCCATCCGATAGATCCTGCACGAATGGATGAGCCTCAGGATGTGCGCGTCCAACCTGAAGACTTGTGGGCCCTTCGGCGTGTGGTAACACCGTATACCCTCGAACACCGACGTGCCGAACTGCACGGCCGTGCTCAGAAGATGAACGGTCGCTTCGTCCCATCGGATAAACTCTCCGTCCCGCCAGATGTACTCAGCTTCGACAAAGTTCCCCGGCATGCGCTGCTCCACTGTCCCTATCGGTTGCGATCTGTCCTGATCCTCTCTCTAGAGGAGCGATCGGACAGCTCCTCCGTCCACCGGAATCGACACTCCGGTGATGTAGCTCGCCCTTTCGGAGGCCAGGAAGGCCACGAGGCCGGCAAACTCGTCCGGCGAGCCTATACGCCCCATGGGAATGTCGCGTTCCCAATCAAGGAAGGCTTCCTCCGGCCGGATGCCGGCGCGCTCCGCTACGGCCGCCGCAAGTTGCTCCAGCCTCTTGGTCTTCGTATAGCCCGGCATCACGTTGTTCACTGTGATGCCGAAGCGGGCCTCCTCGTTCGCCAGGGTCTTGGCGAACCCGGTCACGGCAGCGCGGACGCTGTTCGAGAGAATCAGCCCATCCACCGGCTGTTTCACGGCCACCGATGTGATATTGATGATCCTCCCCCACGCCGCCTCGCGCATACCGGGGAGGACTCCCCTCGTCAGATTCAGCACGCTGTACAGGTTCTGACGAACCGTCTCGCTCCACGTCTCTGAGGAGTGGCTCTCGAAGGGCCCCGGAGGGGGCCCTCCCGTGTTTGTGACGAGGATGTCAACGTGACCGAACGCGGCCTGCGCGGCCGCCACCAGACGTGCGACATCGGCCGGCTCGCTCAGGTCCGCGGGAACCGCCACCGTCTCCGCTCCCGTCGCTTTGACGATGGCTTGTCTGGCACGATCGAGGGACCCGACGCCCCGCGCGCAGATCACCAGGTTGGCTCCCTCCCTGGCCAGCTCGTCCGCGACCGCTCGCCCCAAGCCCTTGCTCGAGGCCGCGACGAGCGCGGTCTTGCCCCTCAGCCCCAGATCCATCCCGGTTATGTCCGGAGATAGTCGTCGGTACCGGACAGCCAGTCCTCGCGGGGCGGCACGAAGATGTCCAAGTCCAGCGTGTCCTCAAGCGCCTCGGCCTTATGCGGCACATGGGCCGGGATGTGCAGTACCTCACCCGCGCGCACGTCGATCTCCTCGGACTCGTCGTCGCCGATCCAGAAGCGCAGTGCTCCCTCTAGGATATAGGTGAACTGTTCGTTGTGATGGGAGTGGCGAGGCACGACCCCTCCCTTATCGAGGTATACATGGGCTAGCATCCCTCCCTGGCCGGTGATGAGGCGCCGGCACAGCAGGGGGTTCAACTCTTCCTTGGGAAGACTCTCCCAGGGGATGTGTCTGACGGAGGCATCGCTCATCGGTCCATGCTCGATCTGAGGGGTGGGTTGAGTGCTTAGACGCATGCAAAGTGACGATGGGTACAACGGGTGAGCAAGATGAGCGGAGGAGAACGGGAACGGATGGTCGGCGCGGGCAGTTGAATTGGTAAAGGACGCCAAGCATTCGAGGAAGACCTCATGACGCTAGCTCGGTTTCGTTCCTCAAATGTGCTCGTCGCTTGCCTCTTCGCAGGCTGCGCATTGCGAGCCCCGGAGGCGTTGAGCCAGGAGCGACCGGCGATCGCCGGCCGGGAGGCCTGGATCACCGATTTCGCGAAGCACACGGTTCCGCTTGACGAGATCGCCTCGGGCGGACCCTCCAAGGACGGGATCCCATCGATCGATCGGCCCTCTTTCGTCTCGGTGAGGGAAGCCGACGATTGGCTTGAGGATCGCGAGCCCGTGGCCGTGGTGAGGCTGAACGGAGCGATCCGTGCATATCCTCTCTCGATCCTGATCTGGCACGAGATCGTGAACGACTGGATCGCGGGTGATCCGGTCACCGTCACCTATTGTCCACTCTGCAATACGACCCTCGCCTTCGACCGCCGCTTTGCGGGCCAGATTCTCGACTTCGGCGCAACCGGCCGCCTCCGCCACTCTGACCTTGTCATGTACGACCGTCAGTCGGAGACGTGGTGGCAGCAGGCCACTGGCGAGGGGATTGTCGGCGAGCACGCCGGCGCACGACTGACGCCCTTACCCGCCGTGGTCATGAGCTGGCGAAGCGTCAAGACGCAGATGGAGCATGCCCAGGTGCTTTCAAGGGAGACTGGCTTTCCGGACAACTTCACCCAGCGGTACGGTCGGAACCCGTACCAGGGATACGACCGAAGGAAGGCGCCGTGGCGGCAGTTCTTTCGGCACGATGGCGTGGACGCGCGCCTTCCCGCAATGGAGCGGGTCGTCGCGCTCGAGAGGAACGGACAGTACCTGGCGGTCCCCTTCTCGGTCCTCAGGAACAAGCGCGTTGCGCACGTGCGTGTCGATGACCTCGACGTCGTCGTCTTCTGGGCCTCGGGCACGGCGAGTGCTGTGGACCACTCGAATATAGCGGAGGGGCGCGACGTCGGCTCTTCGCAGTCGTTCTCGCGTGTCGTGAACGGCAGAACGCTGACATTCGAGCCCGACGGCAACGGCCGATTCCGTGATCGGGAGACGGGCTCGACGTGGCACCTGTCGGGACGTGCTGTAGAGGGCGAGCTTGAAGGCACGCAGCTTACCGAGGTCGTGCACGGGAACCACTTTTGGTTCGCCTGGGGAGTATTCCGTCCCGAAACGAAGGTATGGAGCGGAGAATAGGCAGTCTCCGCCCCGAGCACTTTTTTTTGTGACTCCGCATGATGAGCGCACTGCGACCTCCGTGGTCACGTCCCCCGTCCGCCGAAGAGGAGACCTCCGTGACAGACGAGATACGCAAGACCGACGCCGAGTGGCGAGAGATCCTCACCCCCGAGCAGTACAGAATCCTCAGGCAGAAGGGGACCGAGCGCGCCTTCAGTGGGAGATACCACGACGGAAGCGGGCACGGAACCTATGTCTGCGCCGGTTGTGGCTCCCCCCTCTTCGACTCTACGACCAAGTTCGATTCGGGGACGGGTTGGCCAAGCTTCTATGACGTGGTGGAGGGCGGCAGTATTCGGACCGAGGAGGATCGAAGCTTCTTCATGCGGCGGACCGAGGTCTTGTGCAACGCGTGCGGCGGCCACCTCGGACATGTGTTCCCAGACGGCCCTGAGCCCACGGGTCTCCGCTATTGCATCAACTCCGCCGCGCTCATGCTGGAGACGGTTGACGGGGACGAGCGCCCCTCGTAAGGAGCAGGAATGCTGCGGGGGAGGACGGGAGGAGGCCGTCTCGATGCGAACCCCGGAGCGCCGCCACCAACCCGTTCGTGCGTAACCGCTCCCGTGCTCTCGTCAGCTATGCCAGCCGGAGAGACGGCACGGACTCCGACTGCGGGGAGCGGAGTGTACCCCGTTGCAGTTTTCTCGGTACCTTTCTTGCCACAGAGTTCCCGATGTCTCCCGGAGCCCCGCGACAGGGGGCGCTTGCGATGCGGGGACCTTGTTGGAGGACTCGGATGTTGCTGTCGATGGCGTTGGTCCCGAGTGGCCGCCGGCCGAACAAGGCCCTTCCCGGCCTTCGGATCGGTGGCACCGGCTGCGGGGAGTCGGCGCAACGTTGGTGTGCCGTGCGTGGCGGGAAGAAGAGGAGGCCTGTGAAAAGATCATCGGGACTGGGCCTGTGCTTGGGCCTGACGGCGTTTCTCACCGCCGCGACGTGTGAGGATGTGGTCCCTGCCCTTCCAACCGAAGCCGAGGCCCGCGCGCACTACGAATCTGCGGTGGATTTGCAATTCCGCATGAGCGGCAACGTGCTGGAGATTGTCGTGCACCAGCCACTCCAGCAGGTCCGTCGCGGGGGCGCGCTGTGGGCCAAGGTCGGGCCCTACGTCTACCTCTTCACCGAAGAGACCCAGGTACTGCTCATGCGTTTCCCCGGCCTCTCGGGAGTGCGAGTGATCACACAAACGAGTCGACGAAACACCGAGGTCGCACGAGCCTTTCTGCGACGCAACGAGCTGAACCAGCTTACTTGGCGAAGGTCAAAGAACATTGCGGGTAGGGCCCGGGTCGACGGGACACGGCGCCCCTCGCTCTTGGAGGATCTGGTCGAATGGGGCGAAGAACACACGGAGTTCCAGTACCGCGACGAGTTCGTGGACGGCTGATGCTTCCAGGTAGGAAGGCCTGCCCTCCGACGTCCCGGCTCATCCCCATGACTGGGCGACGATCGATCACATGACCCAGACCGTCACCGTGATCCCGGGGGATGGGATCGGGCCGGAGGTGGTGGACGCCACGCTTGGCATCCTTGGAGCCGCCGCCGCCGACCTCGAATACGATACGCAGCTCGCGGGGCTATCTGCGATCGATGCGCTTCATACTCCGCTTCCCGACGCCACCCTCGACTCCATCCGGAGCAACGGCCTGGCGCTCAAGGGACCCCTGACCACGCCCTCCGGCTCGGGCTTCCGCTCGATCAACGTGGCGCTCCGCAAGGAGTTTGACCTCTACGCGAACGTGCGCCCTGTCTTCACGATTCTCCCTGAAGGCCGCTACGAGAACATCGATCTCGTCCTCATCCGAGAAAACACGGAGGGCCTTTACGTCGGAGTCGAGCATTTTATCGGCATGGAGGGGGATCCGAAGGCTGTGGCCGAGTCGGTCATGATTGTGACACGATTCGGAGCTGAGCGCATTCTGCGGTACGCCTTCGACTATGCCCGGAGACACGGACGCAAGAAGGTGACCCTGGCCCACAAGGCCAACATACTCAAGTACACACAGGGACTCTTTCTGGACATCGGCCGAGGGGTTGCCGCAGACTATCCTGAGATCGCATGGGAGGATCGGATCATCGACGCAACGGCCATGGAGCTGGTGTTGGATCCGCACCGCTTTGACGTCCTGGTCATGGAGAACATGTTCGGCGACATCCTGAGTGATTTGATGGCAGGCCTCGTGGGCGGCCTCGGATTCGCCCCAGCCGCCAACATCGGAGAAGGGACGGCCATCTTCGAGGCCGTACACGGCTCCGCCCCCGACATCGCGGGGCAGGGCGTCGCGAATCCGACCGGCCTTCTCCTCTCAGCGTGCCTGCTACTGGACTACGTTGGCCAGCGCGGGGTCTCGGACCGCATCCGCGCTGCGATCGACGCGGTGGTCCGCTCCGGCGAAGCCAGAACCCGGGACATGGGAGGAGAGGCCTCCACCACCGACTTCACTGCAGCCGTGGCGAGGGCTCTGACGTGAGGTGGAGGGAGAGCGACCCAGACCAAGTGCCCTGCGGCCGTTGCGGCGAGATGAAGTCCCGGGCTGACGTCGACCGCATGCTCTGGTGCACGGAGTGTCGGACGGTCGCGCTAGAGCGTGCCAAGGCACGGAGTTGGCGTGTAGGATTGGTCGTGGCCAGCGTCCTGGCCCTGTGGATCTGGTTCTACATCCAGCCCTCGGATCTCGTGATCGGCGGCTGGATCGGGACCGTCTTGGCCGCGTGGTACGTGGCGGCTCGGGTGGCTCGGGAGGCCTTCTACGCAGCAGCACGCATGAAGAACCGACCTGCCTCCGAGCTTGTTCCCCCGCACCACGATCCCGACTAGCTTTCGGCATCAACTCCGCTTACAGCCGTTGCAGCTCGGGGCATGCCCATGGCAGGGACGTACCAGGGAATAGACTTTTACGACGTGGACGGCCTCCTCAATGAAGAGGAGCGGATGATCCGTGACACGGTACGCCAATGGGTCGAAGACCGGGTCATTCCCCTGATCGGTGAGGCGTACGTCGAACGCCGCTTCCCCACGGAGATCATCCCCGAACTCGCCGGACTCGGCATGCTCGGCGCCAACCTGCCAGAGGAGTACGGCTGCGCCGGACTCAACAACGTCGCCTACGGGCTCATCAACCAGGAGCTCGAACGGGGCGACTCGGGCGTCCGTTCCTTCTCGTCGGTGCAGGGCGCTTTGGTCATGTATCCCATCTACGCCTTCGGGAGTGAGGAACAGAAGCGGAAGTGGCTTCCCAAGCTCGCCTCTGCAGAGAAGGTCGGGTGCTTCGGCCTAACCGAGCCCGATTACGGGTCCAACCCGAGCGGGATGATCACCACGGCGAAGGAGACTGACGAGGGTTGGCTGCTCAATGGCACGAAGATGTGGATTACCAACGGCTCGATGGCCGACGTAGCGATCATCTGGGCACAAGTGGGCGAGGTCGGCGATCCTTCCGGTATTCGCGGCTTCATCGTCCCCACGGATGTGGACGGGTTCTCGGCCCGAGACCAGAAGGGGAAGCTATCGCTGTTGGCCTCCGACACCAGCGAGCTGCACATGGAGGACGTGCAACTGCCCGCCAGCGCGTTGCTGCCCCAGACCACCGGGCTCAAGAACGCCCTTATGTGCCTCACGCAGGCCCGATACGGGATTGCGTTCGGAGCCGTGGGCGCTGCGATGGCGTGTTTTGACGAGGCGCGGCGCTACGCACGGGAGCGGGTGATGTTTGACGGCCCCATCGGCGGCAAGCAGATCCAGCAGATTCGGTTGGCGGACATGCTGACGAAGATCACCCAAGGCCAGCTCCTATGCATACAGCTCGGTCGCCTGAAGGATGCCGGCACAGTCACGCCCCAACAGGTCTCGCTGGCGAAGCGTGCGAACTGCGACATGGCGTGTGACATCGCGCGAGAGGCGCGACGCCTCCTCGGGGCGAACGGGACCTTGATCGAGTATCATTCGATGCGCCACATGGCCAACCTGGAGTCGGTATACACTTACGAGGGCACGCACGACATCCACGGGCTGATCCTGGGTCAGACGGTCACTGGCATCTCGGCGTTCTAGGCTCCAGAGTGGCTGTAGTCGTTGGCCTGGACTCGATGATGAGCCCGCAAGCCTCTCTCGCACCGAGTGTGTGCACGCGGACCACGCAGTTGCGTGTGGCCACCGCAGAAACCCGTCGGCCAGCTCTTCCCGACACGCTGCTCCTGGCCGAGCGGTTGATCGAAGCGATGCCGTTGCAGGGCAACCCCGTTGGAGTCCGCGGCGAGTCTCTATAGCTTGTTTGCCCGACATGGCAATTCGATGTGGCCGCCTCGCTAGCTCAACTGGTAGAGCAACTGACTCTTAATCAGTAGGTTCGGGGTTCGAGTCCCTGGCGGGGCACTGTGTTAACATTATGTACAGCAACAGTTTACGCCATATGCGGCGAATGATGGAATAAGCCGCAATGTGGCGTGGCGTCCAAATGGCGTCCAAAGCTCCACGTCCAGAACACCAAGACGTTCTCATGGGACTCCGGCGGCGAGCGCGCAGGTTTCTTCGCCACCACGACTCCGCCGCCAGGTGAGAGACTCACCACGTGGCGCTCCATTTTCGTCGCTCCAGCAGTGTTCGCCCTCGGACGTGAGCATCCGGTGGGGCCGCGAGGGCCGCATGCCCCACCTCACGCTGACGCGCCGCCACGGGCAGCGACGACTCCGGCCATGGCCGCAGGGCTGAGGGACCGCATGTGGTCGATGCTAGACGCGGGGAGCGAATGGCCGACAGCTACGGCCATCGCGGCCTAAAGCGAACCTTTCCTCGGCGGCTTAGGTTATATAGAACGTCATAGGGGAAAGGCTGGCCGCACACCTTGACGAGGCCGCGAGAGGTGCTGTGGGCATCGGCCCCTTGTCCCACAGAGGAAAAACCGACATGCGACATGGCGTGATGCCGGACATCGATGAGGCGCGCCGAGTCTATGGCGAAGTCAAACGCGTCTTTGATCCCCCCCAGCCCAAGCCCCTGATTGAGGTCTTGAGGGAATTCAAGCGCTGGCTAGAAGATTACGCCCGTCCGCACCTTCCCGAAGACGACTTCGAGCGCCTCATGGATGAGGTCGCCGAATTGGAAACGCGCCTGGACATGGCGACGGTAGTGACCAATCTCATATCCTCCTCTCTTCGTCTGCCTGATCAAGGAATATTCAAGTCTTCTAGCGGTGTCGCTACGATGAGGCAGCATTCATATGAGTGAGGCCGAGGACCAGAACAAGAGGGGCGTGGTTCCTGTAGGCTCCGAGCCGGAGAAGCCGGCCGTCGGCCCTCCTTCCCCCGGTCAAAGCGTTACGGAGATATTTGCGACTTGGTCGAGCCAGCAGCAGGCCTCAGGGCCACACCCCGATGTCGCCGCCAAGGTGACGGAGGAACACATCACCAAGAGCCTCGAGATGCTTGATGCCCACGACCTGCGACTCTCCGAGGATGCCAAGGACAATAGGGCGAAGACGCGGGACAAGTACGTCATCGTCACCGTGGGCATAATTGCCGTAACCGTGGCCTTTCTCGTATCAGGCAATGCCGATCAGCTCGAAGGCCTGATTCAAGTGCTAATACCGCTCGTCGCAGTCGGATTTGGCGGCTACGGGTGGGGCAGGCGAAGCTAACGACTCGCCTAGGCTACGCCGGCGGGCGTCGTTGGCCAACCCGGCTCCGAGGATAGCTAGTTCTCGTCCGTTTTCTTCCTGTAAGCGCAACTCTGTCAAGCCTTTAGGGAGCGATCCGGGTGGATTTGCGGGGTGCTGGTGACGTGTTTGGGCGGTGGGGGGACGTTGTTGACAGCGCTCGCTGGGCTCATGGGGCTGCGAGTCGCTCCGACTCGTCCGAGTCGGTCTCGAAGGGAAGCCGTCGAGGTGGCCCCGGCGCTTAGGTCGGCTTCAGTTTGAACCGGCTGCGGGCCAGGACCGCCAGGTTGTGGGCAAGGATCGCAGACTAGACGTAGGCCCGGAAGTGATCGAGACCCCTCCAGTGGCATCGGCGAAGGCCGAAGCACCGCTTGAAATGCGAGATCGCCGCCTCGATGCCCGCGCGGAAGCGCCGCAGCTTGTCGTAGACGGCGGGTGAGGACGCCATATCCGCCACTCCGAGCCCCCTCTTCTGCTCTAACACCATGTCGGTGACCCCAAGCGTCTTGGCCTCGTGTAGGTTGCGCTTGCTGGCGTAGCCGGCGTCGCAGACGACTTGTTGGGGCACCGAGCCGTAGATTTCCGCATGACGCTCGATCATGGTGAGGCAGCGGCTGCTGTCGGTCGGCCTCGCTCGCTCTCGGGCGCCCGATGAGGCATGCCGGGAAGACGACATACGTCCCCGGCGAGAGCGCGTTGGTGGCCGCCGGCGGGACCGATCTCCCCTGCTGGCCGGAGCAAGGCGCATCGTCGAGTGCGGTGCGCACGCGCGGGTCCACAGTCTGGGCCTTCGGCCTGGTTAACGGCAACGAACTCCCGCGCGACGATCCGCAGCACAGCTTCTACCTGGACTACTGCCGCGCCCCCGGCCCACCGACCGGTCGGCGAGCAGGTACGCCACCGCCTCGAAGCGGCGCTGGCGGAGCCTTCCTACAAGAATAAGTCAGGGGGAGTGACTTGCCCCTTCGGGATGCCTTGAATCGGCATCCGGGAGGATGGGGCACAGGACGTCTGTGCCGCCCTCGCTGGCAGGTCACTTCCTCGAGCTTAGGTCGGGCTACACGGCTTCCGCCAGCGCCGGTAGGTTGCCGACTGGCACGCCGAGCCCTATAGGCCGAAGTCGTGTCGCCCCGAACCCCGTCCTAGGGCCTTCGTGCAGGATCGAGACCGGAATGTCGATGGGTTCCAGGACGCTCGCCTCGACGCCGGGGAGAAGGCTTGAGGGGGTTCTCCCCGCACGACGCACCCGGAAATCTCCCGTCAAGAGTCACGGGTTTTTCCTCTGGGGCAGCGCACTCGCGTTACCCATCATTGGACACATCGTCGTGTTGTATCCCGACTCAACGGCGGGGGGGGGCGGGTCGACCACGAGATCCGAGGGGGTTGCTCATGGACAAGCGGCGGACCCGATTCGTCCTCGCCATCACCGCAGTGGTTCTGTCCATGATGCCCGTCCACGTGAACATCCGCGACGCGGATGCCGTATCGGCCCGTGCCCTCCGCCGGAGCGGGGATCGTGTGCCGCGGACCGAGTGGAGGTGCGGTGGCTGGGACGGTCGCCCCTGCAACGCCTACGACGAGATCGGGTCACCGGCGGCTCGGGACAGGTTGATCGAGGAGGAGGTCGCCCGGTGGCTGGAGAACTGGGAGACCGAGGGGCAGGAGCCGGTGCGGCGCGGCCTGAGGCGAATGGGCAGGTACGAGGACTACATCGACGCCGAACTGGCGGCGCGGGATCTGCCGCCCTCGCTCCGCTACCTCCCCCTCATCGAGGCCGACTATTACCACTTGGCTGTTTCGCCGGCAGGGGCGGCCGGGCTCTGGCAACTGATGCCCGAGACCGCCCGGTGGCTTGGGCTCGAGGTCAACTCGGTCGTGGACCAGCGGTTCGAAGCGTACGCGGCCACCCAGGCCGCGCTGGACTACCTGGCTGCGCTCCATGACCGGTTTCAGTGCTGGTTTCTCGCTCTGGCGGCCTACAACGCAGGGCCGACGCGGATCGAGCGGGCGATCCAGCGGTACGGCGAAGCCCGGCCCCGCGACGACGCTTTGTTCGTGCATATCCGCGACTGGCTGCCGAAAGAGACCGGGGACTTCATTCCCAAGTTCCTCGCGAGCGTTCGTCTGGCTGGCGACCTCTCCGTCATCGGGCAGGCGGCACTCGAGAAGGATCCGCCGGACCGCTTCGATATTGTCCGTGTCGAGGGAGCGGCGTCGGCGGATGTCCTCGCTCAGGCCGCGGGCATCACCGAAGACGAAATCAGGACCCTGAACCCACACCTCCGCATCGGCCTGATCCCGGCGCACAGGTCGACACGGTTGCGCGTTCCCGTGGGGGCGGGCGAAGCGTTTCTCGCCCGCTTCGCCACAATCCCGCCCCGGGAGCGCTCTACGTTCCGTGAACACACCGTCGCCCAGGGGGAGACCCTGGTGCGCATTGCACGAGGGTACGGGGTTCCGCTGGACGCTCTGCGCGCAGCCAATCTGGATGTGGAGCCTCGGCGCATGCAGATCGGGGCCGTCCTGGTGATTCCCCGCAGCGCAGGGGTGGTGGCCGGCAGTTCCCGAATCGCAACCAACACCTCCTCAACCCGGTCCGCAGGGATCCGACCCCGTTGAGGGCCGTCGCTGCCTTCTCCTCTTCGGGCCGCCCGGTCCCCACTCCGCCCGTCCCCCTTCTCCGGATACGATTCGGAGAGAACGGCGATTGGAAGGGATTCCCTATGGACAGAACGACTCCTGAGATCGGCGGCGCGGTCGCCAACGACGGTAACAAGGCGCTCTGGGGCCAGCGGCGGCCCAATGAGCCACACCGGAGGAACTTCGTTCCACAGACTGCTCGGCCGGCCGAGGCGGACTGGGACTGATCTGATGAGCCCCCTGGAACCCATTGACAACCCCTGGCCGGGCGCGTCTCATGGGTGAGCACGGGCCAGTGGGGAAGCTCGGTGGCGGTCATGGCGAGCCCGCCCATCCGCACCCAGGGACGGAGCCGGGAGTGCTCAAGCAGAGGGACTACACCGCCGTGTTCGACGCCTCGCCGGACGCGATGCTCGTCGTGGACGCGGACGGGGTGATCCAAGACCTCAACCGGCAGGCCGTCGCGATGTTCGGGTGGAGCCGGGAGGAGCTGGAGGGTAGCCAAGTCGAGCGACTGATTCCCGACGGCCAGTCGCGGTCGGCACCATCGGCATCGCCGACGCTACGGCGAGTCACCGAAGCCGCGCCCGATGGGCGAGGGACTTGAGCTCGAAGCGTTGCGCAAGGACGGCACGACGATCCCGGTCGAGATCAGCCTGAGCCCGTCGCAGCTGGGCCGGGGCCGGGAACACGTGATCTGCGCGGTCCGTGACATTTCTGCTTGGAAGCGGATGCGACGCCTGTCGGGCGTGATGATCGCGGCGGCCGAGCAGGAGCGGAAGCATCTTTCGCGGGAACTGCACGATGAGTTCCTCCAGAACCTGGTGGCGTTGAAGATCCGGGTGAAGCTGCTGGCCGACGAGAAGGACGACGGGGAAAGAGAGAGCGCGCGGGCGCGGATCGCCGAAGACATCCGCGGCACGATCCTCGGGGTGAAGCGGATGATCCGGGGACTCCTGCCCCCGGAGCTGGACCGCGGCGGGCTTTCCTCCGCCCTCGGCTCCGTCTTCCGCGACATCGAGGATGTGTACGGGTTCACGGTGCACGCCAGCATGGGCCGGGTGGGCGGCGAGCTGGACGAGGTCGCCACGCTCGCGCTGTACCGGATCGTGCAGGAGGCGGTGGGCAACGCGGTGAGGCACGCGGGGGTGGATGAGGCG
Source organism: uncultured Gemmatimonadaceae bacterium (assembly GCA_964572045.1). Taxonomy (GTDB): domain Bacteria; phylum Gemmatimonadota; class Gemmatimonadetes; order Longimicrobiales; family Gaopeijiaceae; genus CBDCKR01. The sequence continues at coordinate 25,954 of CAZNEI010000035.1, forward strand.
ACCGTCACATTCGAGTCGTCGAACGGGACGGTCACGGCCACCGTCCGAGACGAGGGATGCGGGTTCGAGTTGCCCGACGCGGAGAGACTCACGGGCGATGGCTGGCTAGGCCTCGCCGGAATGCGCGAGAGGGCCGCGCTCGTCGGGGGCACCGTCGTCGTGCAGACCTCGCCGGACGGGGGAACGACGGTCCGCGCCTCCGTTCCCGTGCAGAGTGCGGGGGGACAGGGCGGATGAGGGGATGGCGATGACGGTGAGGGCGCTCCTCGTCGATGACCACGCGGTCGTGCGCGCCGGGCTCAGGGCACTGCTCGAGGCATCGGGACGGGCAGAGGTCGTGGGAGAGGCGTCGTCGGGCGAGGAGGCGGTGACAAAGGCCCGGATCCTGCAGCCGGACATAGTCGTCATGGACCTGGCGATGCCCGGCATGGACGGAGTTCAGGCGACCCGGCGCATCGCCGAACTCGAGCTCGAAACGAAGGTTCTGGTGCTCACGGTCCACGACGAGGACGAGTTCTTGCTGCCCGCCCTCGACGCCGGCGCGGACGGTTTCCTGAACAAGTCGGCCGCCGACACCGATCTCGTCGGAGCCATCGAGGCGATCGTGCGCGGCCACTCCTATCTGCCCAGGCGCGCGGCCGCACTCATCATGCGTAGGGAGGCACAGCGACGCCGCGGGGGTCGCGGGCCGGAGCCGGGGGTGCTCTCGGATCGCGAACGGACCGTGATCGAGTTGACCGCGCGCGGGTTCTCCGCCGCGGAGGCGGGCCGGGAGATGTGCCTCAGCCGCAAGACCGTCGAGGGCTACATTGCCCGCGCCAAGTCAAAGCTGGGTCTCAGAAACCGGCGCGACATAGTGCGCTTCGCCCTCGAAAGCGGGCTCCTCCGGCCCGAAGCGGAGCAGTAGCGGAACCCCGCAATCCCGCTGGCTTTCCCCGGTCTGCACGCCTTGACGGGGATTTCCCGTCAAGACGGTTGCGGGTTTCTCCTCCCAAAATTCGCGGAATTCTCCTCTGACGGCCCGTAGGCGCGGTTCTGCATATTGGCCGTAAGGTGCCCCGAAGCGCACGGGGCGGGTAACCGGAAGCAAGGAGTCGAGAAACCATGCAGAAGGAGATCCCAAGCTACGAAGCGATCGTGGACACCCTGCGTTGGGCCGCGCAAGGTTACGTGATCGGTCCCGGCGAGGCGATTCGGCCTATGCCTTGGCGGCGGATCCTCGATCATCTGTCCGGGCTCGGACGGCACGAGTTGCTGTGCATCGACCCGAGCGCCAACGGCACGGGGAGCCGAATCGCGGTCAGGCGGATTGCCGCCAATGGACGATCCGGCGTAAAGCGATCGGTAGCGCATGGCTCGCGCAAGACGACCTGGACAATGGACACCCGTGAGGGGTCACGGGCGGAGGCGCGGTTCGCCCGGCGCATCGAGATGGCCGTGCGGAGCGGCGAGTATCGCTCGGTGACCTGCACGTGTAGAGGGTCGACGATCTTCGCGGTGATGACCGGTGCCTCGGCACCCTTCGCACGGTCGAACGGAGACCGCCGCCCGCCGCCCCGCGTTCGCGCCCGAATCTCCCTCAAGGATATTTCCCGGATGACTCCGTACCGGAGGCGCACTCGAAGGAACGGGTAGGCAACGCAGTAGATGATCGTGGCCGGTCGTTGCTTCGGGTGGCCACCGTGAACTTCTCCGGTTCGTACATCCGTAGATCTCGAGGGGGGTCGTGGCACCTGGGGCCGCGCCAGCTGGTGGCAGTGGCCCAGCCCCCGGCCTGCTTTTTGCCCGACACCGGTCGCAGTGACGCTAGCGGCCGGCTAAGATTCGCGCTGCTTGCAGGAGCCCGGAACGCGCGCATTGTCGCCATTTCTGCCGCAGTCGTCCCTGAATGTGGACGGTCGCGCGGCAACCCGACCATCTGGGAAGGGAGCAGGGCGATGGGAGACCACGACAGACGCGGAACCGTACGGGGCGCGATCGGGCTCCGCCGCTGCAGTGCTGTTCGCGACATGCAGCGATCCGACAGGTCCAGGGGATCAGCCCAGACCGGCACTGCCGGCGGCACTCCAGTTCTCGGCACACACCGTGAACCTGGTCGCCCAAGACGCGAACTCGCTCTCGTATGCGGGGACCGTCGTCCTCACCAACACCGGGGGTAGAGCAGGGGCACCTCGACCGAGTGCACGCGGCACCCCTCGTCCCCTTCTAGACCGAACTTCGACGGCCCGGATTGTTCCAAGCTATTGTGGTGTTGTGAGATAGGGATGATTTGGGGGTGCGCGCTACTGGGTACAGCTCATGGGCGGACGTCGAGGAGGCGG
>CAZNEI010000036.1:0-27088 GCA_964572045.1 uncultured Gemmatimonadaceae bacterium
TGCTGCTTGTACAACCGGCTCCCCGGCGGGCCACTTCTTCCACGGCCTGCTAGGCCCCTGCGCGGGAGCTCCCGTCCATTGCGGCACGAAGCGACGCGAGGAAGCCAGTGGCCTCGGCGGCTCCTCCCCGATCCAATACCCTGATCAACGCACTGCCCACCACGACCCCCTCGGCAACGCCAGCGACCGCGGCCGCTTGCTCAGGAGTCGAGATCCCAAAACCGACGGCCACAGGCAGATCCACGTTCGTGCGGAGGCTGCGGAGCTCACTGGCTAGGCCCTCACTCAGCGAATCCCGTGCGCCGGTGACACCCGTCCTGGAGATGTAGTAGAGGAATCCCTGACCCTTCTCAGCCACGTCGGCGATCCTTTCGCTCCGCGTCGTGGGGGCGATCAGCCGGATCAGATCAAGGGGCGTCTCGAGGATGGCGCCCTCGAGAGTCGGATCGGCACCCGTCGGCACGTCGGTAAGGAGGATCCCCTGGGCCCCGGCCTCCACGGCGTCGTTGAGGAAGGCCTCCAATCCATAACGGAGAAGCGGGTTGACGTAGCTGAACAGGACAACGGGCGTATCGGACCGCCGCCTAAAGGACGCGAGCACCTCAAGCGTGCCGGCCACCGTCATGCCTCCCTCGAGGGCGGCAAACGTCGAGTGCTGAATGGTTGGGCCATCCGCCAGGGGGTCGCTGAACGGGATGCCCAGCTCGAGGATGTCCGTTCCGGCCTCGTCGACCGCCAGAAGCACCTCCACACTCGTCTCGGAGCTGGGGAAGCCACACGTCACATACGGAATCAGAGCACTTCGCCCCTCGGCTGAGCGCTCCGCGAATCGCTCTGAGATTCCGATCAAGAAGGCCGCCTCGGCGTTTGCCGTTGGAGGAACGGGAGGGAGTCCGAATGGGACTTGGCGGAGTGCATCACTAGCCCGCCCCGGCGAAACAGTCCACTGCGACCGGGACGTCAGGGCCAGGGGGTTGTGGTCGGGCGGCTCTCAAGTGTCCCCGGAGCCCCGGCGCCGCGAACAGCCTCCCGGAGCGCCGACGGAACCGGTCGCGAAGACGGGACCGCCTGCCGCGGATACCACCGGTCCGATTCCAGACGTTGACGACGGCGGGGCGGCCGATCGCCGATTGGGGCAGGGGGGTCAGGCTAGGCAAGGCTCCCGTGCCCCTCGGTCTGGGCCACATGGGTAACGTCTTTGTCCCCTCTTCCGCTCAGGCATACCAAGAGGGAGCCACGCATTCGATACGCGCGCGCCACGGCCAAGACATGCGCAACGGCGTGGGCGCTCTCCAGAGCCGGGATGATCCCCTCGAGCTCGGACAATCGGTGGAACGCCGTCAGGGCCTCGTCATCCGTCACCGACACGTACTGCGCGCGCCCCGAATCCTTCAGGTACGAATGTTCAGGGCCTACGCCTGGATAGTCCAACCCGGCGGAGATCGAGTGTGCGGGCGCCACCTGTCCATCGTGATCTTGCAGAAGATAACTCATGGCCCCGTGGAGGACACCAGGCGTTCCAACCGCCAGCGGAGCCGAATGGCGTCCCGATTCGAGACCCTCCCCTGCGGCTTCGACACCGATCAGCTCGACCTCATCGTCCCGAAAGGCATGAAAGATCCCCATCGCGTTCGATCCTCCGCCGACACACGCCACCACGGCGGCGGGGAGGGTGGCTGTTCGCTCAAGCATCTGCCGGCGAGCCTCCCTACCGATCACGGCCTGAAAGTCGCGGACCATCCGCGGAAAGGGCGCCGGCCCGACCACGGAGCCGATGACGTAGTGGGTCGTCCCGACGTTGGTGACCCAGTCGCGAATCGCTTCGTTGGTGGCGTCCTTGAGGGTCCGCGTGCCCGACGCCACCGGACGGACTTCAGCGCCGAGGAGCTCCATCCGGTAGACGTTCAGCGCCTGACGGGCGATGTCTACTTCGCCCATGTAGACCACGCACTCGAGGTCGAAGAGGGCACAAGCCGTGGCGGTGGCGACACCGTGTTGGCCGGCTCCGGTTTCGGCGATGATCCGACGCTTTCCCATCTCACGAGCCAAGAGCGTCTGCCCGATCGTGTTGTTGATCTTGTGGGCACCCGTGTGGTTGAGGTCTTCCCTCTTGAAGTAGATCGGCCCCGATCCCAGGTCTGCCTCGAGCCGCCGGGCTCGGTAGATCGGCGAGGGTCGACCGGCGTAGTCGCGGAGGAATGCCGCAAGCTCGCTCTGGAAGGTGGAGTCGCCCACCGCCGCCTCGTAGGCGGTATCCAACTCGTCCAACGCCGAGACGAGGGTCTCGGGCACGTAGCGTCCGCCGAAGGGGCCGAAGCGGTCCGCCCCCGCTCGCTTGCTCATCGGCGTGGGGGATCCGCTGCGGGTGGGGCCGTCCCGCTCGCATGCCGCACGAAAGCGCGCATCAAATCGGGATCCTTGCTTCCCAACGCCAGCTCCACCCCCGAACTGACGTCGACGACGTCAGGAGACAAGACCTGCACCGCCCTCTGCACGTTGACCGGCGTGAGCCCCCCGGCCAAGATGAAAGTGACTTCCCGATCGAAGGAATCCCTCACCTCCGAAAAGGCCTCCCAGCAAAAGGACACCCCACCTCCGCCGGGTTGCTCGGGATGCCAGGCGTCGAGAAGCAGGCCGTCGACCAATCCCCCGAAAGGACCCAGCGCCCGGGTAACTTCCTCCGGCTCCCGCACTCTCAGAGCCTTCCAGATCGCCCAGGCGCCCCGGCTGCGCAACTCCCGTACGTACGCCGGACTCTCCTGCCCGTGAAGCTGGATGACGGAGGCTCCCACCAAGTCGGCGATCCGGTGAACTTCGTCGACCGCCTCGTCCACCACCACCGTCACGATCGGTGTACCGACCCTGCGCGCGATCCGGGCCGCTTCGTCGGGCGCGAGACTCCGACCGAACCCCGGCGAGAGGATCATTCCGAGGTAGCTGGCCCCAGACCCCTGGGCGGCCAGAGCGTCGTCCGCGGAGCAGAGTCCACAGATCTTTGCCCGCACGTCAGACACGGGACGGGCTCCTCCGTCCCCTCGCCCTCACCCCCGCGAGGTTCCCGACCCCCGCTTCGGGATTGTCCTGTCGAAGCAGCGACTCGCCCACGAGCACCGCGTCGACACCGCTCTCTCCGAGCATGCGGACATCTTCGCGCGTCCGGATGCCGCTTTCGGAGACGAGGACCACTTCCGGCGGGACACAGCTCACGAGTTCAAGCGTCACCGAAAGGCTGGTCTCGAACGTGCGGAGGTTTCGGTTGTTCACCCCGAGGAGACAGGCCCGGGCGGAGAGCGCCCGATCGACTTCTTCACGATCGTGTGCTTCGACAAGCGCGGTCATTCCCAGTGCTTCGGACAACCCCACAAGAGAATGCAATCGGGCATCGTCCAGAACCCGGACGATGAGTAGGATCGCATCAGCTCCGGCTGCCCGCGCTTCGTAGACCTGAGACTCGTCGACGATGAAGTCCTTCCTGAGGACGGGAAGATCCACCGCGTGCCGGGCTGCCTGCAGGTCCTCTAGAGATCCTCCGAAGTACTCCCGGTCCGTGAGAACGCTGAGAGCCGCCGCCCCACCCGCCTCGTACGTCCGAGCGAGCTCAAGAGGATCCAGATCGGGGCGGATGAGGTGAGCTCCGGGGGATCTCCGCTTGACCTCCGCGATGACCGACACGGTATCCCCCGCGCCCGCCTGCGCGAAGAAGTCACGGGCAGGCTCGGCACTCTCGGCTGCGGCTCTCAGAGCCCTCGTGCGACCCTTGAGGCCTTCGACTTCCCGGAGCTTCGTCCGAACAATCTCGTCGAGGATGTCGGCTCGCGGGTTCATCCTCTCACCCGCGCGTGGACCTCGGACCTCGATACCCGGCAAGCCTTGCGCTCACGTCGAGGTTCGGATATGGTGTGTTCGGGTCCTATTCGGGTATTACCGGTACGGAGGCGGACACGATGCCCCTGACGAAGCGACAAAAGGAGATACTCGACCATATCGAGGTCTTCATCGACGAGCGCGGATACGCCCCGAGCTTCGAGGAGATCGCCGACGCGTTCGGGTACTCTTCCCTCGCCACGGTGCATGAGCATTTAAGCAATCTGGAACGTAAGGGCTACATTCGGAAGGCCTACAACGAGAGTCGGTCCATCGAGCTGCTGGGACGCGCCTCCTCAACGGGAGCGGTGGAGCTCCCTCTCCTGGGAGCTGTGGCGGCGGGGCTCCCTATCGAGGCGATCGAGCAGGCCGAGACTCTAGCCGTGCCGCCCGGCATGGTGCGGTCCGGAAGCGAGAGCTTCGTGCTTCGCGTCGAGGGCGAATCGATGATCGACGAGCAGATTCGCGATGGCGATTTCATCGTCGTGAACTCGAAGCACACGGCCACGGACGGACAGACAGTCGTTGCGCTCGTCGGCGGCGACTCGGCCACGGTGAAGAAGCTCTACCGTGAGAGGGACGGGCGCATTCGCCTACAGCCGGCGAACCCTGCGATGGAACCGATCATTGCGGACCCCGAGAGTGTTCAGATTCAAGGCGTCGTCGTGGGCGTGATTCGACAGTACTAGGGCGCTGCCCCGCCGGCTCGCACCTGAGCACCGCGGCAGTCGCGGAGCACACCCTCTCCGGGTGCTCGTCGACCCTCGCTAGGCAGTCTGCGTGGCGGAGCGGAGCTGCTCCAGGACCTTGAGTGCCCGTCCGCTGTCGAGCGCCTCCCTAGCTATTTCGACCCCTTCTTCGAGAGTCGTCGCAGCGTCCGCCACGTAGATCGCGGCGCCCGCGTTCAGGAGCACCGCGGACCGCCCGCCCCCCTGCTCCTGACCGTTGAGCACCGCCACGATGATCCTGGCGTTGTCGGGCGGCTCGGCGCCGGCGAGCGCCTCGGGCCGACAGGGCGCCATCCCGAAGTCTTCCGGCCGGACCGTACGCTCCCGCACTTCCCTCCCCTTGAGCTCGGCGACGCGTGTGGGCCCGACTGGGCTGATCTCGTCCAACCCGGGCTCGCCGTGCACGACCAGGGCGCGATCGTGACCTAGCTCCTTAAGGGCCTCGACCACGAGCGAAACGAGCGACGAATCCGCTACGCCGACGAGCTGTCGCCCCACCCGGGCGGGGTTGGTCAGAGGCCCGAGGATGTTCATGACCGTAGGGAAGCCGAGCTCTCTACGCACGGGCCCCACGTGCCGCATGGCAGGATGCAGAAGGGGAGCGAACATGAAGACGAGCCCGACTTCCTTCAGCACTCGACCCATTTCCGCGGGGCTCAGCTCGATGCCAACGCCCAACGCTTCGAGCACGTCGGCACTCCCGCTTCGGGAGGTGAAGGAGCGATTACCGTGCTTGGCGATGCGAACCCCGGCGCCACACGCGACGAGGGCGGCGGCCGTCGAGATATTGAATGTGGTCAGGTCCCCACCACCGGTCCCGCACGTGTCGACGAGCTCGCGGGTCGCCTCGGAGCGGACCTCCACCATGGCCTTTCGGAGCGCCCTGACGCCCCCGGCCACTTCCGCCGGGACGACGCCCTTCACCTGAAGAGCCGTAAGGAGCGACGACATCTGCACAGGTGAGGCCCGTCCCTCCATGAAGACGCCGAAGGCAAACTCGGCCTCGGGGGGCGTGAGGTCCTCTCCGTTGGCTGCCTTCAAGAGCAGGCTTCGGAGACCGGAGCCCGTTGACGATGAGGGGATGTGTTGGGTCATCGATGAATGCGTCCTCGCGATAATGGGTCCTTCCCGAAGATCCCCGCGGCCGGGGAAGAGCACACCTACAATTCAGCCTCTGAGGCGTCGCTTGACAACAGTGGTCACCCGTCTAGCTTCTGGGCGTGGAACCTGAGAACCGACTGAAGCTCATCCTCCAATACGACGGCTCGGGCTTTTTCGGCTGGCAGATGCAGCGCTCAGAGCGAACGGTTCAGGGAGAGCTCGAGGCGGCGTTGCGGCAGCTCACAGGCGCTAGGCGTCCCGTGGAGGGATCGGGCCGAACGGATAGGGGAGTCCACGCGACCGGTCAGGTCGCTGCCGTATCCCTTCCACTCCCCTGGGAACCGCTCAAGCTGAAGAAGGCACTCAATGCAGTCCTGCCCAAGGACATATGGATCGAAGCGATCGAATGGGCGCCGCCCGACTTCAGCGCCCGCTACGATGCGACCGCCCGCACCTACCTCTATCGGTTGGGCGTGGCGGAGCGCAGCCGATCTCCATTTCATCGACCGTGGTGCTGGGCGCTCGCGGCTGAGGTCGACTGTGACTTGTTGAGCGTGTGCGCCTTGTGCCTCTCCGGGGAGCATTCGTTCAAGGCGCTCGCGAAGTCCGGGCAACCGAAGAGGGGTGAGCTCTGTACAATCCACGATGCAAGGTGGGAACCCTGGCGGGACATCGGTTACTCGTTCTGGATCACGGCGAACCGATACCTGCACCACATGGTACGGTACACGGTCGGCACGATGGTCGACATCGCCCGCGGCCGCCGCCCCGTTGATGACCTGCCCCGCCTCTTGGCCGCCGCGCCCGACGACAAGCTGGTGACATCCCCTCCGGCACCTCCCGAAGGCCTCTTCCTTCATCACGTGGCGTATCCCGATGGAGTCGGAGAAGATGCCCAGAGCCTTACCACGACGACACCCCAGCCCCCGAGGCCATGAGAATCTTCATCGACACCGCAGACATTGCTGAAATCCGTCGAGCCGCCCAAGCCGGCCTTATCGACGGAGTGACGACGAACCCCTCGCTGATGGCCCAGGTGGCCGGAAGTCGAGATCCTGCCGAGGTTTTCCTAGAGATCTGCCGGGCGGTCGACGGGCCCGTGAGCGCCGAGGTCGTGGCGCTGGACGCCGAGGGCATGGTGGATCAAGGGAAGCGTCTCGCCGAGATTCACGAGAACATCGTCATCAAGGTCCCTCTTACCGAAGCAGGGCTCGTCGCCTGCCGGCAGCTCAGGCGCCAAGGGATCGGCGTGAACGTCACACTCTGTTTCTCAGCAACCCAGGCGCTGTTGGCCGCGAAGGCGGGAGCCACATTCATCTCTCCTTTCATCGGACGCATCGACGACATCTCGGGAGACGGGACGGATCTCCTGGGGCAGATCCGCCAAATCTACGACAACTACGAGATTGAGACGCAGATCCTGGCCGCCTCCATACGCCATCCTAAGCACGTGGTCGAAGCGCTGATGCTCGGGGCGGACTGCGGTACCTTGCCTCCCAAAGTGCTGTATCGGTTGTTGAAGCACCCCCTGACCGATCGGGGGTTGGACGCGTTCCTGGCCGACTGGCGGCGACTTGGACGGGATCTCTAGCCGCGCAGGAGATGACGGGAGGCCCGAGGGCCTCTGACGGCCTACTCATGGCATACGGACGACTGAAGCGAACGAACTGCTCCTCAGTTCTGTCAGGCACGGCGACGCTCGCCGTGCTGACGGCTCTTTCTGCCTGTGGCCCCGAGGCGGCGCCGGCCCTCGCGGAAAGCGTGTCTCTGGACCAAGGCGGGGCGCCCCGAGTCACGGCCCCGAGCGCAACCTCGGTCCAGGTGCCGGCCGCCGAGCGGTCGCAGAGGATCGATCGGTCGCGCGACGCTGCCCTCGTTGATGCGGCCGCACGAGTGGCGCCCGCCGTGGTGAGTGTCAACGTGATACGCACCCAGCAGGTGCGCACCCGCTCTTTCTTCGACCCGTTCTACTTGCCGCGGGTGCGGCGGAGCCGAGGCCTCGGCTCCGGCTTCATCATCAGCCAGAGCGGTGCGATCCTCACCAACGACCACGTGGTCCAGGGCGCCGAACGCATCATGGTGATGCTGCCCGACGGACGCGACTTCGAGGCCGAGCTCGGGGGCTCGGATCAGCTCACCGATGTGGCCGTCCTACGGATCCGAGGTGACAGCCTCCCGGTGGCCCCGCTGGGCACGTCGAGGGGGTTGGTCATCGGCGAGTGGGCGCTGGCGATCGGCAACCCGTTCGGCAACCTCTTCTCCAATTCGGAGCCAACCGTGACCGCGGGTGTGATCAGTGCGACCGAGCGCCATATCATCCCTGAGGAGGACGCTCGTGTGGTGTACCTGGGAATGATCCAGACCGACGCGTCGATCAACCCAGGGAATTCCGGAGGGCCGCTCGTGAACTCGAACGGTCAAGTCATCGGGGTGAACAGCTCGATCTTCTCTCGTGGTGGAGGAAGCGAGGGGCTCGGCTTCGCCATCCCGATCGACCGTGCTCTCCGTGTGGCCGAGGACCTCATGAACGAGGGCGAACTGAGGCGGGCATGGGTCGGGTTCGAGGTGGACGCCAGCGCCGAGGACGTGTGGGGCCGCACGGAGGGCATTATCGTCACCAGCGTGTCCCCTTCCTCTCCGGCCGCTCGCGCCGGAATGTCGAGAGGAGACCGCATCGCGGCCGTCAACGGCCGGCAGCTTCAAACGACCTTGGACTTCGAGTCGATCGTGCTGGACCTACGGGTGGGTGAGAGTATCGAGCTTCGCATCGAAGGCCGGCGTGAAGATGTTCGACTGATCGCCGAGGACGTGCCCTCGCTCGCGGCTGACCGCGTCACCGCCCTCGAACGGATGGAGCTCGTGACGGTGACGCCCGGGATCCGTGTTGAGCGGAACCTCCGGTACGAGACCGGAGCCCTGATCATGTCGATCCGGCCCGATCTCGAGAATCGTATCGGCTTCCGGGCGGGCGATGTGATATTGCAGATCGATCGCACGGGCATCACCTCCGCCGAACAAGTCGCGAGCATTTTTCGGAGGGCCGTCGGCAGCGTGGCCGTCTACATCGAGCGCAACGGCGGATTGATCGTGCGACAACTGTCGTTCCGGCGGGCCCGTGGCTGACGCGACCAACGAGCGTTACATGCATCCGCTTGGGGAGCGCTATGCCTCCCCGGAGATGCAGGCGATCTTCTCCCCGGCCCGCAGGTACGGGACCTGGAGGCGCCTCTGGTTGGCCTTGGCGGAGGCACAGCGCGAACTCGGGCTCTCCGTCTCATCCGAAGCCCTGGATCAGATGCGCAGGGGCCTGCACGATATCGACTTCAAGAAGGCTGCGGAGTACGAGCGGCGCTTCCGCCACGATGTGATGGCGCACGTCCACCTCTTCGGCGACGTGGCACCGGCGGCGAAAGGGGTGATCCACCTGGGAGCGACCAGTGCCTTCATCGGCGACAACACTGACCTCTTGCTCCACCGCGAAGCCCTGGCTCTGGTGAGGGACCGGCTGGTGCGCTGCGTAGCATGCATCGCCGACTTCGCCGACGACCACAAGGCGCTGCCGACGCTGGGCTATACTCACTTCCAGCCGGCTCAGCCAACCACCGTTGGAAAGCGTGCGACCCTATGGGTTCAGGACTTCCTGCTGGATATCGAGGAGGTGGAGTTCCGCCTGGAGACGCTGCGCTTCCGTGGAGCCAAGGGCACCACCGGCACCCAGGCATCGTTCCTTGAGCTCTTCGACGGCGACGCCTCCAAGGTGGAACAGCTCGACGACGCCGTGACGCGCCGCATGGGCTTCACAAGGCGCCTCAGCGTGACAGGTCAGACGTATCCCCGGAAGGTCGATGCGCAGATTCTGGGCACTCTGGCCGGCGTGGCGGCCTCCGCGTCAAAGATGGGAAACGACCTCCGCCTCCTTGCACACCTTCGAGAGGTGGAGGAGCCCTTCGAGGAGGAGCAGGTCGGTTCTTCGGCGATGCCGTACAAGAGGAATCCCATGCGCTCGGAGCGGATCTGCGCGATGGCGCGGCACGTCATCGCGTTGGCTCAGGATCCCCTGCTCACGGCGGCCACTCAGTGGCTGGAGCGCACGTTGGACGATTCCGCGAACCGACGCCTCTCGATCCCGGACTCGTTCCTCACGCTCGACGGCATCCTGGTCCTGGTGGAGAACGTGGGAGCCGGGCTGGTCGTGAACCCTGGAGTCATCGAGCGAAATCTGGCCGAGCACCTTCCCTTCATGGCCACGGAGGCTATCCTGATGCATGCCACGGCGGGGGGGGGAGATCGCCAGGCCCTTCACGAGCGGATCCGTCGGCACGCGATGGAGGCGGCTCGCCTCACGAAGGAGGACGGAGGCACGCCGGATCTGCTCAACCGAATCGCCACCGACGACCGGTTTGGAATGACTTTGGAAGCGCTCCAGGCCATCACCGATCCTGCGCGCTTCGTCGGGCGGGCCCCCGAGCAGGTGGATCGCTTTCTGGCCGAGCGGGTACGGCCGGCCTTGGAACGCCTCGAAGCCGGCGCGAACGAGCGCCTTGGAGAACCCGATGTCCGAGTCTGAACGAGTCGCAGCCGCGCAGTCCCGCCTGCCCCTCCCCCTCGTAGGTCAAGGCAAGGTCCGTGACGTCTACGATGCGGGAGAAGGCCTACTGTTGATGGTGGCGAGCGACCGTGTGAGCGCCTTCGACGTCATTCTTCCGCAGGCGATCCCCCGCAAGGGGGAGGTGCTCACGCAGATCACGGCGTGGTGGCTGGACTCGCTCCAGGGTCAAGTCGACCACCACCTGATCAGCGTCGATCCCGACGAGATCGTCGAGCGAGTGCCACTGCTCGACGGTTCGCGAAAGGCTTGGTCCGCCCGCAGTATGCTCGTCCATCGAACCGACCCCGTACTCGTCGAGTGCGTCGTGCGAGGCTACATTTCGGGTTCCGCCTGGAAGGAGTACCGCAAGTCGGGGACGCTGGCCGGGGAGCCCCTCCCGGAAGGGTTGGTGGAGAGCGGTCGTCTGGCGCAGCCCGTATTCTCTCCGTCGACCAAAGCTCAGACCGGACACGACGAGAACATCCCCTTTTCCGGCGTAGTCGATCGGTTGGGAGTGGAGGTCGCGAACCGGCTGCAGGAACTCTCGCTCGCGATCTACGGGCACGGTGCGGCGTGGGCGGAAGAGCGAGGGATCATTCTCGCCGACACGAAGTTCGAATTCGGCTACCACCCCGACGGCCGACTTCTGCTGATCGACGAAGTCCTCACACCCGACTCCTCGCGCTTCTGGCCCGCGGAACGATACGTCGTGGGACAGGGCCAACAGTCGCTCGACAAGCAACCCGTGCGGGACTTCCTGGACACGCTCGATTGGGACAAGTCTCCACCGCCGCCCGACTTGCCCGATCACGTCGTCGAAGCCACGACGAGGAGGTACCTGGAGATCTTCCGGCGTCTAACGGGAACCGAGCTCAGTGATTTCGAGCCCCCTCGCTTCATCTGAACGCCGAAGGGTCGGGTCGGACCCGTGAGGTTCGCGCGGGAAGGCTACCCGTTCATCCTTTTCGGCTTGATGGCAGCAGCGCTGGCATGGGCCGCAGTCCCGGCCTGGGACGCTCGCATGGCGCTCCCGGCCTCCGCATTGACCGTCTTGGCCGGCTTTGTCTGTTACTTCTTTCGCGATCCGGAGCGTGATGCACCTGCCGAGAAGGGGATCGTCCTGGCCCCGGCGGACGGGAGGGTCATCGATGTCGGGGAGGTGGAGGAGCCGTCACTCTTCGGCGGTCCCTGCCGACGCATTACGATCTTCCTGAACGTCTTCAACGTCCACGTACAGCGGGCCCCCGTGTCGGGCCGCGTCGTCCACCGTGAATATCGCGCGGGAGAATACGCCGTGGCGTGGCATCCCAAGGCGAGCGAGGTCAACGAACGGGCTTCTCTCGGACTCGGCGCACCCGCCGGAAAGGTCCTGGTCCGGCAGATCGCGGGTTTGATCGCACGCCGCATCGTGACCTACCCGGAGATCGGCGATGACGTGCGGCGGGGAGACCGTATCGGCCTCATCCGGTTCGGGTCGAGAGTGGACCTATTCATCCCCGACGACTGGCCCGTGTGCTGCGAGGTCAACGACAAGGTGAGGGGTGGGAGCACGGTCTGCGCCCGGTTCCCGCGGCGGACGACCAAGCAGGCGGAGCACGCAGATGCCCCCGCAAGGGAGATCGCGGAGCCGCGCACATGATCGACCGGCCCAGGCCTCCGGGAAGGCTCCAGAGGGGGATCATCATCCTGCCCTCTGCCTTCACGATGGCCAACCTGTTCTTCGGATTCTATGCGATCGTGGCGACTACACGGGGCGATTACGCATGGGCCGGGTGGTTCATCGTTTGGGCCGCAGTGACGGACCTCCTCGACGGACGCATTGCCCGCTTCACGAGGACCGGGTCGGCGTTCGGCGGTGAGCTGGACTCCTTGGTCGACGCGATCTCCTTTGGCGTCGCCCCGGCCTTCATCATGTACACGCTCTACTTCTCGGACGCGAACTGGAGCTGGGTGCTGCCGCTCGTGTACGTGATGGCCGTGGTCATCCGGCTGGCCCGCTTCAACGTCGAGCAGGGCGGTGAGGCGAAGACCCATTTCCACGGTCTCCCCTCGCCCACGCCGGGGATGATTCTCGCCACCTTCTATCCGTTCAGTCAGACCCCCTTCTTTCAGATATACTTGGCGGGGATGCCTTGGCCTCGGATCATCGGGATCCTGCTGATCATCCTCGGCGTCCTGATGCTGAGCAACATCCCCTACGCGCTGGTCCCGAGGATCGGATTCAAGACAAGGAAGGGGCTGCTGACCACGCTCTGGCTGTCCGGCAACTTGGTCGTGGCCGTCGCATTCCCTGCCTACTACTTCTTCCCGATGCTCCTTGCCTATACGATGTGGGGCCTGATGGGATCGGTGATCCACGGTCTCTTGGACCGCCTTCCCGAACGGGACCCGCTTCTCGACGTACTCGACGACGAGACGGCCGAAGTCCGAGCCGTGGACTACGGAGAACTGGCTCCGGCACGGTACCAGAAGAGTGCAAAGCGCCTTCAGCGCTCTGACATGGAGAGTGAAGTGTGACACCTTTTCGCGTGGAGATTCGAGTGGTTCCGCGACCTGGCCTGCTTGATCCGGAAGGTCAGGCGATCCGACACGCCTTACGCTCCCTGGACTACGAGGGCATCCAGCAGGTGCGCGTGGGCAAGATCCTCTACCTGGACGTGGAGGCGGCCTCGGAGGACGAGGCGCGGAGGCGCGCCGAAGCCATGTGCCGCCAGCTTCTGGCCAATCCGGTCACAGAGGACTTCGAGATCGCCGTGCAACCGGGACTTCCGGCGGGGGCTTCGGCGTGAGGGTCGCCATCGTCACCTTCCCGGGCTCCAACTGTGACTACGACCTCTACAAGTGCATCCAGCTCGTCGGGGGAAGCCCCCGCTTCGTTTGGCACCGTGAGGTCGAGCTCGGCGAGGTGGACGCCGTGATGCTACCCGGAGGGTTCTCCTATGGCGACTATCTGCGTGCGGGCGCCATCGCCGCGATGAGTCCCATCATGCAGGCGGTTCGAGCCTTCGCCGCCTCGGGCGGGCCGGTGCTGGGAATCTGCAACGGATTCCAGACGCTCTGTGAAGCCGGGCTGTTGCCGGGCGCGTTGCTCCGCAACACCTCTCTGCGCTTCGCGAGCCAGGACGTACTGCTCCGTGTGGAGAACAACGCCACGATGTTCACTCAAAACTACGAAGTCGGACAGATCCTCCGAGTGCCCATCGCGCACGCCGAGGGCAACTACCACGCTGACCCGCAGACGCTGCACCGACTGGAGGAGGAGGGTTGTGTGCTATTCCGATATGTCGACGCGTCGGGAGACACGACGGCCGACGCCAACCCCAACGGATCGGCCCGGAATATCGCTGGCATCGTCAGCGAGGAGGGCCACGTCATGGGCATGATGCCCCATCCCGAAAGAGCAGTGGAGGAGGTTCTGGGATCGGTAGACGGCCTCGGAATCTTTGGAGCGCTCATGGAGCGCCAAGCCCCGGCTGGCTTGGCTTGAACCGGTGTCCGCACGGACCGCGACGGAACCATCCCACGTGAGCGATAGACGCAACGGCGCAGGTGCTCGATCGGCTCCGGCACCGCGAGAGGGCGATCCTCCCATCACGCTAGAGCTCGTTGAAGATCACGGTCTCTCTCGGCCGGAATACGAACGCATCACGAAGATCCTGGGGCGGCCGCCCACCTACACCGAGTTGGGCGTCTTTAGCGCCATGTGGTCGGAGCACTGTGGCTACAAGAACTCCAAGCGGCTCCTTCGCCTGCTTCCCACCGACGCACCTTGGGTGATCCAGGGACCCGGCGAGAACGCGGGCGTGATCGACGTAGGCGACGGGCTGGCTGTGGCCTTCAAGATCGAGTCGCACAACCACCCTTCGGCGGTAGAGCCTTACCAGGGCGCAGCCACCGGTGTGGGGGGGATTCTGAGGGACGTCTTCACGATGGGCGCCCGGCCTGTGGCCCTTCTGGACTCGTTGCGCTTCGGCAACCTCGACAGCGGACGGGTCCGTTACCTCTTCTCTGGAGTGGTGAAGGGTGTCGGGGACTACGGAAACTGCGTGGGGATTCCGAACATCGGGGGCGAGACCGTCTTTGACGAGGGCTATGAGGGCAACCCCCTGGTGAACGCCATGTGTATCGGCTTGCTCAAGGCTGACGACCTCATCAAGGGTGAGGCAGAAGGGGTGGGCAACCGCCTTATGGCGGTCGGGGCAAGGACGGGACGGGACGGGATCCACGGGGCCACGTTCGCATCCGCGGAACTGAGCGAGGACTCCCAGTCCAGCCGTCCTCAGGTTCAGGTGGGAGATCCCTTCACGGAGAAGCTCCTCCTCGAAGCGAGCCTGGAGCTCATTCGTAGCGGGCACATCACGGGGATCCAGGACATGGGCGCGGCAGGCATCACGTCGAGCGCCGCGGAGATGGCTGGCCGCTCAGGGAACGGCGTCGAGATTCACGCGGATCGCGTGCCGGTGCGTGAGCCGGGCATGACCCCCTACGAGATCCTGCTCTCGGAGTCGCAAGAGCGCATGCTGGTCGTGGCCAAGACCGGGCACGAAGAGGCCGTGAGGGAGATCCTCGCGAAGTGGGAGCTTGAGGCCGCAGAGATCGGAAGGGTCACGTCCGACGGGCAGTTTCGCGTGATCGAAGGGGGCCGGACCGTCGTCGAGATCCCGGCCCTGCCCCTCACCGAGGGGTGCCCCTCGTACGAGCGAGAGGGACGGGAGTCGGAGAAGATCCGGACGCTCCGTCGCATGGATCTCTCCCGGTTCTGGGATACGGACTCAGACCAAACGGACACATTCCTCCGGCTCATCGCCTCGCCCAACATCGCGTCGAAGCGTTGGGTATACAGACAGTACGACACGACGGTCCGGACCGGCACGGCCATCCGTCCCGGCGCGGATGCGGGGGTCGTTCGCCTGCGCGGCACGCGCAGGGCCATCGCGGCCAAGACCGACTGCAATGGACGCTACGTGTACCTGAACCCGCGCGCGGGCGCCATGGCGGCCGTGGCGGAGGCGGCCAGGAATCTGGTTTGCGTCGGCGCCTTGCCTACGGCCGTGACCAACTGCCTGAACTTCGGGAACCCGCTGAAGCCCCAGATCTACTACCAGTTCCGGGAGGCGGTGTTGGGCATGGCCGACGCCTGCAGGCTGTTCGAGACTCCGGTGACCGGAGGCAACGTCTCCTTCTACAACGAGACAGACGGCGCAGGGATCTATCCGACCCCCGTCATCGGAATGGTCGGGGTCGTCGAGGACATTGCGCACCTCACGTGCTCCGCATTCGAGGAGGCGGGAGACGCCGTCATCTTGCTGGGCGACAATACCGACGAGCTCGGGGGTTCGGAGTATCTCTACGTCATGCACGGTCTCGTGGCGGGCGAACCACCCTCGGTGGACCTTCTCGGAGAGCGCCGCCTGCAGCAGGCCGTGCTAGCCCTGGTTCACGAAGGCCTGCTTCGCTCAGCCCACGACGTCTCCGAAGGCGGCCTCGCATGCGCCCTCGCTGAGAGCGCGCTCGGGCGCGGAAGCTCCGCTCCCACGGGAGTTCACGTGACGCTGCACGACTCTCTGCCGGCCCTTCCGCTGCTCTTCGGTGAGGCACAGGGACGCGTCGTGGTCTCTTGCAATGCCCGTTCAACCGATGACGTCCTGCGCCTCGCGAAAAGGCACGGGGTGCCGTGCAGGCAGATCGGCCACGTCGTCGCACCGGAGGACGGATTCAGGATAGAGGGGCGGAGCGCAACGCTAGAGGTCGACATGGAGATCATCTCCGACCTATTCTTCGGAGCGATTCCCCGCCTGATGGAGCAGGTAGACTAGTGTCCCCAAAGCCACCGTCGATGCGAGGGCGGCCCGCCGACGTCGTCTGGACTTCTCTCGACGCGAAGCCACGGGAGGAGTGCGGCGTCGTGGGGATCAGCGGGGTCGAAGGTGCGGCGGAGTTGACCTTCCTGGGCCTCTACGCTCTACAGCACAGGGGCCAGGAGTCCGCCGGCATCTGCGCCGTCTTGGACGGCGAGGCACGACTTCACAAGGACGTAGGCCTCGTAGCAGACGTCTTCAAGGCCGAGACTCTGGTCAGGCTTCCGGGTCGCTCGGCGATCGGACACGTACGGTATTCGACGGCGGGGGGCAGCAAGGCTCTGAACGCACAGCCGATCGTGGTCCGATACGCCGAGGGCCACCTCGGCATCTCCCACAACGGAAACCTGACCAACGCACGCGACCTCAAGAGCCGCCTGGTGGGCGAAGGCGCCATCTTTCAGACCACGTCCGACTCCGAGGTCATCGTCCACCTGATCGCACGCTCCAGGCACAGCACCGTGGACGCCCAGGTGCACGACGCTCTCAGCCACCTGGAAGGCGCCTTCTCGTTGGCGATCGCGGTTGGCGACACGCTCTATGCGGTCCGAGATCCGCGGGGATACCGTCCGCTCATCCTCGGCACGTTGGAGGGCGGGTACGTAGTCGTGAGCGAGACCTGCGCACTCGACATCCTCGGAGCGGAGTACGTGAGAGACTTGGATCCGGGAGAGGTGCTCAAGATCGAGGGCGCATCGGTCCAGAGGCTTCACGACCTCTCGCCGGCCCAGAGGCCGGCGCCCTGCATCTTCGAACTCGTCTACTTTGCCCGGCCCGACTCGCGCCTTTGGACGATCTCGGTTGACGGGGCCCGGCGGGGATTCGGGCGCCGACTGGCCGAAGAACACCCGGTGGAGGCCGACGCGGTCTTCGCCGTTCCCGACAGCGCGAACTCCGCGGCGTTGGGCTTCAGCGAGGCGAGCGGCATTCCTTACGAACTCGGGCTCCTTCGTAACCACTACGTGGGCCGGACCTTCATCAAGCCGTCTCAGGCCGACCGTGACTTCGGAGCGCGCATGAAATACAACCCCGTGCGAGAGGTCATTGAGGGCCGCCGCGTTGTCGTGGTCGACGATTCACTCGTGCGGGGCACGACGAGCAGGAGCCTCGTCAAGTTCATCCGCCAAGCCGGGGCCGGCGAGGTCCATCTGCGGATCGCCAGCCCCCCCGTTCGATTCCCGTGCTTCTACGGAATCGACATGCCGAGCCGCGACGAGCTCATCGGATCACAAATGAGTCCGGAGGAGATCGGAAGTGCCCTGGGAGTAGACTCCCTCGGATACCTGTCCCTCGAGGGCATGCTCTCCGTCGTGGGGCAGCACAGCTCCTTCTGCGATGCGTGTTTTTCCGGCGAGTACACCGCGCCCCTCGTCGACACCGAAAAGGGATACCTTCCGGGTACGTATCCCATCAACCTCTAGGAGGGGGAGGGGCTCTCCAGCTCCTCTGCCAAGTACCGCTCCGCAAGCGACACCATTTCGCTCGATCCTATATACAGCGGAGTCCTCTGGTGGAGCGCTTCAGGGATCACATCAAGGATGCGGTTCTTGCCGTCCGAAGCGCGCCCGCCCGCCTGCTCGCAGATCATCCCCATGGGTGCCGCCTCGTAGAGGAGCCGGAGTTTTCCCTTGGGCGCCTTCGTGTCCGCCGGATACATGAAGATCCCTCCCTTGAGTAGCGTCCGATGGAAGTCGGCGACCAAAGACCCGATATATCGGGCACTGTAGCCCGGCGACGTCTCTCCGCCGAGGTCCTTCAGGTGCCGCAGGAGCCTCTGCTGGCCCACGGACCACCGTGCGCAGTATGCCTCGTTGACCGAATACACCCGGCTCGGCGGGTCCGGAATCGTAATGTCCCGGTGGCTGAGGAGGAACTCGCCGATCGACGGATCGAGTGTGAACCCGTGCACGCCATGCCCGTTGGTGTACACGAGCATGGTGGACGAGCCGTATACGACGTAGCCGGCAGCGACTTGGCGGCGTCCGGCCTGCAGACAGTCCTCGAGGGTTCCGTCGTCTCCCCCGGAGATCTTGCTGTGAATCGAGAAGATCGTGCCGATCGACACGTTCACGTCGATGTTCGAAGATCCGTCCAGAGGGTCGAAGATCAGGACGTACTCCCCCTTGGGAAACTCGGCGGGAATGCGCAGCATCTCGTCGGACTCTTCGGAGACCATGCAGCAGAGCGTTCCCGTGTGGTCCAGCGCCCTGCAGATCACGTCCTGAGCGTAGAGATCCAGCTTCTGGACCCGCTCTCCCTGGGCGTTTGTCGTGCCCGTTCCGCCGAGAATGTCGACGATACCGGCCCGGTTCACTTCCCTCGAAATGATCTTCGCCGCCAGCGCAATGGAATACAGGATGTTGCGGAAGGCGCCGGTAGGCTCCCGATGGCTCCGTTCCTCTTCGACGATATGTCTTTCGAGCGTGATGACCTTGCTTGCCGGCATGAGCTCACGATGGGGGGCGAGGGTGGCTTGGGGCCAAGATAGCAGAGGGTTTCGAGTGGTCAAAGACTGCCGGGTGTCGGCGACCATGCGGGCGGGCAGGGGAGCGTCCGCCCGTCTCGTCCGTGCGGGTCGTCGCTAGTTCGCACAGGGCTCAGGCCGGGGTAGCACGAGGGGACGGAGGCGTAGCAGGCGCCGACACACCGCGCGGGTGTCACCCGGCGCGGGCCGGAGCCTCACGCGGGCGCCTGCGATCGCCGGAGGCGAGACTACTCCCGGCTCGGCGCCCTCTCTTCCCCATCCGCGGACTCGATCGGCTCCAGGGGAAAGAGCTCCTGTTGTGCAAGATCGATGAGCGCCTGCTCCTCGCGGTTCTCGGTTTCGAGTCGCTGGCGCAGGATGGCGCGCACTTTGAGGTCGCTCTGGACACCCGCGATTAGCATCACGAGCATCCCGGCGAACAGGCCGCCGAAGACCACGAACGTCAGCGGCACCCGGTGGAACGCCACGAGCCACAGATCGACCGTGACACGCTGGGAACCGTTCAGGGCGGCGAATACGACGTAGAGGAGAAACACTGCGAACACGCCTAGGAGGCCAGCGATCCGGCTCATGTGCGGGACGGGTCGCCGGGTCGCCGCCCAAGACATGAAGCCCGCGCCCGTCTCACGCTGATGCCACCCGCAGCGGAGCGTCCAGCGACTCCCCCACGAACGTCGCTCCCGTGGTGGCGGTCAGATGAACCCTGTGATACGTGCCGATGAGATCCGATTCGCCTTGGAACGCCACGACCTTGTTCCGCCGGGTCCGGCCGAGTACCTGCCCCGGATCGCGAGCATGCTTCTCGACAAGGACCTCCTCCACGCGCCCCACCTCGCCCCGGTTTATGTCGCCCTGGATCTTCCGCTGGACCGCGATCAGCTGCCCGAGACGAGCCTGGGCCTCATCGTCGTCGATGAACTCGTGCGCCGGTAGACGGGTAGCCGGAGTGCCTTCGCGGGGCGAATACCGATAGGTGTAGGCGTCGTCGAAGCGAACCGCCCGGAGAAGACCCAGCGTGTCCTCGTACTCCCTCCGCGACTCGCCTGGAAAGGCCACGATGACGTCGGTGGAGAGAGCAAGATCCGGCACGGTCCTTCGCGCCAGCTCCACGGTCTCGAGGAATGCCTCCACCGTGTAGCGGCGGAGCATCCGCTTGAGCACCCGGTTGTTGCCGGACTGGAGGGGCAAGTGCAACTGCTCACAGACGGTCGACTCCTCGGCCATCACGTCCAAGAGCTCGCTCGACACGTCGCGCGGGTGAGGCGACGTGAAGCGGACACGCCGGAGCCCGGGGATCCGGGCCACCGACCGGAGCAGGTCGGGGAACGACGTGTCCCCCGAGCGATACGAGTTCACCGTCTGTCCCAGGAGGGTGACCTCGGTGCGGCCTGACTCCACGATGCCTTCAATCTCCGTCAGCACCTCCCCGGGTCGGCGGTTCTTCTCCGGACCCCGCACATAGGGCACGATGCAAAAGGTGCAACGGTGATTGCAGCCGCGCTGGATCGGCACCCACGCCGAGATCCGAGACCGGCGGCGCTGGGTGAGGCCCGAATAGTTCTCCCCAAGGTTCAGGTCGAGAACCGCCAGCTGGGGACCACGTCTCCGTGCCGACCGAGAAGGCTTGGCCCGGCGCTCTCGTCCCAACGCCTCGAGTCGCTCCGGCAAGGACCGATAGCCATCCGGCCCTACGACGAGGTCGACATAAGGAGCCCGGTCGAGGAGGTCGGCGCCCATACGTTGGGCCATGCACCCTGTGACGCCGATCACCGTCTCGGGGCGCTCTCGCTTCAAGGCGGAGAGCTGTCCCACCCGGCCGAGGACCCGTTGTTCCGCGTGTTCACGGATTGCGCAGGTGTTGACCAAGATGACGTCGGCATCTTCGGGCCTCGCAGCGATCTCGTACCCCTGCTCGGCGAGCACTCCCTCCATCAGCTCGCCGTCGCTGATGTTCATCTGACAGCCGTACGTCTCTACGTAGGCGCGCTTGCCGGATCCCGAATTCATACCAACGTGCGTCGTGTGAGTTATGTCGAATCGATCTCGGTCGGAACCGACCGGTCGAGTTGAATATACAGGTCCCGACCGATCCCTTGCAGCCGACCCCTGTGCAATCGGGCAAGATCAGCAGTCTCCGCGCCGGATGCAGCCACCCGCAGGTAGTCTCCCGTGAGCGCCATCCGGCCCCCCGCCTCCAAGGTCACCCACGCTCGCTGTCCAGAGCGGGAATCGCGGTATCGTCTCTCCTTCTCCTGGGCCAGCTTCCGTAGTTCTCGGCTCCGATCGCCGGCGACGCGCGGGGGAACCGGGTGAGGGAGCCTGGCGGCATCCGTCCGATCCTTCGGAGAAAACGGGAAGACATGCAGATACGTGTATGGGAGCTCTTCGACCAGCCTGACGGTCTCCTGGTGATCCCGCTCAGTCTCGCCCGGAAAGCCGGCGATCACGTCCGCGCCGAGACCGAGCCGGGGAAGCCGTCCCGCGATCTCGAGGGCTCGGACCCGATAGGCCTCTCGCGTATGCCAACGCCTCATGCGCCGGAGAACGGCATCGGCCCCGCTCTGGAGCGGCATATGCAGGTGGGGAGCCACCCGTCCGCGCGAGGTCACCATGAGCTCCAATAGCAGATCGTCAACCTCGGTGGCTTCGATGCTACCGACGCGAAACCTCACGTCGGGCACCTGGTCGAGAAGAAGGGCCAGCAACGCCGAGAGCGAGAGGCGATCGTTCAAGTCTCGCCCGTAGTGGCCGATGTGGACGCCGGTGAGGACGAGCTCCGGATGGTGGTGCGCCAGGGCCGACGCCTCACGGATCACCCTCTCCGGCGGCCGCGAGCGGCTGGCGCCTCTCGCCAATCGCGTGGCGCAAAAGGAGCAGCGTCGATCGCATCCGTCTTGCACCTTGAGCCAGCCTCGGGTGGCTCCCTCACGGCGCGTCAGGATGGAGGCACCGACCGGCTCTTGATCCACGCGGTCCAGGGTCCGCGCCAGGCCCAGTTGAACGAAGCGGGGCGTCCCGCCGGCAACCACTTCCGCGACAGCCATCGGATCGTGACCCGGCACGACGGTCTCGACCTCGGGCATCGACCCGTACTCATCCGCCCTCAGCGCTGCCGAGCACCCCATGACGATGATGCGGGCATCGGGCTTCATCCTCCGAAGGCGGCGCAGGAACCGGCGCGCCTCGGCATCGGCCCTGTTCGTCACCGTACAGGTGTTGACCACGCAAACATCGGCCCGGGAGGCGTCTCGGATCGTCAGGGCACCACGAGCCTCCACCTCTTGCCGTAGGCGCGCCGTGTCGTACTGGTTGGTCTTGCAGCCGAAGGTGTGATAGTAGACCCGCATGGCGTCGGGCGGCGTCAGCGGCCGCCCACGCGGACGGTCAACGTGAAGCGACGGAAGCTCTCGTCGAGTCCTCCGGCGCTTCGACTGCCCCACTCGAACGCGGCGTCGAAGGTGGCGAGCGGGATATCGAGGGCCTGCGCCATGACGACGGAGAAGCCTCCGGAGATCACGCTTTCCGTCACCTTCTCTCCCTTGAACAGGAAGGGCAACCCGGACCGTCTGTAGCCGAAGCGGAGTGGCAGATCACCGGCCCAAACACGACCGGCCCGCCACTGCACTCCCCCGCCCACCGTCGTTGTGTTCCCGACGGCGAGAGCATCGAACAGGGGATCACTCAGATCGGACCACTCGGCCCTTGCGAGACCCGTTGTCACCGAAAGGGAGGAGCTGAGGATCGCCGTGGCCGCGAGTCGGACCTCCAGGGGTGGAGTCACGTTGATCGTTCCCCCACCCGTGCTTCCCACGGGCTCGCTGCGCAGCGTGCCCGACCAACTCAGGGCGGCACCCAGCTGGACGGCCGGGACCGGATCCCACGAGGCACTCACCGAAGCCACCGGTCCCGAATACGTCCACCTTCCCGCTTCCGCGAAAGGAAGGATCGGCGTCACCACCTCAAGAGTGTCGAGGCCTCTGTTGAACTCGCGGTTGAACGACCGGTCTACGTGGCCGCGGTAGAGACCGACCGAGGCACCCATCGCGAGTGTGCCGGAGAGGCGTCTCGCAAATCCGACACGGACCGTGGACAAGCCACCGTCCGATTCGACGCGGTCTGTGACCGGCACCGGCTCTCCCAAGGCATCGAGTGTGCGTTCGGTCGCCGCTGCCCATCGCTGGTCAAACAGGCTCCCCGCAGCCACGGTCAGGACGCTCTCGATGCCAATTGGATACGCGAACCCGAGGATGGGGAAGCGGGTGCCGCGGAAGCTCCCTTCTTCGGATTCGAGGCTGTAGCTGCCCCAGGTCGGCTGGAGCGAGAAGGTCACCGTGGGGGCAAGAAGATCCAGCGAGGCCGTAGGATCGTAGGGAAGCACCGTGGCCGTGCCGACCCCCACGCCCACCCCACCCAGAGCACGCTGGATCGCGTCCAGCGGTTCGCTGTGGACGCCGAGGCCAGCCGTGCTCAAGATGGACTGACCGGCCGCTCCAACCGGCAAGCCGATGGCCATTGACAGCGAGACCCAGATGTACCTCACGGAAACCCCAGCTCACCGGCCACCGTGACGAGAAGCCGCAACACCGGAGTTCCGGCCGCTCCGACGCCTTGAAAAGCCGCGAAGCCGAGCCCTGAGGGCTCCTCGGCACTGAGGATCACGATCGTATTCGGCGTGCTGGCCAACGTCGCCGAGTCTCCAAGCATGAGGTCGTTCACGAGATTCGTCAGGGGGAACGCGACCTCCGTGCCTGACGGACTCGTGAACACCTCCGGGGCGGCGGTCGCCGCAAAGCTCCCGGTGAGCTCGGATCCGAGCGGCGACTTGGGGAGAAGCTCCCGATTCACGACGGTCCGCACTTCGAAGTTCAGACTCTCGAAGAGCTGATAGGCGGGGAGCGTTTGCCTAGTGGTCAACACGAGCTCAGCCAAGTTCAGCTGCGCGCCACTTTCAACGAAGTCGAAGGGGCATGCCACCACGCTGCACAGCTCGGGTTGGGCGTCGAGAACCCGGGGCAGGTCCAGGGTGATGACGCTCCGCCAGGAAGGAGCCCCGCCCACCCGAAGACCCTCGGTTGGCGGCACGGGGACCGGATCGTAGATGAAGGTGCCCTCGCCTCCCAGCGCCGTCCCCTCCACCAGTGAATCGAGGGGGACGCTGGGCCTCACGACCACGCGCAGGCGGGCTCCCTGCAAGAGCACGCGGCGATTCGGATCCTCAAGGGCGATCAGGGCTCCGCGCGTCGTATCCAGAGTATCCGCCCACGCAGCCATCCTTGTCGAGTCGACGGCGATACTCACCGAATCGTTGAGCGGAATCGTATCGGACTGGGGCCGTCCAGCCTGACGGTCGTACGTGCCACTCCCCACTGGCACCGTGATCCCTCCCCCCGGCCGTCTCCACTCCTCCCGGTCCCCCAGTGTGTCGACCGCGACTGCCCAGTTCGCCGTCTGCACGTCCCAGCGCTCCTGCGTCGCCGACACGCTCAGGCCCACGGGACCCTGCGCGAGACCCTGCACAGTGTCGAAGAACAGGACCAGCCGACCCCCGACGATCGAGAAGCGGCGGTTCCACGTTGCAGCGCCCGTGCTCGCGTCGAAGATGCGAACCGAGTCGGGGAAGGCACCGAAGCGGAGAAGGGCTCGGGAGTTCAGCCCCTGGAAGTCCCGAGCGAGGACGCTACGACCCATCGTCGCCGGGCTTCCGAACCCGCCGAATACTTGGATCTCCTCGACGAAATCCTCCCCTGACAATCGCACCTCGACCGTCCGAGGGTTCAGATCGGGCGCAACCTCTTCGATCGCCGCGGTCGGATCGTTTTCCGTGCACGCCGCGAGGGACCCGGCCAGCACAGCCCCATAAACCGCCCAAGAGCGCTTCAAACCGACTTCCTCCGGCTCCGGTCCGCCCCCAGCGAGAACGGCTCGGGAAGAAGCGCGTCCAAGACCCACTTACGAGAGACCCCGTTCGCCTCCGACAGGACCGAGAGGCTGGGGGCGAACTCGCCGAGCACCTGGCGGCAGGCACCGCAGGGGGCCGGTGGATCCCCCTCGCGGACGCTCAGAGCCAACCGCCGGAAGTCCCGGTGTCCCGCCGCTACGGCAGCCGCCACCGCCGACCGCTCGGCGCAGAGGGTCATGCCCAGCGAGCTGTTCTCGACGTTCGATCCCACGAAAACCGAGCCGTCCGATACCTCCAGAGCCGCACCAACGGGATACTCCGAGTAGGGAGCGTACGCGTTCTCGCGCGCGCGCGCGGCAGCCTCAAGCAGGCTACGCGCCACTTCTCGTCCCCACCACGAGACGAGGAAGCCGGCGCGTGAGTCCAGTGAGGATCTCATAGCTGATGGTGCCCGCCCGTTCTGCCACTTGGTCCACTGTGATCCGTCCCGCTCCGTCCGTGCCGATAAGCGTAGCGGTATCCCCGACTGAGACCCCGTCGACGCCCGAAGTGTCTACCACCGTCATGTCCATCGAGATCCGTCCAATGATGGGTACGCGCCGTCCGTGCAGAAGCGCGCTGCTCCGATTTCCAAGGCAGCGGGGGAGACCGTCCCCGTACCCGATTCCCAGGGTCGCCCAGCGCTCGACCCCACACGCCCGGTAGGTGGCACCGTAGCCTAGCGTCGTGCCCCCGGGCACTTCACGCACAAGAGTCACGCACGCTCGGAGCTGTGCGACCTCCTCGGGCGGGTCGACTCCCTCGCCGGCGCTCCCCCCGTAGAGGAAGATCCCGGGGCGTACGGCATCGGCCACCAAACCCGGGTAGCGGAGGGCTGCCGTCCCGTTGCAGGCGTGAATCATTCGGGTTCCGTCAGCGGTCAGAGAGTCGACGGCTGCCCGAAACCGCTGCCACTGCCGGAGCGTGGCCTCGTCGCCTGCCACGTCGGCGGAGTGGAAGTGAGTATAGCATCCCTCCCAAACCAACCGATCTCCGATGCACCGGGACAGTGCCGGGCCCCAGTCCGTCACACGGCGCCAATCGAAGCCGGCGCGCCCCATCCCACTGTCGATTTCCACGTGGAAGCGGCCCGCTCGTCCCACACGAGCCACCGCCCCCTCGAGGCGCCGGACCGCATTCATCTCGGACACGGTTGGAGTCAGAGTCTCCGCGACGGCGAGATCGTATGCCCCGGGCGGAAGCGGGCTCATAACCACGATTGGCTTCGTCGCGCCCCCCGCTCGCAGCCGTGCCCCCTCTTCGACGGTGGCTACGCCGTAACCCCACGGATCCTCGGGTTCCAATGCGCGCACCACGGTTTCCATACCAAGGCCGTAGCCGTCGGCCTTCACCACCGGGATGATCGCCGAAGACGCTCCGACGGCGTCCCTGATCCGACCGAGATTGCGGCGAAGGGCCCCGGGCCGGATTTCAACCCAGGACCTGCACTGTGCGTTCTCGACGGCCTGCTGATCCGTTGACATGAACGCAGAAATGAGCGAAGAGATACGCTCTGATCAAGGTTTCCGGCATCCGAACGCGAGTGATCATCCGACATGGACTCCGACGCCAACACACAGCAGCCGTTCCACGATTTCAGGCTGCCAGGAGCCCTCGACCGCGCTCTCGCGTTGATCCGCTTCCTGCGTGAGCACTGCGCCTGGGACCGCGCGCAGACACCCGAGAGTCTCATTCCGCACCTCCTCGAAGAGAGCCACGAGGTGGTCGACGCGATCCGCGGCGGACGGGACGAAGACTTGGAGGGGGAGCTCGGCGATCTACTGCTCAACCTAGCCTTTCAGATCGTTCTGGGTGAAGAACGTCAGGCCTTCACATCCCTTTCGGTGTCCAGGCGGCTGGAGGAGAAGATGAAGCGACGCCACCCCCACCTGTTCGGCCTCGGCGAGCAGGCCGACTGGGAAGTGCTCAAGGCTCGCGAGCGACAGGAGGAGCCATCACTGCTGACCGGACTCCCGGAGGCCCTGGATCCCCTGCACCGAGCGCACCGCATCCAGGACCGTGTGAGCGCCGTCGGCTTTGACTGGCCCGATGCGAAGGGCGCATGGGAAAAGGTCCGCGAAGAGGTCCGAGAGGTAGGCGCCGCCCTGGGTTCGAAGGATGCAATCCACCTCGAAGAGGAGCTGGGCGATCTCCTGTTCGCGGTGGTCAACCTCGTCCGCCTGACGGGGGGGCACTCGGCCACCTCATTGGAGGCGGCCAATCGCAAGTTTATCCGTCGCTTCGAGAAGTTGGAGGCAGTGGCCGCCGAGCGGAACGTGGTCCTCGGCGAAGCAACCCTGGAGGAACTGGACGCGATCTGGGACGAGGTGAAGGCGGATCCGAACGGCTGACCGGGCACGACGACGGCCAACCGCCGAGGTCGTGGGTGGCGGCCGTCGTCCTTCCCCACCGGCCAGCTAGTGTAGTGTCCTAAACATATCGGTGGTTAATCGGCGGCGGCGGCCATGGCGCGCCGGGCGCGGTCGACCTTTTCGAGGATGTCGCCGGCCGACTTGGTCCAGACGA
>CAZNEI010000037.1:0-26610 GCA_964572045.1 uncultured Gemmatimonadaceae bacterium
GGCGCTAAAGGCTTGACAGAGTTGCGCTTACAGGAAGAAAATGGACGAGAACTAGGCTAGGGAGTAGGCATTTCCGGTCGGACACCGGAGCCCTCACCGGCTTGCGCTCGATGAACTCGGTGCGGTTCCGCTTTGACACGCCGCGGCCGCCGACCCCAATTCAAGAGCACCGCGTCCGATCCCCTTGGCTGCTCCCACCAATCGAGGCGTTTCGTGAACCTTAGGCGGACGGACGGCTCGCCGAGAGCGCCATCCTCGATGGACCTGATGACCGATCAACCATCTCTCTTCGACCCCGTGTTGTGGAAAGAGGACCTTTTCAAACTCCTAAGGCGAGGTGTGGGAAGTTTGGATCACGGAGGGTCCACGACGACAACAGAGGTTGGGGATTGCATCGTGGTCCCCGTCCTACGTCACCTCGGATGGGATGTCGATGATGATGAACAAGTGGTGCGCGGGCACGAGACCACGGCAGGTGCCGTGGACTTCGTCCTGTGCGATACCTCCCGGGAGCCCGCAGTCCTCATCAAGATCGGTGCACTGCCGGCGGTGACGAACAAGGCGACCACACATCCCTTTGAAGACAGAACAATACGCGCGATCCATTTAGCCGTCTCAGAGGATGGCCATGTCTGGAGATTCCACCTAGCCGCAGGTCGGGGGACTATTCGCAACCGGGAGTTCGAATGCGTCCATGTTGACACGGAAACGGATGTCGTCGCCGAAGCGTTCGAGCGCTACCTTGCCTTCCAGGCGGTCAAATCGGGAGCCGCGTTGCGGCTCGCGGAGCAGGACTATGGCCGGAAACGCTTCCCGGCGGAAGCTCACGGGGCATGGCATCGTTCCCTTTTGGGGCGCGAGCTTCTCCATCGGTTCCTGCGCGAAGTGGAGGAAGCGATAGGCGTAGCACCCGATCCCGAGCAAGCCGAGGAATTCGTTTCCCGCCAGTGTGGCTCGGCATCTTGGCCACCCGATCCGCCCGAGGCCAAGCCAGCGCGCCGGGTTGCAATGGGCGATCGCGTCTGGGTCTACGATTTCGCCTTGCGGGAGATTGTCACACACACGGTCGTCGGTGGCGATCCGGACTGCGAGCGGGGCGAGGTGTCGTGCGGCTCCGCAGTAGGGTTCGCGCTGCTCGGAGCCCGCGAGGGAGAGGAGAGGGAGCTTCGCCTTCCAGATAAGGCACCCCGGCCCATTCGTATCGTGCTTATTGGGACCCGGGTTAGCCGGAACGATGTTGGCTCGCGCACCTATTCCTCGGAGCGAGCCGGAGCGGGTTGAATTCCCGCCGATCACTCCTGTATTCCGGGGATTTCGGGCCGGTCAAGTCGGACAGCCTCGAACGGCAGGAGTGGCAGATCGTGCGGCCCTGATTGAACTTACGTGATCTCCTGCCGTGATTCGCCCCTTCGGCCTTCCGCCTACGCGCCTGCCACCATGACAACCAAGGCGTTGTACCTCTCGACCGGAGCCGCACGAAGCCTAAGGAAGTACTTCAAGAGGTTTGTTGACGTTGAGGGCGCATCGCTGAGCGACCGGGAACTCATGAGGGTGGTCGCCCCCAGGCTCCGATGCGTCTACTCGTTGACAGTGATGCGCGTTCTGTAAGCTGGCGGCGTCCCATCTCCTATCGGATGCCGCCAAAGTCACTCACGTGGAGAGGATGACCACCGTCCGACCGGGCATGGCAGCGTGCCCGAAGCTGAGACCGCCACCGCCGGCCCAGGAGCTGGCTCCGGCCGCGACCATTACTTCCGCCAGCGGACCTGCCTTGCCGCGGAACGCGAACACGGAGAGCATTCTCAATCGGAGACTCCGGGGGTCTTCGAGCGCCGGACCGGGCCAAGCCAAGGAGGCGTCGGCCGACCGGATCGTCCCCGCACTGAAGACGGGAGAATCGAATGCGGAAACTGCTGCTGGTCGTGTGCCTGGCCACGCTCGTCCCCGAGGCCGGGGCGCAGGAGGCGCCGGGCCGAGTGATGCTCGAGGCCGGCATCGTCGGCGGCAACAGCGTGGCTTGTCCCGGACATTACGTGGCCACGAGCGGCCGCATCGCCGGGCCCGTGTCCCTCTACGGCATGGTGGAGAACTACCGCTGCGTCGATCTGGCGGGGTCGGCGAACCGACTCGGAGCCTCCCTCCTGCTCGGCCGGGCCCGTTGGTTCCTTCGCCCGGCCCTGCGAGGGGGCATCGAGTACGACGGCGGCGACGTCTCCGAGACCTTGGGGGCGAGCCTGACCTTGGGGCGGCGCTATGGAGCCCGCTTCATGGTCCATTTCGGCAATCTTTCCGACGACGCGCTCGTACTCTTCCAAATGGGCGGCTACCTCTCGTTCGGGCCGGGACGGGGGCAACGCACGGAGTGACCCCCGGGCCGGCCTGCGACGGCCCGGTCTCCCCGGTCAAGGGGAGTCTGCGGTCGGTGCGCACTACGGCTCCGGAACCTCGTTCAGGCGGTCCTCCAATAGATCGTGTGCCACCCGGGAGGCTTTGCGGCTCACCCGGTCTGCCAGGAGGGGCGACAGAGTCAGCATCCTGTTTCACCGCCCCATTGCCGCCGCCCCGGGCGGCGCGGCATGGGCAACGACGACCTTCGGGACCTGAAAGCAGGAGAGACTCCAGGTTGTGGATCCCGGGGACGCGCCCCGAGGGCTCTCAGGCCGCGCTCCTGGGTCGCGCCGGCGTCGACCCCTTCGCTCCGGGATCGTGCCAGGAACCCGGCGGAGGGGTCAAGTGTTCCCCTGCGAAGACACGCATCGGCACCGCCGCCACGGGGTCCATTCGTCTTCCCGCCCGGCCAGCGAGGAGACCCGAGAAAACGAGAGCCATGCCGACCCCGCGAAACCTCTATCTGAACCTGCCCGTCGCCGACCTCGACCGCTCCGTCGAGTTCTTCGGTGCGCTCGGCTTTACGCTCAACCCTGAGTTCTCGGACGAGACTGCGGCGGGGATGAGCATCACCGAGCAGATCTTTCTGATGCTCCACACCCACGCTTCGTTCGCGCGGTTCACCCCGGGCAAGAGGATCGCCGACGCGACGCGCGACGCCGAGGTCCTGATCGCCCTCGACGCGCCCGATCGGACGGGCGTGGACGAGACGATCGAGCGCGCCGTGGCGGCCGGAGGTAGCGAGTACGGGGAGGCCATGGATCACGGCTGGATGTACTACCGCGCCTTCCAGGACCCCGACGGCCATATCTGGGAGATCCTCCACACCGACATGAGCCGGATGCCCGCCGATGCGGGAAGCGACGACCCGGGGGCGTGAAGGGACGCTCCTGCGCATCCCGACCTCCTCCCCGACAGGAGCCGCCAGCTCCGCCCGAGAGGTGCTGCGGACGCCCGCCGAACCGACCTTTGGCCCCAGGGTCACCGAGTGTGCGGCCAAATGAAAACTACATGTCCGTCCAAATGAAAACCCACAACCGGAATGGACTATCCCACACCGTCGATGATCCGCCGAACCGGCACCGCGTAGAGCCGATCCGCGAAAGGCACGGTTTGATTCCCCATCGTACGCCACGACGCCGGCCGCGAACTTCTCGCCAAGCGACTTCCGGAGCTTGCGAAGACCCCGGAAGTCACGCGAACGCACCGTCCCCGAGGCCTTGACCTCGATGCCCGCGAGGCCCGTGGCGCCGTAGCCGACGACGATGCGTCGGACGAATGAAAGTTCAGTGCAGCTCCAACGCCCGAACGACGCCGGATCGGGCCATCACACCCCATCGACGCTACTAGCGGCCCGGCACCCCCACGCGATCGTTGCGGGCGAGGACGCGGCCGTGCGGCTCGAACGCGAAGGGCACGGAGCGGTTGTCGGGATCCCAGAGGTCGGGGTGGGTCTGCACCTGGAGATGGAGGTGCGGCATCGTCGTGTTCCCGGAGTTTCCGACCCGGGCCAGCGGATCGCCCTTCCGAACCCGGTCGCCTACGCTGACCCGGACCGTCCCGCGTCGAAGATGGGCGAGGACGACGAAGCCGCCGGTGTCGAGTTCGATCACGATGGCGTTTCCCGCCGCGTCCCCGGGATCGCTCACGAAGTTGGCTCCTTCCGAATCGTCGATCTCGTCCCGCGCGACGACTACCGTGCCGTCGGAGGGCGACACGAGCGGCTGCTCCCAGCTATAGACGGACGCATTGCCCTCCCCTTCGGTGAAGATCCGGCCGTCGTCCAGCCGAACGAGGTCGAGGGCGAAGTGCTGGTT
Source organism: uncultured Gemmatimonadaceae bacterium (assembly GCA_964572045.1). Taxonomy (GTDB): domain Bacteria; phylum Gemmatimonadota; class Gemmatimonadetes; order Longimicrobiales; family Gaopeijiaceae; genus CBDCKR01. Next base: position 4,206 of record CAZNEI010000037.1, read on the forward strand.
GTAGGCCGCAAGATGGTGATTCTGAAGGGGACTCCGGCCGCCTTGCACAACGAGCCACTCGCCCTCGAAGGGCGGACCGATTTCCACGACGGAGGCCGGCCCGTCCACAGGGCTTCCGCCCCGAACGGCGCGACCGAGATCGAACGCCAGGACCAGTGCGCCGACCGCCATCACGAAGGTAGGCCCGGCGTTGGTTCGTTGCGGGACGAGGAATGAGGCCGCGATGCGCGCCAGGGAGACCCCGACGACGGCGGCGACCAGAGTCGTCGTCTCCGCCGATCGCGGAAACACCGCCAGGCATGCGGCGGCAGCCATGGCCCAGAAGCTCGCGCGCCCCACCGCCTGCACGAATTCGGGCCGCCGGTCGGACCTGCCGAACCCGCGGGGCAACACCAGCTGTAGTCGCCCCTTCCACGCGAGCCATCCCCGATTTGCGACCGCCCAGGCCAGGCCGAGCAGTAGGACGGCCGCCAGCGCCTGGTGGCTGTAGAGCCCGAGAAGCCGGAGCGAGAACAGTGCCAAGAGGGCGAGCAGCGTGAGCAGCGTCGTGACGATGTTGGAGGGACTCATTCCAGATTCCTTCCTCAGAGGATCAGTTGAAAGAAGCGTTTCCAACGTAGCCAACCGCCCGAGATGTCCCGACTCACTCGGAGAGCTGTGTGCCTGGCGAGTCCGGGCTTTCCCAGAGACATCGTCCCGAGCGCTGGCGTCAAGTATCACGCACATACCCCTCAGGGCCCCAGCGACCGCTGTCTCTCGAATCCGTAAACGTGGGCCTAGAGCCGCCCCGTCGCATGACTTCCCGCCCCGTTCCAGAGCCTCTGAATCTTGATGTGGAGCGGCTAGGGGAAGGAGTGCCTCAAACGTGAACGGGCTGCCGACCCTCGCCCGACGCCCCTCGCGGAGCGGCGATTCGCCTGCGCCCCTCCCATGGGATCCTCCATGACAGGGATCGTTCGCGTAACCCTGTGAACTTCTTCAGTCTAGTGGAGAGCATCACCTGACCGATTGGGTCGATCGACACCGGTATCGAAGGGCAATCCGCACCCATGGATATCAGCAACTGGAGGGAGGATGCGCCGCGGTGGATCGCGAAATCGCGCGAGCTGGCCGAGCGCACCTGGTCGACGATTCGGGTCGCTTCGACGGCTGGCGAAGTGACGCGGCTACCCTTCGTATTCTTTGCGGTCGGATTGCTCGGAGGGCTGCGGATCGGCGACTCGGAGATTTGGCGGGGTCCGACGCCCTTTGCGCTCGTGCTTGGCGTGCTCATGATTGGGGCGCTCAGCAGACACGGCGCCTTCGAACTCAGTCAGCTCCTGAATACCCCGCGCTTGACGCTCGACCGCAACGGGTGGGTCATGGTCTTCGCCGTCGTCTTCGCATCCGCCCAAGCATTGTCGCTGGCGACCCCTGATTGGCCACCGTTCCGCATCGGAGCTTCCGCACTCTACTCGATTGCGCTCCTAGCTCTCATCACCCAGGCCGTAGCTGCCGACCGCGCGCGGCTGCTGCGGGGTTGCATCGTGATTCTGGGAGCGGCGTTCATGGTCAAGTTTGTCGTCCTGCCGAGTCCGACCGGAGGATGGCGCGCGGTCTTGTGCGAGGTTCTTACGCTCGGAATGTGTGAACCGCGACATCCGGCCACCGGCTTTCTCGCGTTCCTCACGCTGTGCTTGTACGTGTTGGCCCTGGCGAGACTGGTGCCGACGGGAGGCGATGCCTCCGATCTACGCTCTCGCCGAAGCCACCCTGTGGCTTGAAACAGGTCCGCCGCGGCCGCTACTTTTCCGGAATATCGAGACACGAGAGGCAGCGAAGGAGTCCGATGCCGAATGTGATCGCGGGAGCCTTGATCGGTGCAGCGACCAACGGATGGGGAGGCGTACTCGCCGGCAGCGCTCTGGCGTGGCCCCTCGTCTATTGCGTATACGCCGGTGTCGAGGACGCGCCGCGACTCGCGGCCATGGCCGGCAAGCTGGGGTCGAGTGCCAAAGCGTACGGTGTGGAGTTCGGCACCGCTTCTCTGACCGCGCTGCCTACCGCCTCCGTCGTCCACCTGGTTCGCAGCGTGCTCACCTGACGTCGTGTGCATTCCGCCGGAAATCTGATTCGACGGGCATTCAGGCGCGTCCACCCAAGACCGGTTTGTTCCGCTCCCTCCTGGCAGTTGTCGTCCCGGTCCCGCCAGTCGCCGAGGTGGCGGTAGCGCAACTGGTCCTGCTTAGAACTTAGAGGGCGACGACCCGCGGCCGGATCCTGATCTCGAGGTCGCCGACGTGGTCGTGTCTTGACCTGTTCTTACTCCCGGACTCGGGGGCCGCCAGAGAACGTCGGCCAGCGACCGCTCCGTTGTGCGGAGAGTGGCGCCCTTCCGGATTGTCGCACGATGCTGGTCTCCTCGTCTCTGTGATTGACACCACCGGATCCCGGGCTCATCAGTAGCAGGTCCGAAGCCAGGATAGCGGGTTCGCCGCGGGCGTCTTGCCGCGCCTTCGGCATCCGAAGTGCCGGAAGGCTCCATGCTCCGGTGCCGCCGCATCGCCTTCGGCTGAAACGGTTTCCTCGGTACCCAGACGGGAATGGTCCCGCGAGGTGCGGGATCGGCCCCGCGAGGTCCGAGGACGATGATGGCCTTCCGCCCGGAGGAGCCCGCACGCCATGACCGCCGTGAAGAGGAGACCGCTCGAAGTCGCATCGCGGCGGGTCGTGCAGGATGCCCGGCTGGCGATCCGGGACGTCTACGATGCGATCGTCGAGCTCGTCACGAACTGCGACGACCGGTACCAGATCATCGGGACCGAAGGCCGCGTCGAGATCGAGCTGGGCCGGCAGGGCCGGGGCCGCCCGTCGATTCTCCGCGTCCGGGACTACGCCGACGGGATGACCACGGAGCAAATGAACCGGAAGCTCGGGCGGATCGGCGGGCGCGTGAGCGGCCTCGAGGAGGGCTACGCGGTCCGAGGCACCAACTCGCGCGGAGCGAAGGACATCGCGGCCCTGGGAAAGGTGACCTTCGAATCGATCGCGGGCGACGGCCGGATGCACACCTGCCACATCTACCCGAATTTCGAGTACGCGGCCGACGATTCGCGGCGAGCCACACCAGCGGTGCGGAAGAGGCTCGGCATTGCCGAGGGAACCGGAACGGTGGTGACGATCGAGGTCGAGCCCACGCACCGGATTCCGAAGGTCGACACGCTGGTCCCGAAGGTCGCGACGCTGGTCCGCCTGCGCGACATCGTCTGGCAGGAGAAGACAAAGCTCCTGGTCAGAGGACTCCGGGGCGGCTCCCGGCGAGAGGTGCGCCTGCACCGCCCCGCCGGCAAGAAGCGGATCTCCAGGACGTTCACCGTTCCGGGATATCCGGGAGCGACGGCCAAGCTCCTCGTCTTCCGTGCCCGAAAGAAGTTCAAGGCCGAACGAACCCGGTTCAGGCTTGGCGGAATCCTCGTCAAGTCGAGGCATGCGATCCACGAGGCCACCCTCTTCGAGCAGAGCCTCGAATGGGACGCCCATGCGCAGTGGTTCTACGGACGCCTCACCTGCGAAGCGATCGACGACCTGTGGAACAAGTACGATGAGCGGCAGGCGCGCGGGAGCCCGCACCCGCCCGAGAACCCGGTCCCGATCCTGGACCCGTCCCGGAAATCCGGACTGACGCCGGGGCACCCGTTCGTAAACGCGCTCTACGGCAGGGCGCTTGGTCTGCTGCGTCCCCTGGTCGAGGAGGAGCGCACAAGGAGCGAGAGGGAGCGGGCCCGATGGGTCGAAAACCAGAAGACCCGAAGGCGGCTGGACGCGCTCGAGAAGGCGGCCAACCAGTTCATGGAGGACTTCTCGGACGAGAGCACGTCGCGCGACCCCGGCGGGAGGGTGCGGGGGAGCGGGTTTCAGCTCAAGGGCTACTCGCTCGCACCGCAGTATGCTCAGGTCGTGCGAGGGCACTCGTTCACGTGCTGGCTGACGGTGCGGACCGAAGCGTTTCCCGAAATCGGGGAAGGCGCGCTCGTGGAGGTCGAGTGCCTGACCGACGAGCTCCGGTGCGACCATGCCGAGATCCGCCTGAGGGCGCGCGAGACCCAGGAGGGCGTGCTCCGCGCCACGTGGTCCGTCGAGGCGGTGGAGACGACCGCGGCGACAGGCCTCGCCGTCCGCGTCGGTCCCATCGCTGCCGAGTCGACCATTGCCGTGCTGGAGTCGGAGGCCGACCGATACGCTCACATCACCGAGCTCCGCTTCGAGCGTGCCCGGTACCGGATCCGCGGAGGCGCGCGGAGGAAGATTCGACTGGTCGCGCCGATAGAACTCGTGGGGTCCTCGGCACGAGACTTCGATCTGACGTTGTCGTCCGACGAGTATCACGTCAGGGGTCCCAGGAGGATGGCGGCCCGGCCCGGCATGGGGATCGCCATGGCCACGCTCACGGTTCGCGTGCTGGACGACGACGCGGATCCGGCGACCCTCACCGCGCACCTCGGGGACGAGAGGGCCGAAACGGAGCTCCGAGCCCTTCCCCCCGCAGGCGCGGGCATCGTGATCAGGCTCGAGGACGTCGACCACGGGCCACTCCGCTACCGCTGGAACAAGAATGTGCTCGAGATCGCAGCTCGGCATCCGTCCCTGAAGCCCTACCTCGGCCCGAAGTCCGAGGGTTTTCCCGGCCAGGACGAGCTCCACTTTCGGGTCCTCGTGGCGGAGGTGGTGGCCGAAGCGCTCTGCGCCCGCCGGCTCCAGGGCAACATCGAGGCGAACCCGAGCGACTTCGCGGCGATGTTGTGGGATGACTACTATCGGCACTTCTCGGGTCTGAAGTCGCAGTTCCTGCCGAAGGCGCACAAACTGATGGCGCCGGGAGTCTGAGGGGGAAGGAGCGCGAGGAGGAAAGGAACTCTCCCTCTGGCCCGGACGGGGTGGGTCCAAAGAGTCGTGCGAAAGTCCCGTTGGAAATCGATGGGATTCTGCGGACTCTGAAGGGAGCGCGCCGACCATATGCTGCCCGTGAGCCAACGGCGGCTTCGGCGATCCCAATCGTCTTCAGGACCCGTGTCAACCGCTAATCAAGGGTGAGGGGGTGTGGCCTGTATCTAGAGTTCCGAAGGTTGGACATGGGTCTTCGGCGTGAGTGTCCGCCCACCCGATCCGGCGGCTGGCTCAGGTCAACGGGTAGGCGCCCTGCTCGCGCTCGTAGAGGCCTATGGAGGGATCTTCGGAGGCTGCGGCGCGACGGCGGATGCCCGCGACGGTCCGCTACGTTATGGTGTCCAGCCGGCGGTTCGGACGCGGATGGCTAAGCCGAAGTTCGACGGGGGCTGATGCCGACTCCCACGTTGCGGAAGAGACCGTCAGCGGCCGCTCGCTACTTCGTTGTATTGATGGCGCGCGATCAATGCATGGAATTGGGGGACACAACTTGACTGGCTACGTGCCACAACACCACCCGTCCTGCCGAACCAGGACGTATCCAACGAAGTGCCCCCACTGTGACATGCGCGTGTTCTTTTTCTCTTGCTCTTGTGAGAGCGCGATTTTCTTCGAGTCGCTGGGCATTCCCTGGCCGATTCATGCATGTCCTGCGACTCGTTACGAACAGCTGCGGGGGCGGGGCCTTTCGGCGGCCGATGCTGGACTCACGGTTCACACTGAGTACCTCCGACGTGGACGGACCGTGCCAGCGCGACTTGCCGAGGCCGTGGCAGTTGATGTCAAGGTGGAAGCTGCCCGCCAAGCAGGTCCGAAGAAGACGATCTACAGAGACGTGCTTCCAGAGGAGACCCGGGATTTCCTGGGCACTGTGATGAGCCTTGATCGGAGCATCAACGTGCCTAGGCACTTCGGGTGGCCATCGAACGCGATCGCACGCGGCCTTCTGGGACGGATCGGGAGGGGCCGGTGGGACTTGATTCGCGTACGCGACGACGAAGCGGCTGCGGAACAACCGATTGTCGCTGAGCTCTCCGCCTTCGTGTCGGCAAGAGACGCCGCCAACGAGGGTCTACGGGAGGGTCAGAAGCTACTGGTTTCGGTCGAGCCCTGGGCGCCGCCTGGACGGGATCCGGTGTGGGTCGTGACGGAGATCACTCCGCGCCCGGATTGATCGGACACGCGGCCCTATGGGTGGTCAGCGTAATCGCCGCTGCTTGGGGGTACCAACGACCTATTCTCGGCCCGCCGGATCGGAGGCTATCCGGTACTACCGGAGAGCGCGACCGACACAAGAACATCCGAGCGCATCCGGCGTGCAGGTCCTTGGGGACCCTGAAGAAGGACGATGACATCGTGCCGACCGGACCGCCGGGCGCGGTCGGGCTGGACAGGATACCCGGAGGCTCCGGCCACGCCCCCGTCGTCGACCGCCTCAGCGCGTGGCCTCAGGCCCAGGGCGCTGACGACCCTGAGAATCGTGTCCAGGGTCGGATTGCGTGCTCCGGAAAGCGCCTTGTAGAGACTCTCGCGGGACAGGCCAGCGTCGCTGGCAACCTGTGACATGCCCTTGGCGCGGGCGATATCGCCCAGAGCTTTGGCGATGGACCCGTCGTCACCGTCAGCTTCCTTGATCGACGCTTGGAGGTAAGCGGCCATGTCCTTCGGCGTGCGAAGGTGCTCGGCGACATCGTACGGCGAGATGATGGTCTCGGTGATAGCCTCCACCTACAGGTCTCGTGCGAGGCGCAGGGCCGTCTCGATGTCCCGCCTTTGGCTCCCCTTAGCTCCGCCGGCCAGCAGCACGACGACCATCTCACGCCGCCTCGTGAAGTACACCTGGTATCCCGGTCGGTAGTCGATCCGCAGCTCCGAAACCCCTTCCCCCCAAGGACCTCGCGTTTCCCGGGTTTCCGACCCTCAGCCGCTCGACCCGAGCAAGGACGCGCGCGCGGTGGCGGACATCCCGCAAGCCGTCGAGCCACCTTACGTAGGTCTCCGTCTTGCGGACCTCGTTCAGGTCGGCAGTGCAGCCAATAGGCTACACTTCGTCAATCCTCGTCCATAGAGATGTTGTGTCCCAACCAGACCGAGGGCAGCTTGAATGGACGTACTCGCCGACAGCGTGCTGTCGGCTCAAGGACTCTTCTTTAGGGCGGTCCAGGATTCCCTCGGCGGGCGGCACGAGCACCAACGTCTAGGCTGACGGCTTCAAACTGTGCTTACGGAGCCCTCAAAGGAACGCCGGGCAAGTGGCTTGATCCGGTGAGCAGGTGTGCCTGAAGGCGCTGGGAACACGTCCGGAAGTCGAGGGTGTTGCGGGAGCCCTCTCGCCAAGACGCTCCCCCGACTTCTCGTCAACCGGCCAGTGGCCGACAGGCGAATCGACACACCCGAACCAGTGCTGATGCTGTTAGGCAATCATGGAGTCACGGGCTCGAAGACCAGGACATGGCCCAAAGGCAGCTATCCCTTGGAGGCTCAGGGAAAGAGCCGAGGCCGTGGCCGGTTGAACTCCGGACGGTGCCGTCTCGCGAACCGATGAGGTCCACCTCGTTTCCGATCAGACGGGTCAATCGCCTACGGCGGGCCGCCGAACGGGCCAGAACCCTCCCCCGCCGAGACCCCGACCTGCGGCTGGACGAGCGCCGATCGGGAGGTTGGTCCGTCAGCGCCTGCGACCCCAGCGACCTGATCCGTGTCTTCAACACGCTTCGGCTCACCGAGGGATTCGCGCTACGTGCCTACGAGTACAGGTCAGGCGGGAACGGCAACGGCATCATCTGGGCGGTACCGGCTGACGCTCCGCTACTCGCTCCAGAGCACTGTCCCAGGCTCGAAGACACGTTCCTGGATTCTCCGAGGCCGCCGGGGGCCGTCCCGCTAATGCAAGCGATCCAAGGAGACGGGAGTCCATGGTCCTATCTGTCGGCATCGATCCTGTCCCGGGAGGCGGCGGAATTCGGCGCTATCTGGCACGGCTGCGTCTGGAGCGACCAGACGATCCTCTCCAAGCCCCCGTGGCAGGCCGGTGACCCGGGTCTGCCGGACAATGGGTGGAAGCTGACCGGCGATGCGCCTGTCGGCGCCTGGACGTGGCACCGCGCCGCTCCCAGCACGTGGGAGCCGATCTACGTAGAGAGGGGAAACGTCCGGAAGGTCGTCCTGCACCTCCGCAATCCGGTCGGCGCAGACACGATTTACCGGGCTATAGACACCTATCCCGCCGACAGCTACGACGCTAAGACAAGGATGACGGTACTGTGCACGGGCGAAGGGGGAATTGTCTACTAAAAACTAAACGACGTACTCCGCGAGCTGGTGGCGATCGCCGACTGCGGATCGCCATCGATTTCGCCCTGACTGCTGAAGGCAGCAGATGAAGTGGAGGGAGGTCTATTCGCCGGCACGGGCATGCCACCGATCGGCCCCTCTCCGCCACGGCATTTCCACCACGATGGCGATCTCATGAGGCGGATCGTCCTCCGTCGAGAATTCTCCAAGAATTCCGTTCGATCGGCCCTTACGGATGTCCGATAAACCCTGCAGACCTATGGACGTCAGTCACCCTTGTCCATCGAGAGTCAGTCATAGCGCCGCCTGATCGCCGGCGTTGTACAACGCCTCGACACATCTCCTCTCGGAACACAATCGCGTTACTCAGTCTTCGGAGCATTATGTGATCCGAATGACAGGGAGTGCTCCATTAGAAGAGTTCGAGGCGTGGCGGGCGCCTATTGACAGAAATCGCACCGAGGGGGTCCGTCGTCGGTCTATGGAATGTTCAATCTTCCAGCATATCGTAGGAGAATCTCTCAGCGTTTGAGCGAGACTGGCCTCCGTCTCTAGCAATCCTGAAGGCCAACTCGAATCTCTCGAACCTTCCTAATCCCCAGCACTCGTCAAAGTCGTCGGCCCACCGACGGGCTTCCCAGAGTCGAAGTCCCATTCCGTGTCGGGACCTCGCGAACTCGAACGCATCCCGATACGGTGCGAATGCCTTCCAGTCGTCACGCTGCATCCACGTTTCACCAAACTCCTCAGCATCCGAGCGAGACACCTTCATCGTAGACCTTGCAAACCCAAAGACTTCAGCAAACGTCCGAAGGGCTGCGAGTGACCAGACTCTTCGGCAGTCTTCGGCGAATTCCTCCGCTTCTATCCGAGTCTTGGCCAGATCGGTCTTTGAACGCGCGAAGTCGAATGCCTCCTTGTAGACCAAGAGATCGCCATGGTCGCCTGAGAGCCCAGTGAGGGGCACATCGAGTGATTCCCGATGCTCAGTACTGGGTTTGGTCCGGACAGCCGATAGGACCTCTTCGAGGGCCTGGCCGTAGGGCCTGTCATCGCGAAAATCAACCCAGCGGCGGCTCCGCAGGAAGCTGGGAACCGAAGTGTTGGGATCTCCCCGAAGCACCGGGATGAACTTCTCAGAATGGGCCGAGCCCGAGAAGATCTCCCCCGTGACGACGGCCTGCTCATATCCCACTCCGCCGATGCGGTCGTCAGCGCGTGCGGCGAAACCGCGTGTGCAAATGAGGAGAACATAGTCGGATCCACGGACGGATGCCTCCATATAGCGTGTTAGGTCAGCACCAGGCCGCAGGTCGGTCTGATCAAGTCTTACCTCCAATCCCTGTTCCCGGAGTTCGGACCCAAGCGCCGCCACCCATCTCTTGTGCGCAGTGGAATCCCACGAATAGCTGAGAAAGACAGACGTCAAGGCGTGCTCCTGGTTCTGGTTGCTTACACGAAGATTTCCCGGGGGACCCTCTCGCGCATCAGGTATCCACTCGAATCTCCAGCCTCCCTGGACTACTGTCTCTGTGCTGCCAGTGACTCCAGATGCGTAGCGACCGGTTCTACTGTGCAGCAACCACCACTCTGCAGACAGCCTCGACTACCGCACCAGGACCGCCGCCCCAGCACGAGCGCCACGGACCGTTCCACGCCCTCCGGATCTCGCGGCCCAGATGGGTACGCATGAACCGTATGATCACGAGCGCGTCATGATCGTCCATCGCTCGTTCAATCTCCGAAAACGGACGCCGCCAGTTTCCGCTCCATCCCGTCTGGATGAAATGTGTTTGAATATGAGGATGGCGCTCCTTCAGCTTGCGACGCACCGTGCTTTCGGCCTTCGCCTGCAGCTCCGCTCCGCCCACGACCAGGACCCGTAGCGGCGATGTGGCACGCAGCTCAATGGTTACCGGCCCCTCCGCCTCTCGGGCTGCGAGGGCTTCGTACCTGCTCGACATGCCCGCATAGTAGGACGGCTCGATGCCGTACCCTCGGATCCTCTCCAGTACGCCTGCCGCATCGCTCAGTCCCGCAGCCCGTTCCAGAGAGGCCCGACGGTAGAAGAGACCCTCCAGGACCTGGGTCGCCTCCGCGAACTCGCCGCGGTCCTCGTAGCAGCGCGCGCGGGCGATCGTCGCGTCCTCACGGTCCCAGGCCGGATCGTAGCGGTTCCGGTCCTCGAGGAGCTCCAGGAATGCCGGCACCGCAACGTCGTCCCGGGCGAGTCTCTCGAGTCCGTCCAATGCCTCGCCCGCGGCGTCCCGGTCTCCCCTGTGAAGGAACCCTCGTAACGCCGAGCGGAGGTCTCTGGCGCGGTGGACGGCCGTTCCCTCACCGGCTCCGGCGCGCAGATGCAGCCTGTCGGCCACCGCCGGGCAGTGATCGAGCGCCGCCTCGCACCGGGCCAACCGGTCCAGAGCCCGACCCCCACCCGTTTCGATGATCGCCTCGGCGACGTTCCGCAGATCCGCTTTCTCCTCAGCGAGCCCGAGCGCCTCGATCGTCGGCTCGATCAGGTAGTCGGGCATGCGGGCTCCCGCTTCCAAGGAAGCGGCGATCACGTCGGCCGCGTGCGCGAGCTTGTCCGAGGACAGCTGCTGAGCCTTGGCGACGCCCATGTACAAGTTTGCGTGCTCCAAGAGGCCTTCGGGATAGGAGTCAGCGGCCTCCGAGAAGTGCATCCGCGCCGACTGCAGGTGATACTCGGCATCCTCGAAGCTCTGGTCTTCCACGGCCCGCCCGAGCGCGAGCACCCCCAGGCAGTAGTGGCCGTGCGCCGAATATGCGGTGCCGGTGCCAATGGACTCCCGAAAATGCCGGACACCCTGCGCGAGCCTGTCGACCACCCCGCCGAGCTCGTCGCGGCGAATCGGAAGGATGGCGTCCTCCAGTCTGTCGAATCCCCCGACGATGAGACCCAGGTCCGCGTGCACCATCGCGTGGATGTTCGGATCGGGGTCCTGCTCCAGCAGGTCTGTCAGCAGCCGGCGGGCGCGGTCGTGCTGCCGAAGGTGCCGAAGGCAGTGTGCCATCCGGCGATGCGCGTCGAGCAAGATGCGCCCCGCCGGGGACACGCCTCTCCTCTCGAGCTCCTTGCGAGCCGCCATGAGGAGCTCGAAGATCGGCAACGCGCTGGCCGCGTCGCCCCTGCCCAAGAGTTCGGTGGCGGCGTCGAGGAGCAGCCCGAAGAGCGGAGGTTGTCCCAACAGCGCCGGAACCTTCACGAACCGCGCGATCTCAGCTGTGTTCCCCTGGCGGCGTAGAGCCTCCGCCACGTGCCGAACCGCCGCCACCGAAGCCGCGTTCGATCCATTGCCGAGTCCTCTGATCACAGGGTTCGCCGCGTACTCGCGAACGATGCGATCCCAGCGTTCCCGCCGTGCCCAACCCTGGACAGCCCCCGTCCAATACCACCGAATCCGGGACTGGTTTTCCGCAGGCAGTGCTTCGCCGACCGGCTTGTCGAACAGCACGTCGCGGAACCCGGCGTGGAAGTACGATTGGTGTCGGCGGCCGTTCAGCGTGACCAGTTCGTCGACCACGTCGTCCAGTTCGTCCGTGCTCAGGGCTCCCTTGATGTCTTGGGCCGAATCGACCGCGGCCAGGATCAGCAGCCGGTCGAGGGTCGTAAACGATTGTTGGCGCGTGGGGTCTTCCTGCTCGGCCTCGCCTTCCTCCCACCGATGCTCGTCCGTCACAGCCGCGGCCGGGTCGGGGACTTGATCATCCCCTCGATCTTCGCCCGGGGGTGCCTGGGCTAGTTCCTGCAGCCAGGCCCGCCCCTTCTCACCGGCGGGCGCCCCAAGGAGGCGTAGCGTCAGCAAGAAGACCGCAACGGTCCGCATTCCGCACTCCTGTACGAGCTCCCCGACCGCCAGGCGGACGATATCCTCGTGCGCGTCCACCTGTTCGAGGGAGTCGACGATCCCTTCCTCGTGGGGCACGCCGAGGGCGTCCAGAAACCGGATCACCATGCGCAGCTGTCCGGGAACATGGTGACACCGCAAGAGACCGGAAGCGAGGTCGTAGTCGTGCAGTCGGACCGAGCACATCGCACTAGAGATCTTCGATTCAGGCCAGTTCCGGACCGTGGCCAACCGGAAGTTGCGGTGCCGGGCCACGATCCGGTCCAGCCGCCCGCGCCCCTGTTCCTCGGCACTCAAGTAGGCCATCGTGGCCGCTCGCCGCTCCTCCGCGTTGAGCGCCTGCCACAGCCTAACCGCGCGCAGGTGCCTGGGATCGGTGATGAGGCGCTCGAGGGTTCCGGAGAGACCGGAGCTGTGTCTCTTGCGTCCCTCGATGCCCGGTTCTGTCTGGGTGCCTTCATCCCGGCGACTGTCATCCGGCGTGCGACGCACTCACTCCCTCCTTCCGGCTCGAGGTGGGTCCTCCGGGGTCCGACCGCTTGCCACCATCCGCAGCTCGCGCACTTTGTCCGGCGGTCGTCGTGGTGATCGACGCCAACTCAGGAATGCGTGCGGACCCGGAGGCCGGCGTGCAGGCTTCTGTGCTTCGCGGTCAATGTACGAAAGTCGTCGGACACCGGAAAAGAGGAAGTCACCTGAGCACACTTCGTAGCGCCAGTTTCGATGCCGTTTTGGACCTCGCTAAGGTCACACATCAGGAGTTTCCATATTACGCCTTCCCAGTTCTAGCTCGGCAAAGCGGTTACGCATACTACGACGAGGTCTTACTCGGGATTCCGGGGGATGTTTGAACATCTGTCGGCGGAGATTCCTCGAAAACCTATGCTGTAATAGACCTTGCAGGATTCCTCTGGATAACGTCCTTCATTTCACGGTTAACGAAGATAAATCAGCTTCTTCAATTGCGGATCTCACGCGCATTTGCCGACTTGTCTGATCTCGATCTTTAGTCAGCGCCACGGTGATCCCGAATCCGGAACGCGACCTCCCTAGGTGGTCGGTCTTTCTCAGACCGAGGACCTGTATCCGGTTCTTGTCGGCGAACCGGAGGAATCCACCGTATCGGATCGAGAGAGTATCACATCGGGGTTACCCTCACTATAGGCACCCGGACCGGTTCATGGGGTCCATGGGTGGAGCGGGGCCGCGTTTGGTCCCGCCACCGGGAGTTACGGATCCGTAGGTCGGCGGAATCGTCCCCTGCGCCGTCGGAACCGGCCGTGTCCCCTAGCCCGGCCACTGGAGCCAGCGTATCTCGTAGGCAGGGTCGGAGAGAGGCGCAGCCCGAGGCCCGAGCGAAGGGATCAGGTGGCGGAATCGTCGTGACGGGGAGCACCTAACGTTGCGCGACGCATTCACACCGTGCTCCGGGTTGGCCCGGCAGCCCGATGAGTCCATTGGTTCGGAGGAATTGTGCCACCAGCCATTGATCCGAGCGCGTCCGACACGCGGATGCGTCTCGCTGCGTTTGACCACGTCCGGACGCTGATGGACGCCCGCGGCCGGCTGACCGCCGCAGACCTCAACGCAGGGTTCGTCCACAACGGCCGGCGCATCCCCCTCATCAACCGGCAGCGCGGCATCTTCAAGCCGAGGCAGATGCAGTACCTGCTCTCGATCAGAACGGTCGTGCCCCGCCGCGGCGGCAGGATCTGGTACGACGATCAGCGGGAGGCGCACCGGCAGATCTACGAGGGCGAGGAAGCGGTCGACTACGCGTTCATGGGCCGGGACCCCGAGGCGGCCGACAACCGGTGGCTCCGAGAAGCGTACCTCGGGCGGGTTCCCGTCATCTATTTCCTGGGCGTCGCCCCCGGCCGCTATCATGCGCTAGTGCCGACGTTCATCTCGGGCTGGGATCCGGTCGCATTGAAGGCCCAGGTCACGTTCGGCATGCCCGACCGGCAGGAAATGACGAAGCCTCCGAACGCCGAGGAGCGCCGCTACGGGCTTCGGGTCGTGAAGCGGCGCCTGCACCAGGATGCGTTCCGGGAGGCCGTGATCGCCGCCTACGGCGCGCGTTGCGCGCTGTCGGGGCTCAGGGAGCAGCGCCTCCTCGATGCGGCGCATATCATGCCCGACGCCGATGAGCTGCTGGGCCAGCCCATCGTGCCGAACGGGCTGCCGCTGTCGAAGATCCACCACGCGGCGTTCGACGCGCACTTCATCGGGATCGACCCCGACTATCGGGTCCATGTCTCGGATCGTCTGCTCGCCCAACGCGATGGGCCGATGCTGGAAGCGCTGAAGCGGCTCGAGGGCAAAAGCGTGCACCTGCCGCGCCGGCGCATCGACCGTCCCGACCGCGACCGGCTGGCGGTGCGGTTCGAGGAATTCAACTCCGCCGCCTAAGGGGCACCGGACCGACCGGCGCCGGGGGGTGGCTTCGCACGGCGGGACACGTGCTGAGCGCCCCTACTGATCCGAAGGGCGTCATTTGCTGGACACCTGTCCGTGCGGCCGAGCTCGGAGTCATGAACTCCGCTCAGAGGCCGTCGACGTGAGCCGTGCGCGGCTGGGTTGGCCACAATCACGCAGAGTTCTTCGGGTGAGCACGGCTAACGGGCGCCCCCCGCCCCGTGGTCAGGACGTCTCGGACTTCTCCGCCTCGGCCTCGCTCATGGGCCGCCGCATCTCGCGAATCAGCTCCGACCGCTGCTCCCTCTCTGCTTCTCCAATTCCTTGCGGATCGTGTTGATCGTGGAGAGGGTGCGATCCCGTGGGCGGGCGAGCCGGCCTTGTCCACGGGGATAGATTCCGAGGGAGTCCAACTAGGAGACCGGAGATTCTGTCCTCAGAACCGTCCTCGCCGTACGGTCCGGCTTGCGCCCGCGCCCGGCCTCCCGACGTGATCTTCCACGGCCCGCGCGCTCTGCGGCGGCGCTGAAGGGCTCATGGGCAGGACCACTTCGGGACCATCGGTCGAAGAGGCGATCCATGCCCGGATCGATCGGCTGTCACCGGAGAGCATCCGGAAGTGGGGGACCATGTCCGCGAGCGGGATGGTTTGCCATGCGGCCGACCAGCTGCGGGTTGCGCTCGGCGACATCGAAGCGGCACCGGGACCGCTCCGGCTCAGATTCGGCAGCCGGGAGGTGAAGCTGGCTCCGGGACTGCTCAGGTCCAGGCGCTTTCGGCGAGTGCTGGTCCACGGGCTGCCGTGGCCGAAGGCGCGGTTCGGCGCCCCTCCAGAGATGTTCACGACCCCTCCCGGGCAGTGGCGAGACGACGTGGCGGCGCTCCATGCGCTGGTGGTTCGCGTGGGCCGGAAGGATCCCGTGGCGGAGTGGGGTATGCATCCCATCTTCGGCCGAATCTCCGGCCAAGAGTGGCGACTCCTCTGCTGGAGGCACCTTGACCAACCACCTGCGTCAGTTCGGCGTCTGAGGCTCCTTGAGCAGGGGACGTGCGGCAGCCGGCGCCAGCTCGTAGGGACGCGCCTTCATAGATCGCCCCGCATGGCCGCCACGTCTCACGAATCAGCCCGACCCGCCGCTACCTCAGCTATTCGACGATCGTGACCGCAGCCCGGCTGGACCGGAGTCGGCGCAAGGGTCCGCCGCTGTGGGGCGCTCCCTGCTCGTCGAGCCCGTCGTTCAATCGAGGATGCCTCCACGGCCTGTGCACGGCACCGTGGCTCTGGTCCTGCCCTCGTAGCTGCCGGCCCGATACGTATCCGTGGCTCGGTAGATCCTGTCTCCGCCGACGGGATCATGAACATGCAGAACGACCTTCCGAACCGATCCGCTCTCGGTATAGGTCGGCTCCCACCTGCGAGGAGCGGCGCGGCGCCACGTCCAGTCGCCGATGGGCGCGTCGGCACCCATGGGCGTCCGCTCGCCGTCCGGCACCCTGGGGTCGCCGACCTGCCTCGGGGCCTTGGAGAGAATCTGCTGATGGGTCCACACGAAAGCGGGCCAGCTTACTCCAAACTCCTCCGCCTCGCGGGACGGAATCGATGCAGACAAGGACGACCAGGGACTTCGGTCACCTTCGATCGCTCGCATGAGCGAGACGGCCCCGGGAGGCCGGGGAAGCCATGTGCCGCGGCGAACTGTGCGAGCCTAGCGATGCGATCCGCTGACATCACCGAATCCCGTAAGGCCGTACAGGAGGGCCACCCAGCAGAACGCCAAGACCGGGACCATGAGAAGCGAGGCGGCGCCGACATCCTTCGGACTGCCGGATGATCCCAAGGAGCCCAGGAGCTCGGTCGGAGGCCAGGGGAGGCTCGTACCTGAGATTGCCGCAAGACCTTCCGCCAGCGGCCAACCCACACCGACCGCGAGGACGATGGCGACGACCGCGGCCACGCGCTCAACCCATATGATCGGCCAGAGTACGTTCCGGTCTCCGCCGGGCACCGCAGGCGCTGATGTGGAGCGGTCCGTGTCCACCGCCTGGTCCCGGCTCCGTACCTTGGCCAGGATCTCCAGCGCCGGGGGCACGCGCTCCCGAGAGGCGCGTTCCGTGCTTCGTCCCTCCGACATCACGGCACGGATCACCGTTGCCAGGGTCCGGCAATCGGCGCACACCGCAACGTGCGCGCGCTCCTCGCCGCTCATCTCCTCTCGAAGAACGGACCCCTCGATTCGGTCCTGCCATGGACACGGGGGCCTGGGTCTAGACTCCATGCGCCGATCCTCCAGCCACTTCGATATCGTTCAGGTCAGATCCTGGGGTCCGATTCCACGCGCCCCGAGGATCGTCGAGAAGCGCCCTCGCGCCCGGTGCAGCAGCACGCGCACGCTGGCCTCGCCGACCCCCATGACCCCTCCGATCTCACGATGGGTCATCCCCAGCACGTACGCGAGCCAGAGAAGCTCCCGATCCCGCTCGGAGAGGGCCTGGAACGCACGGCTTACGTCGATGCGCGTCTCACACCCCGCACCCGCGTGCCGTGACGCATCCCCCCCGCCCCCTGAGCTCCGGCCCGTGAGTTGCTGAAGCCGGCGGCGTTCGGATGCCTGACGACCGATCTCGTCTCGGAGCAGGTTCCTTGCGATCCGGAACAGGTACACCCTCCGTGCCCGCACGTCCCTCGGCCGGCTCCGAGCGCCCAGGAACCGGAGATAAGCGGACTGGACGAGATCTTCCGCAAGCGATTCCGCGCCTACCGCCCGGAAGAGGTAGGCGTGCAGGGGCACCGACGTCTCCATGTAGAACCGCTCGAACTCGTCGTCCGTCAACGGCCGTCACCAACCATGAGCCCCCTTCCCGGGAATCGGCCCGGCCCGGCCGGTCACTCCTTCAACAGCCCCCACCGCTCCGAGAGCAGATAGGAGGCCAGCGCCGCAACCAGGAAGGCGACTCCGAGTGAGACGGCCAGCGTGCCGAGTACGCCCGCAACCTGGGCCTCGTCGTCCGAAAACCGGAACTGGAGGCGGGCCGCGAACATCGCGATTCCCAGCGCCAAGAGAACGATGCCGGTCTGAACGGCCCTGAGCACGCGCTGCAGGACGAGTGTCCGCCGGTCGGCGATGCGCTCGAAGAGCGACTGTACCGATGGGGCCTCGAGGAACCGTACGGCCTCGTCTCCGCTGCCGACCTGTGCGGCCAGCCCGGACACGACCTGTGTCTCCCGGCTGATCTCGCGCCAACGAAGAACGAGATGCACGAGTAACCAGGCCATGAAGCAGAGGAGGCCGATGCCGCCGCCGATCGCAACAACTCCTTCTATCCCCATTCTGCAGCTCCTTACGCAAAGGTCGGATTCGGGCTTGACGAGAGTGAGCCTCACTTATGAAAGACGGACCCGAGCACCGATCGGTTAACACGGCTCGGTCTCACGGCGCGGGCCACCTGCGCGTCATTGCCCTGGCCCTCGGGGCCGGGATCGCATCCGCGGGATGCCGCGCCGCCGAGATCGGACACGCTTCAGGGGCACCCGGGCGCCGCGGCGTGTCCGGTGGCCCGCGGTGGTTCCTTCGACGCGTCCCGTCCCGCCCGCGCCCGCCGCCGGGGACCCGGGCTGAGCCCCTCAAGTCAAGATGTCGAGCGATTGTTCCAGGGGAGTGGGTCGCGCTACGATACCAGCAAACACGCTCCAGTCCCCCTCTCCACTCCGAACGAGCTGCCACGGAAGATCCGCAACCCCCACGAATAGTGGAGAGAGTGCCGTGCCGAGTACCGACCATGCCGATGCGGCGGACCACAGCGGCGGTTTCGTTCGTTCCGGCTGCGGACACTCCCACGATAGGCATATGGTCCGCCGCAGGACCTGGCGAGGGCGCGCTCATGCGGGGACGTTCGAGGAGCTGGGCCGCGGAGGAACGATTTGTGGCGGACGGCCAACCCTCCGAAGACGAGGATTCCCGCATCCACGTGATCGCTTAACCAGGTGCGCACGATAGATACCAGATCACCCGGCGCACCGAGCGGCGACTGCGTCCGGGCCTTCGGCTCGTGCGCACCGACTCGCCGCGCCTTCCTCAAGGGCGTACTCGCCGCGGCAGGACTCGCGCCCGGCACGTCCTCGCTGGCGAAGGGGCGTGGTGTCGCCTCGCACCGCGGCGTCTCGGCCGCTCCTTCCTCGCGGCGCGACGAGAGAGTCCTCGTCATCGGCGCCGGCGTGGCGGGCCTGGCTGCGGCCACCGCACTCCACGCCCATGGATTCGACGACGTAGTCGTTCTGGAAGCCCGTGACCGCATCGGCGGACGCATCTGGACCCACACGATCGGCGGCAGCATCCCCGTCGATCTCGGAGCCTCGTGGATCCACGGCGTCGACGGAAACCCGATCAGCGCCATCGCAAGGGAACACGACATCGCCACACGCTCCACCGACTACGACAACGACGTGGTGCACTTCGGCGATGCCGACCCGCCCTCACCGTCGGCCGGGCAGGCGCTGCGCCGCTTCTGGAGACTCGCGGAGCGCCAACGCGACACCGACCTTCAGTCCGTGTACGAGCAGATCCTCGGGACCGCGCCGCTCGCGATCCCCGACAGGCGATACCTGGAGTATCGGCTCAACACGACCGTCGAGCACGAGTTCGCGGCCGACCTCCGGAACCTCTCGCTGGAGAGCCTCGAGGGCGGGGACGAGTATGGCGGGGATGCCGCAGTGCTCCCGGGCGGATACGGCCAGATCGCCGACGTTCTGGCGGACGGCTTGGAGATCCGGTTCGGGGAAGCCGTGACCCGGATCGACCACGCGGGCACCGACATTGTCCTGACGACGGACGCCGGTGCGACCTTCGAGGGCACGCGAGTCGTGGTAACGGCCCCGCTCGGGGTGCTGAAGCAGGGCCTCATCTCCTTTCTGCCCCCGCTGCCGATCCACAAGCTCGGCGCGATCGACGGCCTCCGGATGGGCGTGCTCGACAAGACGTGCCTGCTGTTCGACGACGTCTTCTGGGACGAGGACGTGGAGCTCATCGGCTACGTCGGCGCCCAGAGGGGGCAGTGGGCGGAGACCCTCAGCCTGTATCCCTACACGGGGCATCCGATTCTCATGATGTTCAACGCCGGAGCCTACGGCGCCCGGATCGAGCGGCTTTCCGACCCACAGATCGTCGCCGAGGCCCTCGGCGCGCTCGCGGGCATGTATGGGAGCGTCCCGCCGCCCAGCGATGCCCTCATCACGCGTTGGCGCTCGGATCGGTGGACCTACGGGTCCTACTCGTACGTTCCGGCCGGATCTTCGTTTGAACGATACGCCGAACTCGGCGAGCCCGTGGGCGACAGGCTGTTCTTCGCGGGAGAAGCCACGCACGACGAGTATCCATCGACCGTGCATGGCGCGTTTCTCTCCGGCATCCGCGCAGCCGAGCAGATCAACGGCTCGGTCGCGTCGGGCGGCTGAGGTGCCGGGAGACGGCGTACGGAAGGGGGCTGCCCTGCCGTCCACTCCAGGGCGAGCTCGGCCCCGACCTCGTCCCGGCTCCATCGCCCCGGCTCCCCCACTTCCTTTCGGGCCGCCGCCTCGGGGTCGATGCGATCCTCAAGGGCCTCGAGAGATGGTCGAGGGTGACGCGTCCACGCAGGCGGACCGGGCGACAAGCCGGTGTGGCCCTCATCCTTCCGCGACGGCGTCTGGTGGGTCGGGACCCTGCCCGCGCCCCTCGAAGCGATGCGGGAGGCGGTGATCGAGGCGATCGATCACCGCTCCGGCTCCGCGGGAGTCGCTCGGTCGATCCGCCCGCTCTCGGTCCGCCGACGACGCGCCGAATCGGGAGCGCGGCGGGACCGCCCGAGGCCGGAGCGGCGCACGATCCGGAGCGTGCCGTCGCACTCCGCGTCGAGCCGAGGGCGCCCCGCGGAATCGCCCGGCGATTCCCTTCGGGACGACGGAGCGGACGGCTGCGGCCAAGGGGCGCACGGGCGCGAAGGGGGGAGCCGCTCCCGGGAGCTCCGGCAAACCGAAGGCCGGGTGCGAGGCCGCCCCCGCCCCCTCGGCTTCCGCTCCTAGAAGAGCACCCGCAAGCTCTCGCGCTCGGCTGCCTCGGCCAACCGTTCGTCCAGGCAGACAAACGTGAGCGGGTGGCCGAGATGCTCCCGGACGAGAAGCGCCGCACCGAGCTGGCCGGCATCGGCCGCCCGGAGAGGGTGGCGGCCGAGCAGCGCGTTTGCGCGGCGCCGAACGGCCAGGATGTCGCTCACCTGGTCCCAGCTCTCCGCGAAGGCGGCGAGGCGACCGAGCACGTCCCTGCGTTGGGTGCGCGACAACGAACCCTCCCGGGCCCGCCGCTCGATCGCGCTCACGAGCTCGGTGTGGGACCAGGCCCAGGTGACGATCCGATCGTCCTCGCCCAGCCGCCCGCGCGCCCAGCCGCTCGCCGGCTCGGAGACGATCAGGGGGGCCAGCGCCGAAGCGTCCCAATACCTCACAGCCGGTCGCGGCGATCCTCGGCCAATGCCCGCGTGAGGCTGACGCCCAGCGCCAGGGGCGGCTCGGCGAGAATGGAGGCGGCCTCGCCCCGGCCCGGCCTCACAACACCCTCCGCGATCAACCGTTCGCGGTCCTCCCCGCCCCCCGCGGCGACGGGAACGAGCCTCGCCACCGGCGCGCCACGATCGAGGACCTGCACCTCCCCGCCCCTCCTCACTTCACGCACGTAGCGCGACAGGTTGGCCTTCAACTCCGAAATCGATACGGTCGTCATCAGACTATTCTGGTCTTTGGCGATAGACCAGACAAGTCTCGAAGGGGCGGGCGAGGGAGAGGCTTCTCCGCGCCTCTCGGCCCGGGGGGCGCGGGAGCCCGCAAGGCCCGCTCCCCACCGATCGTGTCTTCCTGGGGCCGGTGGCCGGCCACCCCGGCTCCGCGGCCCGACGACGTGGCAAGGGCGATCTGTGGGGACGGAAGCGATCGGAGTGGGTCGGCGCCTCACCTCGGGCTTCGTGACATGTACGTGACATGATCGGATGATAGTCATGTCTAGATCGTGACGAGAGGTCC
Organism: uncultured Gemmatimonadaceae bacterium; assembly: GCA_964572045.1. GTDB lineage: Bacteria > Gemmatimonadota > Gemmatimonadetes > Longimicrobiales > Gaopeijiaceae > CBDCKR01. The sequence goes on from CAZNEI010000037.1 coordinate 25,758, forward strand.
GAGATTGGCTAGTTTGCCGCTGCTTCTCCTGCCCGATCGGACGCCCCTGGACCCGGGAGCGCTCGGTCGGCCGATAGCCCGGCGCGACCCGCCGTGGGAGTGGACGCGTTTGAAGGACCGAGACTCGCGAGACACGAACGGGGCGGGGGGCGCGGGCTCCTCCTCCGTCGCCCGTATCTCGCGCCTGAGCGCGGCGATCCTCCGGATCAGCCAGAGCCTCGACGTCGCGACCGTGCTCCAGGAGGTCGTCGAGGGCGCCTGCGCCCTGACGGGCGCCCGCCAGGGCGTGATCACGACGCTCGACGAGCGGGGGCAGTCCCGGGACCTCTTCACGTGCGGCTTCTCAAGCCGCCAACGCCGGCTCCTCGTCGAGTGGCCCGACGGCCCGAAGCTCTTCGAGCACCTGTCGAGCCTGTCGGCCCCGCTCCGCGTCTCGGACCTGCCCGCCTACCTGAGCTCGCTCGGCCTCTCCCCCTATCCCGGGGACCCGACGACGATGCAAGGCACGCCGATGCACCACCGGGGCGAGCACCTCGGCCACTTCTTCCTGGGCGACAAGAAGGACGGGGCCGGGTTCACCGAGGAGGACGAGGAGATCCTCGTGCTCTTCGCCTCGCAGGCCGCCGCCGCCATCGCCAACGCACGCACGCACCGGGCCGTCGAGCGCGCCCGGGCCGACCTCGAGGCCGTGGTCGAGACCTCGCCCGTCGGCGTCGTCGTCCTCGAGGCGGCCACGGGCCACGTGACCTCGCTCAACCGCGAGGCGCGAAGGATCGTCGAACCGATCCGCACCCCCGGCCTGCCGGCACGCCGACGGGCGGGAGTACTCGCTCGGGGAGCTGCCCCTGGCCCG
>CAZNEI010000038.1:0-23172 GCA_964572045.1 uncultured Gemmatimonadaceae bacterium
AAAGAGGACATTCCTACTTTGCTAAGAGAGGACATTTCTAAATTGGTACGACAGGCCATCTTCCCGCCATGATACCGAGCACGGTCGAGATGCGGGAGCTGGGGCGCCGGGATCCCGTTCTCGCGAAGGCCATGGTCGACCTTCCGCCGTTTCCGGACTTTCCCGTCGGGGTCCTGCGCGGCTCGCACTTCCATGCCTTGGCTCGCTCGATCATCTACCAACAGCTGGCCACCTCGGCGGCGGATGCGATCTACGGCCGCGTCAGGAGCCTGTCGCCGGAGCCCGGCTTCCCCGGGCCCGACCGTCTGTTGGCCTTGCCGGACGAGGAGCTTCGGCGTGCCGGCCTCTCGGCGAACAAGGCGCGAGCCCTGAAGGACTTGGCGCAGAAGACCGAGAGCGGGGAGCTCGGACTCGGGCGCATCGCGCGACTCTCGGACGACGAGGTCACCCAACGGCTCACGACGGTCTGGGGCGTCGGAGAATGGACGGCCCAGATGTTCCTCCTCTTCAAGCTCGGTCGGCCCGACGTGATGCCGGCCGGCGATCTCGGGGTCCGGGAGGGCCTTCGGATCCTGGACGGGCTCGACGAGCGCCCCACGCCGGAGTTCGTCATGTCCCGTGCCGAGGTGTGGCGCCCATTACGGAGCGTTGCCGCGTGGTATCTGTGGCGCCTCAAGGACAAGCGATAACGCACCGCCCGATTCGCCCCGGCCCGGACTCACCGGAATCGACGCGCACGGGAGGGCTCAGGTCCGGCAGAACGAGGGGGTGAGGGGGGGCGAGAGGCTCTGGGTCTCTGTGCTCGGTGGCCTCGGGTGCCGCGGTGCCTGCCGGGATCGGTTGCTGGAGATCGGGACCGTACGGCATGTTGCCGTCGCGCCTACCCTCCTTTGGTACTCAAGCTATCGAGGTGCATCATGTCAGAGCCGCGCGGTTCGCCGCCTTCGTCGCCTCCCTGTCCCTCGAGGAGCTCACCTAGCCTCAGCCGGCGCGAGCTCCTCGCCGGTGCCGGCGCCGGTGTGGCGGCCCTCCTGCTCGAGCGCGGCGGCCTCGACGCGGACGAGGGCCCGCAGCCCGGGCCGGACTCACAGACCCCCGCCGTTGTCTTCACGCATACGACCGTCGTAAACGCGGATGAAGTGCAGGACGATGTGGCCCTTGCGGTCGACGGTGCGAACATCGCGGCGATTGGACCCACCGAGGCGGTTCTCGCGATGTATCCGAGGGCCGAGGTCTACGACGGTCGGGGAAAAGCCCTTCTTCCCGGCCTCATCAACTGCCACGCACACATGGGAGCGGTCATTGCACGCGGCTTCAACGAGGATTTCGGCTTCCCGAACACGGCGCGCCTCGAGCGCTCGCCAGCCAGCCTGCTTCAGGGCGAGGAACGCACTCTTATGGTTCTGGTGGCCGCGCTGGAAGCGATCCGGACGGGTACCACCACGATCGTCGAGAACGTCGCGAACATCGACGCGCACGCGGCCGCTTTGGCGGAGACGGGCCTGCGGTGCGTCTTCGCGGAGTCGGTTCGGGACAGCGAGAACGTTCGTGGCCCGATGTCGCCCGAAAGGCTCGCCCTGAGCGAGGCGCCGAGGTTCTCCCCCGGCCTGCGGGACCAGGGCATGCAGCGCGTCCACGACCTGTTCAGCACCTGGCACGGAGCCATGGAAGGACGCATCAGCGTGTTTCCGGCGGCGGGCCTCACCGAGACCTCGTCGCCGGAGCTGCTGCAGGCCGTGCGGGCGTTCGCCGAGGACCACGACGTCGGATACACGATCCACCTCAATCAGAGCCGTGCCGAGTTCGAATTCATGACGCGCTACCATGGCGTCCGTCCGGCGGCCTACCTCGATCAGCACGACTTCCTGGGCTCCCGCCTCTTCGCGGCTCACGCCAGGTACGTCAACGAGGCCGAAATCGCTCTTCTCGGTCGCTCCGCCACCACCATCTCGCACCAGGCCGCGATGGCAGCGAACCGCGGAGTCAGCCCTCCGATTCCCGCTTTGCGGGAAGCGGGCTGTGGCATCGCACTCGGCACCGACAACAACACGAACGACGTGTTCGAAGTGATGCGGATTGCGATGGTGACGGAGCGGATTCGGCGAAACCGCGATGGCGACGAGGTCCCGGGCCTACAGCCTCAGCCGGAGGACATGCTCGCCGACGCGACTCAGGGAGGCGCCAAGGCGGTCCAGCAAGAGGAGACTCTCGGGACACTTGAGGTGGGGAAGCAGGCGGATCTCCTCGTCATCGACACGTTGCGCGCCCACCTCGTGCCGGCGGGCCGCATCCTTTCCGCAATCGTCCACAGCGGCCACCCGGGCGACATCGAGTCGGTGATGGTGGCCGGACGGTTCCTGATGCGCGACCGGGTTGTCCTCACGATGGACGAGGAGGCGATCATCCGTGAAGCGGATGAGGTGGGGCGGAGGGTCTGGAGCGAAGTGAAGGAGGCGGGGCCCCCGATCACGGTACCGCGGGTAGGAGGACGGATCGAGTCGGGTTCGTGATCGCGGCCCGCCGAGCCCATGCGAATCGGACGGCCTCGGATCCGAGCCGCTGCAGCGCCCAGGGCCGCAGCCCGTCCTACGTCCCCCGGCCGACGCGGCCGTGACACCTCGGCCGCCTGCGTTCCGTAGGGGACCCGTGACGTTCCCGCCAGGTCCGAGCCCGAGCGGGCCGGATCGTTCGTTGAGGAGGGTTTCGATGGCCAAGAGCAGCCGAGGCCGAGCGCCCCGGGACAGGAAGCCGTCGCTCCGGTTCCCGGCCTGGCCGTGCACGCCCAGGCCACCCGGCACGCCGCCACCCACGCGGCCGACGCAGCCGGTCGGCACCATCCCGGGGCCGGACTTTAGGAAGATCTTCAAGAGGGTCCCGAAGAAGAGGCGCTAGGCCGCCACCGGCTGCGCAGGCACGCGGGAGCGACCGTACGGATGAAGCTGGGCGAGAACGCTCCGGGCTCCGCGGCAAGCGGCCCCCGGAGAGAGGATCCTTCGGGAGAGGCTCCCTTTTCCGACTCTCCACCCCGCCCCATCATACCCTGGAACACTCGCGCAGTCCTCGCTGACAGGAGACGAGCTGTGACAAGGATCTTCGTTGCGACTCTGATCGCGACCGCGCTGGCGCCGCTGCACGGGGCATGCGCCCAGGATCGTCCCCCGCTCGCCGGTGAGGCGGAAGAGGGAATCGTCGCGACCTTCTCGATCGTCGCGCTCGACCCGGTGACCGAAGAGCTCGGCGTGGCCGTCCAATCCCGGGCGTTCCGGGCCGCGGCGATCGTCTCCCATGCCAAGGCGGGGGTGGGCGCCATCGCCACCCAGGCGTCGGCGAATCAGTCCTACGGGCCGCGGGGGCTCGCGCTCCTCGAACAGGGTCTCTCTCCGGCGGAGGTGGTCGCGCGGCTCACGAGCACCGACGAGGGGCGGGACAGGCGTCAGCTGGCGGTGATCGACGCGCGGGGGCGGGTGAGAGCCTATACGGGATCGCGCACCAGTGAGTGGGCAGGCCATATCGAGGGCGAGAACTACTCCGTGCAGGGCAACATCCTGGCGTCCGAGGAGGTGGTACGGGCCATGGCCCACGCCTTCGAAACCGCCGGCGGTGAGCTCGCGGAGCGGCTCATGGCTGCGCTCGACGCTGGGCAGGCGGCCGGCGGCGACGCTCGCGGAAAGCAGTCCGGAGGCATTCTGGTGGTGAAGCCGATCGGCAATTCGGGTCGTACCACCGACCGGTGGGTCGACGTGCGCGTCGACGACCATCCGACCCCCTTCGTCGAGATCCGTCGCCTCATGAACATGGCTCTGGCCCGCAACAAGTCTCTTCTCGCCGCCGAGCTGGCCCAGGAGGGCAGATTCGAGGAGGCGATCGGCGCGCAGCGGAAGGCGATGGCGATGAGGCCCGAGAGCGACCGGTACATGTACGGGCTCGCGCGCCTGCACGCTCGGGCCGGCGACGCATCGGCGGCGGTCGAGATGCTCAGTCAGGCGATCGTGATGAACGAACGCTGGAGGGAGCAGGCCCGGAGCCACCACGACTTCGATCGCATCAGGAGCGATCCGGGGTTCATGCAGCTGATCGGAGGCTAAAGATGCCGGCCTCCGTCGACGAGCGGGCACGCCCCGTCCTCCGCCTCCTGGTCCTCTCCTGGGCCGTCTGCCTCACCGCGGCACCGCTTCGGGCTCAAGAAGCCCGTTGCGCACCCGTCACCGAGTTCCTCGGCGGGGAGATGGGGATGGCGACCCGGGTGGACGCCGACACGCTGCGCGACTGGCGCACCGGGCTGACGCTCAGCGCCTGCAGGGTCACGGCCGCCGCCGCCCGAAGCCGGACGCTCGCCACGGCGGCCCGGAATCTGTACGAGCGGCTTCGGGCGGCGGGATGGACTCGAACCCCGAACCCCGCCGATGCGCCGAACGAATCCTCGCTGCGCTTCCGCCTCGCCGACACCGACTGTCTCTTCAACGTCTACACGGGCATCCTGCTCGGAACGCCTGCGGAGTTCGAGGTGTCGTCGGCCGTCGAGAGGGGTGTGGGGCAACGGATCTACAACGTGCTGGTGCAGTGCGTGCCGGCGCTTCCGGCACGGACACCGGGGTGAGGAGGGGGCGCTCCGGGCCCCAGATATCCCGAGGCGACGCGTCCCGTGAAGCAGACCGGCCGCCAGGCCGCGGTCGCGGCCCAGGGGCCGCCCTGACCCCTCGAACCTCTGCCGGGTCCGATGCGGCGCGCCCGGTCCTAGGCCCCGGTTCGGGCTCGCGCCTTCAGCACCTCGTCGAAGAGGAAGAGGTCGGTCAGGAGTGCGCGGAAGTGGATTGAAGCGTTGAGGTTGTCGACCAGCTGTGAGCTGATCGACCGCTGGGCGATCACCAGTCGGACGGCCGACCGCGTGGCGTTCGCGTCTTGCCGGATGACCTCGCAGACGTCTCCGTAGGCGTCCTCGGGCTCCAGCCCCTCGACGACTCCCCCCATCCCCCCGGTCAGGGCAGCCAGGGCCTCGTCCGTTCGCTTCAGGTACTCCCGCAGATCCCCGCTGGCGGAGCTGCCCTCATGACCCAAGAGCCCTTGGGCCGCATAGGCGAGGAAGAACTCGTAGCTCTCCTCGACCGTGTCGATGTGTTGCCTGAGCTCGTCGACTGTCACGTCAGGAAGACGCTCCGGCGTCGGACGTTGCGCTTCCCCCTCCGACCGACGCTTCGGCCCGCGGGGCCGCAATCCGCGGACCGGGCTCGTCCCCCTCGGTCACGACCCAGCGCTCCGGATCATGATGTTCCAGGAAGTGGCTCCGGGGGATCCAGCCGAGGATCATCGATCTCGTAATCCACCACTTGTCCGGCCTGACGGCGAAGTAGATGTGGCTGATCGTCAGCGTGATGAGCGCGACCCCCGACAACCCGTGCAGCACGTAGACCACGCCCCAGGTGTCGTCGGCGAGCAGGTAGGGATTGGCGGCCCAGAAGGGAGTTTCGAGCCGCAGCATCATCAGTATGCCGGTCACGATCGCCACGATGCCGGCCACTCCCGCTGAATGATGGAAGAGCTTGTGGTCCACAGGGTACTTCGCGGCCTTGGGAGCCTTCCGGCCGTTTCGTGCGAACGCGTTCTTCAGCTCGGCCAGTCCGGCCCGCACGTCGGCCCGGTCGATCCACATCGCCCAGAAGTCCTGCCAGAAGATCGAATGGATGATGTGATAGACGATCATCACGGTGAGGAGCACGCCGGCGACCCAGTGGATCGTCACCCACGCGAACTGGATGCCGAGCACCGGGAAGAAGGCCGTGACCAGCAGCACCAGCATCGCCAGCGCCATCAGCCAGTGGAAGACGCGCTCCGACATGGCGTGGCGCAGGATCCGGCTGGGGAGCCCCGAGCTGGTGTCGTCGGCCGCCGCCGCCGCCGCCGGCACCAGGAACCGGGCCCATACGGCGTGCGCCGCCACGAAGGCGGCCCCGACGATGATCGCCGCCCACATCAGGTCCCAGGACACACCGATCAGGACCTCTTGATTCCAGGGGTTGACCGCACTCCGCCAGAGCTCCATGGCTAGTCCTCCACTCCGCGGACGGCCCGTCGGACCAGATTCCGCATCAATGGTACCTTGAAGTCGTTGTGCCGGAGCGGCTGCGCCCGGGCCACCGCGAGATCACCGGCCCGCATCCCCAGATCGTCGGACGGAACCTGTCCCCGAATGAGCGACTCCGCCTCGGTGAGGCGCACCGGGTAGGGAGCGACCCCGTTCACTGCCAGGCGCGCCTCTTCGATCGTCCCGCCGTTCATCCGCATCGCGGAGGCGACCGTCATGAGCGCGAAGTCCCACGCTTTGCGGTCCTCGACCTTCTCGTAGTAGAAGCGTTGGCCGGCCCAGCGCGCGGGAAGGCGCACGGCCGTCAAGAGCTCACCGGGATTCAGCACCGTCATCCGCTCGATGTCGACGCTCGGCCGCATGAAGAAGTCCTCGGCGGCCACCACGCGCTCTCCGCGCGGCCCCACGATCACGCACTGGGCGTCCAGTGCGATGAGCGCTGAGGCCGTATCCGACGAGTTCACCGCCACGCACCGACTGGAGCCCATGATGCAGTGCTCGCGGTTCATCGCCGTGGGCGACGCCGCGTAGCAGGTGTTGCCGCCGGCCCGATAGCACGGCCATCCGCCCCGGTAGTACCAGCAGCGCGTGTCCTGCACGAGGTTGCCCCCCAGCGTGCCGCGGTTGCGGATCTGCGGCGTCGCGATCCGCGCCGCGGCATCGGCGAGCACGCCGTAGCTCGACATCAGCTCCGGCTGGGTCGCCACGTCGGTCAGGGTCGTCAGGGCCCCGACCTCCACGCCGTCTCCGTTCGATCGCACTCCCCGGAGCTCGTCCAGATTCACGAGATCGACGACCGCAGTCGGACGCTTGATGCGGTCCTTGAACCAGTCGAAGCTGTCCAAGCCGCCCGACAGGACCCATCCGTCCTCCCCGTACCGATCCAAGAGTGCGATCGCATCCTCGACGCTCGTCGGCTGAAAGAGTTCGAACGCCGGGATCATGTCCCTGATGACCGCCATGATTCGTTTCTCCCCCTAGACGTGAAGGTCGAGAGGACCGTACGCCGGCGGACGGCCCTCTATCTCGGCGAGGATGACGTCGGGCGTGAGCGGCGTCCGACACAGGCAGCGGCCCCCGAGCGCATCCGCGATCGCTGAGGTGAGCGCTGCGGAACCCGCACCGACGGGTGGCTCCCCGATCCCCTTCGGGCCCACCGGGTTCTGCGGGTCGGGAAGGTCGACCGCGGCCCATTCCATGTCGATCGGCACGTCGAGGATCCCAGGAGGTCGGGCCGTATAGAGCCGTTTGGCGAAGGCGACGCCCCAAGTCGGGTCGAAGACCCACTTCTGGCTCATCGCCATGCCCATGCCCTGCACGGAGCCGCCCAGGATCTGGCCCCCGAGGCTGCGTGGATGGAGCACCGTGCCGCAATCGGCGACGGCCGTGTACTTCTTGATGTCCACCTGGCCCGTCTCGGTGTCCAGCTCGACCTCGGCGAAGCCCACGACCCACGACTGCACGCCGCCCTCGCGAGGATAGTTGTCCCTGGCAGCCGACACGAGCCCCTGGCCCGCCAGGTTCGCCACGGCCGCCTTGGTCATGTCGTGGAGGTCTTCGTCGACCTCGTGCCCGCTGTAGCGCCCGCCCAGCTCCACGGCCCGGCTCGCGGCCTGCGCGAAGCTCATGCCCGTCGACGGGCTCGAACGCCGGAAGACCCTCCCGTCCGCCACGTCGTAGTCGCCGGGCGCCCCGCCCAGGTCGCGGGCCGCGATCTCCTGGAGGAGGCGCTTGGCGGCAGAGCCCACCGCGTGGTTGGCCCTTGTGTGGGCGAAGGTCGTCTGGCTCCCGGCCTGCACCGAGCTCCACGGCACGTTCCGGCTCGAGTCGCCCCAGAGGATCTCGACATCGTCCCAGGAGACGCCGAGGACGTCCGCGGCCGCGCGCGCCGTGTCCACCACCGAGTGGGTGCCGAGATTCCCCACGCCCTGATGGATGTACACCTTGCCGTCGGTGCGAATGACCAACAGTCCGTCGAACCCGGAGCTGCCCGCGGTATACGGGCTCACGCCGACCCCGATCCCCGTGACCCTGGATCCGTTGCGCTCCCCGCTCCGCGCCGTTCGCTCCTCCCATCCGAAGAGCTCGGCCCCCTGGTCGATCGCTTCCTTCACGAAGACGCTCGTGAGCCCGCCCTGGTTCGGTCCGAACCGGACATCGGGGTCGGGCGCGTTGAGGCGCCTGAGCTCGAGACGATCGATCCCGAGCTCCCGGGCCGCCTTGTCCATGAGAGGCTCGAGCATGCCGATGATCTGCGCACCACCCGGGCCGCGCTGCGCCGCCTTGGGGGGGGTGTTCGTGTAGACGCCGACCCCGCGGTGCCGCTGGTTGAGCGGCGTGTAGGTGAGCGAGGCCGTCGATCCCGCGGACATGTAGTCGCCCGAGCGACCGTACGGTCCTCCGTCGTTCAGAATGTACATGTCCATGGCCGTGATGCGGCCGTCTGCGCGAAAGCCGATCTTCACCCGCGCCTGGAAGCCCGGCCGGGCCCTTCCGATGTACGTCTCCTCGTAGCGGTTGATGCGCATCATCACGGGGCGGTTGATCTTCCGGGAGAGGTAGGCCGGGATCAGCATGTGCACGCTGCCCGCGATCTTGCTCCCGAAGCCACCTCCGCAGAACTCGCCGACAACGACGATGTCCTCAAGGTCCATGTCGAGCATGCCGGCCAGCGCCCCGTGCGTCCTGGCCAGGCTCTGCGTGGAGGTGTGCATGTGGAGCTTTCCGTTCCGCCAGTAGGCCAGCGTGGTGCGGGGCTCCATCGGGTGATGGGTCAGTGACTGGTGAACGATCGTTTCATCCAGGATCAGGTCGGCCTCGCCGAATCCGGACTCGATGTCGCCGACGCTCCACTCGGCGCTGGGCTCACCCATCGGCATCGCGCCCTCGGGAGCGGCGGCGAAGTCCTCCTCGGTCCACTTGATCGTGCTGATTTCGCGGCCGACCATCGTGTTGCCGTCGAGGCGCGCGTTGGGCCCGTTCGGCCTGAGGCTGTCGAGCGGGTTCAGCACGAAGGGCAGCGGCTCGAAGTCCACCCGGATCGCCTCGATGGCGTCGGCGGCCGTCGTCTCGTCCACCGCCGCCACCGCGAGAACGGGCTCGCCCTCGTAGTGGGGCTCCATCGTCAGGCACGCCTCGCCCGGAGCGTCGGTGGCCGGGATGTCGGCGGCGGTGAGGATGTCGATGACCCCCTCCATCGCGAGCGCTGCGCTAGCGTCGATGCGCCGAACGCGGCAGTGCGGCATCGGGCTCAGGAGGAGCTTGGCGAACACCATCCCGTCGACCTTGAAGTCCTCCGCGTACTTGGCCCGGCCCGTGATCTTCGCGTGAAGATCGTCGGGCGTGATGTCCTGTCCTACGAGTCTCTCAGCCATGATGCCCCCTTACGCCCTCTGCCGGGCGTACTCGGCAGCCCGCATTGCGGATTCCAGGATCTTGTTGTAGTCGGCGCAGCGGCAGAGGTTGCCGGAGAGGGCCTGAGCCGCGTCCTCCCGCGTGGGGTTCGGGTTGGCCTCGAGCATGGCCACCATGCTCATGATGAAGCCGGGTGCGCAGAAAGCGCACTGAAAACCACCCTCGTCGAGCACTCCCTGTTGGACCGGATGGAGCGTTCCGTCGGCGCTCTCCAGCCCTTCGATCGTCGTGATCTCCTGCGTGCGAACCGTGTGTGTCAGAACGGAGCACGAGTAGCTCGGCACGCCGTCGATCAACACCGTGCACGCTCCGCACTCGGCCCGATCGCACCCGAGTTTGGTCCCGGTGAGTCCGAGCTTGTAGCGGAGCGTCATCGCCAACGTCTCCTGCTTCAGCACGTCGACCCGACGCTGCTGGCCGTTGACGTTCAGCGTCACGAGCTGTTCGACGGATCCCTGCACCGGAAGGGCTCCCAGGAGCGGCCTCGGCCCCCTGAAGAGGTAACCCGCCGAGGAAGCAGTGGCGCCCGTGGCGATGACCCCCATGATGAACCTTCGCCTGGAAACCGAGCGCTCCGGAGTGCCGATGATCTCGACGTCGCTCATGGAGCCTACCCCCTTGCGTGAGGAATACGGGAGAAGAACCGGTGGCCCCTCCGTCCACCAGGGAGGGTAAGCTACAGCCGAGCCCCGCTCCAGGCGAGCCTCCTCGAGCCCCGACGGGCCCCGAGCGGATCCGCGGAACCGGAGGCCGGCCGTGCGCACGATGGGACCACCACGCCGGACGGGCCGCCGGACCATGACCGGGGACCGATCCCAACGGTCGTCACCGGCCCCGTGGCCATCGGCATCCGATCATGCACCCCGGGGCTCCGGCGGAACGCTCGCACCTTAGACGACCTCTCGCCGGAACCGCAGCGTCGCCAGCGTCAAGAGGCCCAAGGCCAGGGCCAGGAGAGCCACGCACTGCCGCCAGAGAACCTCGATGCCGGTCCCCTTGAGGAAGATGGCCCTGACGATCTCGAGGTAGTGCCGCACGGGGTTCAGAATCGTGAGGTGCTGGAAGACTTCGGGCATGCTGGAAACCGGGAACATGAACCCCGACAGCAGCAGCGCCGGCATGAACACCAGGAACGTGGCCATGAAGGCCTCCTGCTGCGTTCTGGAGACGGTGGAGACGAGCAGCCCGATACCGAGGCCTGCCATCACGTAGAGGAGGCTGGCGAAGAGGAGGAGGAGGAGGTTGCCGCGGAGAGGGATCTCGAACCAGAGCACGGCCACCGTCGTGACGAGGACGAGGTCTCCGATCCCTATGATCCCGAAGGGCACCGTCTTTCCGACGATGAGCTCGCCCGCGCTGAGGGGGCTGACCTTGAGCTGCTCCAGGGTGCCGATCTCCCGCTCCCGAACGACGGCGAGCGAGGTGAGCAGGAGGCACACCAGCATGATGAGGGTCCCGACCACCGCCGGCACGTTGTAGTTGCGGCTGGTCAGCTCCGGATTGTACCAGGCCCTCTCCCGCAGGTCCACGGGCGGCGGCAGTCCCGTCATTCTCCGCTCCACCACACGGCCCTCGATGATGCGCGTCACGTAGGCCTGGGCGACGCTGGCGGTATTGGAGTTGGTCCCGTCGAGGAGGACCTGGATCCGAGCTCCACGGTTCCCCAGCCACGCTTCCGAGTATCCGCGCGGGATTTCGATTCCGAGCACGGCGTCTCCGTCGTCCAGAGCGCGCACGAGGTCTCGGGGATCGTCCGATCGCCCGACGACCTCGAAGTGTCCGGGGGCCGTCAGCGCGGACAGGAGTTCCCGTGACTCCCTCGTGTTGTCGTGATCCACCACGAAGGTCGGCGTCCGGTCGAGGTCCGTCGAGACGGCGTAGCCGAACGCCACCAGCTGGATCATGGGAGCGATGAAGATCACGCGGGCCATGCGCGGGTCACGGAAGGTCTGGCGGAACTCCTTGGCCAGAACGCCGAACACCCGCTCGAGCCTGACCCTCGCCGCACTCATCGAACCTCCTTCCGGAACGCCCACGTGGCCGCGGCGATGCCGAGGGCGGCGAAGGCGATCATGAGCAGACCCTCAACGGCCAAGACTTCGGCGCCGGTCCCCTTGAGGAACACCCCGCGGGTCACCACCAGGAAGTAGCGGGCCGGAATCAGGTACGTGACGGCCTGGAGCAGCGGGGGCATGACGTCGATGCTGAACATGAAGCCCGAGAGCAGGAACGCCGGCAGAAAGGTGAGAATCAGCGCCATCTGCGTGGCGAGAAGCTGCGAGCGGGCCACGGCCGAGATGAACATTCCGAGCCCCGAGGCCCCGACGATGAAGGCGAGGGAGAGCGCCATCAGGAGACCGGCGCTTCCGCGAAACGGAACCCCGAACAGGAACACCCCGATGAGGCTGACCAGCACGACGTCGACGATCCCGATCGCCACGTAGGGGAGGAGCTTGCCCACGACCACCTCCAGCCGATGGACGGGCGTGGACACGAGCTGCTCCATCGTCCCTCGCTCCCACTCCCGAGCGATCGTGAGCGAGGTGAGCATGGCGGCGATGATCATCATGATGACCGCCACGAGCCCCGGCACGATCATGTTTCTGCTCACCAGCTCCTCGTTGTACCACACGCGGGTCTCCGCGCGGACAAGCGGCTCCGGCTCGCCCCCCGCCAGGAGAATCCTCGTCGAGAACGAGCGGACGATGCCCTGCGCGTATCCCAAGGCGATGGTCGCCGTGTTGGCGTCGCCGCCGTCGACGAGGACCTGGAGCTGGGCGGAACGCCCGGCGTCGAGATCGCGCGCGAAGTCGGGCGGGATGACGACGGCGGCGAGGGCCACTCCCCGGTCGAGCGCCTCCTCCACCTCCGAATGACGCCTGAGCTGCCGCAAGATCGTGAAGTAGCCAGACGACTCGAAGGCATCGAGGAGCTCACGGCTTCGGGCCGATCTGTCCTGATCGAGAACGACGGTGCCGATGTCGTCGACGTCCCACGTGATGGCGTACCCGAACAGGACGACGAGGAGAGCCGGCATGAGGAAGGCCAGGGCGAGGCTGCGGGGATCGCGACGGAGATGCAGGACCTCCTTGCGCGCCACCGCCCTGAGCCGGGACCGGCTGATCCTGCTCACCCGGATCTGGCTCCACCCTCGTCGCGCACCCTCGCGACGAACACGTCCTCGAGCGACGGCTCGATCCGCCTCACCGCCCTCACTCCGAGCTTCGCCTGCGCCAGACTGGAGCGGATGCGGTCGCGGGCCCCCGCCTCGGTCTCGGTCGTCACATGAAGGGCGCGTCCGTAGAGCGCGGCGTCGATGATCCCCCGAGCGCGCTCCAGAACCCGCACCGCGACCGCCGGCTCCTCCGTATGCACCTCGAAGAGCGGCAGCTGCATGGCCTGCCTGAGTCCCGCCGGCTCGTCGAGGGCGATGAGGCGCCCGCGATTCATGAGGGCCAACCGGTGGCAGTACTCCGCCTCTTCCATGTAGTGCGTCGTGACGAAGACCGTGGTCCCGTCCTCTCCGAGCCGGTGGATCAGGTCCCAGAAGGCTCTGCGGGACATCGGATCCACCCCCGACGTGGGCTCGTCCAGGAATAGGATCGAGGGCTCGTGGAGAACCGCGCAGCCCAAAGCAAGCCTCTGCTTCCACCCCAGCGGGAGCTGGCCCGTCAGGCGCTGACGCTGCTCGGCAAGGCCCGCCATATCCACGACCCAGTCAGCCCTCTCCCGGCGCCTCTCCCGGGCCACGCCGTAGAGGCGTGAGAAGAATCCGATGTTCTCGTCCACCGTCAGGTCGGAGTAGAGGGAGAAGAGCTGCGACATGTAGCCGATGCGACGCTTGATCGCCGACCGCTCGGTGGCCACGTCCAGTCCGGCCACCCGCCCCTCTCCCGACGTGGGGGGGATGAGCCCGGTGAGCATCTTGATCGTCGTCGTCTTGCCGGCCCCGTTGGGTCCGAGGAAGCCGAAGATCTCCCCCCTGCGCACCCGAAACGACACCCCGTCGACGGCCACGAAGTCCCCGAAGCGCCGCGTGAGACGGTCTGCGACGACCGCATCCTCATGGCGCCGCGCATCTCGGGCCCGCTCAGTCCCGCCCATCGATGCCTCTCCCCGTCGGTCCCACCCGGTCCATGAAGACATCCTCGAGCGACGGCTCTCCGATGGCCTCCACCGACACGTCGGAGAAGCCCGCCGATTCGAGCACGGCACGGACCGCCGAGGCTTGCGCGACCGCGTCCTCCACGACGAGGTGCAGTCGGTCCCCGAAGACGGAGGCGCGGACAACCTGGGGCACGGTGTCCAGGAGGTCCCGGGCCGACCTCGGACCTTCCCGGACCCGGACCGCCAAGAGGCGACCGACCAGCCCCAACCGAAGCGCGTCGGGCGCGGCCACCGCCAGACACCTTCCCGCCTGAAGCAGGGCCAGCCGGTCGAACCGCTCCGCCTCGTCCATGTAGGCCGTGCTCACCACGACCGTCACACCCTCGTCCACCATCTCGTGGATGATCAGCCAGAGATCGCGGCGCGATACGGGATCCACGCCGAACGTCGGCTCGTCGAGCAGGAGAAGGCTCGGGCGGTGAATCAGCGCACACGAGAGGCCGAGCTTCTGCTTCATCCCGCCCGACAGCGCTCCGGCCCGGCGATCGCTGAAGGAGCGGAGCCCGCTGAAGTCGTAAAGTCTCCGGAGCCTTCCGGGGCGTTCGGCGCGGGGCACGTCGAACAGGTCGGCGTAGAAGTCGAGGTTCTCGCGCACCGTGAGGTCATGGTAGAGGCCGAAGAGCTGCGGCATGTAGGCGATCTGGCCCTTGGCCGCCTCGGGATCCTGAGCGACATCGGTGCCGCACACCCGGGCTCGGCCGCTCGAAGGAGGGAGCACGCCCGCCAGCATCCGCAGCGTCGTCGTCTTCCCGGCGCCGTCGGGCCCTACGAGCCCGAAGAGTTCGCCCGCGGCGACCTCGATCGTCAGGCGGTCCACGGCTCGGACCGGCCCGAAGGTCCGGGTCAGGCTCTTTGTCCGGACGGCCCACCCTCCTGTGGGCTCCCAGCCCGCGGGCCCGGCCACCTCGTCGGTCGCACTCACCGGGCCTCGCCCCCCTCGTCCAGCCGCACGTCGGCCGGCATGCCCGGCTTCAGCTCGAAGGCCTCGTCATCTACGATCTGAACCTTGACCGCGTAGACGAGCTTCACCCGCTCCTCGGGAGTCTGGACGTTCTTGGGTGTGAACTCGGCCTCGGAGGCGATGAGGGTCACGCGACCCTCGTAGCGCCGATCGGGATAGCTGTCGGAGCTGATCGTGGCCCGCTGTCCGAGCGCAACCCGACCGATCCGATCTTCTCGAACGTAGATCCGTACCCAGCGGTCGTCTGGGTTCATCAGCGTGAGGACCGGCGCCCCCGGGGGGGCCGTCTCTCCCGGCTCCCGATGCCTCACGGCCACCACTCCGTCGAACGGGGCGGTGATCGTCGCGAACGAGAGCGCGGCGTCGACGACTTGGATGCCGGCTTCGGCCGCTGCCACCTGCGCGGCCTGCCCCTCCACCCTCTCGGGGCGCGGTCCCGCTTCCAACAGCCTCAGCGCCTGTCTCCGCTCGTCGGCCTGGATGCGGGCGAGGCTCAGCGCCAGCTCGCTCTTGTCGAGCGCCTCCTGGCTGACCGCTCCGCCTTCGTGCAGCAACCGGGTCCGCTCCAGGTCGCGGTCGGCGTCGTGCACCCGCTCCTCGGCGCCTCTCAGGCCCGCACGAGCCTGGGCGATCTCCTCCTCGCGGAATCCGCTCCGAAGCTCCTCCAACCCGGCGCGGGCAGCGGCGAGCTGCGCCACCAGCTGGGCGCGTCGTGCGTCGAGCTCGGAGCGGTCGAGGACGGCGAGCTCCCGACCCGCCGAAACTCGATCGCCCTCCCGCACGTCAATGCTCTCGATTCGTCCCGCCGCCTGGAAGGCGAGCTGCCCCTCCGTGGCCTCCACTGTCCCGAAGGCCGTGAGCCCGTCCCCTGTCCCCCCGCGGCGCAGGAATCCAAACCAGAGGACGGAGGCCGCGAGGGCGAGCCCGATGAGTGCCAGGACCGGCCGAGGGGGTCTGCGCCTCGTCACGATGCACCTCCGAGATTCTCGTCGAGCCACGCTGCGTCGAGCTCGCCCACCACCCTGGCGAGCCGGATCCGGGCCAGCACGGCGCCATGTTCGGCCTCGCTGAGCGCCACACTCAGCGAGAGGAGTGTCGCCTCGGCCTGCAGATAGTCGGCCTGCACGCCGGTGCCGGCGTCGAGTCGAAGCCGTTCGATGCGAGCCACCTCCGCCGAGCGGTTTACCGCAATGCGAAGGCTCGTCGCGCGGGCCCCGGCCTCGTCCAGAGCCGCCAGCGCAAGGTCGACCCCCGCCGCCGCCCCGAGCTCAGCGAGGCGGAGGTTCTCTCTGGAAGCGTCACGGAGGGCCTCGGCCCTCGCGACCCCGCGGTGCAGCCGGCCGGCCGCAAAGACCGGAACCGAGACGGCGAGGCCCACGTTCCACTCGGCCGCGAAGTTCCCGTCGAGGCTGCCCCGGTCCACCCAGGCGGCCTGCAGGCTCACGCTCGGCCTTCGCGCCCCGCGGGCCACGTCGACGACGGCCTCGGCGGAGGTCAGGCGGTGGGTCGCCCGTCCGACCGCGGCATTGGCCTCCAAGGACCGCCGGAAGAGCCCGGCTCGATCGGGGGTCCCCCTGGATGTGAGGGTGACCTTCCTCAGCTCGATTCGGCCGATCGATTCGCGCGGGAGGCCCATGAGCCGGCTCAGGTCGCCCTCCGCCACCCGCCGTATCGTCTCCGTCCTCACGCGGGCAGCGCGGGCGTCGGCGAGGGCGGCCTCGGCCCGAAGAACCTCCACCCGGGCGGCTCTGCCCGCGGACAGCAGGTCCCGGACCCGCGTGAGCTCCGACTCGAGCGCCGCGATCTGACGGTCGTGGGCCTCCAGCTGATCGCGAGCCAGGAGGACACGCAGATAGCTCTGGGAAACCTGGGCGATGAGCTCCTGCCGGACCGAATGGAGGTCCCACCCCGCCGCCCTCGCGTGCGCCTCGGACATGGAGATGCGAGCACCCCTCGCCCCGCCGTCGTAGAGGGTGTGGTCGACCAGGGCGCTCGCTTGGAAGAGCGTTTCGTCGAAGGGAGGAATGTTGGAGGGATCGAAGCTGTGGATGGGAGTGACGACCATCGGCTCCTCAAACTGGATCGCGGTAGCTCGAAGGCTGAGGGACGGGAAGCGGTCGGCGACGCTCGCCCTGCGGTCCTCCTCGGCCGCCCTGAGGCGGGCGTCTCCGCCCAAGAGCAGCGGATGCGACTCCAGCGTGAGCGCCACAGCTCGGGAGAGGGTCACCAGGCTGTCGGCGACGTCGGCCTCCCGTGCCGCTTGCGCGCCCGAACCCGGAGCAGGCCGAAAGAGTCCTGGCGCTGCGAACAGGAGCAGGCTCACCAGCGTATTCCTCAACCCGGGCCCGCCGGGGACGGGACGTTGCCGCGCTCTCATTGTGCCTCCTTGACGCTGAGCGCCCGTTCCACGAACTGCACGGCGTGCTCCTCCGCCAGACGCGCCGGCACGCCTCCGGAGATCCCGCCCGCCTTCGACAAGAGCCGACCCGCAAGGGTGAGGTGGACCGGCAGGGCGATGATGCCGATCACGGTGAGCAGCCGATCCGACTCCCGGATGCTGCCGTCCCTCTGTCCCCCCAAAAGGAGCGCTGAGAGCGTTCCGATGACGTGCTGCATCGTGCGCTGGACCGGCTCGATCGGCTCCACCCCCGACGTGACCTGCTGGAGCATGAAGTTGGGCATCTCCGGGTTCTCGCCGAGATGG
The DNA here is from genome assembly GCA_964572045.1 of uncultured Gemmatimonadaceae bacterium. Taxonomy (GTDB): domain Bacteria; phylum Gemmatimonadota; class Gemmatimonadetes; order Longimicrobiales; family Gaopeijiaceae; genus CBDCKR01. The sequence goes on from CAZNEI010000038.1 coordinate 17,326, forward strand.
GCGAAAAAGGCCCTAACGACGCCCAAGACGCCGTCGAGCGGTGTTCGGGACGACGCCGCAGCTTCGGTGACACGGTCCCTGAGCGGAGCGAGAGTTCGGTCGACCACCGCCTCGTACAACGCTCGCTTGCTCCCAAAGTGATAGGTCACGGCCCCTAGGTTCGCCTCCGCCTCGCGGGTGATCGCCCGTACGGAGGCTCCCTCGTAGCCGCGCCGCGCGAAGACCCGACGTCCTGCGTCGAGAAGCCGCGTCCGCGTGTCCGAATCCGCGCTCGTCAACGGCGACGTGTCAATCGTCGATAAGGTGCCCATCATGCCAGTTCCGTGATTGATGCAAACGTTCGTATGAGATCCCGGCGCACGGAACTCGATTCTACGAGAGTCCGGGGAGCGGCGGCCGCGGATGATACGATCGTATGGACATGAGGTCGCGTCCAGATCGCCGGCTCGCGGAAGGGCCGGCCGGCCGTCGGAGGCCCTCGCCCTCCGAGGAGCCCGGGCGTCGAGGCGTGGACACCAATTCGAGCCCCGGATCGGCCGGCGGGGAGCTGGGGAGCCACCCGCCGTCATGGCAAAGCGGCGGGGTCACCGATACCTTCTCCCGCCGTGAGCCAGCTACGTTTGGACCGACGCCCACGTTTGACCGAGCCGGAGGCTCTCGAGATCCTCCGGTCCCACTTCGGGCTCGCGGGTGAGCTCGAACCCCTGCCCAGCGAGCGCGATCAGAACTTCCGCGTCGTGTCGGAGGCCGGGGATGCGTTCGTCCTGAAGATCGCCAATCCCGATGAACCGCCTCACCTGCTGGCGCTCCAGAACGAGCTCCTGGCGTTCCTGGCAGCTCGGCAGATCGGGGTCGGCCTCCCGAGAGTGGTGCCGCCCACCGCTGGAGACGGCGATTTCGTCGTGCTCGGGGGCGACGAAGCCAAGCACTGGATCCGGCTCCTCACCTACGTCCCCGGTGAGGCTCTCGAGACCGTCCATCCCCGGACTGCCCCGCTTCTCGAGTCCCTGGGAGAAATGATGGGGCGGCTCGACGTCGCGCTGGCGGACTTCAGGCGTCCCTTCGCCGCCCGTGAGGGATTCCAGTGGGACCTGGCGCGCGCCGACGAGGTCATCGCGACGCACGTCCCGCATATCCGGGACCCCGAGCGCCGGAGAGGCGTCGAACGCATCGGAGCCGAGTTTCGCGCCGCGGCGCCCCTCCTGCCCGAGTTGCCGAGAAGCGTGATCCACAACGACGCCAATGACTGCAATGTCCTCGTGAGCCCCGCCTCACTCGAGGGTCGGCGCGTCGTGGGGCTTCTGGACTTCGGCGACATCCACGAGAACGCCACGATTTGCGATCTGGCGATCGCCGCCGCGTACGGGCTTCTGGGGACGTCGGACCCCGTGACGGCGATGATCTCCGTCGTCCGCGGCTACCATCGCGCTCGCCCGCTGACGGAGGCGGAGCTGGAGGTTCTGTTCCCGCTCGTCCGGGCCCGCCTGGGCGTGAGCGTCAGCGTCTCCGCGTCCAGGCGAGCCGGACGGCCGGGCTCGCACGACTCGTACCTGAGCATCAGCGAGGCACCGGCTTGGACGGCGATCGCCGCTCTCGACCAGACTCATCCCAGGCTCGCGCGCAGCCTCTTGCGTGACGCGTGCGAGTTCGAGCCGTGCCCTCGTCACCACGAGGTCGTGCGCTGGATCGGCTCTCGTCGATCCGAAGCCGGTCCGGTCGTCCGGGAGAGCTTGGAGGAGGCGGAGATCCTGGATCTCAGCGTCGCCAGTCACGAGATCGACGACCTCGACCGGATGCTCGATTCCGAGGCGTTCGCCGAGCGCCTCCGCTGCCAATTGGAGGAGGCCGGCGCTTCGGTCGGAATCGGCCGATACGCCGAGCCGCGCCTCTGCTACGCATCGGAGAGCTATGAGCGGCCCGTCGGCGAGCGTCCGGAGCGAAGAACCGTGCATGCCGGCATCGACATCTTCCTGCCTGCGGGGAGCCCCGTTCTCGCGCCATTCGGTGGCCGCGTGCACAGCGCTCGCGACAACTCGGAGCGGCTCGACTACGGCCCCACCGTCGTCCTCGAGCACGAGACGGGAGAGGGAGGGTGCTTCTACACACTCTACGGGCACCTCGATGCCCGGACGCTGGAAGAGCTTGAGGTGGGCCAGCGGGTCCCACGCGGCCAGCGGATCGGCCGGCTCGGCAGCCTCGCCGAGAACGGCAACTGGCCCCCGCACCTGCATTTTCAGCTGATCACCGACCTCTTGGACATCGAGGGCGACTTTCCGGGTGTCGCGCCGCCCAGCCAAAGGGATGCCTGGCTGAGCTTTTCGCCGGACCCGGGGATCCTGCTCGATCTGCCCGAGGGTGCCTCGTACCGGCCGGTTCTGCCTCGTCGCGACGTCGTAGAGCTCCGCCGCAAGCATCTCGCCCCCTCCCTCCGGCTCTCCTACCGAGATCCGCTTCAGGTCGTTCGGGGATGGAAGCAGAACCTGATCGACGCAGACGGACAAGCCTACCTCGACTGCGTGAACAACGTCTGCCACGTGGGCCACTGCCATCCCCGGGTGGTCGAGGCGGCCCGCAGGCAGATGGGCGTCCTCAACACCAACACGCGTTACCTACACGAGACCCTCGGTCGCTACTGCCAGCGCCTCACCGCCACCTTCCCCGACCCGCTCTCCGTGTGCTTTCTGGTCAACTCGGGCAGCGAGGCGAACGAGCTGGCGTTTCGCCTCGCCCGCGCCCACACAGGACGCGACCACTTGATCGTCGTCGAGGGCGCCTACCACGGAAACACCGCAGCCGCCATCGCGGCGAGCCCCTACAAGTTCGACGGCCCGGGGGGCGAGGGCGCCGCGCCGCACGTCCACCCCGTCGCCCTCCCGGACGATTACCGGGGACGCTTCCGCAGGCCGGATCCGGAGCGGGGCCGGCGCTATGCGGCCCTGCTCGAGCCGGCGATCGCCGAGGCGCATCGGAGATCGGCGGGGCCGGCCGCGTTCATCTCCGAGAGCCTGATCTCCTGCGGCGGGCAGATCGAGCCTCCGCCCGGATATCTGGAGGCCGCCTACGCCCTGGTGCGCCGGGCCGGCGGGCTCTGCATCTGCGACGAGGTGCAGGTGGGCTTCGGACGAGTGGGGAGCCATTTCTGGGGCTTCGAGACGCAGGGCGTCGTGCCCGACATCGTCACCCTGGGCAAGCCCATGGGAAACGGGCATCCGATGGGCGCGGTCGTCACAACCCCCGAGATCGCACGGAGCTTCGCCAGCGGAATGGAGTACTTCAACACGTTCGGGGGCAATCCGGTCTCGGGCGCCGTCGGCCTGGCGGTGCTCCAAGTGATCTCCGATGAGGGGCTTCAGGGACACGCCCTCAAGGTCGGCAGCCAGATGCGTGAGCGGCTTCTAGCGCTCGAAGCTCGGCACCCGGCGGTCGGAGACGTGCGCGGCCGCGGCCTGTTCCTCGGCGTGGAGTTCGTTTCGGACCGCGACCGCCGGATCCCACACGGAGGGATCGCCACGTACGTGGTCGAGCGGATGAAGGATCACGGGATCCTCCTGAGCACCGACGGCTCGCATCACAACGTCATCAAGATCAAGCCACCCCTCGTGTTCGATCGATTCGACGCCGCCCGGGTCGTCGAGGTCATGGACCGGGTGCTTTCGGAGGACTACGTGACCCGGATCTGCCGAGGGTGAGGCCCGGAAGCGCGGCAGGCCGAGCCGAACGGGGGTCCGTCGAGGCGCCATGAACCCGCACGCCCACACCGGCAGCCCGCTGGGCCCGCTCCCCACGATCCGTTGGACCGACGACCGAGCCGGAGTGATCGTTCTTGATCAGACCGAGCTCCCGGGCTCGGAGGTGTATCGGGAGCTCCGGACGCTCGAAGACGTGCGCGAAGCGATCAGGAGCTTGAGGGTGCGCGGCGCTCCCCTGATCGGGATCACGGCGGCGATGGGCGTGGCGGCGCTGGCCTCGGCCGGGGCCGCTCGAACCGACGCGCCTCCAACACCCCACGATGTCGCAGAGTGGTGCCGCCGGCTCGCCGGGGCCCGCCCCACTGCCGTGAACCTCGCATGGGCCCTGGAGCGAATGGCAGCGGTCGCAGGGAGAAGCTCGTGGGAAGACCCCCGGGAACTGGCCCGGGCTCTTCGCGCCGAGGCCGCCAGGATCCTCGAAGAGGATGCCGCGACCTGCCGGCGGATCGGGGAGCACTCCCTTCCGCTCCTCGACGAGGGGGCGTCGGTCCTCACGCACTGCAATGCCGGGGCTCTGGCCACCGGCGGGATCGGAACGGCTCTGGCCCCCCTGTACCTGGCCCACGACGCGGGCCGCACGCTCACGGTCTTCTCCAGCGAGACGCGTCCGCTCCTGCAGGGGAGCCGGCTGACCGCCTGGGAGCTCGGTCGCGCCGGTATCGACGTCACCGTCATCACGGACAACATGGCGGGCGCGCTATTCGGAGCGCGCCGCCCCGACGTGGTGCTCGTGGGAGCCGACCGGATCGCCGCGAACGGCGACGTTGCCAACAAGGTAGGAACTTATGCGCTCGCCGTCCTCGCCCGTCATCATGAAGTCCCCTTCTGGGTGCTGGCCCCGACATCGACGGTGGACCTAGCGACCCCCACGGGCTCTGATATCTCGATCGAGCTTCGCGAGCCCGAAGAGGTCTCTCACGGTTTCGGTCGGACGACCGTGGCACCGGGAGCCCACGTTTGGAGCCCTGCGTTCGACATCACACCCGCGGAGCTTCTCTCCGGCATCGTCACGGAGCGCGGCGTGCATGCCCACCCCCTTCCCCAAGCCCTGGCCGGGGCCGTGCGAGAGGCCGAAGCGGCGCGGGCCGGGCGCTGGGCAGGCGGCGGGGAGCCCGCACCGTGAGCGTCGACCTGGCCGCCCGCATCTGTTTCGCCGGGCGAGAACTCCACCGCCAGGGGCTCATCGCCGGCGTGGCGGGCAACGTGTCCGGCCGCCTCGCCGGGGGCCGCATCCTCATCACCCGAGCGGGCACCCATAAGGGAAGGCTCGCGCATTCCGATCTCGTGGTGGTCAGCGACGACGACGTGGACGCTGCGGCGGACGCGTCCAGCGAGCTTCCCCTGCACCGGGCCTGCTACCGGGCGAATCCGGCCGTTGGAGCCGTGGTGCACGCTCACGCGCCCGCGCTCACGGCCGTGGCTCTGCGCGGCGACCAGGTGGTCGAGTGGCTCCCCGAGGTCGTGCTGGCCACGGGGTCCTGGGCCACGGTCGAGGTGCTTCCGAGCGGCAGCCCGGAGCTGGGGTGGGCCGTCGGGGCGGCGGTCAGGCCGGACGGGGCGGGCAGTGGCGGCGAGCACGTCCTGGGCGCCGGCACGCGCCAAGACGGCACCGCCGGGCCAAGCCGGACGGAAGCAGGCGTCGTGCTGCTCCTCAGTCATGGAGCCGTGACGGTCGGACCCGACGTGGAGACAGCGCTCTACCGCATGGAGCTCGCGGAGCTGGCGGCCTATGCGGTGCTTCTCGCTGAAGACGCCGCCGACGGCCCGGCCGTCCGGGCCCGGGTCCGAACGCTGGCCGAGACCCTCTCCACCCTTTGACTGCCACGCGGGCCGCGGCGTCTTCTCCCCGAGCTTGCGTCTCCGGCCAGATCGCGAGCGACCGCTGGGGATCGCCATACGCCTTACGCTCCGATGGGTCGGAGCATCCTTGCGTCCGATGTCCCGACTCGGGACCTTAGGCCGAAGTTCGACGGGGATTTGGGTCCTTTAGCGCGGTAACTCCTTGGTGGATGGGAAGTTACAGGGATTCGTGCGCGGATGTGAGTAGCCATGTCTGGGTACATCCATCTTATTGACATGACCACTTATATACGTTACC
>CAZNEI010000039.1:0-22363 GCA_964572045.1 uncultured Gemmatimonadaceae bacterium
CTGCTTGTACAACCGGCTCCCCGGCGGGCCACTTCTTCCACGGCCTGCTAGCTCCCTCCGGAAACGGCGTGGGGGTGGTCACCGTGGACCATCGTCGGGCCCTCGAAGCGACCCACGCGAGGCGCGATGGGATCGCTTGCCCGACGCTCTCGGTCCGCTCGGCACCTGGCTGGAGCCCCGCCACAGACGTGGTGGGGGCTTCATCCGCGGATCGAGGCCTGGAACCCAAACGGTGAGCTGGCGAAGAACCGGTTGATTCCCCGCATCCTTAGTCCGAGCCATAGAAGGTGGGTGTGTCGGAGGCCAAGACTGAGTTCATCGTGAGCGATGGCGAGCCGGTCGTTTGACGGTGTCCACCTGCAATCCCCTTCTTCCGGGTCCTTCCCACCCGCACCGGAAGCACCAGCGCCAATGGATCCATCGTGAAAGGGGGCGCAACGGCCTTCGAAGTACGACGGCGCTCGTGGCCCTCCCGCAGCGCGGGCACATGTGTCCGCGGGGTAGGGTCAAGTACGCCACGGAAGCCGCGACCAGCGACAGCATGGCGAGAATTCCAATGACTGCGACGAGTGCAAGCACCTGATCACCCTTGAGTGAGTTTCGCACCCGGCTAAACCATACAAGCTTCACCGAGCGGGAGTCCAGAAGATCTTGTGGAAGCCAACCGGACGGAGGGTTGCGGATGGTTCATATCCGGCAGTTCATGGCGCGGCACTTCCGACACTTCAACGCCCGGGAGACCTTGGCGGCGGCAGTTGCGTACGATGCGCACGTGACGGCCGGAGGCAAGATGTTGGTGGCACTCGCGGGAGCCATGTCCACTGGCGAACTCGGCGTGAGCCTCGCCCGTATGATCCGCGAGGGGAAGGTGCACGCCATCTCCTGCACGGGAGCGAACCTGGAAGAAGACGTCTTTAATCTCTTGGCACACGACGAGTATGAGGCCGTTGACGATTGGAGGGCGTTGAGCGCGGAGAAGGACGCCGAGCTCTACAGGCGAGGAATGAACCGTGTTAACGACACGTGCATCCCCGAGAACGTCATGGACCATGTGGAGGAGCGACTCTTGGAGCAGTGGAGGAGGGCGTGCCATGCGGGCGAGCGAAAATTCCCCTCGGAGTTCCTCTTCGACACCCTCCGCGGTGGCGCCTTGTCCGAGCACTACCAGATCGATCCGGCGGATTCGTGGGTGCTCGCGGCCATGGACGCGAACATTCCCGTCTATGCTCCGGGGTGGGAAGACTCGACCACGGGGAACATCTTCACGGCAAACGTCATGATGGGTGTCTTGCCCCACCATCAGTGCGTGAAGTCCGGGACGGAGCAGTTTGCGGATCTCATCGAGTGGTACTTGTCGAGCGACGGAGCCGCCGAGGGTGGGCCCTCGGTGGGCTTCTTCCAGATCGGTGGGGGGATCGCCGGCGACTTCGCGATCTGCGCCGTGCCGTGCATCCTCCAGGACCTGAAGAGAGAGGCTCCGGTCTGGGGATACTTCGCTCAGGTCACCGATGCTCCGGCCTCGTATGGAGGCTACTCCGGCGCGCCACCGAATGAGAAGATCACGTGGGGAAAGCTGGCCTCGGACACACCTCGCTTCCACATTCAGTCCGATGCGTCGATCGTGGCGCCGTTGATCTTCTCGCACGTGCTAGGAGATTGACGATCACTGCACTTCGTAACCGTGTTGTGTCCGGGATGCTTCGCCAGCCATTGCGTAGGCAATGCGATCGGCTTCGCCTACCTCGGGACGGAGGGGGCAGGGGCGCACTTGCGTCCGGGACGCCTAACCTTGAGCGGTGGGTGCCATCAGGCTGAAGAGTTCTCGTAACATGGTCCGACCCCGGTCCCTTGCGTAGTAGCGCCGGACACGCTTGTAGCGTTCGGCAGAAGGGAGGGAAAGACCCTCCTCTAACACCCACCTCTGTAGAGGACGCGGCCTGGGTCCCCACCAACCGTGCTCCTTGAAGTCGTCGTCCAGCAAGAGCACCACCGGAACGGACCGACTCTTCCCGTTGGTCAGGTGGGTATCCATCAGGTCAGGGTTTTCTTCCACCGACAGCACGCGAAGCTCGAAGCCGGGGACCTCCTCAGCTAGGCGGGCGAGTACCGGAATCGAGTTCACGGCATCTCCGCACCAGTCCGCGGAGATCACCAGGAGGTGCCAAGTGCCCGGAATCATGCGAGCCTCCTCGAGGATCTCGGGGGAGATCGCAGCCCGTTCGTAGATTGCGTGCCAAAGCTGTTTGTTTTCCTCGACCGACTGCACATAGGAACTGAAGTCCAGGGCCGCCAGGTAACGATCTTTCAACGACATGGGGCCTCACCGCCATACTAGGGGAGCCGTGCTCGAATGAGTATCGCCTTGTGCACCGCTAAGATTCATGGCTTGGCCCGGGTCTCGTTGTTGTTCCGGCACGACGATACCGTCATCCTGGGCATCGGTAAAGATTCGGCCGTGGGGTGTGCCATCCGACCCCTAGACCGATGAGAGCCACGAATGCAGGTGAGCCCGTAGACCTTTCCGCTCCGGCTGCACACGTTATCTTGCGCCGGTCGGATTCGGCGGGACGGCGACGCACGTGCGCCGGCCCCGTCCCGACCCCGATCGCACCACGCTGTGAGGAGAGAAGAAGTGGAGCCGCCACCATCCGAGGATGTTCCACCCTTCGGCCGGTTTTTCCTCCCCGGCCCTACCGAAGTTCATCCGGACGTACTCCGTGCCCAGGTGAGAGCCGTCGTTGGCCACCGAGGTCCGGCTCTTACACAGCTCATGCGCGACGCACAGACCGGTCTCAGGGACGTCTTCCGCACCTCCACTCCAGTGCTGGTCTCCACGTCGTCGGCGACGGGACTCATGGAGGCTGCAGTGCGGAACGGCGCCCGAGCCCGCGTCCTGAGCGTCGTGAACGGAGCGTTCAGCGAGCGCTTCGCCAACATCGCCGTGGCGTGCGGGTTCGAGGTAGAGACACTGGAGGTGGAGTGGGGCCAGACGGTCTCTCCCGACGAGCTACGGGACCGCATGGCCGCCGGCGAGTTCGATGCGGTGACCGTTGTGCACTCCGAGACATCGACCGGCGCGCTCAACCCGCTTCCGGAGATTTCGGCGGTTGTCCGAGAGTACGACGATGTCGTGCTCCTCGTGGACTCCGCGTCGGGGGTAGGGGGAGCCGAGGTCCGTACGGACGAGTGGAAGCTGGACTTCGTGCTCACGGGCTCTCAGAAGGCGTTGGCGTTGCCGCCGGGCCTGGCCTTCGCGGCGGCCTCCGAACGGATGATGAAGCGTTCGGCGGTGGCGTTGAGGAAGGGCGTCTACTTCGACCTGGCGGCTTTTGGGAAGCACATTCGCAACCTGCAGACACCGAACACGCCAGCCGTTTCGCTCCTCTATGCCTTGAGGAAGCAGCTACGCCGTATCACCGCAGAGGGGATGGTAGACCGGTGGGCACGCCATCGTCGGATGGCGGAGCGTTGTGCCGAGTGGGTGGCTCAGATGCGGGAGGAGCGCGGGATGCCCCTCTCGATCTTAGCCGCCGAGGGTCACCGGTCTCCGACCGTGACCTGTGTGGTGTTGCCCGACGGGGTGGAGGGGCCGCGTGTCGTTTCCGCGATGAGAGAGCGGGGCTTTGTCATCGGAGGGGGATACGGCAGGCTAAAGCGTGCGACGTTCAGGGTTGGCCACATGGGCGATCACACGGTTGAGGGGCTTGACATCATGCTCGAAGCCCTCACCGAGGTGCTCACATGAGCGAGGAGAGGTTCTTGGTTGTGGTGACGGACCCGATCTCGCTGACGGCTCTCGAACCTCTGACGGGTGATCCGCGCTTTGAGGTCCTGGTCGCTACAGGCTGGGAGCCCGAACGTCTCCAGGAAGCAATGGCCAGGGCACAGGGCCTCATCGTCCGGAGTTCCACCCAGGTCACCCAGAAGATCCTTGAGGCCTCGCCCAACCTGAGGGTGGTGGGCCGCGCCGGAGTGGGCGTGGACAATATCGATCTCAGGGTGGCGACCGAACGTGGCATTCCGGTGATCAATGCGCCGGAAGGCAACACGGCCTCTGTGGCGGAGCTGGCCATCAGCCTCATGCTGACGGTGGCCCGCAAGGTTGTGTGGGCCGACCGATCCATGCAGGCCGGAGATTGGGCTCGTTCCCGCTTCTCGGGGATCGAGCTGCGTGGGAAGACGCTGTCTCTCCTGGGCGCGGGTCGAATCGGTGCCGCCGTGGCCAAACGGGCTCGGGCGTTCGGCATGCACGTCATCGCCTTTGACCCCTACGTCACGGAGGATCACGCCAACAAACTCCAAGTGGAGCGTGTGCCGCTGGCTGAAGCCCTCACCCGGGGGGACGTGATCTCGCTTCATGTCCCTCTCACATCCGGCACCGAAGGCATGATTGGCCGAAGGGAACTCCGGTCGATGAAGCCCACGGCTATTCTTGTAAACACGGCACGGGGCGGTGTGGTCGACGAGAAGGCTCTTGTAGAGGCCTTGGACGCCGGTGAGATCGGCGGCGCGGCGCTCGACGTGTTCGGCACCGAACCACTGCCGGAGCAGAGTCCGCTCCGTGGGGCGCCTAATCTGGTTCTGACGCCGCACCTGGGAGCGGCCACGGCGGAGGGGCAGCAGCTGGTCGCGTCGGAGATCGCCCAAGGGATCCGCGAAGTGCTTCTCGACGGAGATCTCTCCCGGGCCCTCAACGCCCCCCCCATCGGAGGAGAAGAGCTCCAAGCACGGAGGCCACTCCTTTCTCTGGCCAAGAAGGTCGGACGGGTAGCGGCCGTGCTCGGGTGGGGCGGGATGCATCGGGTCGACGTCGCGGTGGCGGCGGGAGCCGACACGATCCTGCGCCCGCTCTCGGCGGCTGTGGTAACCGGCTTGCTCTCGCCGATCGTAGGGGGGCACAACGTCAACTACGTGAACGCCTTCCACCATGCGGAGTCCAGGGGCATTACGGTTGGCGCGGATATCATGCCGGTCCGTCCCGACTACGCGGAGTATCTGGAGGTCGTGCTCGAAACCGAGCGGGGGAAAGTACGTGTCTGTGGCGCTCTCCTTGGCGTCCAACTCCACCCCCGCATCGTTCGAATCGATGAGTTTCCGCTGAGCATAAAGCCCGAGGGCTGTCTCGTCGTGCTCCGCAACAGCGACGTGCCTGGCGTCATTGGAAAGGTGGGGACCCTCCTCGGTGCCCGGGGCCTCAATATCGCGGAGTACATGCAGGCCCGCACCGAGCAGGGTGGCAAGGCGTTGGCCGCGATCACCGTGGACGCCAAGGTGGGTCCGGGAGTTCTGGCGGCCCTCCGCCGCGAGGAGGAGATCTCCGACGCCCGGGCGGTCTTCCTAGGTGACTAGCCGAGCACCTCGGACGTCCCCGCGCACGTCGGCACCGATCGCGGCAAAAAGGCGCGGGTCAACGGTCGATGACGCTATACTTGCGGAGGACCTGCACGACTTGGTCAATATCGATGGCATCCGCCGTGCTCCCCATTCCCGACACAGTCGTCGCCTTCAGCAGGGAGTTGTAGATTGCCTCCTGGGTGCTTTCCGCGGCTGCCGCAAAGAGGGCCGACATACGGTCGTTGGGGATCTCCACCAACTCCGTCCATTCCTCGCCCGGCCGACGCCTGACGCCTTCCGCCGTCGAGAACGAAATTACGTAGTCGCCTGAACCGTTTCCGGCGAAGGAGCCGGTGCGCGCCAAGCCCATGATCGCCCGCTTGGCTAGACGCTCAAGGTTCAGCGGGGAGAGCGGGGCGTCGGTGGCCAACACCATCATGATGGAGCCTTGGCCTTCGTCACGGTCGCCCCCGCCTCCGGCCTCGCCGACTTCCTGGTCGCCGCCGCGCGGCTCGACATCCCTGCGGAAGGAGTACCGGCCCAGCTCCTGCCCAACGGGAGCGCCGTCGATGGTGAGGATACCACCAAAATTCGACTGGACGAGCGCCCCCACGGTGAAGCCACCGAGGCTTTGAGGTAGAGTCCGGCTGCTCGTCCCTATGCCCCCCTTCCACCCGAAAGCACGCGTGCCGCGGCCGGCTCCCACCGACCCTTCTTCGACGACCCCCCCGGCTGCGGATTCGATGGCCTCTCGGACGTGGTCGGGCGTGATGGGACGACTCCGGATATCGTTCAGGCCTCCGTCGTTGGTCTCACCGACCACCGCGTTCAGGGAGCGCACCCGGTCCATGCCTGGTTGCTCGAGCGCCCACTCCACCATCGCGTCGGCGGCTCTCCAGACGCAGAGGGTGCACGTGAGTAGGATCGGAGTCTCCAGCTCACCTAGTTCTCGCACCTGAGTTACGCCCAAGAGCTTCCCGAATCCGTTGCCGACATACATGGCGGCGGGGACGCGGTCGTGATAAAGGCTGCCGCCGTGGGGCCGGATGGCGGTCACGCCGGTGTTCACGCGGTCTCCCGCCACCACGGTCACCTGCCCGACGAGCACCCCTTCCACATCGGTGATGGCGTTCAACGGACCGGGTGAGAAGACCCCGACGCTGAGGCCCAGATCGCGGGCACGGGGCCGGATGGCTTCCTGGCTCGCGAGGCTCGGACCTAGGGCCAACAGGAAGAGGATGGTGACGGTGACTGCCCTATGGAAGATCATGTCTCTGACTCCGGGTGCCGGTCGCATTCAAATGCGGACAGTGTCGATCAATAGAAGCGCCAGAAGGACCGGCTGGTAGACGAGAGACCAGAGAAAGACTCTGCGTGCCCTCGCCCGTGACATCCCAACGGCCGCTCCCAGTGCGAGCGCCAGGGTGATCAATCCCAGGAGCACCGCTCCCACCAGATAGATCCATCCGGTAAGTCCGAGGAATGTCGGCAGCACACTGATCAGCACGAGCGAGACAGAGTGGTAGACCATGTGCCTGCCGATCCGACCTCCTTGGGGGTCGGTCGGTGGAGTGAGAAAGAACCCCACCCTCGCATAGTCCTCCCGCAAGAGCCAGGCAAGCGCCAGCACGTGCGGGAGCTGCCACAGGTAGGCGATGAAGAAGAGAACGATGCCGCCGAACTCGATCGTGTTCTGGGCGGCGCTCCATCCGATGAGCGCCGGGAAGGCTCCTGGGACCGCCCCCACGAGGGTGGCCAAATAGGAGCGGGTCTTGAGGGGCGTATAGGCCAGGATGTAAGCGGCTGCCGAAGCGGCCGTCAGGACGGATGGGAGCCACCCGACCGTCACGGCCAAGTAGATCAGGCCCACCACCACCAGCCCCCGACCCCATGCGAGAGCCTCTCGGGGCTGGAGCCGACCAGAGGGAAGGGGGCGCGTCTGGGTGCGCTTCATCATGGCATCCAAGTCGCGCTCAACGTACTGGTTGAGCGCCAGCGCTCCGGCCGTCGCGAGGGCAACCCCCAGGAGGGTGTGTGTGACCGGCAAGAACTCCGCCCGGCCTCGTGCCGCAACGTAGTAGCTTACGCCGGCGGTGATCATGACGTACCCCGCGATCCCCGGCTTTGTCAGCTCATACAGGGCCTGCAGCTTCCCCGGCGGCGGGCCGTCCTGCCCCTCGACTGCCTCCGTCGTCACCAGCTCGCGGGTGGCGGTGCCCACACGCCGCTAGCGTCTCACCCTAGAGAGGCCAACGTGTCCTTCATGGACATGGCCTGGCCCGTAAAGGCAGGGACATCGAAGAGGGTGTAGGACGAGGCTTCGGTGAGGCGGAGCTCCATGAGAAGGTCGAGGAAGCGTCCCGGGTGATCCGCCTCGAAGGCAACGACGAACTCCTGATCGTCGAGGCCATAGGAGTACGTCGTGTTGAGCTTCACATCGGGCCAACGATGTCCCACGCGAATGTGCTCGTCCATCATGCGCTGCCGGTCCTCGTGGGGGAGTTTGTACCAATCGCGCGTCTTCGCCATGGGGTAGACAAATAGGTATCTCGAGCCCTGAGGGTTGAGCGCGATTCGCGACCGGTGTACGGCGTCTTCTCCTCCGTAGGCAGCGATGTATTCTTCCTCGTACCGGTTGAGGTAGATGGACCTCTTGGTCATGGCGAAGTAGGAGTAGGGTATCGACAGGTATCCGCTGAGCGACGTGCGGTTGAGCGCCGCCGCGAAATCATGAAGCTGCTCCAGCTCCCGTCCGGCCTGCCAGAGGAGGAAGTCGGCGTCACCTCGGGTTCCGATCAGTGCGTAGGAATAGACCATCATGGCTCGGACCCGCTCGGCGACAACGGCTTCGAACTCCTCTTTGTGCCGCTCCCGTTCCTCGGCCGGCAGTCGACGCCAAACCGGGTCCACTCGAAACACTGAGAAGCGCACATACTCCCGCTCCTTCATCCGCGCTTGTTTGGCCTGTATCCGCTTCCAGGTTTCCGATTCCATAGCGGGGCGCTTCGGTAGGTTGGGTCGGATTCCTCTAGGCACGTTAGGCCCGATGTCGGTCATGGCTTGGCTCGCTTCTGTCAGCTGCGGTTCCGTCGAGCAAACGAAATTGTCCAAAGGCCGAGGGGGTAGCAAGCCGACGCTAAGGACAGACCAGCCCAAGGCCTGCAAGGAAGATGACCACGACTGCGACGGGGATGATGCCGATGACTAAGGGCCTCCAGCTCGTGCCCACGCGGATCGAGCCGGCCCCCAGGTTCACGTCGTCGCGGAACCCCTTCCATGTCCAAGAGGCGGCCACGTAGAGCGCCAGCGCAATAGCTCCGAGGGGCAGAAGTACGCTCCCCGAGACGTAGTCGGTCAAGACGAAGAGGTCCATGCCAAAGGCGGTAACATCGGACCAGCGGCCCTGCGAGAGCACGACCGGAACGTTGAGCGCCATGAGCCCGACTCCGGTGATCATGACGCCGTATCTTCTCTCGATGCCCGAGCAGTCGACGAGGGTGGTTGCCAGGACCTCGATCTGGGCCACGGCCGAGGTTACGCCAGCTAGGAGGAGAAGGAGGAAGAAGGCGACCGCGAAGACCTGCCCAGCCGGCATCCGAGAGAAGAGGTTGGCCGCAGTAATGAAGAGGAGGCCCGGGCCGCTGTCGGGCTCGAGCCCGAACACGAAGAGCGCGGGGAAGAGCACCAGGCCAGCGATGAAGGCCACCAGCGTGTCCAGGGCCACGATAAGCGATGCACCACCCGGCACGTCACTGTCGGAGGGATGCAGATAGCTCCCGAAGCCGAACGCGGCAGCCATCCCGATTCCGATAGAGAAGAACGACTGGCCAAGAGCGGTGAGCACGGCTTCGCCGTCCAGGGCGGAAAAGTCGGGGCGCAGATACCAGGTGAGCCCCTCGGCAGCTCCTGGGAATGTCAGCGAGCGGACCGCCAAGGCCAGTAGAAGCAGAAAGAAGACGGGCATCGCGATTCGGGCAAGGCGCTCCACGCCCTTGCGAACGCCCATCCAGACGATGGCGCACATGGCTGCGGTGATCGCCGCCGTGAACGCCAACACGATATCGGATCGAGAGACAAAGCTGTCGTAGAGCTCTCCGTAGTCTCCCTGCGGGGGGGTCGCCAAGTCGCCCGTGATCGCCATGATCAGGTATCCGGCGATCCATCCGAGCAGCATGAGGTAGTAGCCCATGATGATCGTGGCGGCTGCGGTGCCCATCCAGGCGATCGCGTTCCAAGGGTGGTATGAGCTCCCGGTCATCCGCCGCATGCCTGCCAGTGGGGTCAAGCCGACTTTGCGCCCCAGCGCGATCTCGGCGGTAAGCAAGGGAATGCCGATGAGTATGCTGAAGGCGATGTAGACGAGGAGAAACGCGCCGCCTCCGTTGCTTCCGGTCACGTAGGGGAAGCGCCAGATGTTGCCGAGTCCTATGGCAAATCCCGCAGTGGCGAGGACGAAGCCCATTCGGCTTCCCCAGATCTCGCGCGAACCTGACGGGGTGGTCACTGGCATACTGATGCACATCTGTCGATACTGGATGCCTCACGCGGGGATCCTACGCTGCCTACAGCTTGCGACAGCGTCGGACGAAACCCGCGCGTTAGTTGGATGGTACTGCAGTACTATAAGGGGTGCCGGATGCTTCGGGCATGAGATGAGGAGCTCCTGATGAGTACCCGAAACAGCCAACATCTCAGCAACGCGGCGAGGCGTCTCGCCGAGAGGAAGTACTGGAGGAACGGCTTCCTGGGATCGGTTATTCTGCACCTGATGGTGTTCTTCTTTTGGTGGGGTGAGGGTCCTCTCGCATCGCCCTTCGCCGCTGCTGGCCCTCGGAGTGGGGACAATCGAGCCGCGTCGGGCGGGATGCAGGCGATTAGCCTTAGGATCCCTCCTCCGCGCCCCATTATCCCTCCGAGGATCCCCCTGCCCACCGCCGACCCCGTCCTCCAGATGGAGATGGAGATGGAACAGGAGATTGAGATGGCCTCCATCCTCGGAGATTCACCCGGGGTTGGGGATCCCGGCATAGCCCGTGGGGACGGCCGAGGCGATGGAGGAAGCTCTACGGAGGGCTTCTTCCGGATGATCCCCCCCTCGCCCCGCGGGATGATTATCCCGCCGGCCAACGACAACGTGAGGGGTCAGGAGGTCCAGGTCTGGGTATTCGTGAACGAGCTTGGACGAGTCGTTGCGGACTCCACGCGGCTGAGGCCTCCGACGTCGGACGGGGACTTCAATGAGCGTCTGGTGCGTGAGGCGGCCGAGTGGGTCTTTGAGCCGGCCAGGCAAGCCGGCAGGCCCGTGAGCTCGTGGTTCCCCTACACGATTAGCATGTAGGGCCCCGCGCCGGATCGCGTAGCCACGTTGCGACACGGACTCTCGCGCTCCAGGGTGCTTGCATACGGGCTTCCGGCAGGAGGGAGCGGTCTGTCTGGGAAGCGACAAAGGCTAGAGCCTGCGACGAGAGGGCAAAGCTTGCGGCCGTGGCCGGCCGGGCTCCAGCTCTCGCGGACCAGTCGGTCCTTCCACTCATCAGAGGACGTTTCCGAAGCTGTGCAACGGGAGCTGTCGAAGGAGTGGTCAACCGCGTGGACGGCTTGCGAGTGCGAGGCGTGCGCTACGGACTCTGGACCGGAACCGGGGGCGACGATGACGCTCAACTCCATCGGATCCATGCCGACCGCCGTTCGAAGCAAGACCGGAGTCGCTTGGTGCCTTCTGTCACTTGCGGACCGGGTATAGCTTTCCTCCATGGAACCAACTGGAAAGCGCATCCTCTGGGTTGACGACGAGATCCAGCTGCTCAGGCCGCACCTCCTGTTTCTGCAGGCTCGGGGATACCAAGTCGACGCTATCACGAACGGCGACGATGCCTTGGTGTTGATGCGAAAGCACGCCTACGACTTGGTTCTCCTCGATGAGCAAATGCCTGGGATGCGCGGACTGGAGGTCCTGAAGATCCTTCGTAGGGAAGATCCGCACGCCCGTGTCGTGATGGTGACAAAGTCGGAGGAGGACCACACCCTGACCGAGGCCATCGGACGGCATGTGGCCGACTATCTCGTGAAGCCCACGAGCCCTCGTCAGGTCCTGTCGGTGGTGACTCGCATTCTGGAGGGATCAAGCATCCGCCAGCAGCGCGTCGCTCAGGACTTCGCCTCCCGCTTCGGTCGCCTCTCCCTGAAGCGTCAGGAAGCCCAGACCCCGGATGCGTTCGCCGAACTCTATATCGAACTTACGGACTGGCACGTGAGGCTCGAGGAAGCGGGCGAGGGCGGTCTCCTCGACACGGTTCAGGCGCTGATGACGGACCTCCGCGCCGACTTCGGGCGATGGATCGGAAGAGAGTATCCCCGATGGATGCGCGGTGAGGGAGACTCTCCGCCTCTCTCCGTGGACGTGGTCGCGCAGCACGTCGTCCCGCTCGTGGGAAAGGACCCCGTCTTCCTCGTCGTCCTCGACTGCATGCGACTGGACCAGTGGCGGGTCATCGCCCCCCTCTTGACGGAGCACTTTGAGCTTGAGGAGTCGTACCACTACTCGATCCTTCCCACCGCGACGCCGTACGCCAGGAACGCGATCTTCAGCGGTCAATATCCGGACGAGATCGCCAAGGACCGTCCCGGGTGGTGGGATCGGTCCGACGACGAGGGTAGCCTGAACGCCTTCGAGGACGAACTTCTAGCGGCCCAACTCGAGCGACTCACCGGGCAGAGAGTGCCGGTGCACTACGAAAAGATATTCACCGATCGGGACCGGGAGCGGGTGCGCGCCCGCGTGCGCTCAGCGCTGGCTCAGCCTGGATCCGTCATCGCCCTCGTCTTCAACTTCGTGGATCTCATGACCCACGGCCGCAGTGAGTCTCCCATCCTCATGGAAGTGGCGAAGGACGAAGCGGCCCTCCGGGATCTGACGAGGGCTTGGTTCAAGAAGTCGACGGCTCTGTCCGTGCTCAAAGAGGCCGCCGCGGGCGGGCATAGCGTGATCTTGACGACCGATCACGGCTCCATACTCTGCCAGCACCCTACGACCGTGTTCGCCCGCCGGGACGCCACCAGCAACCTTCGTTACAAGTTCGGCCACGACCTCAGGGCCGAGGATCCAGAGGCGGCGTTTGCTACCCCGCGCAACGAGGACCTTCGCCTTCCGGAGGGAAGGCTAGGCACAACGTATGTGTTGGCGCTCTACGATTACTTCTTTGTCTATCCCACCAAGCTGAGGGAGTACCAGCAACGATATCGGAACTCGTTCCTCCACGGGGGGATCTCACCCGAGGAGATGATCGTTCCGGTCGCACGGCTCACACCTCGCCCGACCGGGCCCTTGGCGCGTCGGAGGCTTCAGAGTGCCCGCCTGCGCCTAGCTTCCGATCGCTAGGGACGGTGCGGCCGATAATCGCGGCGCTCCAAGCCACGTCGCGGCGGGGCTCCGGCAAGCCGGGCGGACATCCGACGGCCTAGTCGATGCAGGATGACCTCCGGTGTGTGTGGGACGTCCTCGGCCTGTGGACTTCCTCCGGGATGCCGGAGCGCCCCCTCGAGCGAGCTCCGGTCCGGTCGGTCGCCGATGTTCACGAGCGACGCAGGGCGATCGCCGCAGGCGCGGGAGGGTGAGCGATGGCCTCTAGGGGTTGACGAAGCTCGTCGTTCAGCGGGCGAACTGAGAGGACGGCCGACGGGTCCCGTGTAACGACGCGCGGTCTTCACTCAGACGTCTGGGCGAATAAGGTGTTTGCAGGTCTCGTGTTTCCGGTGCCGTCGGCCTCAGGCCGGCACGGTCGGCCCAGCAACGCGAAATGCCGCAATGCAGGTCGGTCGCCCTCCTGAAGTGTGAGGGCTGACGACGACGTGGATTCGGCGCGTCGAGCTGGAGTTCTGCGCAGTGGGAGCATACGGTAGCTTCGTAAACCAACTAGCGTCTGAAGGGCCTTCGGGCTGATTCTCGTGAAGCTGTACCTCCGCCTCCTCTTGTATCTGCGCCCTCACGCCGTCGTTCTCGGTCTGGCGGCTGTGGCCACCCTCGCTTTCGCTGCTCTCGATGCATCCGCGTACGTGTTGCTCATCCCCTTCGTCGAGGCCCTCTTCTCGGGGCAGCGAGCCGCGCGCGCTCCGGGGAGAGGAGGAGAGACGGCAGGCGCCAGGCCGTCTTCGAGCGCTCCGGACGCGGATGTGATGACGCGGCTCCTCGACACCACGGTGTATCGAGTCGTTGACCTCGGCGCGGACCCTCTCCGAGCTGTGCAGGGGATCATTCTCTTGATCCTCGTGGTCGTCGCCGTAAAGAACGTATTCGACTTCGGGCGGACGTACCTGGTGGCCCTGGCTGAGCAATCGGTGACTCGAGACCTTCGAAACCAGGCCTACAACCATCTCCTTGACCTGGACTTGGCCTTCTTCGGCCGTGCCCGGGTAGGCCACATCGCCTCACGCCTCACCCACGACGTCGAGCAGATCCGCCAGCTCATAACCAAAGAGCTTGCGAAGCTCATCTCGTCGATCTTCGAGTTCGCGGCCGCCGTAGCCTTCATGATCCTCCTCTCCTGGCAGCTCACGCTGGCAGCCCTTCTTGTGATCCCCGGAACCATGGGTGTCTGGGGACCATTAGTGCGCCGGCTGCGCAGCGGCGACCGGCGAGTGCTTGACTTGGCGGGGGACGTTGCGGCGCATATCCAGGAAACACTCTCTGGGATCCGCCTGGTCAAGTCGTCCGCTTCGGAGCGCCTCGAACGGGAGCGGTTTCACCGAATCACGGGTACCTACTTTCAGACGTTCGTGAGGACCGAACGATTGAGGGCGCTGGTCGGACCGCTCACCGAGACGCTGGCGGCGCTGGGTACCGTCGTCATTCTGTGGTACGGGTCACGCCTCGTTGTTGTACGAGGCGAGCTGAGCGGCGCCCAATTCATCGGCTTCCTGGCGCTTAGCCTGAAACTGTATGCGCCGGTGAAATACGCCGCGAAGTTCCCCGCCCTCGTCCAGCCAGGCCTCGCGGGGGCGGAACGGGTTTTTGAGTTCCTAGACGTGCCACCCGAGGTTCGGGATCGTCCAAGCGCACGACCGATGGCGATCCCAACGAGGCGAATCGCCTTCGAGAACGTGCACTTCGAGTACGAGTCCGGCGAGCCGGTGCTCCACGGGATCTCCTTTCAGGTGCCAAGGGGCCGGGTTGTCGCTCTGGTCGGGCCGAGCGGCGGAGGGAAGACGACGATCGTGGACCTCCTCGGACGGTTCTACGACGTGACGAAGGGACGCGTCACGGTCGATGACGTCGATGTACGGGAGCTCACGATCTCAAGCTTGAGGGGTGCTATGGGCATCGTCTCCCAGGAGACAGTCCTCTTTCACGATACTGTGCGGGCCAATATCGCCTATGGCACTTCGGGGGTGAGCCAAGAGGAGGTGGAGCGAGCCGCACGTGCGGCCAACGCCCACGGCTTCATCGTCGAGCTGCCGGATGGCTACGACACCGTGGTCGGAGAGCAGGGCATGCGCCTTTCCGGGGGACAGCGTCAACGCGTCGCGATCGCCCGCGCGATACTCAGGGATCCCGCCATCCTCATCTTTGACGAGGCGACCAGCTCTCTCGACACTGAGTCGGAAC
The DNA here is from genome assembly GCA_964572045.1 of uncultured Gemmatimonadaceae bacterium. Lineage (GTDB taxonomy): Bacteria > Gemmatimonadota > Gemmatimonadetes > Longimicrobiales > Gaopeijiaceae > CBDCKR01. Next base: position 14,936 of record CAZNEI010000039.1, read on the forward strand.
GGCTGGTCCAGGAAGCCGTGGAGCGCCTCTTCGAAGGACGGACGGTGCTGGTCATCGCCCACCGTCTCTCGACTGTACGGCGCGCTGACATGATCATTGTGATCGAGGCCGGCCATATCGTGGAACAGGGCGCCCACCAATCGCTCTACGATGCGGGAGGGCTCTACCGACGCCTCTACGAGCTCCAATTCGTCGACCCACCCACGCCCGGCGGTTCCAGGAGTGACGCCGGAATAGTGGGCGGGGACGACGGGGAGCGCGGGAACGGTCGCGAGGGTCCCGCTCTTGGAGAGATGGCGGTGCCCTGATGCGGGTATCGCTTCGGCATCGTCTGGAGTTTGCGCTCTTCCGTGTGCTCTGCGGGATGATCGTCGGGCTCCCCGAGCGAGCGGCCCTCGGGATGTGCTCGATTCTCGGCTGGCTCGCAGGAGTCGTGCTCCGAATTCGTCGTCGCGACGTGGACCGTCACCTTGAGATTGCGTTTCCCGATCGAGATCCGGAGTGGCGGCGGCGTGTCGCCCGGAAGAGCTACCGCCACTTCACCCGCGAGGCGGCCATCACTGTGCGTCTTGCCAGACTGGATCCGGGGGAGGTGATGAGAAGGACCCGCACCGAGGGGTTTAGCGAGCTACGAAAGGCGGTGGAGACCGGCACGGGAGCGGTGCTCGTTTCTGCGCACCTGGGAAACTGGGAGGTGGCCGGGGCAGCGGCAGCGGCGCGCGGCATTCCCCTTGACGCCGTAGTCCATTCGCAGAGCAACCCGCTCTTTGACCGGTACCTGGTCCGGATGCGCGGTCGGCTGGGGCTCAAGGTCGTTGTGAAGAACCGAGCGCGCTGGCTCGCGTTGCGCTCACTGGCGTCCGGGCGGCTCATCGCCTTCGTGTCGGACCAGAACATCCGCAGAGGTGGGGTGTTCGTCGATTTCTTCGGCACGGCCGCCGCGACCCCGCGAGGTCCGGCGCTGGTCGCGCTTCGGAGCGGTGCTCCCGTCTTTTTCGGGACGGCTGTCCGCGTCCCGGGCTGGCCCTCCCGCTACAGGGTCAAGGCCGAACCTGTACCGGTGTGTCGGGATATGCCGACCGACGAGGCGATCCGCGATTTGACGCAGCGCTATACGGCTATCCTTGAGCGGGACGTCCGCGAGGCTCCCGAGCAGTACTTCTGGCACCATCGGCGCTGGAAGACCCGCCCCCCCTAGGAACCGGGCCTCCAGGGACTCCGTATTATCTTGGGTTGGTTCACGGCTCCCCGACCCGACCCGACTGGTGCGCGCGATGATCTACATCTGCATCCCTGCCCATAACGAGGGCCGCAGCATCGGGGTCCTTCTGTGGAAGATCCGGAAGGTGATGCTCAAGTTCAACCGAGCCTACGAGGTCCTCGTTCTCGACGACTCCTCATCCGACGATACGGCCGAAGTCGTCGAGCGGTACCGGAACGTCCTGCCTGTCGACGTACTGCGTGAGGATTGGCAAGTTGGGTATTCGCGGGCCGTCGAACGGCTGCTTCGGGAAACGCTTGTGCGATCGAGCTATCCGAGGAGGGACGCGGCCGTTGTGCTCCAAGGCGACTGCACGGAGAGCCCTGAGCACATCGTACCGCTGGTCAAGGCTCTGGAGGGGGGCGCCGACATCGTGGCGGGCACGATCGTGGAGAATGGGCGCACCGCCTCGCGCCAGGTCCGGTTGGCTCGCTGGATGGCTCCGCGCCTTCTTGGGAGGGCGCATTCTGCGGCACCTGTATCCGATCCGCTCTGTGGGTTCCGCGCTTATCGGCTGGTCGTTCTCAAGAAGGCGCTCCGCGAGCTTGGGGATGTCCTCTCGTTCACGAGCGACGGATGGGCGACCAATCTTGAGCTACTCGCCATCACAGCCCCTCATGCCCGGCGGATCGCCGAGTCTCCGCTGAGCCTCCGCCACGACCTGCGACAGCGGCCCTCGAGGTTTAGGATGGCCCGAACGCTACAGGACCTGCTCAAGGTGCGGCGAGCAAAGTGGTAGGAAACGAGGTAATGAGGACCGAAGTGACTTGTTCTGCCTGGCGTTGCGAGACTCCAGGCCTCGCCTCTTCCTCCGCTCTGGTGACTCGGACGCCGAAGCGGTTCGGCGCGGGAGCAAGGGAGACAGGCACAGGGCGCTGAGACGGCTCCGGTGAGTATCTCTCTTCGCATGCTCCGGCTGCGAGCCGTGTGGCTCTTCATTCTGCCGTTCTACTACTTCGCGATCCCTTCGTCGACGGGCATGGCCGTGGGAGCCGCGTTGAGTTTGGCAGGGGTAGCTCTTAGGGCGTGGGCGGCGGGAACGATCGAGAAGGACAGGATACTCGCCACCACGGGTCCATACGCCTACACACGCAACCCTCTGTACCTAGGGAGCTTCCTCCTAGGTTTAGGCGTCACGATGGCCGGCGGACAGTGGCTCTTCATGGCGCTCTTCGTGGGCTTCCACGTCACCGTCTACCGAGCGGCCGCACTCCGGGAGGCTGCGAGCTTGGAGAGAACCTTCGGTGAGGCATACCGCACCTATGCTGCGGCGGTGCCTCTCTTTGTGCCGCGCGTCTCCCGGTACAGAGGAACTGAGGAGGGACGAAACGTCATCCGCGGCTCCTTCGTCGCCCGATATGTGAGGAACCGGGAGTGGGAGGCGGGGCTTGGTGCGCTTGCGAGCTACGCCCTCCTAGTGATCAAGATGTTGCTCCTGACTTGATAGCGCGGCCACGGCCCTTACCACCGGGGAGCCCCGAGCAAGGGTCACTCCACTACCCGGTGCCCGGCCCTCCGTCCGCCACTGCCGAGGAGCTACGCGGCCTCACCGGCCCGACTTTGACGGCCCCTCAGTGCAGGGTACCTCGTCGGCGCAGCCTTCCCGGCGGCCCCACCCTCCTTGAGTTCTCCGAAGAGGCTGCTGACACGTCAGGCCGCATCTCGCGAAGCCTGCAGCTTCGTGAGTGTTGGGATGACGGGGCCGGGTTTCTCGAACGGTTCAATGTCGAACAACTGCAGCCGCAGAGGGGGATGAGCGGTCGAACTGTGGGGTACCGGGTGTCGTGCTCGGACCGCGTCAGAGGCGGATTAGACGATACGAACGCCACTCGTCGTACGGGTTGAGCCCCCCATGCCTGGGAGCGCTGCCCCCGGTGCTCCTTCTGGTAAGTCTGGCCGGATCGTGGCGCGTTGGTGGCCCCAGGGGCCGGCGGCTCCCCATAGTCCATTAGTCGATTCCTACCGCTCGCTGCAGCCAGCGGACGTAGGCTGTGATCTCTTGGACCATCGGGTCGGAGACTTGGGGAAGCGGCTCCATGTTGCCAAATCGCCAGTGGTGAGCGCGGACCCCGATCCTTACGGCCACCAAGAAGGCCGCATCCCCGTGGTGGCTCGGCTCGTATATCACGTGGGCGAGAGGGGGGCCCTGCTCGGTCCCGTCGGCTGCGGGGCCGTGGCAGGAGCTGCAGTGTTCCTCGAAGAGGGCCTTTCCGCGAGAGACGTCAGCGGGCGCGGTCGCGGCTACCTGGCGGAGGAAGACCTGCATCTCGTCGACTGGGGGGGCCGCGCCTGGGTCACTAGCGGCCTGGCAGGTTGTGAGGACCGCTGCGGCGAGCAGGGCCCTCGATCCGGAGACGGGTCTGCCTCTCACGATCCCTCGCATTCTCGGTCCACACTCCACTTGGCGGTCCTAACCATCACGACGTCAGACTCTTCGGATTATAGGTACGTGCGGACCGCCAGTTCCAGCTTCTCCAATACCATATCGGTAGTGATGCGCTTCATGCCGTCGCGGTACTCTGTCGAGACGGGGTACTCCTCTCCGGGGAACTCAGCGTAGCCGTCGACGACCAGATCGTAGAAACGACGATAGGGTCCAGTCCGTTTCGGGTTCGTATGACCGTAGAGGCCAACAACCGGGGTCTCGAGCGCTCTGCTGATGTGAAGGGGGCCCGTGTCCGGGCTCACCGTCAAGGCGCAGCCGTCAAGCAGATAGATCGCGCGTCTCAGATCGTCACCCAAGGCGTCAATGGGATGGGCTTCCGTACGGTGGAGAATCCGGTCGGCCATCGCTCGCTCCACGGGAGAGGGCCCACCCACGAGGATGGGCTGGAGCCCGTGGGTAAACTCAATCTGCTCGACGACCTGCGCGTAGCCCTCGACCGTCCAGTTCTTCATGGGTTTGCTTGTACCGACGACGACGGCACACCCGGGGCGGTCGAGCTTTCCGAAGAACCGCGCCTGGGCCTCCTGTTCCTTGTCCGTGAGCCGAATGCCCCACGCCACGGGCTCAGGGTCGACCCCCAGGTGGCGCACGAACTCGAAGTACTGCTCCTGTACGTGCTGAGGCGCGCGAGCCGGGATCCGGTCGTTGGTGAACAACCAATTGGCATCGCGGGCGCGCGCAGAATCGAAGCCGAGCTTCCTCTTCGCCGGGATTATACCGGTGATGAGACCGGCCTTGAAGTACACTTGCAGGGCCAGAGCCAGATCAAAGCGGCGCTCCTTGAGCCTCTCACCGAGTTCGGCGAAACTCTTCCAGGCGTCCATACCTCGGCGGCGATGGTAGACGATCAGCTCGTCGACGGCCTCGTGCCCCTCCACGAGGGTTTTTGGCACGGGCTGGATAATCCACGAGATCTTCGTTGCGGGCCAAGCACGTCGTAGCGCCATCGCCACGGGAAGGACGTGAACCGCGTCGCCGATCGCGCTGAGCATCACGATACAGACAGACTCGGGAGGGCGCTGCACGCTAGCCATGGCTCCTTCGATCCGGTCGCAGGATGACAGCCATTTCTTCGTCGCTGAGCTCTCTTGGACGGTTGGACTGCAACTTGAGGATTGACCGGGCCAGGCGGCGGCGCAGCCGGAAGCCCGTGTTGGCCTCCGGACGGTCACTGATCGCACACCGGTCTAGGTCGAGTAAGATCGCTTCCATGCTTTGCGAGGTCTGCCGGAGGAGGATGTTCCGAGCGTTCAAGTCTGGATGGACGACGCCCCGCTCTGCCATGTGCGCCACGAGCTGCGATGTGGCCTGCAGCGCTTGGACCCGCACATCGGCGGCGGCCGGAACCACCAAATCTGCAGTGCCAAGGAGTAGGTCCGCCAGCTCTCGGGCATCGTCGATGTATTCCGTCACGATGTCGGCACGATAGAAGGGTCCTTCCGGGTAGACCGCCGCGGCCATCACCGTTGGTGTCGGGATCCCGAGTGCCCGCACGCTGACGCTGGCCTCCAGCTCGCGCAGGCTGCGGGGGCACCCAACGCGGACGAAACGGTCTCCCATGAACCGCAGGCCCCCTCCCCGCCGGTAGCGGCGAATCGCCCACGGTGAGCTGTGCCCTGGCGGGTTGTACACTGGAATCGGACCTCGGCCGGCCAGCGTCAAGGTTGCGTTCGACAGACCCGCAGCGTGGAGTGAACGATACTGCCGGAGCGCCTCCCGAGCCCAAGGCATCGCCGCAGGACGAGCGACCAGCAGAGCGCCGCTCACGCGTACCCCCTCAAAGCCCGGCACGGACACGTGGGTTGGATCAGCCGCTGTCCCGTTCACGCCATCCTTGGCTCCTTAAACGGCCCTCGCCGCACCAGCTCGATCCGTAACTTGGCGGAAATCTCTTCCGTGCACTCCTCCCACTCGTCCGTCCGCCGCGGCCCTCGCCCCTTCCTTAGCTGCGCTTGGAGGCAAGCTCTCCGTGCGGCGCCGTACGCTGAGGAGGACCCTGCAAGGCCTCTTCGGTCAATGAGACCGGACGGCCCCGCACCGCTGCTCGCAGCCGCGGCTTGTTCGAGACGATCTCCTCCGCCGGGGAACCGTACTCGGGCACCTCCGCTGGGTCGGAGTGCGTCGACCGGGACGGGCCTTGGAAGCCGGAGATCCCTTTCGGCGCCTCCCCCCTTTTGGAGCACGCACCGACCGCCACAAGGACCGAGATCGATGCCCGGCCTGCCCGCCGCCGGGTCGCCACTCTCACCTCGCCGCCTCGTCCATCGACTCCGCCTCCACGAGGAATAGGGACGGACCCTCGTAAGTGCGCCCTTTCACAAGAATCCGAAAGGTGTACCGTCCTGGCTGCGGAAAGATGACATCCGAAAGGGGGAGGATAACACAAGTGCGGGCAGGGGATCGTCCGGGCTCTCGCCGGTCCACATTGGAATGTCCCCGGATCGTCATCGTGGTCCTGTCCGAGGAATCGACAAGATCGACTCGAAACGCGTACGTGCCCTCGTCGGATCGGGCCCACTCGACCGCCAGGACGAGGACCATGTCATGCTTGGCCGGGAATCCGGGCGCCGCGAGGTCGTTGAACACGCCCGTCAGGTCGAGCTTGCCGTTCGGGGTCTGGTCTGCGTGGTCGCAGACGAGAGCGAGTTGAAGGCGCATCAGTGTTTGGTTACTCCCCATCCCCCTGGCGAACGCATACCGATGACGTCACCGGCGCCGGCTGCGAGCGGTAGAGAGATGAGCATGGTGTCGGGGAGGCGGGTACCCCCGCGAAACGGGTAGTTGAGACAAGCCACGTCCACGTCCCTGAGGCCGCCTGGCTCGTCGACGGCGGTCTGGAGGCTCATCGGAATGGAGGCGAGGTGGACCGGCATATGATCTCCACCGCCCTCACGGGAGAAGAGGGCGCACGAATAGTCCTGTCGTCCCTCATGTTCGGAGAGATCGACACGTGCCGAGTGCCACGCCCATCTCTTGAGCGAGAGCGGTGGACGGGTGCCGGACACCTCGAGCGTGACGGCGTCAGGTGTCAGGCACTCCGTCACGGGCTGCGGCAGGAGAGACGGCATCGGGCCGCCGGATTCGCGCCACCGGGCTGGTTGGCCGACCATCGAGCATCAATTAAGTTACACGGCCGAAACGGATAGTCGAATCCCGGAGCGGGCGTCCCCGGTCCTGTTTCTGACATTGGAGGTGTTGGTGAACCACGAAAAGCTCTTTGCGCAGGCTCGGGATGAGCTCTTCAGTCACATCAATCGGTGTGGTGTGCTCAACGCGACCGATGAAGATATGACCACTTGGATGGACGAGACCATCGACTATCTGGGCGAGAGGTATCCGGAGCTGGCCAAGCCTGACCTCGCAGAACTGCACGCTGTAGGAGTCCGGTTCTGCCAGCCAGCCATAAACAATTCCCAGGCCTAGGTGGCGGTGGCCGAGCCTTCCGGGTCGGACTTTAGGGGACAAGCCGAGCCCGCCTTGTTGCGACACTCGGACGAGGCAGCGGCATCCTTGAGTTCACTGGTTGGCCGAGTCTCTCGGAAGCCGCTTGGCTGGACGAAGCAAGACCGTGCCCCAGCCCAGGACGACGCGCCGGTACCGCGACCGTAGCCGTCCCTCGACGGTTGGTCCCTGCTGGCGTTTGGGGTGCCAGAGAGCCCGTGACGGGGAGTCGTTTCCAATACGGAGATGAGCCCGAACTCGATGGGGTTCTGAGGGGTGA
>CAZNEI010000040.1:0-22333 GCA_964572045.1 uncultured Gemmatimonadaceae bacterium
TTCGCAAAACAAGAAAACCACCACTTTCAACCGTCCACTAAATCGAGTAACCCCAAAGACCCTGCCCGGAGCCGAGACCTTCCTCCGGCCCGACCTCACCTTCGAGACCCTCGACCAGCTCGCCGCGGCCGCCAGCGACCTCGATGCCGCCCAAGCCGTCCAGCGCGCACGCAGTAAGCTCCTCCGCACCGTCGGCCAAACCGGCAGCTCAGCCGCATGATCCGCCTCGCGCCAGCCGCAGACTCCCCCCGGACCCTCCCGCCACGCCGAGATCCCCCGGCTCACCGGTTGCCCCTCTCCCTGCCCATGGAGATAATGAAATCCCATCAACCACCACTCGCCCCGTGCTCGGGCCTCACCCCTCAGAACCCCATCGAGTTCGGGCTCATCTCCGTATTGGAAACGACTCCGGCGGGCTCCGTCCGCTCGGGCTGGCGTGGTGACGGCGAAACGGAGTCCTTGACATGCCGGGATCTCCCCGATAAGTATCGCTGCCATGAACGAGTGTCTCGCTCCAAACGGTCGATTTACCGGCTTGGCCCTCGAGCCGTTGCCAGGCGTGTGGTCGGAGGTGCGCGTGCTGTAGCCGCAGAGCCGACCCCTGAGCGAACCGACGCCCCTGGCACTCCGCCGGGGCGTTTTTTTTGGTCGAGGAATTTCTCAGTGACAAAGAAAGAGGCAGCCCCGTCCGCGGGGCGAGAGGATCGGTGCCGGGCGACGGGCGTCTCGATCCAAGGCGAGGCCGGGTCGTTCAGCCACGAGGCGGCCCGCCAACTCTTCGGAGGCAACGTCGAGCTCCGGCCCTGCCGGTCCTTCGACGAGGCGTTCGAGTGCGTGCTGGACGCCACCGTCGATCGGACGGTGATTCCGGTCGAGAACGCTCTCGCGGGTCCGGTGGTGGAGTCCCTGGATCTCTTATGGGCCACGGGCCTCGAGGTCCTGGGCGAGACGCGCGTCCGGATCCGTCTGTCCCTCGCCGCGCCTCCCGGCACCCTCCTCGAGGAGGTGCGGCGCGTGGCCTCGCACCCGGTGGCACTAAAGCAGTGTCGCGGCCTCTTCGACCAGAACCCTCTCATGGAGCCGCTTGTCGTCTACGATACGGCGGGCAGTGTGAGGGACCTGATGGGCGGCCGCGCCGACTATGACGCAGCGATCGGATCGCCGCTGGCCGCGGAGCTGTATGGTGCGGACGTGCTGATCGAGGGCGTGGAGGACGATCATCGCAACTACACCCGCTTCTTCGAGCTGGCCGCGCCTGGGGCGACGGAAGGGTCGGCGGCGCGTGCGGACTGCGCCGCCGTGGCGGTCGTGGTCCGCAACGAACCGGGAGGGCTGTACGAGGTGCTCGACGTCTTCGTCCGCCACGGCGTGAACATGACCCAGATCGTCGCACGTCCTATCCGGGGTGCTCCCTGGCAGTACCGGTTCTATATGGAGGTCCGTGCAGACGGGCCCCGAGAGCTCACCGAATCGCTACGGGTGCTCGAGGCCACGGCCGAGGAGACCCGAGTCCTCGGCCGCTACCCGAGGTTCGAGGAGGCTCCCCGGGACTGAACGCCGACTCCGGCCGCCGACTTCGTCCTCCCTCGTCCCGTCCGTGTTCCGTGCAGCGAGCCCTGCGAGTGAGGTGATCTCGGGTGCCGGCGTCAGATGCCGTCCCGAGCGAAGCTCACGGAAGCTTCGACCTCAACGGCGCTCCGCCCCTCGCGGTCCCGCGTTGCGCCGGCTCGTACCGACCACCGAGTCTTGCTCCGCTCCGTGATCGGTCCCAGCATCACTGTGTGCCCCACCCTGGAGGGACGATGCGCGCACTCACTCCGCTTCTCCTGATCGCGGCATCGGCCTGCGGATCCGTTGATCGATCGGCGAGCTCGCAGGCGGGGGCGCCCGGAGTCGCGGAGCCGGCGTTCGGGGCCGTCCAGCCCGAGGTCCTCGGGGAGCCGGGTGCCCTGACCAACGCCTGGGCCGACATCGACGAGGACGGTGACCTGGACCTCTTCGTAGGGTTCGCCGGTCGCCCGAACCGCATGTACCGGAACGACAACGGTGTGCTCGTGGAGGTGGCGGCCGAGGTGGGTCTCGCCGACGAGCGCCCGACCCGCACGTCGTCGTGGGGTGACTTCGATTCGGACGGAGACGCGGATCTGCTGCTAGGCTTCGCGGGCGGCGGTGGCCCGGTCACCCGACTTTACCGCAACGACGCGGGAGCGTTCACGAACGTGGCGTCCGAAGTCGGTCTCGAACTCGCCGAGGGCACCACGCGGCAGGCCAGCTGGGTGGACTACGATGCCGACGGCGATCTGGACCTCTTCCTCGCCCTCCGGGATCGCAGCAACGCGCTGTATGCCAACCAGGACGGCCTCTTCCGAGATGTCGCCGAAGCCGTGGGTCTCGGCGTTTCGCACAGGAGCGTCGGTGCCGTCTGGTTCGACTACCAGGAGGACGGCGACCTCGACCTGCTCGTCGCCAACATGGACGGCGATCCCAACGCCCTCTACCAGAACGAGGGGGGCCGCTTCACCGACGTGGCCGTGGCGGCCGGGGTCGAGGACGGAGGCAGAGGCCTCGCCGACGAGGCGCGGGGCACGGTGCGCCCGTGCGTTGTCGACTACGACAATGACGGGCTCCTCGATCTCTTCATGGCGAACTACGGTCCGAACGCGCTCTATCGCAACGAGGGAGGAGGCCGCTTCCGCGACGTGGCGCCCGAGCTCGGGCTCGACATCGACGCGCGCTACGACGCGTGTGAGTTCGGCGACTTCGATCACGATGGCCGCATCGACCTGTTCGTGAACGGCACCTTCACCGGCGGCACGCAGTACCGTGATTACCTGTTCCGCAACACAGGTGGGCGGTTTGCGGACGTGACGCCGGCGGAGCTACTCGCCGTGGACGCCGACCACGGCGTCCAGTGGGTGGACTTCGACCAGGACGGAGCGTTGGACCTCTCGCTGACAGGGGTTACGGAGGCGGGAATGCACCACGTGATGCGCAACCTCATGGCTCCCGAACTCAAGGGTCGCTCCGTTCAGGTGCGGGTCGTCGACCGAGAGGGGTACGCGACGAGGGCCGGCGCCGAAGTGCGGGTCTACACGGCCGGGTCGCGGAGGCTTCTCGGTACGCGCCTCCTCGACACGGGCTCGGGCTACGACTCCCAGAGCGTCCGCCCCGTCCACTTCGGCCTGGACGCGGACGGGCGTGTCGACATCGAAGTCGTGTTCCCGGGCAGCGGAGTGCGAGAGGTGACGCAAGTGAGGGATATCGATCCGGCCGCCCATGTCGGGCGGCCGGTGACGGTCATGCTGGCCCGATAGGTCGCCGACGCCGATCGAGCGGGCCTGTGTAGGATCGCCGCGCGGAAAAGGACAGGCTGAGATGGGAGCTACGTTGCAGGACCCCAATTACCGCCGGATCTCGGTCTGCCCCGTGACCCCCGTCATCGGTGCGGAGATCGAAGGGCTCGATCTCAACGAGCCGCTCGACGAGGTTGCAATGCGGGAGATCGAGCTCGCCCTCACCCGGCACCAGGTGATCTTCTTCCGGAACCAGGACATCTCGGTCGAGCGGCAGAAGGCCCTGGGAAGTTGGTTCGGCGAGCTCGTGGCGCATCCGAACGATCCCGGCCTCGAGGGACATCCGGAGGTCATGGTCATTCACGCCGACCGAAGCTCCAGGCGCGTGGCCGGCGAACGCTGGCACTCCGACGTGTCCTGCTCGGAGGAGCCGCCCTTCGGATCGATCCTTCGCCTCTTCACAGTGCCCGAATGCGGCGGCGACACCCTCTTCGCCAGCATGTACGCGGCCTACGATGCTCTGTCGGAACCGATGAAGAGTCTCCTCCAGGCCTTGACGGCGATCCACGACGGGGCTCCCTACTACCGCGAGGTGAATCGGATCCTCGGTCGGGACGACGGCGGACGCGAGTACCCGAGAGCCGAGCATCCGGTCGTCCGATCGGACCGGGCGACCGGCCGGAAGGCGATCTTCGTCAACGAGCTCTTCACCACGCGCATCGTGGACCTTCCAAGGGCCGAAAGCGATGCGATCCTGAGCTTCCTCTTCCAGCACGTGCGTCGAGGGGAGTTTCAGTGCCGCTTTCGGTGGGAGCCCCACTCCATCGCCTTCTGGGACAACCGATGGACGCAGCACCTGGCGATATGGGATTACTGGCCCCGGACCCGCTCCGGATACCGTGTCACGATCAAGGGCCAGCGCCCCACGTAGCGATCGGCCCCTTCGGCGACGCTCCCTCCGGGGGTGGGGGATCGTTGGACCCGCCGCACGACCCTTTCCCTTCAGGAACCGTGCGGGGGATGGCAAGCGAGCCTAGGGCGGCGGGGCCAACGTGAACGACTCGCCCTGGTCCATCACCCTGGCCTCGAAGCAACCGAGCGTGCCCTGGCCCTCGCGATGGTGGTAGAGCACTAGCTGATCCGCGTCGATCGGGCGGCCGAATGCCCCGGCGGTGCACCCGAGCCACGGGGTCACGAACGCGATATCGAGGTCCCGGACCGAAAGGATATGCGACGCGTCCTCGGCATCACCGGCGAAGTACAGACGTAGGCCTCGCCAGGTGACGAGATACGAGTAGTGCTCGGTGTCCCGGTGTCCCGTCCGATGCGGGACGACGGTGAAGTCGCCGACCTCGATCACTTCCCTGAAATCGATGACGCGCTCCGAGGGGAGATCGTCAGTGATCTCTGCTGGGCCGATGATGATCCAGTCGCGCTCGAGAAACAGGTCCCTGTCCCAGTGGTCGGGGTGTCGGTGCGAAATGAGGGAGACGACCCTTCCCTCGGAGGGGAGAGAGGAGGGATCGTAGCTCATGGAGCCGAGTGCGCCCGGCCGGTAGGGAAGGTCGGTGACCAGGGTGGTGCGCCCGTCGGAGAGCTCGAAGCCCTCGTGGCCGATGAAGCGGATGCGGAGCGCGGGCGACTGCGGTGCGCCGGTCTGGATGACGGTCAGGAGGAGAGCGGCTGAGAGCATGCGACGGTCGAGGGCGGAAGTCTGGGACCTCCAGAACATACTGGGGCCCGAGTCCTCTCAGATCCAGCGGCGCGTCCGCGCCCGGTATGCCCGATACCGCTCCCTGAACCCGTCTTCCAGAGCCCGCTCCTCGTGCACGATGAAGCGCCGCGTGATGACCCGGATGAAGAGCGGGACCACGAGAACGGGCCACACCGTGCCGGCCAGCACGACGCAGCCGACGAGGACCGTCACCATGCTCAAGTAGATGGGATTGCGCGACAGCGAGAATGGGCCGTGAGTGACGAGGGCGGTCGGCTTCTCGAACGGCCGGACCGGGGTCTTGCTCCTGTGCAGGAGCCAGGCCGAGGTCGCGCCGAAGGCCACGCCGAGGGCGATCAGCACGGCCCCGCCGTAGGTGGTGGACGGCCGGCTCAGCCAGCGAAGCTCGGGCAGGAAGTGGTGGAGGCCGGCGATCGCCAACAGCGCCGCGAGGAAGTAGACCGGGGGGTAGAGCCGCGGGGGAGTTCCGGACGCGCCCATCGTCAGGCCCCTTGGTCGGCGGTCCGGACTCCGACGCCGAGCCGGCCGTCTCCCTGATCGGGCTCCCCCGATCCGTCCCGGGAGCCCGAAGGCCGCCTACGTGGCGTGCGGTGCGGAAAGGATCTGATATCCACTTGTTCGGGTCTCCTCGGAGAACAGCTCGGAGAGGCGCCGGGTCATGGTGCCTGGCTCCCCGCTCCCGATCATCCGTCCGTCCAAGGTCGTCACCGCCACCAGCTCGCCCATCGTTCCCGTGCAGAACATCTCGTCGGCGGCGTACGCCTCGGTGAGCGAGACCCGACGGGCCTCGTGCTCGATCGCGTTCGCCCGACAGAGATCGAGCACGGTACGGCGGGTGATGCCCTGAGGGCACGCCTGGGTCGTGCTCGTGAACACGACCTCGTCTCGGACGAAGAAGACGTGCGTGCCGTGCGCCTCGGCGATGAATCCGCTCTTGTCCAGCATCAGTGCCTGATCGGCTCCCGCCAGGTTCGCCTCGATCTTCGCGAGAATCGACTGGATGAGGTTGTTGTGGTGGATCTTGGGATCGAGGCAGTCGGGCGGAAAGCGGCGCACGGAGCTGGTGATGAACGACAGCCCGTCACGGTCGTAGACGGGGGCCTTGAACTCGGGGAGCACGATGAGGGTCGGCCCCGACTGATTCAGGCGCGGATCCATACCCGAGGTGACCTTCACTCCGCGCGTCAGGGTGAGCCGGATGTGCACGCCGTCGAACATGTCGTTGGCCTCGAGGGTGCGGTGGAGCTCGCGAATGATCTCCTCGTGCGCGGGAATCTGAGTGAACGCCAGCGCCTTGGCGGAGTCCCGCAGACGGTCCAGGTGCTCGATCAGGCGGAAGATGCGCCCCTCATACAGCCGGAGTCCCTCCCACACTCCGTCGCCTCCCTGGACGGCGCTGTCGAAGGGGCTGATGCCGGCCTTGTCGCGGTGCAGGAGCTCGCCGTTGATGTTGACGATGAGATCGCGGTTCCGATCGTCAAACTCCTGAAGGATGATCCCTCCTCTTGTTGTTCGTCTTCCTCTTCTTCGAGAGCCAGATAAAGCTAATCGGTAGACCCGTGGCGACGAAGGCGAAGTCGACGAGCGATCTCTCCCACTCGAGGACGGCCCGCAGCGCGAGGAGCCCCACGATGCCGGCGAGATAGACGGCCGGCAGCCAAGGGTAGAGGGGGACCCTGAACACCCCGGGGCCTCCGACTTCGGCGCGACGCAGCTTGAAGAGCGCGAGCGTCGTCATGGAATAGAAGATGAGAATGGCGAAGACCATGCCCGCCGCGATGTTCTCGAACGACCCCCGCGCCACGAGAATCACCGACGCCCACGCGCAGTGCACGACGATCGAGCGGGAAGGGGTTCTGAACTCCGGGTGCACGTGGTCGAGCCACCGGAAGAAGAGGCCGTCGCGGGCCATGGCGTAGTACACGCGGGTCGCCGACATCATGGTCCCGTTGATGCTTCCGACGGCGGAGACGATCGCCATGATCGCCACCACGGCCGCTCCGGCGGAACCGACCACGACGGTGGCCACGTCGGCCGCGGGGGTGACGGTCCCTCGCATCCCCTCCATGCCGAGCGTGTAGTGGTAGAGCGTGTTCAGGGACCAGTAGAGGACGAGCACCACGCCGAGCCCGATCACCATGGTCCTGGGAATCACCTTCTGGGGGTCCCGCATCTCACCTGCGACGTAGCCCACCCGGTCCCAGCCCGTGTGGGTGAAGACGATAAGCATCAGAGCGGCGATCGTGTTGCCCAGCGGGCTCAAGCCCGTGGTCGTCGTCAGCGTTGTCCCCAGCAGGCTCGGGATCACGCTCATCAGGGCCACGCCCGACACGGCGAAGAGGGCCAGAAACCCGACTTTGACGACCGTTGTGACCTTCTGGAAGAGGCTCGCCCAGGTGACGCCCACGTAGTTGAAGACGCCCAGAGAGGCGATGATGCCCAGGGCCACGGCCGTATGCCCCCGCGGGCTCAGCTCGGTGAGCACTCCCACGTAGTCGGCGGCGACGATGGCGAGTCCGGCGGCCGGGCTCGTGCGGATGATGAAGAGCTGGGCCCACCCGAACATGAACCCCGCGAAGGGCCCGAAGCAGCGCGTGATGTAGGCATACTCGCCGCCTGTCTTGGGGAGCCGCGCGCCGAGCTCGGCGTAGATGAGCCCGCCCATCATCACGAAGACGCCGACAGCCAGCCACGCCGTGATTACCGAGGCGAAGTCGTCGAAGTACGCGGCGACGAGGGAGGGGGTCGTGTAGATTCCCGACCCGATGATGATGCCGACGAGCAGGGCCACGCCGTCGAGGGTGCCCAGCGTGCGACGGAGCTTGGGGGGTGCGGCCCCAGCGCCGGGGGTGTGCGCATCGGTCACCGCTGCCGACCCGGCGCGGCGTTCCGTGTCGGGGCCCTCCCCTCTTCCCCTCAGTCGGTTTCGCCGCTGTACATGACCCGACCGCCCACGATCGTATAGGCGACCTCGGTCGACAGGATCTCTTCTTCGGGGACCGTCGTGATGTCTTGGCTGAGAACCGTGACATCGGCGAGCTTGCCCACCACGAGCGACCCCTTCACATCATCCTCGAAGCCCGAGTACGCCACGTTGATCGTGTAGGACTTGAGAGCCTCGATGCGGCCCATGCGCTGCTCGGCGAAGAAGACCTCGCCGTTGTTCATCCTGCGCGACACCGTCGCGTAGTAGCTGGCGATCGGGTCCACATCCTCGACCGGCGCGTCCGTTCCGTTCGTCACCATGGCGCCCGCCTGCATGAGGTCTTGCCACACGTACGCTCCCCACTCGGCCCGCTCTTCGCCGAGCCGCGGGACCACCCAGGGCCCGTCAGAGGTGGCGTGCACGCCCTGCATGGAAGCGATCACGTCCAGGGTCCCGAACCTCGGGATATCCTCGGGGTGGAGGTGCTGGGCGTGCTCGACGCGCCACCGTAGGCCCTCCTCTTCGGGATGCTCGGCGAAGGTCTCCTCGAAGATGTCGAGCACGACTCGGTTGCCCCGGTCGCCGATGGCGTGCACGCAGAGCTGGAAGCCGTGTTCGAGGGCGAGTTCGGCGGTCTCGTAGATGCCCTCGATGTCGCGGGGCAGCCCGGTGCTCTCCGGCAGGTCGGCGTAGGGTTCCAGAAGCCAGGCGCCGTGTGAGCCGAGGGCTCCGTCGATGCTCCGCTTGATGGCGCGCACCGTGAGCCGGTCGTCGCCGGCACCGATGATCTTGTAGTCGGGCAGCCGCTCGCGGAGCTCGTCGTTGGAGGCCCGCAGCATCATCCAGAGCCGGATCTTCAGGCTCCCATCCTCGGCCATCTCCCGCAGCACGTCCACCGTCTCGAAGCTCGAGCCGGCGTCCTGGAACGAGGTGAGTCCCTTGGCCAGCGCCTCCTCCTGCGCCAGCTCGGCGACCCGCCGAGGATCCGGACGGGCGGCGCCTTCCTGGGCCGGGTCGAGCAGAAGGGCGGAGCTCTCCCGGAACGCACCGATCGGGTTCCCCTCGGCGTCCCTGACGATCTCGCCTCCGGGCGGGTCGCGCGTGCTGGCGTCGATCCCCGACATCTCCATGGCCCTGGCGTTTGCGTAGGTCGCGTGCCCGCTGGCGTGCCTCAGGACCACCGGGTTGTCGGGCGACACGGCGCTCAGCGAGTGATGGAAGGGGAGCCCGTCGACGTTGGGCTCGGGCACCCGGTCCCACTTCTCCTGGTGCCAGCCCCGGCCGCGGATCAGCTCGCCCGGCTCGGCCTGGGCCACCGCCTCCTCGACCATCGCCACGACCTCGTCCCAGTTGGCGACGTCCATGAGGTCGAGCTGGAGGCTGGCCTCGCCGACGCCCATGAAATGGCCGTGGCCCTCGATCAGACCCGGGATCGCCGTCATGCCCTCCAGATCGATCACCTCGGTGTCGGGGCCCACGTGCGGCTCGACGTCCGCATCGCTTCCGAGCACGACGATGCGGCCGTCCTTGGCCGCCAACGCCTGAGCGGCGGGGTTCTGGTCGTCGACCGTGATGATGTTTCCGTTCAGGAGGACGAGATCGGCGTCGCCGTCGGGTCCCGCCTCGCACGCCTGCACGATCGCCAGAGCGGCGAGGAGCGGACCGCCATAGAGTCTTCGCAGCGCTGTGGACGTCAAAAACATGAAGGCCTCCGGATTCGTACACTGCCGTCCGCACCCCGAAGCCTAGGCGATGGCTTCCTGCGTGGCAATGAGGGGACCGGCAAGGTGGGGAGGACCGGCGAAGGCGGCCGCCCCGGGGAGCTCCTGCTACCGGATCGCGAGACCCACGACGGCGAGCCTCGATCCGTCGGGACTCACCGCGATGCGGCTGAAGTCCACGTCCATGTGCGTGAGGTCCGCCACCAACCTCCAGTCCTCGCCGACCTCGGGGTCCCACTGCAGAATGCGGCCGCCCGACGCCGCGAGCAGGACTCCCTCCGGAGTCCAGGCATGGAAGTCGGCGGCGTCGGGCGTCCGGATCAGCCTCACGGCCTCGTGCGTGCCGACGTTCAGCTCGCTGATCCAGGACTCGCCGCCCGCAACCCGCTCGACGAAGCTCCAGGCGTTCCGGTTGGGGATCTTGTGCAACGACGGACCCGGGCCGAGGGCCACAACCTCGGCCGACCCCGTGGTGACGTCGGCGACCTGAAGGGTCGGCGGATCTCCCAGCACGAAGAGCAACACTTCGTTCTCGTTGCCCCACGCGTGATAGCCGACGGGAGCCACGTCGCGCAGGACCGGCTCCGCGTTCATGCCTTCCATCGTGAAGCGCCAGAGCCGTTGCGTCGAGTCCGCCTCGACCCGGACGGCGGAGAAGGCGCGGTCACCGGGGAACGGAGTGGGCGAATACTCGCTCTCGGCGGTTCGCGTGATGCGGGTCACCCTCATCGAAGCGATATAGTAGCGATGGATCTCGGTCTGGCCGTCGTTTCCGTCCTCGTAGCCCGCCGCATAGAGGATCGATCGGCTGTCGGGCGTGAAGAACGGCTGGTTGTCGTAGGCCTCGGGTCGATTGGTGATGTTGCGGAGGTCCCCGAGATAGTAGAGCCCGTCGAAAAGGGAGAGAGGGGCCAGGTAGATGTCGGTCTGCGGCGCCGCGGGCTCCTGGGCGGAGGCGGGCCCGGCGAGGCTGGCCAGGGCCAGGAGGACCCAGAGCGCGGCGAGCCTGTGGGCGTCGGAGACGGGGGCCCGCCGGGTTGCCGCTCGAGCGTGTGTTTTCGTCATGGGACCCCGCCAGGGGAGTCAGCTTCGAGGCTTCTGCATTACGGCGTCGGCGCCTCCTCGCGCAACCCCTACTCCGATTCCCGCCGTCCCGCCGGCTGGCCGCGACGGGGACCGTCGCAGCCTGGTACCCGAAGTCGGCCGTGCCCGCACGACGGGGCTCCCCCATCCACAGACGCTTGGTATGACACGGCTTTCACGTATATTGCCCTTGGCCCGAACGGCCGACTCCCCGCCTCCGGGGAGGGCCGGCGGGGACATGTGCGCTCGAAACCACGGATCCATGAACCCGGCAGATACCGTCCTAGCCGCACGACCACGCCTGGTCACGGTGAGCGCGGAAGCAATCGGTGCTGACCCCATGCTCTTTCTTCGGCGGTCGAAGGGAGGGCCTCGCGGGTATTGGGCACGTGGCGAGCGCTGGGTGGCCCATGCCGGGACCCTGGCCACGCTGTCGGGCGACGGACGCTCCCGGGGCCATCGATTCGCCGCCGTCGAGGAGGAGGCTCGCGACCGGTTCGCGGCCGCTCCCCTCACGGCTGGCCGTCCGGCGGCTCCGAACCGGTTTTACGGAGGATTCTCGTTCCGGTCCGGCCACTCGGCGACCGACGTGTGGGCGGGCTTCCCGTCCGCACTCTTCCATCTTCCGCAACTCGAGCTGGAGGGTCGAGACGGTGGGTCTCCGCGTCTCACGGCACGGGCCGTGGTCGGCTCCGACGAAGGGGATTCAGACTCCGCGCTGAGCGACCTTCTGATGCGGACCCAACGACTCTCGGAGCGGCTCCGAGGGTTGTCGGCCACCCCGCCCGGCGCTCCGATCCGTGTTCGGACGGCCAGGACCGAGTCGGACCGCAGCGCTTGGGACGCGGGGGTCGAAGATGCGCTTGCGGCGATCGCCGGCGGGAAGGTCTCCAAAGTCGTGCTGGCCCGCACGATGGATGTCGTCACCGCCGACCGGATCGATCCCGTGGAGGTCGTGCGGCATCTCCGGGAGCAGAACCGCGGGAGCCATGTCTTCCTCTTCGAGCCGGCGGACGGATGCCCGCTCGTCGGAGCCGCGCCCGAAACCGTAGCCTCGATGTCTGGGGGCGTGTTCCGAGCCACGGCGGTCGGCGGCACGGTGGCTCGAGGCGAGACGCCCGAGGAACAGGAGGCCCTCGCGGCCCGCCTCCTCGGCAGTGAGAAGGATGCGGCCGAGCATCGCATCGCCCTCGACGACATGATGGCGCGGCTCGGGGCGCTGTCCGACGATGTCGAGGCCGAGGCCGAGCCGCACGTGCTCACTCTCGCCCGCATCCAGCACCTGGAGACCCGGATCCGGGCGACGGTGCCAAAAGGCACCTCCGTGCTTGAGGTCCTCGGGGCTCTCCATCCCACCCCGGCTGTCTGCGGGCTTCCGCGGGAGCGTGCCCTTGAGCTGCTCGGTCGCGCGGAGCCGTGCGCACGGGGCTGGTACGCCGGGCCGGTCGGCTGGTTCGACGCCGCCGGCGACGGCGTCTTCGCACCTGCGCTCCGCTGCGCGGTGGCCCGTGGCGATCGGTGGCGCCTCTTCGCGGGCGCGGGGATCGTGGCCGGCTCGGATCCCGCGTTCGAGTGGGACGAGACGACGATCAAATTCGAGCCGGTCTTGCGGGCACTGGCGGCCAGCGGGGCGGGGTGAGCGATCCGGCGGTCTCGACCGTCTGGGCGAGAGCGGTGGTCGACGAGCTGGCCCGCGGAGGCCTCGAGCATGTGTGCGTGACTCCCGGATCCCGATCGGCGCCTCTGGTGATGGCATGCCACAGAGACGCGCGTCTTACGACGTGGGTGCACCTCGACGAGCGGTCGGCGGCCTTCTTCGCGCTGGGCATCGGGAAAGCCGCAGGGGCTCCGGCCGCCGTCCTCACGACCTCGGGCACGGCCACGGCCAACCTCCTTCCGGCCGTCGTCGAGGCGTCGCGGGGCGGTGTGCCCCTGCTCCTGCTCACGGCCGATCGTCCGCTCCGCCTCCGCGGCTCGGACGCGAACCAGACGATCGATCAGGGCCGAATCTACGGCGGCTACCCGAGGGAGAGCTTCGATACCGGAGACCCGGCCCCCGACGGGCTCCGGACGACGAGGGCCCTGGCGTCCGCGGCCGTGGCCCGCACGGTCGTGCCCGACCCCGGACCCGTCCACATCAATCTCCCGTTCGACAAGCCTCTCGAGCCGGTCGAGATGGATGCCTCGCGGGAGGCCAGCCTGAGGAGCGCGGATCCGCTCGGCCTCGACGGCCGGCCCGGGGAGGCTCCGATGCTTCCGATCCAGGGCGTTGGCGCGGGTCCGACGCCGGGCGAGGAGGACATGGTGGCGGACTTCCTCGCCGCGGCGAGGAAGGGCGTCATCGTAGCCGGGCCGGTCGCGGATCCCGAGGCCGTTGGGCCTCTCCTCGTCCGTCTCTCCGGGGCGGCGGGGTTTCCGCTGATCGCCGATCCCCTGTCCGGCGCGCGTTTCGGCCACGACCGTCGATCGCTTCCGATCGCGCACGCCGACCTCTTCCTGAGGGACGAGGCGGCCCGCGACGCGCTCCGGCCCGACCTCATCCTTCGGGTGGGCCGGCCTCCCACCTCCGCCGGCGTGCTGACGTTTCTCCGGGAGTGCTCGGATGTGCCGCAGCTCGTGGTCGGGGACGGCCCGCCCCTGAAGGACTCACTCTCGCCCACCTCGCGCCGCGTGCAGGGGAACGTACCGTTCGTGCTGGCCCGCGCCGCCGAGGGGTGCGAGCCCGAGGCCGCGGACGGATGGAAGGGCTTCTGGAAGCGTGTGGAAGGGGCGGCTCGGGAGGCCGTGCGCGCCGCGGAGGGCGCCTTCTTCGAGGGCGACGTCCTTTCGGCCGTCGTCGACGCGGTCCCCCGAGGAGGCGCCCTCTTCGTGTCGAACTCCATGCCCGTGAGGGATCTGGACGCGTTCGGGGGCGCTCGGCCGAAGCCCCTTCGAGTCTTCGCCAATCGGGGAGCGAGCGGGATCGACGGGATCGTCTCCACGGCCGCCGGAATCGCGGCGGCGAAGGCCCCGTGCCCCGAGGATCGGGGCCGCCGGGACGGGCCGCCCGTGGTCGCCGTGCTCGGAGACCTGGCGTTCTTCCACGACGCAAACGGGCTCTTCGTCGTCGGAAGGGACCGTTTGAACGTGCTCTTCGTCGTCATCAACAACGACGGGGGAGGCATCTTTCACATGCTCCCGATCCGCAAGCACGAGCCCGAGTTCACCCGCTACTTCGCGACGCCGCACGGCCTCGACTTCCAACATCTTGCGGCTCTCCACGGCATTGCGTACCGCCGCGTGGACGGGGCGCACGACCTCCGGAAGGCACTCGCGCGATCGGTGATTGAGCCCGGGCCCGGAATCTTGGAGGTTCGTACCGATCGGAGCGAGAATCGGCGCCGGCATCGCGAAGTGGCGCACGCCGTCGCCCAGTCCGTGCGCCCGGTGCTGGAGCGGACGTGAACCCTTGCTCGATCAACCGAAAGGAAGGCAGTGACCCATGACCCAGGACGGCCGCCCATGACCGAACCGCATTGGCAGGTGGTGAAGGAGTACCGAGACATCACGTACAAGAAGGCCGACGGAGTGGCGCGCATCGCGATCAACCGCCCCGAGGTCCGGAACGCGTTCCGGCCCCAGACCCTCCTAGAGCTCCAGGAAGCGTTCAGGAACGCGGGCGAGGACACCCGTATCGGCGTGGTGCTCCTTACCGGGGAGGGGCCCGCGAAGGACGGGGTGTACGCGTTCTGCTCCGGAGGCGACCAGAAGGTACGCGGGGAGGCGGGCTACGTCGGCGAGGACGGCGTGCCCCGGCTCAACGTCCTCGAGCTGCAGCGCTACATCCGGAGCATGCCGAAGCCGGTGATCTGCCTCGTTGCGGGCTACGCCATCGGGGGCGGCCACGTTCTGCACGTCGTCTGCGACCTGACGCTCGCTGCCGACAACGCGGTCTTCGGCCAGACGGGACCGAGGGTCGGAAGCTTCGACGGAGGATTCGGTTCGTCGTTCCTCGCGCGCATGGTCGGTCAGAAGAAGGCCCGGGAGATCTGGTACCTGTGCCGTCAGTACAGCGCCGACGAGGCTCTTGGGATGGGGCTGGTCAACGCGGTCGTGCCCGTGGAGGAGTTGGAGCGGGAGGGCTGGCTCTGGGCCCAGGAGATCCTCGACAAGAGTCCCCTCGCCATTCGGCTCCTCAAGTCCGCGTTCAACGCCGACGTCGACGGCCAGGCGGGACTCCAGGAGCTCGCCGGAAACGCGACGCTCCTCTTCTACATGACCGAAGAGGCGAAGGAGGCGAAGAACGCGTTCCTCGAAAAGCGCAAGGCCGACTTCCGGCAGTTTCCCTGGCTCCCGTGGTAGGGACCGTGGTCGGCGAGCCGAGTCGTCCCCGGGTGCCGGTGGCGAGATGAGCGGCTCGCGGCCGATCTCGCGGCCGCGCGCCTGGGTGGCGGCCGCGCGCCCCAGAACCCTGTGGGCCGGGGCCGCACCGGTGCTCGTGGGCACCGGCCTCGCCGATGCGCACGGGACCTACCGGTTCCTGCCCGCCGTCGCGGCGCTCGTCGGAGCGCTCCTGATTCAGATCGGAACGAACCTCGCCAACGACTACTACGACTTCGTCCGGCGCGGCGATACGGAAGACCGCGTAGGTCCGCTCCGCGTGACCCAGGCCGGCCTGATCGCGCCCGAGCACGTGTGGCGGGGGATGGCCCTCACGCTCCTTGCCGCGCTGCTCGTCGGAGTCTACCTCGCCTCGGTCGGGGGATGGCCGATCGTGTGGATCGGTCTCGCCTCGCTCGTGTGCGCCGTCGCCTACACGGGGGGGCCCTACCCCTTGGCGTACCACGGACTCGGTGATCCCTTCGTCCTCGTCTTCTTCGGCCTCGTGGCCGTGGGCGGCACCTATTGGGTCCAGGCGCTCGCGCTCTCCGGGGAGGCCGTCCTGGCCGGCATCGGCATGGGCGCGCTGAATACGGCGATCTTGGTTGCCAACAACATGAGGGACCTCGAGACCGACCGGGCGGCCGGCAAGCGCACGCTCGCCGTCCGCCTGGGACGGACCGGCACCCGCGTGGAGTACGCGCTGCTCATGGGCGTGGGATTCACGGCGCCGGTCCTCGGCGTGGCGGTCTACGCGTGGCCCCCCGCCGCGCTCGGGGCCCTCGCGGCCGGCGTGGCGTCGATCAGGCCCGTGACCCTGATCCTCACGCGCGACAAGGCCCGGGATCTGGTCCCGGCACTCGGTGGAACCGCGCGGGTGGTGGCGCTGTACGGCGTTCTGCTTGGGGCAGGCCTGGCCTTCGGATGAGCGATCCCCTCCGATCGGCCGCCCGCCTCCGGCCGGACGCTCCGGCCCTGGACGACGGCGCTCGCGTCTGGGGCTACGCGGAGCTCGATGCCGCTGTGGGCCGGATGGCCAGCCGGCTGGCGCCGCTCGGAGCGCGGCCGGGGGCTCGGGTCGCGCTGGCCGCCCATCCGAGCTCCCTTTCGGTGCAGGCCCTCTTCGCCGTGCCTCGCGCGCACGCCGAACTCGCCGTCTTGAACCCCCGCTTGGGCCCCGAGGCGCTGGAGCGCGCCCTCGATGCCGTGGAGCCAGACCTCCTGCTGAGCACGGATGCCGACGTCGGTGCGCTGGGCCTCGAGCCGGACTGGTTCACCACGATCGACGATCTTCCCAAGCCGCCCCCGGGCCAGGGCGGGGACGCGGAAGGGGATCCGCGGGCCGCCTTCCTACTCTGGACGTCCGGCACGTCCGGCGAACCCGGTCTCGTCCCCGTGACGATGGCGGCTCTGGACGCGAGCGCGCGTGCCGTTTCGGCCAGGCTCGGGCTCGGGGCGCGGGATCGCTGGTACGCCTCCCTCTCGCTGGCCCATATCGGCGGTCTGGCTCTGATCCACCGAGCGATGCACACGGGTGCCTGCCTCGTCGCCCGCGGAGCCTATTCCACCGAGGCCCTGGTCGAGTTCGTCGAGGAAGGCGGGATCACCCACGCGTCGCTGGTGCCCACGATGCTCCGCCGACTGCTCGACGCTCGGGGCGGCGCGCGCGCGCCGGCCGGCCAACGCTGCCTGGTCGTGGGAGGCGCACCGGCCGGAAGCGATCTCGTGAGGGAGGCCCTGGACCTCGGGTATCGGGTGGCTCTCACCTACGGTCTGACGGAAGCGTGCTCGCAGGTGGCCACCGCCCCGCCCGAACTCGTGACGGCGAAGCCGGGGACCGTGGGCCCTCCGCTCGAAGGCGTGGAGCTCAGGCTGCTCGAGAGCGGCGAGATCGCGTTGCGGGGGCCGACGGTGGCCCCGTCGCTCGTCGACGAGACGGGATGGCTCCGGACCGGGGACTTCGGCAGCCTGGACGAGGACGGGCACTTGTGGATCACGGGTCGCGAGGACGAGCGGATCGTCACGGGGGGAGTGAACGTCCATCCGGCTGCGGTCGAAGACGCGATCCAGGACGTGCCGGGGGTGGTGGCCGTCGCCGTGGCCGGCATAGGCGACGAGACCTGGGGAGAGGTTGTGGGCGCCCTGGTGGTCGCCGGGTCCGAGGAGCCGGACCCTGGCGTGATGCGCGACGTGGTGCGCCGCAGGCTGTCGGATGCGGAGGCTCCTCGGCGCATCGTGTTCGCGCGGGGGTTGCCGACGAACGCGAACGGAAAGGTCGATCGGGCACAGGTGCGGGCCCTCCTATGCGCCGGGGCGGACTAGTCCGGGCCCGCGCGGTTCCCGGGCCCCTCGCATCGGCTCGGTGCAGCGCTATCTTTCGGCGTCCCCTCCCCGCCGCACGAGCGCGGAAGCGAGCGCGATGAGCCTACTGGAAGAATACCGCTGGCGCGGCATGCTGCGGGACGCCACCGAGGGCGCCGCCGCCGCTCTCGGGCGAGGGCCCGTGACCGCCTACATCGGCTTTGACCCCACGGGTCCGAGCCTTCACGTCGGCTCCCTCATGCCGATCATGGGGCTCGTGCACCTGCAACGTATGGGGCATCATCCCATCGTTCTCATGGGCGGAGGGACCGGGCTCATCGGCGATCCGTCGGGCAAGCGCGAGGAGAGACGGCTTCTCACCAAGGAGAAGGCTCGGGAGAACCTCGCCTCGATGCAGGCGCAACTCGAGCACTTCCTCGACTACAGGTGCGCTACGAACCCGGCGCGCACGGTGGACAACTTGGAGTGGCTCGGAGCCTTCCGGATGGTCGACTTCCTCAGGGATGTCGGGAAGCACTTCTCGGTGAACTCGATGTTGAACAAGGAGTCGGTCCGTCGGCGCTTGGAAGACGACGAGGCGGGGATCTCCTTCACGGAATTCAGCTACGCCCTCCTCCAGGCCTATGACTTCGTGGCGCTCAACGAACGCTACGGCTGCACCTTCCAGATGGGCGGTAGCGACCAATGGGGCAACATCACGGCCGGCATCGACCTGGTGAGGAGGATGAGGGGCGCACGAGCGCACGGCCTGACGTATCCGCTGGTGACCGCGGCGGGCGGCGGGAAGTTCGGCAAGACGGAGGCGGGGGCGGTCTGGCTCGATCCCACGCTCACGTCTCCGTATCGGTTCTACCAGTACTGGATGAACATCGACGACCGCGACGTGGTCGGTTTCCTCAAGGCCTTCACTCTTCTGGACCGGGACCGGATCGCTCGGCAGCAAGCGGAGCTGGAGGCGCGCGCTCAGCAGCGGCGAGCGCAGCGAACGCTGGCCGAGGAGGTCACGCGGAGGGTGCATGGAGAGACGGGTTTGGCGAACGCCCGTGCCGCGACCCGCGCACTCTTCGGGGGCGAGCTCGGCAGCCTCGGCGCCGCCGACATCGCCGACATCTTCGCCGACGTGCCCTCGAGCGAGATCGCGCGGGCGGATCTGGAGGGCGAAGGGGCGCCGATCGCGGAGGTCTTGACGTCGAGCGGGGTGGCGAGCTCCAAGAGCGACGCGCGCCGCTCGATCGAGGGAGGTGGGATCTACGTCAACAACGTGCGGGTCCGCGACGTCGCCCAGCGCGTGCGCCTGGACGACACGGTCGAGGGACGCTTCCTCATCCTCAGAAAGGGCAAGAAAACCTATCACATGGCGCGGGTGAGGTAGACGGAGCTCGCAAGCGGCGGGAAGCCCCCGGATCCGGAGGCTCGCCCCTCGGCGTGTGCGCGTCGTCGCGACGGCCACTTGACCCGCGCGCCGACCCGATACAAGCTCATTCATGAACGAATCCAAGCCACTTGTGGGCGTGGTCATGGGCTCCCGGTCGGACTGGGAAACGATGAGTCGCGCCGTTGAAGCGCTGGAGAGCCTGGGCATCCCTCACGAGGTCCGCGTCATCTCCGGGCACCGCACCCCCGATCTCTGCATCGAGTACGCGTCGACGGCTGAAGAGCGGGGTCTCGAGGTCATCATCACCGGCGCCGGGGGAGCGGCCCATCTGGGGGGGATGATGGCGGCCAAGACCGTCGTCCCCGTCCTGGGCGTTCCCATGAAGGCGTGGGCCCTGGACGGGCTGGACTCCCTTCTGTCGATCGTCCAGATGCCGGCGGGGATACCCGTGGGCACGCTCGCCATCGGCAAGGCCGGGGCGACGAACGCCGCGCTCCTCGCCGCTGAGATGATGGGCAACAAGTACCCGGAGATCCGCGAAGCCGTGCGCCGCTACCGTGCCGAGCGCACCCGCCAGGTGCTCGCCGAAGGAGATCCGAGGGACGGCTAGAACGGCCAGCAGCGCCGACCGACAAGCGACGACGACGCCGTCGTCGGAGCCTTGAGGTCGCGCTCATCGAGCTCCGCGTCGCCCTCCCCGGCCCCGGCAGACCCCGAGCCTTCTCGCCGGCCGTCCTTGACGGCGTCCGCACCCGCCACGCCCGCATCGGACCGACGATGAAGACGTACCAATCCGACGTGGGCCGCCTGAGGCGGGCCGCGCTGAAGCACCCGCGCGACGCGTTCGTAGACGACGCGTCGATCGATGCGCAGTGGAGGGCGATCGGCTACCTGGAGCGTCCCGACCTGCGGGCGGCGATGAGGGAGCACGAGGGGTTCGCGAGGCTTCTCGAGGACCTGGGAACCGAACTGCTCTTCTTCCCGTGCGCCGAGGGCGTCGGCCTCGATTCGATCTACGCACGCGACGCCTCCGTCGTCACCGACCGGGGCATCGTGGCCTGCCGCATGGGCAAGCGCGCCCGCTCCGGAGAGCCCATGGCCCAGGATGCGGCGTATCGGGCCTGGGCCTGGGGGCTCTCGAGGCTCGCTGAGATCGTCGGGCCGGGTTTGCTTGAGGGAGGCGACGCGGTGTGGCTCGATCGGAGCACGCTCGCCGTCGGCCAAGGGTACCGCACGAACGCCGACGGCATCCGTCAGCTCGGCGAGCGGTTGGGTTCCGGAGTGGAGATCGTGAAGGTGCCGCTTCCGCACTTTCGGGGCCCCGGCGATGTCCTCCATCTCATGTCCTTCGTGAGCTTGGTCGATGACGATCTGGCGGCCGTCTATTCGCCGCTGATGCCGGTGCCGTTCCGAGAGCTGCTCCTGGCCAGAGGGTTCGAGCTCGTGGAATGCCCGGACGAGGAATACGACACCCAGGGCTGCAACGTCCTCACGGTGGCGCCGCGGGTCTGCGTGGTCGTGGAGGGGAGCCCCCGGACCAGACTCCGCCTCGAAGCCGCGGGGGCGGAGGTGTACTCCTTTCGGGGCTCGGAGATCTGCATCAAGGGCTCGGGCGGGCCTACGTGCCTCGCGCGGACCCTCGAGCGCGACGTCTAACTAGCCGATCCGCGCCCTTCGGTCCGAGCGCCCCTGCGCGTGTCTCTTGGGGCGGGCGATGCCGGCCTCGTGGAACCGGACGCGGCTCTCCGGCGACTCCCTTCCGCTCCCAGGGTTCCGCGCGTAAGTTGAGCAGATCGGCCGCTCCTCGACTCTGGACCGAAGAGGGTGTGGCTTCTCTGCTTGGGTCCCAAGCCCCCTTTCTCTCCGCGGTGCAACCGAGACTATCGCTCCATGTTGGACGAGATCCGAAGAAGGCTCGAGGAGGAAATCGAGGGTCTGACGAGCGAGCTCAACGTCGATCTTCCCGAACGCATTCGGATGGCCGCCGAGCTCGGCGACCTTCGCGAGAATGCCGAATACAAGTCGGCTCTCGAGCGACAGCAGTTCGTTCAAGCGCGGATCGGCCATCTCGGCAGCCGCATGTCGGAGCTCTCGAAGATCCGCGTCGAGGAGATGCCGGCCGACCGCGTGGGCTTCGGCTCCAAGGTCGAGGTGCACGACCTGACCTCGGACGAGGTGAAGCAGCTCACGATCGTGGCCGGTGACTTCATCGATCTCGACCGCGGTCAGGTCTCGATGGCCTCGGCGATCGGCCGCGGGCTCCTAGGGGCCCGCCGGGGGCAGGAGGTGGTGATCGAGCTGCCGGCGGGGGAGCGGCGCTTCAAGGTGCTCGACCTCGTCACGTTGCCCGAGCAGCTGAAGGGCCCTGGGGGAAGCTAGAGGGGTCGGGCGCCGCGGCCGGTTCGGCGCACGGAGCGGCAACGGCGGGCTGGCGCGGGGCGGGACCACCTTGGGGCATCGTGGGTAGAGGGTCCGCGAAGGGCCCCCGTTCCCGCCCTGTCCCTCACCGAGGAGGATTTGTGGTCAAGACTCCGTCTACGATGGCGCCGCTCGGCATCGAAGCTCCGACCTTTTCACTGCCCGACACACGGGGCAACACCGTCTCACTCGACGGCTTCAGGGGCGCCCCGGGCCTGCTCGTTGCGTTCATCTGCAACCATTGCCCCTTCGTCAAGCATCTGCGCGCCGAGCTCGCCGAGTTCGCCCGCGAGTACCAGGGCAAGGGTCTCGGCATCGTGGGCATCAACTCGAACGATGTCGCAACGTACCCGGCCGACAGTCCCGAGATGATGGCCCGCGAGGTCGAGGAGGCAGGCTACACGTTCCCCTACCTCTTCGATGAGGATCAGTCGGTGGCGAAGGCCTATGCCGCCGCCTGCACGCCCGATTTCTTCCTCTTCGACGGGGAACTCCGGCTGGCTTACCGGGGGCAGTTCGACGACAGCCGGCCCGGCGGCGGACAGCCCGTCACGGGCGAGGATCTGAGGGCGGCCGCCGACGCGCTCCTGGAAGGGGCACCCATCCCGGGACCGCATCGCCCCAGCGTCGGATGCAACATCAAGTGGAAGCCCGGAAACGAGCCGGACTACTTCGGCTGAGGCAGAAGGGGCGCGGGGAATCCGGGAAACAACAACGCGCCGTCGGGTCAGCCGCCCCGACGGCGCGTTCCGTCTGTCGCAACCCGGCGCGATGGCCGCAAACGGCGCGAACAGGTGAAGCCGGCTCGGCTCCTACAAACCGAAGCGGCGATCGCTTGCCCGTGCCAGGCTGGACAGGCTACTTGGACTAGACAATGGATCACCTCCTTGATTTCGGTTCGACTCTGGGCTCGTCTCCAGCGGGCTCGGGGCCCGCGGTCCGCGACGGGTCCTCCCTCTCGAAGGATCCAGGCGGCCCAAACCGTGTTCGGTCGACGCCAAGCTACGGGTCCGCACGACTCCGATCAAGGGGGAGGGGCGGAGTGTTTGTCAAGCCAAAGTAGAAATGTCCGGGGTTTGGCCAAAGTAGAAATGTCCCCCC
>CAZNEI010000041.1:0-20702 GCA_964572045.1 uncultured Gemmatimonadaceae bacterium
CACCCCCGACACGCGCCTCGATCATGTCCCCCGGCCTGCCGGTCACCCTATCACGCCCTCCGTCCGCACGTGGTGTCGGATCCGGGCTAGCGCCGGGGGTCGTGACTCTCCTCGGAGGGGCCGTTCTTCCCCTCCGCTCTGCCTCCCCTGGCGAGAGTCCGCCGCGCCGCCTCGACGACGGGGCGGTCCACCATGGCGCCGTCCAGGAGGAACACTCCGCCTCCCTCGGCTTCGAACGCCCGGACGATCCGCCTCGCGGCCGTGACCTCATCCTCGGTGGGCGAGAACCGCTTCTGGATGACGGGAACCTGTCTCGGGTGAATCGCCGCCTTGCCGACGAACCCGAGCCGTCGGGCCGCCCGGGCCTCCTCTTCCAGCGCCCCGGGACGGGACACGTCGAGCATCGGCGTGTCGATGGCACCGATCCCTCCGAGCGCCGCGGCGTGGACCACACGGGATCGGGCGTAGAGAAGCTCGTCCCAGCCCATCGCCGAGCCGATCTCCGTGCTCAGGTCCACGCCGCCCAGCATCAGGGCGTACAGCGACCTCGAGCACGTGGCGATCCGCTCGACCTCGGCGAGACCGCGCGCCGTCTCGATGACCGGGACCAAGGGGACCCTGAGGCCGGCCGCCTCGAACGCCGCCTCGACCTCGGTCACGTTCCTGGGAGACTTTAGCTTGGGAAGCATGATGGCGTCCGGAAGAGCTCGGACCGCGCAGATGGCTCCGATGTCCATTCTGCCCGTCGGGCTCACGGGGTCGTTCACGCGAACGATCGTAGCGCTCGGGTGCGGCCGCCGGGCTCCGAGGAGGGAAACGGCCTCCCGGCGCGCTCGGTCCTTGTCGTCGAAGGCGACGGCGTCCTCCAAGTCCAGGCACACGGCGTCGGCCCCGCTCGCGAGCGCCTTCTCGTAGCGATCGGGCCGAGTGGCCGGCAGGAAGAGGAGGCAGCGCGGAGGTGTGGGGACGTCGCTCATGCGGGACGCTCGCGAGACGCCTAGTGGTTCTCCTCGTCCGCCCGGATCCGGAAGACCTCGATCGTGGCACCTTGCGGACAGACGGTCGCGGGGGCGATGCCGCCCTCGACCTGAACCCGGTCTCCGGCGGCGAAGCCCCGGAGGTTGCCCTGGAGTGCGTAGAGGACGCCCTCGTCGGTCAGCAGCGCGGGCTCCGGGCAGTCCCCCGCGGAGTTCGTAATCCGACCGTCCCTCTCCACCGTGCCGTCGGGGGCGAGCACGAAGAACTCGTCCGACACGGCGATCGGCACGAAGTAGTAGTCGAAGACGATGAAAACGTGCGTCAGGTGGGGTCGCGTCCAGTCCGGGACGATGACCTCCAGCGAAAGCTCGCCCCTGTCGGTTGTCAGAGCCTGGCCGATCTCCTCGAAGCCGACCTCGGTCGCGCCGATCCCGATCCGAACGGGGGTGATGGCCGGCATCCCGATCGCTTGGAGCCTGACGGTGGTCCCGGCTTGGCCGGTCCTGGGGGTCACGGTCTGGATCCTGCGCGAGATGGCGTGCAGGTTGTTCTGCAGGGGGCTCGGGTCGGCGGGATCCTGCGGGGCGGCGGGGCGGGCCGTTCCCAGCCCCGCACCGATTCCCGCGACGACCAACGCGAGGAACCTCAGGGGGCGCCCGTCGCGGCGCCGACGAGTCGACTGCTCGATCCACATGGCTCTTCTCCACGCTCACCCGGTCGGTGTCCTCTCGGACGAACGCCTTCCGCGCGGATCGCGACGGCGAAGGCTCCGAGGCGGATTTGGGGTGG
The DNA here is from genome assembly GCA_964572045.1 of uncultured Gemmatimonadaceae bacterium. Taxonomy (GTDB): domain Bacteria; phylum Gemmatimonadota; class Gemmatimonadetes; order Longimicrobiales; family Gaopeijiaceae; genus CBDCKR01. Next base: position 1,768 of record CAZNEI010000041.1, read on the forward strand.
CCTCAGGCTGAAGCCTGCTGTGGAGATAATCCCGGCCGGTGGGGGCGTGCAACTTCCCTGGCCCCGCCCGCTCCCGCGCTCCGAGGCCGAGGCGTGCGGTTCCGATCCCGCCCGCCGACCCGTGGGGATCATGGCTCGAAATTCAACAGCGCATGCCTCCGCTCCGGGATCCGGGACCAGGGGTCCACCTCCACGACACGGTAGAGAGGGGAATAGCCGAGCTTGAGCCTGAGCTCTTGCACGGCTTCCCGGAGGGCGGAGGGAACGGCGCCCCGACGCAGCTCCCGCCCGCTCTCCCCTCGACCGCCTGAGTCCCCTCGATCGAAGAGATCGCTCTGGGACGTGGCGGGGCCGAACTGGAAGAACTCCACGGTGAGGGCCTCCACGGCGCGCGGAGGAGGGGACAGGGCGATCCGGGCCCGCAGGACGAACGCGATCCGCTCCCGCTGTGCCGTGGGCTCCCTGAGGACCGTCTCCAGGGACCACGAGCCCTCGCCTTCCAGGCGAGCAGCCAACCACACGCCCTGTATGCTTCGACCCTGACGCTCCGGGCGGGCCAGAGCCCTCTCCAGAAGCCGGTCCAGCGCACAGTGGAGCGCTTCCGTCTGCGCCGCGGGCGTATGGAAGTCCAGGGAAGAGCGGATCGGCTGGGGCCGGTGGTGCGGCTGCACGGAGTCGATGCGTGTGCCCGTGGCCCAGGCTCGAGCTTTCCGGCCAGCCGGGCCGAACTGGGCGACCAGGGCCGGTGAGGGAAGGCGGGCCAAATCGCCCAAAGTCTCGATGCCGAGCCGCTCGAGCCGCTCCACCACGGCCGCGTCGACGGGAAGCACGGAAACGGGGCAGGGGCTCAGAAAGGGCAGGAGCTCTTCCTCCTCTATGATCACGGGCTGCCCGGGCCCCGCTTTGGCCGCCGCCACCCAGGCTCCGAACTTGCCCGGGGCCCATCCCATTCTCATCGCGGCCACCAGGGGGCGGGGCAGGACCGTGAGGAGAGCTCCGAGTACCCTGTCCACCTGCCTCGAAGGTGAGCCGTAGAGTCGCCCGAGCCCATCCATTCCCATGAAGATCCTTCCGAACCCGGCTGGCTCCACGATGGGACTCAGACCCGAAAGGGCCTCCAAGAGCTCCTCTTGGGCGGCGTCGTAGTGGGCCGGGTCGGGCTCGAGAAGGGTGAGGGATGGGCAGAGGGCGACGGCCTGGGAAACGAGCTGTCCGGGACGCACGCCGGCGATCGACGCGCGCTCGGAGACCTGCCAGACCGTTTTGCGGGTGTTCTCTCCCAGGGAGAGAAGGGCTACGGACGTGGCGTCCAGCTCAGGGCTCCGAACCAGCTCCAGCCGGAGCTCGAAGGTGGGCAGCCATGCACAGAGTGCCTGACGGCTTCCCCGCCGCTGGGCACCGCCGCCGCCGGTAGTCTCCCACCCTCGAGCGGCTGAGCGGGCGGGACCTCTGTGCACACGCGATCCAGGCTGGGACATGGATGGAGCGATCCCTGACAGATACCGAATAAAAACCGAATATCGAAGCTATGTCGGGGAGGAGGAAAAGGGCAAGCAGGGGATGTGGTGTGGTGGTTGACGCCATGGGCATGCGTCACCCCATGGCCTGCGACGGTTGGTTCCTATTGATGCGGAGAGGTCCCGTGGCCGCTTGTTGCGCCGCACCGCCACCGCCGTCCCCGGAGCTCGGCGCACCGCGTCCGGCGTCCGGGTCGCAATGAAGGCGCTTGCGAGCACGCCTCCACCCATGGCGCGAGGCCGAGCGTCCAGCCGGGCTCGAGGATCGCACCGAGCAGTGCCGAGCCCATCACCGCAGCGATGCCCGAGAGCATGTAGGCGAGGAAGCCGTCCTCCTGCCGTCTCCGATGCCCTCGATCATCGTGCCTTCGTCATGGGAGGTGACGTTCACGACACCTTGCTCGTCCTCCCTCTCGGGAAGGGCTTGGGCTGCCTTTGCGACGGCAGCCGGGTCGATGCCCGCCGAGGCCCTGCGCAGGGTCAGCGCGAATTCCTCCTCGGTGTGCGGAGCCCCCCCTCCCCGATCCTCCCGCGGTTCATGATGCTCTCGTGCGCGTGCTGTGCCCTAGGACGGCTCTCTGGCGCCCTGCCCGATAAGCTTGTTGAGCACGATGACGGGCACGAGGCCGACGACGATGATGAGGAGCGCCGGCACGGCCGATCGGGTGAGCTGCTCGTCCGTGGCGAGCTGGAAGGTGCGCGTGGCGAGCGTGTCGAAGTTGAACGGACGCAGGATCAGGGTGAGCGGCAGCTCCTTGAGCACGTCGACGAAGACGAGAAGGGCCGCGCTGAGGAGGGTTCCTTTGAGGAGGGGGAGGCTCACCTTGAAGAGCGTTTTGAGGGGTGGCACTCCGAGTGACTTCGAGGTCTCGTCGAGATTGCCGCAGAGGCGCTTGAAGCCCGACTCGAGGGGGTTGATCGCCACGGCCAGGAAGCGCACGACGTAGGCGAAGATGAGGGCCACCAGTGTCCCGCTCAGGACGAGCCCTGTGGGGAGGTCGAACGCGGCGCGCATGAAGGCGTCGACCCGCCGGTCCAGCCAGACGAACGGAACGAAGACGCCCACGGCGATCACGGCACCCGGGATCGAATAGCCCAGTACGGCCACCTTTGAGGCGAGGCGGAGCAGGGGGGTGGGGCTGAGCCGGGCGGCATAGGTGACGAGCAGAGCCGCCGCGACCGCCAGCAGCGCGGCCGACAGGGCCAGCGAGAAGCTGTGCAACGCAAGCTCCACGAAGCCCCAGTCCAGCGCGCCGAAGCCGGCCTCCGCCGCCCACGCTCCAAGCTGAAGAACCGGAACGAGGAATCCGAGCGCCAGAGGGATGGAGCAGGCAGCGAAGGCCAGCCATCGGTTTCGGCGTCCGAGCGTCCGCCTCGGAGCCGGACGGTAGCCCCTGGCGCCGTCGTCGAAGCGGGCTCGGCCCCGCTGCGCCCGCTCGATGATGATGAGCGAGAAGACGAAGAGAAGCAGGATCGCCGAGAGGCGCATGGCCGAGGCGGGGTCGTTTAGCGGAAACCAGGCCCGGAAGATCCCGGTCGTGAAGGTGGGCACGCCGAAGTACTTCACCGCCCCGTACTCGTTGAGCACTTCCATGAGGACGAGTGTGAGCCCGCCCACGACTGCGGGACGCGAGATCGGGAGAGCCACCCTGAAGAAGGTGTTCCACGGTCCGCGCCCCAGGCCCCGGGCCGTCTCCAGCACGGCCCCCGACTGCCGGATGAACGAGGTCCGGGCGATGAGATATACATACGGGTAGAGAACGAGCGCCATGATCACCATGGCCCCCTCGCGGGTCATGATCGCCGACCGGATCCGCCAGGTCTCGGCCGTGGGCCACAGAGCCCCCAAGGCGGTCTCGAGCGGACTCCCGTATTCGAAGATCCCGGCGTAGGTGTAGGCGATGATGTAGGTCGGGACGGCCAAGGGCAGCACGAGGCTCCACTCGAACGTGCCGCGCCCCGGGAACTCGTAGGCCGAGACGAGCCAGGCCGGGGCCAGCCCCAGCACGAGAGCCAGGGTGCCGACTCCCACCATGATGAGGGCCGAGTTGCCGATGTAGACCGGCAGGACCGTGGCGGCCAAATGCCGCCAGATCTCCGTGCGCGGCCCGAACATGCCCGCGCCGATGACCAACAGCGGCATGGTCGTCAGGGCCACGACCCCGAGCGCCGAAAGGCTCCACGGCGTGAGGTCGCCTAAGAACCCGCGCCGAGGCTGATGCCACAGGACGCCGAGCGCGCCCCGCAGTCGCGACGACGTGCGGCGGACGACCCCGACGACCATGCCTCAGCTCGGGCCGAGGGCGCCCCTCATCGCCACCCCGCCCGGTCGAAGACCATCACGGCTTGGGAGTTCAGCTCCCCGAGAAGCGAGAGGTTCAGCGTATCGGGCCGAAATTCGCCCCACTCCCTGAGCGTCTCCGCCCACCCGATTCCCGGCTTGACCGGATACTCGAAGTTGGCCTCCGCGTATCCCGTCTGGGCCTCGGTGTCGGTGAGGAACTCCAGCAGCTTCAGTGCGTTCTCGGGGTTCGGAGCGTGGGCCGTCACTCCGGCTCCGCTCACGTTCACATGCGCGCCCCGATCGCCTTGGTTGGGGAAGAAGATCCCCACCCTCTGGGCCAGCTCGCGGTCTGCCTCGTCGTCGCCGGCGAGGAGCAGCCCCACGTAGTAGGTGTTCGTGATGGCGAGATCGCCGACGCCGGCCGCGACCTCCTTGACCTGATCGCGGTCTCCCCCCTGCGGCGCGCGGGCCATGTTCTCCACGACCCCCCGAGCCCACTGGGTCGCCTTCTCCTCGCCGTGGACGGCGAGGAGCGACGCGAGGAGAGACTGATTGTAGATATTTTCGGAGCTTCGAACGAGGATGCGGCCCCGCCACTTGGGGTCGGCCAGATCCTCGTAGGTCGACAGCTCGTCTCGAGAGACGCGGTCGAGCGAGTAGGCGATGATCCGGGCTCGCTGTGTCAGGCCGTACCAGTAGCCCTCCGGGTCCCTGAGGTGTGCGGGAACGTTGGCACGCAAGACCTCCGAGTCGACGCTGCGAAGCAGGTTCCGTTCCTTGGCCCGCTGGAGGCGGCCGGCGTCGACCGTGATCAGCAGGTCGGCCCGGGTGCTGGCGCCCTCGGTCTCGAGGCGCGTGATGAGCTCGTCGGCGGACGCCGTCTGGACGTTGACCCGAACGCCGGTCAGCTCGGTGAACTGGCGGAAGAGCTGCTGGTCCGTGTCGTAGTGCCGATGGCTGTAGACACTGACCGTCCCCGCATCTTCCGAAGCCCCGCCCGGGGGCGCGTCGCCGCCACAACCGGAGGCGAGGACCGCCCCGAGCCCGGCCCAAAGACATGATGTGCGCATCCGCTGCATGTACGACTCCCTTGTCGCGTCCTGTTCTCGGTGCCGGAGACACGTCCCGTTTCCGGCCCATCTGGAATTGAGAATCACTCTCAACTAACTCCGTCCAAGGTCGGCCCCGACCCCACGCCCGTCAAGGGGGCGGAGTCCGCAGGTCCTTCGATGGCGCCCGTCCCTGAACCTGGGTACCTTTAGGGCTCCGCCGGGGCCCCTCGTCAAGCTTGGGCCCGCCCGACTCAGCCTTTCTCACGAGACACCGCGACCCAACGTTCCGTGGCCAACTACAGCTACGCCACCCCACCGGCGAATGGCGAGAAGATCACGACCGAAGGTGGGGAGCTCGTGGTACCTGCACAGCCGATCATTCCGTTCATCGAGGGAGACGGGATCGGTCCCGACATCTGGCGGGCCACGAGGGCCGTCATCGACGCGTCGGTCGCCCGGGCGTACGGGGGCGAGCGCCGGATCGCTTGGATGGAGGTCTATGCGGGCGAGAAGGCGAACGAGAAGACGCGTACGTGGCTGCCGGAGGAGACGGTTGAGGCGCTTCGGGAGTACAAGGTCGGGATCAAGGGGCCGCTGACCACGCCGGTGGGCGGCGGCATCCGCTCGCTCAACGTCGCCCTCCGACAGCTTCTCGACCTGTATTCGTGCATTCGGCCGGTCCGCTGGATCAAGGGCGTCCCTTCGCCGATGAAGGAGCCCGAGCGGCTGGATGTGGTCATCTTTCGCGAGAACACCGAGGACATCTATGCCGGCATCGAGTGGGCGTCGCGGAGCGTCGAGGCGGACCGTGTTCGGGCATTTCTGGTCGACGAGATGGGCTCGTCGATCCGGGAAGAGAGCGGGATCGCGATCAAGCCCATCAGCCCATTCGGGACGAAGAGGCACATGGCCGCCGCGATCCGCTACGCGCTCGCCCGGAACCGCCGGACCCTCACGCTCGTCCACAAGGGCAACATCATGAAGTTCACGGAGGGAGCCTTCAGGGATTGGGGGTACGAGCTGGCCGCAGAGGAGTTCTCCGACGAGACCGTCGCCGAGTCGGAGGTGTGGAACGGTGCCGATCCGCGCGGCAGGCTGCTCGTCAACGACCGGATCGCGGACGCCATGTTCCAGCAGGTGCTGCTGCGGCCCGACGAATACGACGTCATCGTGACCCCCAACCTCAACGGTGACTATCTCTCGGACGCTTGCGCGGCACAGGTCGGGGGTCTCGGGATGGCGCCGGGCGCCAACGTCGGCGACGATGTGGCGATCTTCGAGGCCACCCACGGGACGGCTCCCAAGTACGCCGGCATGGACAAGGTCAACCCCGGATCGCTGATCCTCTCGGGGGTGATGATGCTTGAGCACCTCGGGTGGAACGATGCGGCCGGGGCGGTGAACAGGGGAATGGAAGGCGCCGTCGCCGCAAAGACGGTGACCTATGACTTGGAGCGCCAGATGGAAGGGGCCATCAGGGTGAAGACCTCCGAGTTCGGCCGGGCCGTGATCGAGCACCTATGACGGGAGAGCTTCCATGAACGTTCGCGCCGTCCCCTCGGCCGAGGCCGACGTCCCCCTCCTCGCCGTCCCCGTCTTCGAGGCCGATCCGGGCGCCGATCCGGTCCTCCCCGCCGAGCTCGCGGACGCGGTGGCGGATTCCTACCTCCCCGACGATCTGAAGGGCAAGCTCGGCGAGTCGGTCGTGGCCTACGCGAAAGGGGAAGGCGGCCTTCGGAGAGTCCTGCTGCTGGGAGCCGGCAAGGCTGCGGAACTCCGCGAGGAGATCGTCCGCCGCTGGGCGGGCCACGCAGTGCGGGCGGCCGAGTCGATCGGCCTCGGCGGCCTCGGTCTGTACCTGGGGGGGATCGATCGGTTGGGGGCCGAGGGGGCCGGTCGGGCGGCCGCCGAGGGCGCCGTGCTCGCGGCCTGGCGCTTCACGGAGATGAAGAGCGCGGCATCAGACGATGAGCCGCCCGACCCGGTCACCGAAGTGACGCTCCTGGCCGAACCGGCCGAGCTGGAGGGGGTCGGCCGGGGTGCCGAATCGGGCGCGATCATCGCACGAGCCGCTAACTTCACGCGGACGCTCCAGTCCCGACCGGGCAACGTCGCGACGCCGACCCACCTGGGTGATGAAGCGGAGAGGATGGCAGGGGAGCACGGTCTCGAGGTCACCGTGATGGGGCCCGACGAGCTCCTGGCCGAGCACATGCACGCTCTCCTTGCCGTGGCGCGGGGCTCGGATCAGGAGCCCCGGTTCATCGTCCTCCGCCATCACGGGGCGCCCGAAGGCGACCGACCGCTCGTGCTTGTCGGAAAGGGTCTGACGTTCGACGCCGGCGGCATCTCGCTCAAGCCCGCCCGCGGAATGCAGGACATGATGTTCGACATGTCGGGCGGAGCGGCCGTGATCGGTGCGATGCAGGCCGTCGCCGACCTGCGGATCCCCCTCAACGTCGTGGGGCTCGTACCGTCTTCGGAGAACCTGCCGAGCGGAAGCGCTCTCAAACCGGGTGACATCATCCGGTCCCGGGAGGGCAAGACGATCGAAGTCGTGAACACCGACGCGGAGGGTCGTCTCATCCTTGCCGACGCCCTCTCCTACGCCCAGGGCCTCGAACCGCGGGCGATCGTCGATTGCGCCACGCTGACCGGAGCCGTGGTCGTGGCCCTCGGCCACCACGCCGCCGCCGTGTTCGGTACCGACGATGAGCTCGTCGGCGAGCTGCGCGAGGCGGGCGATTGCGCCGGCGAGCGCTGCTGGCCCCTTCCTCTCTGGGACGAGTACCGCCGCCAGATCGACTCCAAGGTGGCCGACATCGTGAACGTCGGGGGCCCCCCGGCCGGGACGATCACGGCGGCTTGCTTCCTCAGGGAGTTCGTCGGCGACTGCAGCTGGGCCCATCTGGACATCGCAGGCACCGCGTACGGCAAGGGCGCGCTCCCCTATCTTCGGAAGGGCGCCGCCGGCTTTCCGACCCGGCTCCTCGTCGAGTGGGTCCGGCGTCGGGCCCGGTGAGCCTTGCCTGCCGCCGCCCTCGCGCGCCCCGGGCCCCGACGGCCGGGGCGCTGCTCTTGGTGTGCTGGGCGGTCGCGCTGGGCCTCGCAGGCCTGGGCCGGCCCGGGGCCGCGAGGGCTCAGGTGCCCGACACTCTCCAGTTGGCCGACACTCTCCAGTTGGCCGACACTCTCCAGTTGGCCGACACTCTCCAGTTGGCCGACAGCCTCCAGCTGGCCGACAGCCTCTTGGCTCTGCCCGATACACTCGGCCTCGAGGTCGTGGGCGACTCGCTTGAACAGGTGTTCGACTCCCTGACGGCCCTCTCCGACTCCCTGTCGGGGCTGGTCGACACGTTTCCCGAGTTTTCCGCCGAAGTGGCGCCGTCGTGGGAGGCAGGCGTCTGGAGATGGGACCGGTCCGGTCTGGAATCCAATCGGGCGCTCACTCTCGCGGAGCTGGTCGGTCAGGTGCCCGGCGTGCTCCCCCTGAGAGGCGGGGACTACGGGACGCCGCTCGCCGCCATCGCCTTCGGAGCGGCGGCGGGACGCGTGCGTGTCTTCCTGGACGGCTTCGAGTGGGTACCCCTCGACGGCGGCGTCGCCGACCTGTCGCGCATCGGGCTGGGGGGGCTCGAAGAGGTGCGAGTCGAGCGGCACCCCGGGGAACTGCGCATCGACCTTCGCTCTCGCGGGCCCACGGAAGTGGAGCCTCAAACGCTGGTGGAGGTGGGCACGGGAGACTTGGCGACCAACATCCTGCGCGGGATCCTGGTCCACCCGAGCACGCTGGGCGGGGGCCTCACCTTCACCCTGGATCGGCTGGAGACCCGGGGCCCGGCGCTTGAGGCGGCCGGATCCCTGAGCGGGATCGGGCTCCGCTACGCGATCGCACGGAGCAACCGCGGAGGGTTTTCGGCCGAGTGGCGCCGCTTCGCCGTGAAGACCGACGTGGAGGCGTTCCCCGGCGCCGTCTCCCGCAGCGATTGGAATCTGAGGGGAAGATGGCGTTTCAGCGATGCCCTCACGGGTGAGGCGTACTGGGGCGCTTCCTCGCTGCAGGGCGGTGCCGACGACCCTCTCTACGGCGACGTCGACACACGGAGATCGCAGTTGGGGATCCGGGCCCGGTGGCAGAGGGACCGCGCGTGGGCGAGGAGCTCCTCCCGTTTCCTGCGGGGCGGGGGGCTGGCTTCAGCCACTCACGAGCTCGCGGCCGGCCTCGCCGATCCCAGAGTCGGCTCCCTCGACGGATCGCTCCGGCTGGAACGCTGGTCCGCCGAGAGCGTCTCGTCCAGGAGGGTGCGCGCCGTCACCGGACGAGTGTTGGGATTGTCACTCTTTGCATCCTACGAACAGGGGAGCAGCGGCGTCCCGTTCGTCCCGCAGTTCGACCGGTACCTCCGGTCGCTCGAGCCACCTGCCGATACTCTTGCGCCCGACGAGGCCGAGGCCGAGACGGAGCCTCCCCCGGACACGGTTTCTCTCCCGGAGCCCCTCGCGCGCTTTACGGAACGGAGAGGAACACGCGCCGGCGCCAGCTTCCGCTGGCGGAGCCTCAGTCTGTCGGGCGCCCGGCTCGCGGTGGAGGCGGATTCCCTCAGGCCCCTGGGGGTCCTCCTCGACCGTGACACGACGTTGGTGCTCGCGGGCGGGAAGCGGATGGGCTACGAGGTCGCCGCCAGCCTGCCGCTCCTCCTTCGCGGCTTCAGGGTCGAGGCGGCCTTCCAATCGTGGGACGAAGACGAGCCCTATCTCCCCAAGCGAACATGGAACGGCGCCTTCACCTACCATCGTGTCTTCAAGGAGTCCAGAAACCTCGAGGTCTGGGGAGCGCTCGGGGTGACCGGGCGCGACAGGATGCTCCTGCGCGTCCTCGATCCGGACCCTCTCCCCGAGGATCCGATTGAGCCGCCCGGAGAGACTCCGGCCGCGGACCCGGGACCCGGGGATCTTCCGCTCATCGCATCACCGTATTACCAGGAGTGGTTCACCCATATCCAGGTCCGGGTCGTCAGCGTCCACATCTTCGTGCGCTGGGAGAACATCACGGGGAAGGAGGACAACTTCGACTTCCCCGACCGCGAGCAGCCTCGCTTCCGCACCATCTACGGCGTTCGCTGGACGATGAACAACTAGTGGGAGGGACCCTTCCGACATGATTCGCAGCATGACCGGGTTCGGCGAGGCCGAGGAGGCGACCGAGCGGGGCCTCGTCCGCGTCGAGATGAGGACCGTCAACCACCGCTCCTTCAACGCAAGCCTCAGGACGCCGCCGGGCGCCCTCCGATTCGAGCCGGAGATCAAGGGCTGGCTGCGCCCCTACATCGGCCGGGGCCACGTGAGCTACACGCTGACCCTGGACCGGGGTCTCGCGGGCGGGGACCGGGCGCTTCCCGAGCTCGATCTGGACAACGCGGTACGCTATCGGGACCTGCTGGAGAGGCTCACGAGCGAGCTGGGCCTCGAGGGTCCGGTCGAGCTCTCGCACGTCGTGCGGTTCAAGGAGGTCTTCAAGGCCCCCGAGCCCTCGAGCGCGGCCGCAGGCCTGGATCCGGAGATCGTCAAGAGGCTCACGGAGGCCGCGGCCGCGGACGTCGTCGGCATGCGCGAGGCGGAAGGGGCGAGGCTCAGGGCCGACCTGGACGCGCGCCTCGACTGCATCGAGGAGCTGCTGGGCCTCGTCGAGCGACGGGCTCCGGAGCGCCTGACGAGGGAGCGCGACCGCCTGCGGGAAGCGGTCGCGGAGCTCCTGGACGGCCGCCCCGCCGATGAGGATCGTCTGGCCCGCGAGATCGCCTTCTTGGCCGAAAAGTGGGATATCAACGAGGAGATCGTGCGCTTCCGATCCCACGTGGAGCTCTTCCGTGACACCCTGGCGACCGACCCACCGAAGCCGGTCGGCAAGCGCTTGGGGTTCGTAGTCCAGGAGATGAACCGGGAGGCCAACACGATCGGCTCCAAGGCCAACGACGTCGCCGTCGGCCAGGCCGCGGTCTCTCTCAAGGAAGAGATCGAGCGCCTCCGGGAGCAGCTGGACAACGTGGAATGAGCTCGAGGGCGCGCGGGGCGAGTCCGCTGGTCCTCTCCGCTCCGAGCGGGACCGGAAAGACATCGATCGCGAGACGCCTCGTGAGCGAATCGGACGGATTCAGCTTCTCCGTCTCGGCAACGACGCGTCCGGCCCGTGGGCACGAGAGGGACGGTGTCCACTACCACTTCTCGACTCCGTCGGAGTTCCGGGCGATGCTGGATGCCGGAGAGCTGCTGGAATGGGCCGAGGTGCACGGGCACATGTACGGCACCCCGCGCAGGAACCTTCTCCGCTCCGAGCGGCGAGGAGAGCAGCTCGTTCTCGACATCGACGTCCAAGGCGCCCTGCAGGTGAAGACGCGGGTTCCCGAGGCGGTTCTCGTCTTCGTTCTCCCGCCTTCGGGCGACGCTCTCGTCGAACGGCTGAGGGGGAGAGGCACGGAGGCCCGCGAGATCGTGATGCGAAGGCTTCGCAACGCCCGGGGGGAGCTTGAGCGGGCAGAGGACTTCGACCACGTGGTGATCAACGAAGAGCTCGACCGCGCCGTCCGGGAGGTGAGGACGGTCGTGGCCGGTCATGGGAGTCCTTTGCCCCAGGCCATCGACTTATCCGCCGCAATTCGCCAACTTCAGAGGCAAATCGACGAGATTCTCGAGGCGGGCCTTGGGTCCGCACCGAGCTGAAGTCGCGTGATCTGTGTCTCAGAATCGAACGATAAAGGACCTTCAATTGGGGGCCTAGTATGCGTGTATTCACGCCCGACGAGTCGGCCCGGCACACGCAGAGCAAGTATCTCGGCGTGCTTGTGGCGGCGAAGTACGCTCGGGAGCTCAACGCACTGCCGAGGGAGAGACTCCCTCTCGGTGAGGAGAAGAAGCTCACCACCAAGTCCCTGGAGGCGCTGACCTCCGGACAGATCGAGTTCCGCCTGGTAGGGCGCCGGCGGAAGAAGGAGTAGCCGCCCCGGCGCCGGGGAGCGGAGGGCCTTGCCCGGAAACGTACTGTGTCCGCGTCGTCCGTGGGAGGGACGCCGCGTCGTCCTCGGAATCACCGGCGGGATCGCGGCCTACAAGGCCGTCCAGCTGGCGCGTGACCTCACGCGCCTCGGGGCCACGGTCGACGCCGTACTGACGTCCGGGGCGCGCAGGTTCGTCGGATCCCTTTCCTTCGAGGGCGTGACCGGACGCCCCGCCCTCACCGAGATGTTCTCCACCGAGGGCGCGGCGCTCCATGTCCGGCTCGGTGGAGAGGCCGACGTGGTCTGCGTCGCGCCCGCCACCGCCGATTTTCTCGCCCGGGCCGCCCAGGGACGCGCCGACGACCTCCTGGCGACCACGCTCCTGGCCACGCGGGCTCCCGTGGTGCTCTGTCCGGCGATGAACGATCGGATGTTCGCGCACCCGCAGACCCGTGCCAACATCGATCATCTCCGGACCGTTCTGGCCTACCGCATCGCGGGCCCGGCCACGGGTCCGCTGGCGTTCGGCGAAGGGGAAGGGCCGGGAAGGATGCTGGAGCCGGGCGCGATCGTCGAGGAGGTGGGCAGGGCTCTCGCCGCACCGTCGCGCCTAGGGGGCAAACGGGTGCTGGTCACGTCCGGCCCTACCCGGGAGGCGATCGATCCGGTGCGCTACGTGGGGAACCGCTCTTCGGGCCGGATGGGCTTCGCGCTCGCGGCCGCCGCGTGGAGGCGAAGGGCCCGAGTCCGTGTCGTCTCGGGGCCCGTCGTCCTCGATGACCCGTACGGGGTCGAGGTCGCACGGGTGGAGACGGCTCGGGAGATGTTCGAACGGGTGTCGGAGGGCCTTCCCGAGGCGGACGTGTCGATCTTCGCGTCGGCGGTGGCTGACTTCCGGCCACGAGACTCTTCGACAGGGAAGCTGAAGCGAGCCGAGGCGGGGTCCGAGCTCACGCTCGGCCTTGCTGAGAACCCGGATGTGGCAGGCGGGACCCGGAAGATCCGCAAGGCGGGATCGATCGCCGTCGGCTTCGCTCTCGAAACACAATCACTCCTTGAGAACGGTCGGAAGAAGTTGGATGCGAAGGACTTCGACCTCCTCGTGGCCAACGATGCGACCGAAGACGGTGCCGGCTTTGAAGTGGAGACGAATCGGGTGACGCTCCTGGCTCGGAGCCAGCCTGACGAGGAGCTGCCGCTGCTGAGCAAGAACGAAGTGGCCGAGATTATCCTGGATCGGATCGAGAGCCTCCTGGAGCCCCCCGTGTGACGCCGACGCCCCGTGACATCGAGCGGATCGCCCGGTACCTGGAGCAGACGAGAGAGCTCGGCGTGGAGGAGCTGTTCTTGGACACACTTTCCGGAGCCGAGGTCCTGGCCGCCGCCGCCCGCGCCGGCCGGGCGGCGGAGCAGACCGCCGCCTCTGCCGGGAAGCCGCGAGCGGACGGGGCAGTCGACCCCGGTGCTTCCGATCTGCATCGTCTCGACCACGGCGCGCTGAAGAGCGTCGCCGAGACCTGCCAGCGCTGCCGGCTGGCCCGCGGAAGAAGCAACGTCGTCTTCTCCGACGGAAATCCGAACGCGCGCCTCATCGTGGTCGGCGAGGCTCCCGGCGCCCACGAGGACCGCACCGGACTTCCCTTCGTCGGCCAGGCCGGGAAGCTGCTTGATCTTCTGCTGGCTTCGGTCGACCTCTCCAGGCGGGACTCGGTCTACATCTGCAACGTGCTGAAGTGCAGGCCCCCGGGGAACCGCGATCCGATGGACGACGAGATCGAGCTCTGCTCCCCCTACCTGAAGGCCCAGATTGCGCTGGCCGCTCCGGAGGCTATTCTGGCCGTCGGCACCTTCGCCGCGCAGCTACTGACGGGTGCCAAGCGACCTCTCGGAAGGCTGCGCGGCACCGTGTTCAGCCATGAAGGCGTCCCTCTCGTGGTCACCTACCATCCGGCGGCCCTGCTGAGGAATCCGGGCTGGACCCGTTCCACATGGGATGATCTTCAGCTCCTACGACAGGTGATGGACGGCAGCTGATGGAGACAGCCTCGATCGCTTCTGCGGCGCCCGGATACGATCGGCAGCCGCCCTACTCCCTCGAGGCGGAGGTCTCGGTGCTGGGCGGAATGCTGATCGACAACGATGCCGTCCCGCGCGCGGTCGGCGTGGTCGACGACTCGATGTTCTATCGGGAGGCGAACCGGCGCATCTTCCGGGCGATGGCTCGCCTCTTCGGGCGCGGCGACGTGGTCGACGTCATCACCCTGAACGAGGAGCTCAAGAGGACCGACGAGCTCGAATCGGCGGGCGGCGCCCCCTACCTCGCGGAGCTCATCGACGCCGTGCCGACGGCGGCGAACATCGAGTACCACGCCCGCATCGTGCGCGAGAAGGCGCTTCTCAGGAGGCTCATCGACGCGGCGTCGGACATCATCCGCGACGTCTACGACCACCCCGACCGGGGCGTCGACCAGGTCCTCGACCATGCGGAACAACGGATCTTCCAGGTGGCCGAGAGCCGCAGCCGCGAGGGGTTCGTATGGATCAAGGAGATCCTCTGGCCCGCCTTTGAGCATATCGAAGAGCTGCAGCAGTCGCCCGGCGGGATCACGGGCCTCGCCACCGGCTTCGGGGATCTGGACCGCATGACCACCGGCCTCCAGAACGGCGACCTGATCATCGTCGCCGGCCGGCCGGCGATGGGCAAGACCTCCTGGGTGCTGAACGTGGCGCAAGCGGCCGCCATCGATCACGAGACCACGGTCGCCATCTTCTCGCTCGAGATGTCCAAGGAGCAACTCGTCCAGCGCTTCCTCTGCGCCGAGGGGCGGGTCGACGCCCAGAAGCTGCGTCGTGGAACGCTGAGCAGCGAGGAGTACCAGCGTCTCGCCGCCGCCGCCGGCCACCTGAACACCGCTCCGCTCTGGATCGACGACTCCCCGGGAAGCACGGTGCTCGAGATGCGGGCCAAGGCCCGGCGCCTCAAGGCCGACACGGGCCTCGACCTGTTGATCATCGACTACCTGCAGCTCATGTCGGGCCAGGGCCGGGTGGAGAGCCGGGTGCAAGAGGTCAGCGAGATCTCCCGAGGGCTGAAGGCGTTGGCCCGCGAGCTCGAGGTGCCCGTCGTCTCCCTCAGCCAGCTGAGCCGCGCGCCCGAGCAACGCACGGACCGGCGGCCGCAGCTCTCCGACCTGCGCGACAGCGGGTCGATCGAGCAAGACGCCGACGTGGTCATGTTCCTGTATCGCCCCGAGTACTACGCCAAGCGCGACGCGCAAGGCGTGCCGGTCGACAAGAACGGAAACTCGGTGGAGGGCAAGGCCGAACTCATCGTCGCGAAGCAGCGCAACGGCCCCACGGGTCTTGTGAACCTCTACTTCCACAAGGCGTACACGCGCTTCGATTCCGTGGCGGCCGACACGCGGGAAGCGATCGGCCGGGGTGGAGGCAGGTAGGGTGGTGGATCGCGCAGGAGCGGGAGAGGATCTTGAGGTGCAGGCGTGAGGACGGAGCCGGATCCGAGCGTGGGAGTCGTGATTCCGGCGGCAGGGGCGGGCCGACGCATGGGGGGGAAGAAGAAGCCCTTCCTCCGGCTCGGCGGAGAGCCTGTCCTGCTGCGGGCGATGCGGCCGTTCTTGGCCCATGCGGCCGTGAGGACACTCGCCGTGGCCCTTCCCTCCGACCAGGCTCGCCAGCCTCCGTCCTGGTTGACGGAGCTGGGGCCCCGCGTCCGGGTCGTCGAAGGGGGCCAGACGCGCCGCGACTCGGTGTGGGCGGGACTCGGCGCCCTGCCTGCCGGCCTCGACGTGATCGTCGTGCACGACGGAGCTCGCCCTCTGGTCTCGCCTCAGGTCGTGGACCGGTGCATCGCGGTCGCGGCGCGAGGTGCCGGCGCGGTGGCCGGATGTCCGGCGGTCGATACGCTCAAGCGGGTCGACGCCTCGGGGAACGTCACAGGGACTCCGGACCGGGCCGGCTATTGGCACGCCCAGACTCCGCAGGCGTTTCCCGGCGCGCAGCTCCTGGAAGCCTATCGGAGGGCCGTCGCCCGGGATTGGCCGGCCACCGACGATGCCGCCTTGGTCGAGCGCAGCGGGGGCAGGGTCGTGATGGTGCCGTCGTCACCCACGAACCTGAAGATCACGCGCCCCGAGGACCTCGAGACCGCGTGTTCGGTTCTGGCGGGACGGGCGCCGTGACGCGGCCCGCGCGGGTGGGCGCGCCGACGATGCCGATGCGCGGTGGCGAACTCGACCCGATCGTGCGGCACCTCCGGCGCGGAGGGTTGCTCGTCTATCCCACCGAGACCGTGTACGGCCTGGGGGGACTCCCGAGGCACGGCGTCGTGGCGCGGATCGCCGCCCTGAAGGGTCGGGGGCCCGGCAAGCCGATGCTGATCTTGATCCCCCGCAGGGAGAGTGTGGCCGATCTGGTCTGGACGGAGGCGGCGACCGAGCTTGCGAGCGTCTTCTGGCCAGGCCCCATGACCCTGATCCTCACCGACCGCGAGAGCCGGTTTCCCGCCGGCGTGCGAAGCCCATCGGGAGGCGTCGCGGTCCGGGTGAGTCCGCACCCGCTGGTGAAGGCGATCGTGGAAGGGCTCGACGAGCCGATCGTCTCGACGAGCGCCAACGAGCCCGGAGGAGGCCCCGCGCTCGATCTCCGCGAAGCGATGCGCGCGGCCGAAGCCCTCGGCGCGGGCGAGGACCTCTGGGTGCTCGACGGGGGCGACCTTCCTGCCTCCCTCCCCTCGACCATCGTCGACTGCTCAGGCGCAGTGCCCACCCTCCTCAGGGAGGGGAGTGTGCCCCTCGCCCGCATCCGCCGTGTGCTGCCCGACCTTGAGGCTCGACCCAGGTGAACGACCCAGCCTCCCTCGCTCCCCTTCGCCTGCTGTTCGTGTGCACGGGAAACACCTGTCGCAGTCCGATGGCGCACGTCATCGCCGAGCGCGTGATCGAGCGGCGCGGTCGGGCGGACGCCGAGGTCCGCTCGGCGGGTGTGGCCGCGTTGTCCGGGAGTTCGGCGAGCGAAGGGGCGATTCAGGCTGCGGCCGAGCAGGGCCTTGATCTCACGAGCCACCGCGGCACGCCCCTCAGCGGCGAGCTCCTCGAGTGGGCGGACCTCGTGCTGACCATGGGGGCGGGCCACCTGGCCGTGACGGAGGCGCGCGGCGGGGGGGGGAAGGCGGCCACGCTGTCGGCGTTCGCCGAGGGCCGGGGGAGCACGCGAGGATGGGGTGTTCCGGATCCGTTCGGGGGGGGCATCGAGGCCTATCGCGAGAGTTTCCGCATTCTGGAGGGGCTCGTCGAGGCCGCCCTCATGCGCCATTTCGACTCAGGAGACGACGAGTGACCCCCTTCCTCACGTCGAGGACCCGGGTGCTCGCATTGCTCGGAGATCCCGTGGAGCACTCCCTGTCGCCGATCATCCAAAACGCCGCATTCAACGCCGTCGGCGTGGACGGCGTGTACGTGGCCCTTCATTGCAAAGCCACCGATCTCGAGGGCTGCATGCACGCCCTCGCGCGTGCCGGCGGAGGCGGAAACGTCACGCTCCCGCACAAGAAGAGGGCTGCCATGCGGCTCGACAAATGGTCCGATGCGGTGATGCGCACCGGAGCCTGCAACACGTTCTGGGGCGAGGACGGCAGCGTATGCGGCGACAACACGGACGTCGCGGGCTTCCGGCGGGCACTCCGGCACTTTCTGAGAGGGGGCCCCGAGGGCTTTCGCGTCCTGCTGCTTGGCGCGGGAGGCGCGGCGCGGGCCGTCCTCGTGGCGCTCCTCGACGATGGCGTCGGGGAGGTGGAGCTCCTGAATCGGTCGACCGAGCGTGCCCGGGCCGTCGCCCGGCGCAGCGGGGGGGAGCGCGTGCGAGTGGCCGAGCTGCCCCGCGACGTTGATGGCGGCGTATACGACCTGGTGGTCAACGCGACCCGGCTGGGCCTCTCTCCCGATGACAGGCTCCCGATCGACCTTACTCGGCTCGTCAGCGCCGGAGCCGTCATGGACTTGGTGTACGGTCCCGAGACGACTGCGTTCGTACGCTCCGCCAGGCGCCTGGGGCTCCGGGCCGTCGATGGCGGAGAGATGCTGGTCCAGCAGGGAGCCGTGGCCTTCGAGAGATGGTGGGGACTGCCCGCGCCCGTCGACACGATGCGGGACGCGCTGGCGTCGGCGAGGACGGCCAGCTGAGGCCGCTCGCGTCTTGCGCAAGGGCGGACGTGCTTTGTCCCCGCCGACGTCTTGGGCCCATAGGATGGGACGTCGTGCAGGCGGGACGGTGAAGCAGGGAAGCCCACGGCGGCAAGAGGCGCCCAACCACGACGTGCCTGACGGGATCTTGGAGCAGAGGTTACACGTACGGTGATCCGCCGCCCCATCATCGGGTACCGCTTGGACGCGACCGGACACTGGACCGCCTTGCTGAGCTGCGGCCACCTGCAGCATGTTCGCCACGATCCGCCGCTGGTTGACCGCCCGTGGGTCTTGTCCGCCGAGGGCCGCAACGAGCGGTTGGGGCAGCCGCTCGACTGCGTCCGATGCGAGAGGATGGAGCTGCCCGGCCACTACGTCCCGCATCGACGCACGCGGGAGTGGACGGCCGAATCGATGCCGCCCGCGCTCCGCGAAGACCACGCGACAGGGGCCGGCACTTGGGCGAGAATCGTGGTGAGGGAGGGGACGCTGCGCTATCGCGCCTCCCGCCTCGGCGTCGATGCGCTCGTCCGCCCGGAGCGGGACGGCGTCATCGTTCCCGAGGTCGGGCACAGTGTGGAGCCATCCAGCGACGCACGATTCTTCCTCGTATTCTACCGCGCTCCGTCCAACAGCGATCCGACACCGGCCGACCGACGCTGAGGCGCATCCACGCCGTAGCTGGATGGGGCACCCGAGGGTGGGCCTCCCACCGGCACGCACCCCCCCAGGTCTTTAGTCGTTCGTGCGGCGGAGCGTCTCAGGGCCGTTCCAGGCGGCTCCCGCTAGTAGCTACGCGTTTCCTGGGACGTTGCCCAGGAAACGGGGCGCCTTTGGCGCAGCGGGGCCATAGATTGACGGAGGTGGGTGAGATCAGACGGAGGGCGGAG
>CAZNEI010000042.1:0-20650 GCA_964572045.1 uncultured Gemmatimonadaceae bacterium
GGCCATGGCCGCCGCCGCCGATTAACCACCGATATGTTTAGGACACTACACTAGTTCCTAGTCTCGAAGGACCGGAGTCGTGGTCACCGGCCCGATGCCCCAGATCTGGACAACGACTTCCTCATCCTTGGCCATGTCGTAGTGATGGCCCTCGGGCGGTTGGTAGATGAAGCTCCCTTCTTCGACGGGAATGGTGCTGTCGGGGTCGTAGGTGTCGGCCGCCACCCCCGTAGCCACGTACCACGTGCCCCTCAGCACCTGAATGTAGCGGGCGTTGTTGTGATAGTGGGGGCGGCTGCCGGTCCCGGGGGGCCAGGTCAACCGGAGCACGTAGAGCCCGGGCAGCGACGGATCGCCGATGACGTTGACCCTTCTCACTCCGTCGGGCGGCGTGAGGGCCTGCGGACCGGCGATGAGGAACCCCTCGTCATCGAATTCGAGCCCCTGACCCGCGGCCGCGCTCGGGGCCCCGAGCAGGATCCCCACCAGGCAGCCGAACGTGGCGATCGTGGAAGTGCGTCGCATGACAATGCCTTTCCCGCAGTCGGCCCTGCTTCGCCTACTCCCCCTCAGCACCCCCGCAAGGGCGAGTGCGGGGCCGATCCAAGTCTTGTCGAACGAGCATGAGGGCGCACTGAGGCGGTGGGCAAGCCCCAAGCGACCCGAGACGGCGCGGGAGGCTTGGGCTCCCGCCGAGAGGGAGAGAGGCGCGAGGACGGGACGGGGTTGGCAGGGAGGCGGGCGACTCGGCCGGCACGTCTCAGGACGACGGCTCCGGGGACCGAGACCTGGGCAGACCGTCTGACGGGGTCCCGGGCACGCGCACTCAGGCGTCCGGTCTGCTGATCAGGGCGCTCAGGGCGCAATACCCCCCTACGGGCGCCCGAAGGACCACGCCCCGCATGACCAGTGCGTCGAGCGTCTTGCGGTGCCGCAGGCCGGGCAGCACTTCCTGCACCTCCCCGCGTCTGATGCGGCCTCGAGCTTCCAACACTGACCACACATGATCCTCGTCCGGCGTCTGGTCTCCGAGGAGCTCGCACCTGCCCCCGCTGCCCTCGACGACGGTGAGCAACGAGCGGCGGAGAAGCGCGGCCTCGATGGGCTCTCGGTGAGCCGCACCTAGACCCCGGAACACGAACAGCGCGTTCCCCGGGCGGTCCTGTTCGAGGGATCGGCCGATGAGCTTCGCCACGACCTCGTCGGCGCACGAGAAATCGACAACCGCCACGTCGGAGAAGTCGATCAACGAGAGCAGGGTCGTCGTGCTCTGGGCGAGCTGTGCCTCGATGGCCGTGCGGACGGCTCGTCCGGTAGGCCGTGTAACGAGGTGGGAATACAATGAGGCGGGGCAGCGCTCGAGCAGCACGCGCACATCGATCGCGACCACCGCGACCCGCTCGACCCGGGCGTCACCCCTCATCGGGGACCCGCTCGGGAAGGATGATGTTGATCTGGCTGCCTGGGAAATCGGCCAGGCCCTCCTGCATCGGCGGCGCGTCGAACCAGCCCGGGACATCTGCGATGCGAGCGGTGCCGCTGCGGATTGAGATCAGACCATCCCACCGGCGGACCTGCTTGCGGATCTGCTGGATCCCCTGGCCCCTGCCCGAGTCGGGAAACCGTGTAAGGCCATGGATGAAAGCGGCCTCCAGCGCAGTGGCATCACCCCACCGATCCGCGAAGCGAGTCGAGTGCTCGTCGGAGAGGGAGCCTCGGAAGCCGATGCCGAGGTCGGACACCGCGATGACGACGACGTGGCGGCCGAGCCGCTTGGACCAGTTGTACGATTGGGCGGCCACCCACCCCGACGCCTCCGCATGCTCGATGATGTTCTGGCAGACTTCGCTCAGAATGACGCTGAACTGGACCACGCTCGTCGGAGGATAGCCGAGCGTCCTGGAGAGGATCGCCCCGGCGCGCCGTTGGACCCGATCTACGACCTTGTGCACATCGCTGTTGATCGTGACGGGCGTGATCTCGAGGAGCACCTCCGACGCTCCCCTCGACCGCCGAACGGGGGCGGAGGGCAAGGCGAACACTCCCTGGGCCGCCCGAAAAAAACCCATCCGACTCATGTACGTCTTCACGTCGCCCACCCCGGCGAGCTCCAAGTAGGGAAGCTCCCCGGTACGGTCACGAACGACAGAGCCGGCCGCCAGCAGATTGACCATCCCGCCTGGGCCCACCCACCGTAGGTGACGTCCGTTGAAGAGGACCTTGCCGCTATCCACCCTGGACGCTCCGGCGAGAAGCGTATCGTAGCTCTGGAAGTCGAGGGAGCCGGGGAGGTCGATGACCTTCATCGGTTCCCGTGGACCGAAAGGCGACCACGCAGATGGAGGTTGAGGTCGCTGGCGCCACGGTATTCGACGTTCCTGGATGCCATGCGGTTTGCCCGGGCCATCGCTGCGCGGAGTCGATCCCCGCGGAGCAGTCGGGAAAAAAAGGTAGCGCCCCAGACGTCGCCGCAGCCAGTCGGATCGCCGCGGATCTCCTCCTCGGTCGGGATCCGTCCGCTCCGCGCGGGACCGGGTGCGGCCACCCGATGTCGCGTCTCGGGCCATCGCCTCGGATCGTCGTCGAAGCCGGAGCTCGCCACGTAGGAGGCTCCTCGCGGACCGAGCGTCACGATGATGATCTTCAGCTCGTGTCCGACCGCGTGGGCGGCGAGCTCCCAGGGGTCGCCCGTGGCCTGGCCTAGGAGCTCGAACTCGTCCTCATTCACTTGGACGGAGTCGAAACACCGGAGCCACGCATCCCAGGAGGGCAGTTCCTGGGGGATCCGCATCCCGCTCCGGGCCACCCCGAGGAAGAGGGAGTGGAGATCGGCGTGAGTCGGCCCCGCGAAGGTGCTCCTCAGAGCCCTCGCCGTGTCCAGCTCCATCTCGAATCCGGAGATGAAGTTCACGTAGAGCGCGTCGCATGTCGCGACCAGCGGCCCCAGCTCGGTCCACAGCCAAGGGGGCACGCCCCCGGTGAGCTGCTCGCTGCGTCGACCGCCGCCGGAGTACAGGAGCTCGACTCGGTTGTTGGGCTCGGGCACGATGCGAATTCCCGTCTCGGCATCTGTCCGCGGGAGGCGGCGGAGCAGGCTCCACGCCTGCTCCGAGAGATCGGCTCCGACCTTGACGATCGGCACGAGCTCCCAATCGGCCGGCAAGGTCGCTTCGAGGGCGGCGAGCCCGTAGGCGATTCCTCCCCACTCCTCGACAGGCTCCGTCCGTACATCTCGCCACCGGATCGTGTCCCAAACGAGCGTCCCGATCACGCCGAGCCGCTTGCGGCGCGTCTCACGTGGGTGCATCGGTCTCCCCGAGCTCTGCGATGCCGCGCTGCGCGCGCACCTCGCCGTGGGTCCGCATGCGGTTCCGGATCGCGCGATTGGCCGCCGCCACCTCCGGTCTCCTGTAGGGTCTGGGATGCCACAAGTGCAAGCACGTGGCCCGATGCCGAATCTGCTTGCCCGTGACGCCCCCGTTCACCAGCCGTTCCCCGAGCGCGCGGTCCAGTCCTCCGCAGCCCATGTCCAGGTCGAAGCCGTTCGCCGCCACGACGAGGCTCTTCCAGGTGGAGGCGTTGTGCCCGTTCCAGGTGGCGCGAGTCGGAGTGAGGCCGTCGAGCACCGATGCCAGTCTTCGGGACCGGGTCAGGCGGAGGCGGCGGCGCCCTCGCTGCCAGCCCCGTTCCGTCAGCCACGACGCCTCGAACGCGCGGCCCGACCGCACGTCCCCGGAGGTCAGCGCCTCCGAGAGCTCGCGGGGGAGCTTCAGGTATCCTCCGGAAAGAAAGGTCAGCGGACGAGCCTCCTGCAGGTGCACCCCCACGAAATCGTCACGGGGAATACAGTCCCCGTTAGGGAAGATTAGGGAGTCACCCCTGGAGGCCACCACGGCCCGGTTCAGGATTTCGGTCTTGCGGAAGCCTCGGTCCGGGTGCCACACGTGCCGGATCCCGAGTCCGGTTTCCTCACGAAGCCGCCGGGCGACCGCACGGGTTCGGGGCCCCGAGCCATCGTCGGCCAAGAGCAGTTCGAAGCCGCGGAACGACTGCCGAGCGTAGCCCCAGAGCGCGAGCGTGAGAGCGCGCGGCTGTTTGTAGGTGGTCAGAATGACCGCGACGCGCGGGCCGTCGACGGAGGGTCGGGGCTCAGAAGGAGCGCCCTGCGCTCCCGGGATCACGAACCGCCGAGCTGGAGGACGGCGAGAAACGCCTCCTGTGGAATCTCGATCGCTCCGACCTGCTTCATCCGCCTCTTGCCGGCCCTCTGCTTCTCAAGGAGCTTCCGCTTCCTTGTAATGTCGCCTCCGTAGCACTTCGCTGTGACGTTCTTGCGCAGTGCCTTCACGTTCGTGCGGGCCACGATCTGGGTTCCGACGGCCGCCTGCAGTGCCACCTCGAACTGTTGGCGCGGGATGAGGTCCTTCAGCCGCCGCACGAGGTCACGGCCGTAGTCGTAGGCCTTCTGCTGGTGAATGATGACGCTGAACGCGTCCACCGGATCGCCGTTCACGAGAATGTCGAGCTTGACCAGGCTGTCGGGCCGGAACTCCAGGAACTCGTAGTCGAGGGCCGCGTAGCCGCGCGTGCTGCCCTTGAGCTTGTCGTAGAAGTCGAGAACGATCTCGGCTAAGGGCAGCTCGAAATCGATCTCCACCCTTTGGGTGTCGAGGTAGCGCATTCCCTTG
The DNA here is from genome assembly GCA_964572045.1 of uncultured Gemmatimonadaceae bacterium. Lineage (GTDB taxonomy): Bacteria > Gemmatimonadota > Gemmatimonadetes > Longimicrobiales > Gaopeijiaceae > CBDCKR01. The sequence continues at coordinate 4,689 of CAZNEI010000042.1, forward strand.
AAGATCCCGCGGCGGTCGTGGCAGAGCTTCTGCACGTTGCCGATGTACTCGGCCGGACAGACGACACGGGCCTTCACGATCGGCTCCGAGATGCTGTCGATGCGGCCGCGGTCCGGGAGCGCTGTCGGATTCTCCAGGGCAAGCCGAGTGCCATCGCTCAACGCGACGTGGTACTCCACGTTGGGCACCGTCGTGATGAGGTCCACGCCGAACTCGCGCTCCAGCCTCTCTTGGATGATCTCCATGTGGAGGAGCCCCAGGAACCCGCAACGGAAGCCGAATCCGAGCGCCGCCGATGTCTCCGCGACGTAGTGCAGGCTCGCGTCGTTGAGCTTGAGGCGCGCCAGCGCGTCGCGAAGGTTCTCGTAGTCGTCGGCGTCGGTGGGATAGAGGCCGGCGAAGACCATCGAGTGGACGTCCTTGTACCCCTCCAGGAGTTCCTCGGCCTCGTTGTCCGCATCCAAGATCGTGTCTCCGACCCGTGTGTGCGCAACGTCCTTGATGGCGGCGATCACGTATCCCACCTCGCCAGGAGCGAGTGCGGGTTGGGGCACGCGCCCGAGGCGCATGTAGCCGACCTCGGTCACCTCGTAGCGGCGATCCACTGCTCCGAACGTGATCGACATTCCGGACCTCACGATGCCGTCCACAATCCTCACGCTGGGCACCGCCCCTTGGTACTGATCGTACACGGAGTCGAAGATCCGGCCGCGCAGCGGGGCGCCGGCGTCACCCGCCGGTGGGGGAACGCGCTCCACCACGGCCTCGAGCAGCGGCTTGATGCCGATGCCCTCCTTCGCGCTGGCGAGCAGGATCGAGTCCGGATCGACACCGAGGAGGTCCGCCACTTCCATCTGCCGTCGCTCGGGCTCGGCGCCCGGAAGGTCGATCTTGTTCAGCACGGGCACGATCTCAAGATCGGCTTCGAGGGCCAGAAAGAGGTTGGAAATCGTCTGCGCCTGGATCCCCTGAGTGGCGTCAACCACGAGAACGGCGCCCTCACAGGCGGCGAGCGATCTCGAGACTTCGTACGTGAAATCCACGTGCCCGGGGGTATCGATGAGGTTCAGCACGTACCGGGTCCCGCCCCTAGCGGTGTACGACATACGCACCGCGTGGAGCTTGATCGTGATGCCGCGTTCGCGCTCCAGTTCGTTGGAGTCGAGAACCTGTTCCCGCATTTCGCGCGCGTCGAGGGTGTGCGTCTCCTCCAGCAACCGATCGGCCAAGGTCGACTTGCCGTGATCGATGTGCGCGATGATGCAGAAGTTGCGGATGCGGTCGAGGTCCAAGGAGAAGCGGTTCTGCAAGAGGATCGGGCCCGAGGTGTGAAAGGATGAAGATAATCGGGCCGAATTGGCCAAAGAAGTCGACTCCGGAGCGCCCGAAGCCGTCCAGCGGTCCGCCCCGAAGCGCCGTACGAGCGTCGGCCGGACCCCCCTCACGGATCCGCCCAGCCCCCGTCCGTGCTCTCTCGGGGGCGAATTGCACGCCGCAGGGGCCGGGGGGCGGCGACGGCAGTCGATACCCCATTGCCTTTCTTCCCCGAGGCGCTAGTGTCCGTCCATGTCAGACCTCACGATCGACGCGGCCAGCCGCCTGCGCTCCAGGCCGGACCTCCTGGACCCGCATACCCTCTCGCAACTTGGGGGTGTGGAGCTGATTGCGCGGCAGGTGGTTCAGGGCTTCATCATGGGGCTGCACCGCTCTCCGCACCACGGATTCTCGGCCGAATTCGCGGAGCTGCGAGCCTACCAGCCCGGCGACGACCTGCGTCACATCGACTGGCGCATGTTCGGGCGCTCCGACCGCTACTACGTCAAGCAGTTCGAAGCGGAGACCAACCTGCGGGCCTACGTGCTGGTGGACGTGAGCAGGTCCATGGGTTGGAGCTCGAACCCGGAGGGCCTTCCCACCAAGCTCTGGTACGCGAGACACCTCGCCGCCTCAATCTCGCTCATCCTTCTCCGTCAGGGAGACGCGGTGGGTCTGTCCGCGTTCCATGAAGAGGTCGTGGCCCGGGTGGCCCCGCGAGGGGGGCGGCGCTATTGGCACGAGATCCTCCGGCACTTGGCGCCCCTTGAGCCGCACGGCCGTACGTCCGCTCACTCGGCACTCCGCGACATCGCGGTCCGCCTTCGGCGGGCGGGGCTGGTCGTGCTCCTCTCGGACCTGCTCGTCGATCCGGGCACGACCCGCGCAGCTCTGCGGTTCCTGAGGCATCAAGGGCACGAGGTTCTCGTGTTCCACCTCATCGACCCCGGGGAGCGCGAGCTCCCTGCGGCCGGCGACGCACGCTTCTTCGACCCCGAGACCGACGACGAGCTGACGGTCAACGTAGCGGACGTGCGGTCGGCATACCGAAGGGCGGTGCGGGATGCCCTGGGCGAGTGGGACCGAGGGCTCCGCCCGCACGGGATCGACTACGTCGTCGTCGGTACCGAGACGCCCTTGTCTCGGGCACTCCGGCACTACCTGCGCAAGCGGGAGCGCCTGGGCTGATGGGATTCCTGTCACCGGTTTTCTTGGTGGCCGGGGCGGCGGTGGCGGTGCCCCTCATCCTGCATCTCTTCCACCGACAGGATGCGCGCCGCATGCCGTTCCCCGCTCTCCGCTACCTGCTGCGGACCGAGAAGGAGCACGCTCGCACGATCCGCCTGCGACAGCTGCTGCTGCTGCTGCTGCGGATGGCCATCATCGTGCTGCTTGTGGGCGCGGGCGCTCGGCCTTTCCTGAGGGGAGGGGGAGGTGTGCACGAGCCCACCGCGGTGGTCATTGTCCTCGACAACTCCATGAGCTCCGGGCTGATCCGGGGAGGGGACCGCGTGCTCGACCGGCTGAAAGGCGTGGCGGCACGGAGCGTCGAGCAGGCGAGCGACGAGGACAGGCTCTGGCTCATTCGGGCGGGGGAGCCGTGGAACTTGGCCGTCACGGGCTCACGGGCTGAGCTGAGGGAGGCGGTTCTCGAGACCGACGTCACCGACGCCGCCGGAGCCCTGCGCCCGGCCCTCGCGAGAGCGGCCGCCTTGGTGTCGGGGGCAGAGCTCCCCGCGAGCGAGATCCACCTGATCTCCGATCTGCAGCGTTCGGCGTTCGACGGTGCCGCGCAGAGCGATCCGCCCCACGCCGTCCCCGTCGTCGTCTTCGACGGGAGCTCGCCGGTCCCCGAGAACACGTACCTCGACAGCCTGTTGATCGGGGGCGGGCTTCCACCGCTCGCCAATCAGCGCACGCGCCTCTCTGTCCTCGTCGCAGGCGACTCCGCTGACGCCGGCCTGCCGCTCCGTCTGGTGATCGGCGGCCGCATACGCGGTGCGGCCTCCGCCCGTGCCGGCGCATCGGCGATCTTCCCCCTAGGCCCGTTCGGCATCGGTCGCGTCAGCGGATACGTGGAGAGCGATCCCGACGATCTCCGGAGCGACGACCGGCGGTACTTCATCTTCCAGGTGCGGCCGCCGTCCGAAGTCGCCACGGCCGGTGTGCTTCCCTTCTTCCTGACCGAAGCCCTGACGGTTCTTACGGACGCAGGACGCATTCGGTTGACCCCGGTTGCGGAGGCCGAAGTGCTCGTGAGCGTGGCCGGCGCAGGAGTCACGCAGTCGACCGGGTCCACCCGCGCGACGATCATCGTCCCGCCGGGCGACGTGGCGCTGGTGCCCGGCCTGAACAGAGCCTTGGCGGCGGTTGGGATCCCGTGGAGCTACGCGCTGACCGAAGGTCGCGGTGAGGCCGCAATCGCCGAGTGGGCCGGCTCCGTGGACCTGAGCGAGGTCCGGGTCCGTTCCCACCACCTACTGATGCCGAGCGTCGCCCGACCGGAGGCCGAGGTACTGGCCCGCCTCTCGTCGGGGGAACCCTGGATCGTGGAGGGCGCGACGCCCAGGGGCCGATACCTGATGTTGGCCTCGGACTTGGGGGAGGCGTCGACGAATCTGGGAGTGACGGCGGCGATGGTCCCGCTCCTGGAGTGGATGGTGGCTCGCTGGAGCGGGCCGGCGGCCGCCTCGGAGGGTCCGGTGGCCGGTGAGGCCATGCCGATTCCGCCCGAGGCCACGGGTGTCCGAGATCCTCGGGGGGGCCTGCACCCCGTCGACGGCGCCCGGCCATTCCGCGCCACGCGGTGGACGGGAGGGTACGAGATCCTTCAAGGCGACTCCATTCTGCAGGTCCTCGCCGTCAACACCTCTTCGTCCGAGTCGGCCCTGACGCCGATCGAGCGCGAAGACCTCGAATCGCTCCTTCCCGGCCCCATGACGGTGGTGGCGGACAGCACACGATGGGCCGGGGCTCTCTTCTCCACGGGCCAGGGGCCCGAGATTTGGCGATGGCTGCTGGTCGCCGCCGTCCTCGTCCTCGTGGCCGAGAGCCTCGTAGCTGCTTCGGGGTCATCCTCGAGCAGCGGAGCGTCGGACGCGCTGCCCAGGGCTCGGGGCCCCGCGCTCACCTGACGGTGCCCGGCGGTCCTCACCCTATCGTTCGGGCGATCAGCACATGCCCGGGCTTCGATCAGCTCTGCCGCAAGCTCCCGGGACGGGGGCGTCGCGTCAGGCTGGGCGGGGCCGTCGGCTCGGCCGCGACGGCCCTGGTCGCGGCACTTCATCTCCGCTTCCCGACTCGCGTCCTCGTGGTCGTCGCCGACGCACCCGGCTCCGCTTCCGCAGCAGAAGCGGACTTGGAGGTGCTGCTCGGCCGCGGAACGTCGGTGCTGTTCCCGCAGCGGGAAACGCTTCCGTACGAGTCGGGCGAGCTTCACCTGGAGATCGGAGGGCTGCGCGTCGAGGCCGCAGAGGCCTTGCTGGGCGGGCGGGCGCGCCTCCTGGTGACGACGCTCCGCGCGCTCCAGGAGCGGGCTCCCATTCCCTCAGCGCTGGAGGAGCTGCGCGTCACGTTGCGAACCGGCGAGGAGCGGCGCTTCCGGGGTCTCGTGCGAGACCTCGAGGACCGGGGTTTCCAGCGAGTGCCTCTCGTGGAGGAGGTGGGACAGTACGCCGTACGGGGCGGTCTGGTGGACATATTTTCGTTCGGCACCCCCGAGCCCTTCCGCGTGGAATTCTGGGGCGACGAGATCGCGACGATCCGGTTCTTCGACATCGCCAGCCAGCGCTCGAGGGCGGCGATGGCCGAAGCCCACGTCTTGCCGGTCGACTTCGCAAGGGAGCGCCCCGCGGGGCCCGTCGTCTCGCGGTCACTACTGGAGCTTCTCCCGGTCGACACGCTCCTGCTGAAGTTCGGAACCGGAGACTGGCCAGCCGAACTCAGCCGGACGTGGAGCCACGTCCGCCGGCTGCACGAGGAGCTCAGGGCCGAAGGGCAGGAGCCGGAGAGGCCGGAGACGCTCTTCCTGGATCCTCGGCAAGCGGAGGAACGCCTGTCGGGACTCGGCGGGATCGCCGTCTCTCCCGAACCGAACGAGACTCTCCGGCTCGAATGCCGACCCCCGGCGGCGATCAATCGCGACATGTCCCGACTCGGAGCCTCGCTGCGGGAGGCCGCGGCGACGGGGAACAAGTGCCTCGTGCTCTGCGACAACCGCGGCCAATGCGACCGGCTCGAAGAGCTCCTCGGCGGCCCGAGGAAGATCCCTCCCGGAGTCCAGATCCTGGTCGGCTCCCTTGCGGGAGGCTTCGAGCTCAACTGCGCCGAGCCGCCCCTCAAGGTCTTCACGGACCACGAGATCTTCCGCCGCTCAAGACGGGTGAGAAGGAACCGACGCTTCCGAGGGGCCGTGGCGCTCGAGAGCCTCTCCCAGCTCTCTCCGGGCGACCACGTCGTCCACATGGAACACGGCATCGGGGTCTTCCGGGGGCTCGAGAGGGTCTCGATCGCCGGGGAGGAGCTCGAGTCCATGGCCATCGAGTACGCGGACGCGGAAGTCCTCCGCGTGCCTGTCTACCGTCTGGACCTCGTGGAGCGCTGGGTCGGCGAGTCGGAGACGGCCAAGCCTCCCCCGCTTCACCGAATCGGAGGCAAGCGCTGGAAGACCCTCAAGCGTCGGACCAGCCAAGCGATCGAAGCGATGACGGTCGAGCTTCTCGAGCTCTACGCGCGGCGCTCCGCTGCCCGGGGCTTCGCCTTCTCTCCCGATACGCTCTGGCAGAAGGAGATGGAGTCCTCCTTCCTCTACGAGGATACGCCGGACCAGAGGCTCGCGACCGAGGACGTGAAGCGCGACATGGAGTCCTCCGGCCTGATGGACCGCCTGATCTGTGGAGACGTGGGGTACGGCAAGACCGAGGTCGCCATTCGAGCGGCCTTCAAGGCCGTCCAGGACGGGAAGCAGGTGGCAGTCCTCGCCCCCACGACCGTGCTTGTCGAGCAGCACCGCCATACCTTCGAGGAGCGGCTCGCCGACTATCCCGTGCGGATCGGGGCGCTGAGCCGGTTTCGCACGACGAGGGAGCAGAAACGGCTCTTGGAGGGCCTCAGGAACGGCGCAGTGGACATCGTCATCGGGACCCACCGCCTCCTCTCGAGGGACGTCGAACTCGCCCGGCTCGGGCTGCTCGTCGTGGACGAGGAGCAGCGGTTCGGAGTCCGCCACAAAGAGCGCCTCAAACAGCTCCGCGAGTCGGTCGACGTGCTGACGCTCACGGCCACACCGATCCCGCGCACCTTGTACCTGTCGCTTACCGGGATTCGCGACCTCTCTCTCATCCGGACGCCTCCCCGAGATCGCATGCCCATCATCACCCACCTGGTGCCGTGGTCCGACCCCATCATCGCTGAGGCTCTGCAACGGGAGCTCGATCGGGGAGGCCAAGTGTTCTTCCTACACAACCTTGTCGGGACGATTGCAGGGGCGGCGAAGCGGGTGCAGGACCTGGCGCCCGAGGCGCGGGTGGACATCGCTCACGGACAGATGAGACCGAGGGAGCTCGATCGGATCATGCGCGATTTCGTCGACGGCGAGATCGATGTCCTGGTTTGTTCGTCGATCATCGAGAACGGCCTCGACGTGCCGAATGCGAACACGCTCATCGTGAACGGCGCCGACCGGTTCGGGCTTTCCCAGCTTTATCAGATCCGGGGCCGCGTGGGGCGCTCGGATCGCCGGGCCTATTGCTATCTGGTCGTTCCGGACCGGCTGACCGACGAGGCGGAGCAACGGCTCAGGGTGCTGGAGCATTACACTGAGCTGGGGAGCGGCTACTCGGTTGCGCTACGCGACATGGAGCTCAGGGGAGCCGGGAATCTCCTGGGAGGGGAACAGTCCGGGTTCGCCCACAGGATCGGCATCGACGCCTACATGCGGCTTCTCGAGCAGACGGTACGGGGACTCAAGGAGGGAGAGGCGGAACGGGAGTATCCCCAGCCCGAAATCACGATGGCGGGCACGGCGTACTTTCCCGATGCGTACGTGTCCGACGCGGGGCAGAAGCTGCACCTGTATCGGCGCCTCTCCAAGCTCGTCCGCATCGCGGAGGTGGAGGCTCTGCGTGAAGAACTGGCGGACCGCTTCGGCACCCTTCCGCCCGAAGTGCGCCGCCTCTTGGACGGCGCGGCGCTGAGGATCCTTGGACGCAAGCTCGGGATCGAGCGCATCCTCGTTCGGGAGGGCAGGGCGAGGGTGAACTTCCGCGCCAACGCCGCGCCGCGCCTTTCCGTGCTTGAGGGCCCGCTGCGCGATCGGCACGTGCACGTCGAGATCCGCCGAATGGCTCCTCTGTCTCTGGCCCTTCGTCAGGCCACCTCCGATACGCTAGTTTCGACACTGATCCTTGCCCTATCGACGCTGCTCGACACACAGAGTCAGGCCGCCTAGGCATCAGCCAGCCCCAGAGGACGCTCGATGAAGCTGAAACACTTGACGGCGTGGGCTCACCGCCCGGGACACCGAGCGGGAAGCGTGTCCACCCGGTACCGGATCCGGACGCTCCTGCCCGGGTGCATCGCGACCCTCGTGGGCTGTTCCGCACCCTCGGACCGAGCGGTGGCGACGGCAGGCGATCATGAGCTCTCGGTCGACCAGCTCGTGGAGTTGCTGGCGCGCCAGAACACCGTGTCCAACCAGCCCGAGACCGTCACGGCGCTCGCCGACATCTGGGTCGACTATGCCCTCCTCGGCATCCTCGCCCAACGGGATCCTTCGTTCTCCACTCTGGACTTGAGCCCCCTGTTGGAACCCCAGCTCGAGCAGGAGGTTATCGATCGCTTCCTGACTTCGGTGGTCACGCCCGACACCGCCCTGTCGGAGCAGGCGCTGCGGGACCTGTGGGACGCGGACCCCCCCGAGGACTCCGTGCGGGCCAGGCACATCTTGCTGGCCTTCCCACAAGGGGCCACGCAGGCTCAGGTCGACAGCGTCGTCGAACTTGCGATCGAACTCAGGGACCGGGCGACGTCGGGAGAGTCGTTCGAGGCGCTGGCCCGCCGATACTCCGAGGACCCGGGCAGCGGACCCCTGGGAGGAGACCTCGGCTTCTTCGGGCCAGGCACCATGGTTCAGCCGTTCGAGGAGGCGACCTACGCGCTCGAGGTCGGAGGGGTGAGCGATCCCGTGCAGAGCGCATCCGGGTTGCACGTCATCCAGCTCGTCGACCGCAGGCCGACCACATTCGAGAGCGGTCGGGCCGCCTTCCGCGCTTCGGTCCTCGCCCAGCGGGTGCGTCGAGCCGACTCAGTCTACCTGGCGGCGCTGGATGAGGAGGCCGGAATCGAAGTCGCGCCCGACGCGGTGGCCGTCCTGCTGGAGCTCGTGACGCGACCGCTCGCAGACTTGAGCGCTCGCGCTGCCAACCGCACTCTGGTCAGCTATCGGAGCGGCAGGTATACGGCCGGGGACCTCCTCGCCTTTCTGAGGACACGTCCCCCCGACTTCCTGCTGCAGGCCGCAAACGCCGCGGAGCAAGATCTGAGCGCCTTCCTGCGGCGGCTCGGCGAGGCCGAGGTGCTGAGCGCGCGGGCCGCGGCAGCGGGGATCCGCGTCGCCGAGGAACGCCGGGACTCTCTATACAGTATGACCCGCGAGCAGGTGATCGAGGCAGCCGACACGCTTGGCATTCGTGCTGTCCCGTTCCTGGAGAACGAGACGGGCTCTCAGGCGCTCGACCGCGCCTTGCTCCAGATCCTGCGGGAGATCGCGGCCGGCACCCGTGAAGCGATCTCCCTCACGGCCGTCACCCTCGCCCTTCGGAGGGACATGAACTGGTCCGTCTCCGACCGCTCGGTCGCCGTCACGGTCCGCCGGGTCGGCGAGCTGGTCGGATCCCCGGCAGACGCCGAATCCCGGGTCACGCCCTCCACGCCTCCCGCGTCGGGGGAGGCTGCCCCGGACTCGAACGGAGGCTGACGGCGGTCCGGCGCCGCCTGCCGACACATGACTTGTCAACGAGGTTTGCGATGACCGACCCTCCGGACACGCTCGGGGCCGTCGCCCGCGCCCCGGCGCGGGCCTCCTTCCTCCCGACGCTTCTTCTCGCCGCGGCCCTGGCACCCCCGGCCGGGACGGCCGCCGCGCAGGCCTCGCCCGGCCTCACCGACGTGGTCGAGCAGGTCGCAGCCGTCGTCGGCGATTCCGTGATCCTGATGACCGAGATCGATTCGCACATTCTGATGCTGGAGGCGCAGGGCTTCAGCCCTCCGGAGACCACGACAGAGCTCATGGCCTACAAGGCCGAGGTTCTCGATCTTCTCGTCAACGAACAGCTCGTGCTCCAGGACGCGGGCCGGGACAGCACGATCGCGGTCACGGACGAGGAGTTGGAGGAACGGCTCGAACTCGAAATCGCCGGCCAGGTCCGGCAGTTCGGAACATTGGCACGGCTCCAGGAAGCCCTGGCTGCGCAGCACATGACGATGTCGGTGTTCCGCGACCAGCGCCGAAACGCGATCAAGCGACAGCTGCTCCGCGAGCGGTACATGGCAAAGCAGGGCCGGTCGCTGTCGGATATCTACATCGCCGAGGCGGAGTTGAGGTCCTATTTCGAGGAAAACCGGGAGCAGTTGCCCGACATGCCTCCCACAGTCCGCTTCCTGAACCTCCAGCTGCAGCCCGAGCCGACCGACTCCGCGAAAGCGGCGGCGCGTTCGGAGGCGGACAGCATCCTCCAGAGGATCCGCGACGACTCCTCGCTGGAGTTCGAGGACCTTGCGAGGCAGTATTCGGACGGACCTTCGGCGAGCGACGGAGGAGGACTCGGCTGGATCCGCCGCGATGGCAGTTTTGTCGAGGAATTCGAAGACGCCGCGTTCGCGCTGTCGCCGGGGATGGTGAGCGTGCCGGTCGAGACGGACTTCGGCTTCCACCTGATCTACGTGGAGCGAGTCCGTGGTGGAGAGCGCCGGGTGCGGCACATCCTCTTCGAGCCGGAGATCAGGGAGACGGACATCGAAGCCAACCTGGATCGGGCGGCTCAGTTCCGGAGCCGGCTCCTAGCCGGCGAGGATATCGAAGAGCTCTCGGCCGAACCGGTCGACACGCTGGAACTGACGATCGCCGAGATCAGCCAGATCTCGTTGAGCTATGCCCAGGCCCTTCGGGACGCCGAGGCAGGCGACGTCCTCGGCCCGCTCCGCTTCGAGGACCCGCGGTCTTCCAACACCGTAGGGATCGTACAAGTGCTAGAGATCAAGGGCGGCGGCGCCCTCGGCTTCGAGGATGTCCGGGACCAGATCGAAGCCCGGCTCAAGTCGGAGAAACTCACCGACGAGGTGGTCGACGCCCTGAGGAACCGTACCTTCATCGACATCCGCCTCGACGGAGCCAGTTGATCAGGACGGCGCCTATGTCGGCAGGCCGCCTCGCAGTCACTCTCGGGGACCCCCGGGGCATCGGACCGGAGATCGTGAAGAGGGCCCTCCAGGGCCTGCGGGACCGGTTCTCCCAGCCCGTTCGGGTGATCGGCCCCGACGGATTCGATCCCGGGGCGGGTGTCTACGACTCGGTCGGCCCTTTCGTGGGGGGCGAGGCATCGGCGGGCGCCGTGGCCGTTCGCGCCATTGAGCGGGCGGTGGAACTCGCCAGCGAAGGAGCGGTCTCGGGCATCGTGACGGGACCGATCCACAAGCCCTCCCTTCGGGCTGCCGGCTATCGCGACCCGGGCCACACCGAGATGCTCCAACGCCTCGCCGGCGCGTCCGAGGTCGGCATGCTCATGGCGGCGGAGGAGACGCCTCGACGCGGCGCCCTCCGGGTGTTGCTCGCCACGACGCACGTGGCACTGAGGGAAGTCCCGGACCTGGTGACCCACCCGAAGCTGGTCACGCAGACGACCCTCTTGCACCAGGCCCTGCAAACGGATTGGGGCATCGCGAGGCCCCGGATTGGGCTCTCCGCTCTCAACCCCCACGCGTCGGACAGCGGACTGTTCGGAAGCGAGGAGGGAGAGGTATTCGCGCCCGCCGTCGAGCAGCTCCGCAGGAGCGGGATCGTCGTCGAGGGCCCCCTCTCGGCGGACACGGTGTTCGGCCGGGCGCTCCGGGGGGACTTCGACGCCGTTGTCGCGCCCTACCACGACGTTGGGATGGCCGCCTTCAAGACCGTCACCTTCGGCCGGGGTGTCAACGTCACGCTTGGACTGCCCTTCGTGCGCACCTCACCGGACCACGGTACGGCCTTCGACCTGGCCGGCCGCGGGCTTGCCGACTCGTCCTCGATGGAGGCGGCGATCCGCCTCGCGGGCCGTCTCGCCGAAAACCGCTTTGACACGCTGAGGATCTGGGCTTAGCTTTCCGCTCCGGGCACTCGTTGCTCCCGAAGTTTAGGGGAAATCCTGACTTACGGGACCGCGGCAGCCACGTGATCGAGTTCATTCACGTCACCAAAGAGTACGCCCAGGCCGAGCCTGCCCTCAAAGACGTCTCTTTTCGCCAGCCTGCAGGACAGTTTGCCTTCCTGACGGGCGATTCGGGCTCGGGCAAGTCCACCACGCTTCGCCTCATTCATCTGGTGGGCCGTCCCACCGCGGGGGAGGTACGTGTGGGCGGGTTCTCGTCCAAGCACACGCCGCCGCGCGATGTCTGGAGGCTGCGCCGCCAGGTGGGATACGTCTTTCAGGACTTTCGCCTTCTCCCGGGGCGAACGGCGCTCGAGAACGTCGCCTTTGCGCTCGAGGTGACGGGCACCCCCGGAAGCGAGATTCGGTCCCGGGCGCGGCGACTTCTCGGACGGGTTGGACTGGCCCCGAAGACCGCCTCCGTGATCCACCAGCTCTCGGGCGGGGAGCAGCAACGGGTGGCGATCGCCCGAGCGCTCGCGAGCGAGCCGCCGCTTCTGCTGGCCGACGAGCCCACGGGCAACCTCGACGAGCGGGCGACGCACGGGATCATGGAGCTCTTCCGCGAAATCAATCGTCTCGGCACGGCGGTGCTCATGGCCACTCACGACCTGAGGTTGGTCCGGCGTTATCCGTCGGCTCGCCGCCTTGAGCTCCGGCGGGGCCGCCTCGTGCACGACTCGGAGCAAGCCGTGCCGGTGGCCGGGATCGCGGATTGACGTGCGGTATCTGTTGCGCGAGACGATCTCGGCCTTCCGGCGAGCCCCGGTGCTGGCGAGCCTGTCGGCCGCCATGGTGGGCCTGGCACTCTTCGTGGTCGGCCTGTTCGCGTTGGCGGCGCACAACCTACGGCTCGCCTTCGACACGCTCGAGGAGAGAGTCGAGATCGTGGCATACCTGCGCGACAACGCGACCAGCCGAGAGATCTCCGGTATGCGGGAGACCCTTTCCGCTCTGCCGGAGGTGTCGGCGGTAGAGTTCGTCACGAAGGACCAGGCCCTCGCCGAGGCGCGTCGGGAGCTCCCCGAGTTCCAAGAGGTGATGAGTGACCTTACGGTGAACCCCCTCCCCGCCTCGCTCGAGATGCAGCTCCACCCCGAAGCCCGGACTCAGGCTGCGGTCGAGGAACTGGCTCAGCAGGCCAGACGCTATCCTTTCGTGGAGGACGTTGAGTATGGCGAGGAGTGGGTCGCCAAGCTCTTCATGCTCCGGCGCATCGGCGGGCTCACCGCCATCGTGCTCGGCGGCGCCTTCGGCCTCGGGGCGACGCTCATCATCGGGGTTGCTGTCCGAATCGCCGTCTTCGCACGACGCGAGGAGATCAAAGTGATGCAACTGGTGGGTGCCCGCGACGCGTTCATCCGGCGCCCGTTCCTCATCGAGGGGGCGGTCACGGGTGCCGTGGGCGGCCTGCTCGCGCTCGGCCTCAACTACGCCACGTTTCTCGCGGTCTTCCACTATCTCTTCTCGATCGCCTGGATTCCGGCAAGCTGGGCCGGAGCCGGTGTCTTGGCCGGGATCGGGCTCGGCTCGGTCGCGAGTCGGCTCGCGGTCCAGAAACACTTGAGGCAAATCTGAGCGTGTCGGTTCTCCGCTCCTCACAGGTTCTCCTTCTGCTGACCGGAGCCCTGCTCGGACCGGCGGGTCTTAGCGGCCAAGTGGAAGACCTCCGCAGAGAGATCCTCGAGAGCCAGCGCCGACTCGAGGAGCTCCGGGCCGAACGGGAGCTTCTCGAGCGCGAAGTGGCGAACCTCGAGGGGCGCGTCCGCGGCGCGTCCGGAGAACTGGCCAACGTCGAGCGGCAGATCAGCGCGTCCAGGTCGGTCCTGGGCGAGATCGACTTCCAGTTGGACGCCATCGCCGACGAGATCGGAGCGACATCGCGTGACCTCGTGCGAACCCGGGAGCGTCTGCGCGCCGACGAGGCCGTTCTCAACCGAAGGCTTCGAGACATCTACAAGCGGGGCCCCCTGCATGCGGCCCGGGTCCTCCTCGGAGCCGCTTCCTTCTCCGAGCTCCTCACGCGTTACCGATACCTCCGTCTCGTTGCCGCCCACGATCGCACCCTGCTTGAGAGGGTGCAGGCGCTCGAGGCGGAGCTGGCGGTTCGGAACAAGACCCTTGAGAATCAGATGGCGGACCTCGGCCGGCTGCGGCAGACCCGCCTGGGCGAGGTCGCCTCGCTGCGGTCCGTGGAAGATCGGCACCGTCGCGCGCTTCTGACGTACCGTGCCCGGGAGCGTCAGGCGGGAGACCGCCTCGAGCAGCTGAACAGCGCCGAGGCTCGGATGACACGCTTGGTCGCGGACCTCGAGGCGCTGCGGATCCGGGCGGAGCGTCGTGCGGCGAGCGAGGGAGCCCCGACGCTCACCGCCGAAGATGCCGGCTCTCTCGAGTGGCCCGTGGATGGCGAGCTCATCTACCGGTTCGGCCGCGAGCGGAGGCCGAACGGCATCGTCCTTCGATGGAACGGGATCGGGATCCGCGCCGAGGTCGATGCGCCCGTTCGGGCTGTACAGGCCGGAACGGTGGTGCTCGCCGGACCCTTCGAGGGATACGGGCCGACCGTCGTGCTGAGCCATGGCGGGGGCTTCTACACGCTCTACCTCTACCTGCGGGAGATCCAGGTCATCCAGGGGCGCCGGATCGAGGCCGGTCAGGTCGTCGGGACGGTGGGCGGAGCCGACACTCCCGAAGGGGCACACATCGAGTTCCAGCTCCGGGCGCCCACCAGGGGAGGCTCTCCCCAAGCCATGGATCCTCTTCAGTGGCTCCGGCCCCGCGATGCTCGGCGTGGCCAGGCCACCCGCGATCGGTGACCCTCCATCCGCTCGTGGGCCATCACGCCCTCCGCTCTTCTCTCGCCTTCGCCTGCAGGCGGGGATCGCTTCCCGCGATCTTGCTCATCCACGGTTCGAGAGGTGTCGGAAAGCAACGGCTAGCCCTGTGGCTGGGCCAGCTGCTCCTGTGCCGAGGTCCGGCTCCCACCGGACCCTGCTCGGCGTGCAAGTCGTGCCGCCTGGCCTCATCGCTCGAGCACCCCGATCTCCACTGGTACTTTCCTCTCCCTTTGCCGAAGGGAGTCCGGCCAGACAAGCTCCGCGTGACGCTGGAAAACGCCCGTCGCGAAGCCCTCCAAGAGCGGCGCAGGAACCCGCTCAGGCCGGCTGTGCCCGAGGAGGCGCCAACGGGGCTCTACCTCGCGGCGGCCCAGCACCTGCGCCTGGAGGCGCTGAAGCGACCGGCGATGGGAGCCCGACAGGTCTTTGTGGTCGGCGAGGCGGAGTCCCTCGTGCCGCAGGAGTCGAGCCCGCACGCAGCCAATGCGCTGCTGAAGCTCCTTGAAGAGCCTCCCGAGGGCACATTCCTCGTCCTGACATCCAGCGAGCCGGCCCGATTGCTGGACACGATTCGCTCAAGAGCCATGCGCCTCCACCTTCCCGGCCTGCCTGACGAGGACGTGACGCGTTTTCTGGTCGAAGTCGCAGGCGTGGATCCGGAGAGCGCCCGCCGGGCCGGGCTCCGGGGCCGGGGTTCTATCGGCCGTGCCTTGGGCTTTCTTCCCGATGGGGACAAGGCCGGGCCCCTCGAAGAGCGCCGCCGGCTTGCCTTCCGCCTCCTTGAGGCGGCGACAGATTCCGACAGCGGATCCATCTACCGCGAGGCCCTCGCTTTCCAACCCACCCGGGCCCGCGGCCTCATGCCACTCCTAGATCTCCTGGAGGATGCCCTGAGGGATCTCTCCGCGACCGCCGCAAACGCACCGGAACGGGTCATCAGTCGCGATCGGGTGGAGTTCTTGGAACGGATCCGCTCCCACTGGGATATCCACCCTGTCGCAGTCGCCGCTGCCCTCGCGACCATTCAAGAGGCGAAGGAGCTCGCGGCCGGAAACGTGAACCCCCAGCTCGTCGTCGCGGGACTTCTGACCGGGATTCGAGAGGCACTGAATGGCACCGTCTGAACGGGCTCGAGCGCCGGGAGGCCAAGATCTGACCCACATCGACGCGAGCGGAGATGCGCGCATGGTCGATGTCTCGGGGAAAGACGTCTCCAGGCGCACCGCTGTCGCCGAGGGCCGAATACGCATGGCGCCCGATACACTGGCGGCCATCGAGTCGGGAGACGTGAAGAAGGGCGGTGTGCTCCAGGTCGCTCAGCTCGCGGCCATCTCGGCCGGAAAGCGTACGGGCGATCTCATTCCCCTCTGCCACGTCCTCCCGGGCGCCTCCTTCCGCGTCGACGCGG
>CAZNEI010000043.1:0-555 GCA_964572045.1 uncultured Gemmatimonadaceae bacterium
ATGTGCTGGTCGACTCCAAAGACTGGTGGCCCGCCGACTACGGCCACTACGGCCCGCTGATGATCCGCCTCACCTGGCATGCCGCGGGCACCTATCGCATCGGCGACGGCCGCGGCGGGGGAGGCACCGGGGCGCAGCGGTTCGCCCCGCTGAACAGCTGGCCCGACAACGCCAACCTCGACAAGGCCCGCCGGCTGCTGTGGCCCGTCAAGCAGAAGTACGGCCGCAAGATCTCCTGGGCCGACCTCATGATCTTCGCCGGCAACTGTGCCCTGGAGTCGATGGGATTCAAGACGCTCGGTTTCGCGGGCGGAAGAGAAGACGTGTGGGAGCCCGAGGCCGAGATCTACTGGGGGTCGGAGGACACCTGGCTCGAAGACGCACGATACAGCGGGGACCGCGAGCTTGAGGGGCCTCTCGCCGCCGTGCAGATGGGCCTGATCTACGTGAATCCGGAGGGACCCAACGGGGTCCCCGACCCGCTGGCCGCGGCGCGCGACATCCGGGAGACGTTCCGGCGCATGGCGATGAACGACGAGGAGACGGTCGCGCTCA
>CAZNEI010000043.1:565-20525 GCA_964572045.1 uncultured Gemmatimonadaceae bacterium
GACACACGTTCGGCAAGTCCCACGGCGCGGCGGCCCCGGACTCTATCGGCCCCGAGCCCGAGGCTGCGGGAATCGAGGAGCAGGGCCTCGGCTGGAGGAACAGCCATGGCGACGGGAGCGGAGCCGATGCCTTCACGGGCGGCCCGGAGGGCACCTGGACGACCCGCCCGGTCGAGTGGGACAATAATTTCTTCGAGAACCTCTTCGGCTACGAGTGGGAGCTCACGGAGAGTCCTGCGGGCGCGAAGCAGTGGACACCGACTGACGCATCGGCGGTCGGCACCGTGCCCGACGCCCACGATCCCGCGAAGCGGCACGCCCCGATGATGCTCACGACGGACCTATCGCTCAGGACGGACCCTGCCTACGAAGAGATCTCGCGGCGCTTCCATGCGAACCCGGACGAGTTCGCCGACGCCTTCGCCAGGGCCTGGTACAAGCTCACGCACCGCGACCTGGGGCCCTACGGTCGCGGCCTGGGTCCTTGGGTCCCCACAGAGCCGGCGCTGTGGCAGGACCCCGTTCCGGATGTGGGACACGAGTTGATCGACGCGGAGGACGTGGCCGCCCTCAAGGGCGCCATTCTCGGCTCAGGTCTGACCGTCTCCGACCTGGTCTTGACGGCCTGGGCCTCGGCGGCCTCGTTCCGCGGCACCGACCGGCGGGGCGGAGCGAACGGTGCCCGAATCCGCCTGGCACCGCAGAAGGACTGGGCGGTCAACAACCCGCCGGAACTCGCCAGGGCGCTCGGAGTTCTGGAGGGGGTCGCGTCGCACTTCAACAGCGGGCAGACCGACGGCAAGAGGGTCTCGCTCGCCGACGTCATCGTCCTGGGGGGATGCGCGGCGGTCGAGCAGGCGCTGAAGAGCGCTGGACGCGACGTGCACGTTCCGTTCCTGCCGGGTCGGACCGACGCGGCCCAGGAACAGACCGACGTGGAGTCCTTCGCCGTACTGGAGCCCACGGCCGACGGGTTCCGCAACTACATCGGAGAGGGGCACCGGCGGTCTGCGGAGGAGCTGCTCCTGGACCGGGCGCACATGCTGACGCTCAGCGCTCCGGAGATGACCGTTCTCGTGGGCGGCATGCGCGTCTTGAACGCGAACTTCGACGGTTCCGGGCTCGGCGTCCTCACGAAACGGCCGGGGACGCTGACCAACGACTTCTTCGTGAACCTTCTCGATATGGACACGCAGTGGGAGGCGACTTCGGAATCGGATGAGACCTTCGAGGGACGCAATCGGGCCACGGGCGAGACCACGTGGACGGCTACCCGAGTCGACTTGATCTTCGGCTCGAACTCCCAATTGCGTGCCATCGCCGAGGTCTACGCCTCCGACGACGCGGAGGAGAAGTTTGCCCGGGACTTTGTGACCGCCTGGACCAAGGTGATGAACCTGGACCGATTCGACCTGGACTGATCCGGGCTGCCTGACCGGGGCGGGAGGCCGCCCCTTCCTGGCACACCGCCGGAGTCCAACGGTCCGAGGCTCGCTCAAGGGCCGAGGCGCGCAGGGGCCGATGAGGACATGGACGGGGATCTTCATTCCGTGGCGCCTACGTCCCGGATCGGATCCCCTGGTTCCGGCGCCCGTCCTCCGGTGCTCGCCGAGGTTCGGCGTCGGATGCACGGCCCTCGCTCTTGAGTGAGCTTCGCGGACTGACCATACGGCCCGGTCCCAGAGGGACCACGCGCTCGCGGGAGCCAGGAGCGGTGTCGGTCCCCCGCGCACGGGGTTGTCGTCCAAGTCCCGGACGGAGAAGTTCCCTCCCCGATCAAGCGCCGCCGCCGCCGTCCAAGGCCGGATTGTGGCAAGGATAGCGGGAGGCGGAGCCGACGCCTACAGCGAAAGGAACCGCGCATGAACAAGAGACTCTGGGTCGCTCAGGTGCTTCTAGCGGTCGTCTTCCTCCTCGCCGGCGGCATGAAGATCATGACCCCGACGGCTGAATTGGCGGCCCAGAACGCCTGGGTCGAGCACCTCCCATCGTGGGTACCGAAAGCGATCGGGGTGGCGGAGGTGGCCGGGGCCGTCGGACTCGTCGGTCCGACGGCGACGGGCATCATGCCCGCCCTGGCGCCCGCCGCCGCCGGGGGGCTCGCGCTGACGATGGCAGGAGCTATCCTGCTTCACCTTCGACTCGGCGAATACGCCAACGTCGTCCCTCCACTCGTGCTTTTGGTCCTGTGCCTGTTTGTGGCACGGGGGCGACTGAAGACCGACCGCCTCGCACGCGGAGGCACCTGACAGGAGACTCCGTCCTCCGCATCCCAAGACGCTCCCGGGATCCGGGAGACGGAGGCGATCCGCACCGGGCCGGCCCGCTGGCGGGCGGCACTCGGACCATCGCTCCGGCCTACCGAGCGCGCCTCCGGGCGACGCCCGCGCAGATGACGGCGTGGCCGTCATCGTCCGGCTTGCTCGTTCGACGCGGTGCGCGATCGCATCCCCCGGGGCCTAGCGCGCGTGCAGCAGCGGCGAGGGACCATCCCCACCCGCCCGCCGTGGGACGCCACCCGCACCGGCGTGCGCAGCAGAGGGGCTCGATAGAGTCGACGAATCAGAAAGCCTGATCCGTGCTCATGGCCTGGGCGCGCAAGAAGTTCCGGGCGAAATAGCCGAGAGCCGCCAGAGCACCGACGGTTCCGACGATCGGCGAGGGATGGAAGACGGCCGCTCCGGCCAGTGACAGAATGACCCGACCGCCCCGACCCAGTGCCCGAAACGCATGGCCTTCGAGCGCGGCTACGAAAGCCCCCAGGGCCACCATCGCCATCGCTCCCTTCCCAAGCACCACAAGGGCCGTCCCTCCCAAGACGAGCTCAGGGTGGGCCACCATGAGGAGCGGAATCAGGTAGAGACCCTTGGCGTACTTCCAGGCGTGGAGCCCCGTCTTCATCGGATCCGAGCCCGCCACGCCGGAGGCCGCGTAGGCGGCCAAGCACACGGGCGGGGTCACGTTCGAGTCCTGCGAGAACCAGAAAACCACCATGTGCGCCACCAGCACGGGCAGGCCGAACTCTCCCGTGAGCACGGGTCCGGCGAGGATGATCAGGACGATGTAGCTCGCCGTGACCGGAAGACCCATGCCGAGCACCAAGCTGGCCAGGAGCAGGAGGAGCAGGGCCAACAGGAGGCTCCCCTGGGAGAAGGAGAGCATGAGGGCCGAGAACTTCAGGCCCAAGCCGGTGAGCCCCACCACTCCGACGATGATCCCGGCCACCGCACACGCGAGTGTAACCGGAAGGGTATTCCGGCCGGCAAGGACGAAGCCGTCGACGAGCCTTCGAAGCCCGTGCGAGACCCACTCCGGCGTGCGAGGATCCGTGCATGACTTCCCTAGGTTCGGCGCACCTCGCCAGAGAGCCGACACCCGGTCCCACGCGGCTCGCCCGCTCGCCAGCCCGACGATCGCCACGCACGACAGGAAGCCGACCCGAGCCACCGAGAGGTCCAGGAGCAGGGCTCCGACGAGGATGAAGAGGGAGAGAAGATAATGCCACCCCCTTCCCATCGTGCCTCCAAGCTTCGGGAGCTCCCGGACGGGAAGCCCCTTGAGACCTCTCGACGCCGCGACCAAGTGGACGAAGGCGAAGACGGTTCCCATATAGAGGACCGCGGGGATGAGGGCCGCCCTGACGATCTCGAGGTAGGGAAGGCCCGTGTACTCCGCCATGAGGAACGCACCGGCGCCCATAATGGGCGGTAGGATCTGGCCTCCGGTGCTCGCCGCCGCCTCGATCCCTCCGGCCTCGTGGGGACGATAACCGACGCGTTTCATGAGCGGGATCGTGAACGCGCCGCTGGTCACGACGTTGGCGATGGCGCTCCCTGACACGGAGCCCATCGCGGCGGAAGCCACCACGGCAGCCTTCGCAGGGCCGCCCGACTGCCTGCCGGTCAGGGCGTAGGCCAGGTTCATGAAGAACTGCCCGGCGCCCGTGACCTCGAGGAGAGCGCCAAAGAGGATGAAGATGAAGACAAAGGTTGCGGCAACCCCGAGCGGAACCCCGTAGATGCCTTCCTGCCCGAGGTAGAGCTGGCCCACGATGCGCCCCGTGCCATAGCCTCCGTGCCGGAGGAGGCCGGGAAGGGACGGCCCCAAGAAGGCATAGGCGACGAACCCGATCGCAATGAACGAGATGGCCCAGCCCAAGACCCTCCGGCTCGCTTCCAGCAGGGTGACGATGGCCGCGACTCCGACCAACGCATCGAGAAGCGTGGGAACGCCGGCTCGGCTCACGATGGCGTCGAGGTTGACCGTCAGATAGAGACCCGTGGCCGCTGACGAGGCGATGAGGGCGCCGTCGGTTGCCCAGGCCCGCAGCTTCTTGATCGGCGAGCCGCCTCCGTGTCGGCCGGGAGTCGGAAACAGGAGGAACGCCAATACCTCGACGACCGCGAGATGAAGGCCCCGCTGGTAGAAGAGCCCGACGGGCCGAATGCCTGCGGTGAAGAGCTGGAAGAGGGAGAGGCCGACCGCGAGCAGGACGACGAGGCCGGCGAGTGCGGCGGGAAGGCCCAGGTCTCGGCGGTCAGGGAGTGACAATCAGACGATCCGGCACCTCGTGCCCGTGGTCCTGGAAGTACTTCAGGGTTCCAGGGTGAAGCGGAATCGGAGACGCTTCGAGCGTGTACTCCACCGAAATCCGACCACCCAGGGGGTGAACTCCGGCGAGCTCTTCACGCGCCTCGACGATCGTTCGGACCAACGAATACGCGAGATCCTCGGCCATGTCCGTCGGCACGACCAGAACGTTCGGAGTGCTGAGGGTCGCGACATCCTCCTCGATGCCCCGATAGGTGCCCGACGGGACGATGGCACGACTCACGGTCGGGTCGACCCTCGCCGTCCTCTCAACCTCCACGTCCTGCAGGGGGAGGATTCGAATATCGCGCGCCGTTGCGAGATCGATGATGGAGCTCGTGGGAGGGCCCGCGCTCCAGAAGCCCGCGTCGATGGTTCCGTCGCGGAGCGCGTTGGCGGTCTCGTTGAAGTTGAGTCGCTGCGGCTGGAAATCGTCGTAGCCGATGCCGTTCGCCCCAAGGAGCGTCCGGGCCGCTACCTCGGTGCCGCTGCCGGGGGCGCCCACCGATACCCTTCGGCCCGCGAGGTCGGAGAGCGTCTCCACTCCACTTCCCTCCAACGCGGCGAGCTGAAGGAGGTTCGGATAGAGCGCGACGAGCGCGCGTACCCCTCCGGGAGCCCGGCCCTCGAAGTTGCCGCTGCCGAGGTAAGCTTCCAAGGCGTTCGTGCCCATCGAGAACGCGACCTCGACTTGGCCGCTCATGAGCAGGCTGAGATTCTCGACAGAGCCCCCCGTCACCTCGGCGACCGAGATCCTCCCGGGAAGATCTCGACTCCATGCCTCAGCGATCGAACCCCCCAACAGATAGTACACACCGCCGGTCCCACCCGTGGCCAGAGCGAGAAACTCCGGGCGGTCTCCCGTACCGCACGCCCAACCCGCCAAGGCGCTCAGGAGCACCACAGCCGAGACCGGGTTCCTCGGCCGGACCGAGGGCCGCCGTCCCCGGGGACGGCGGGCCCCAGACGCTCTTTTCGCAAGGTTCGGGCCGATGGTCATTTCGATCGTGTCCTCTCGCAGGCCGACCCTACCCCTCCCACGGCGGGCGGGGATTCGATCGGCAGGACGTCGATCACGTCCTTCGCGGCCCACGCTAGATCGGAGTCCGGCAATGGGCAAGATTCGGGACACCCGCGAGAGCACACCAGACTCCATCATCCGCTGATCACCGGGAGCGGTCGGGAGAGACGGGAGCGGAGTGCAGGACGGTGAGGCGAGGGTGGGCCCCGTTCGCGAGTTAGCCGCTCGCCAGCGCTTCCTCGACCACCCGCCGCTGCTCTCGCTTGTGACTTCCCGGCGACCCCGTCGCCGGGCTTGCCGACTCCGGACGGGAGACAACCCTCGAGAACAGTCCGTGAAACCGCGTCTGCAGGTACCTCCAAGCGCCCATGTTGCGCGGCTCCTCCTGCACCCACCAGACCTCCGCGTTGCCGAACCGTGCCAAAGCGTCATGGATCGCTTCGGGGCTCAGAGGATAGAGTTGTTCGAGGCGGATGATCGCCACGTCCTTTCGCTCAGCCTGGTCCCGAGCGGCCTTCAGATCGTAGTAGAGCTTGCCGCTGCAAGCCAATACGCGCCTCACCGCGCTTGGCTCGACGTGCAGATCGCTGAGAATCCTGCGAAACCGCCCTTCCGACAGCTCTTCGAGGCCGGACAAGACCTGACGATGACGCAACAGGCTCTTTGGTGACATCACAACCAGAGGCTTGCGCCAAGGGCGAACCATCTGGCGGCGCAAGAGATGGAAATACTGCGCAGGTGTCGTCGGATTGGCGATCTGGAGGTTCTCCTCGGCCGTCAGCTGCAAGAACCGCTCAAGTCGAGCGCTCGAATGCTCCGGGCCCTGCCCCTCGAATCCATGGGGGAGCAGCATCACCAACCCGCTCCACAAGCTCCACTTGTTCTCGCCGCTGGAAATGAACTGGTCGATGATCACCTGGGCCGCGTTGGCGAAGTCCCCGAATTGAGCCTCCCAGATGATCAGGCCGTCGGGGAACTCAAGGCTGTATCCGTATTCGAACCCGAGCGGGCCGGCTTCGGAGAGTGGGCTGTTGTGAATCTCGAACGTGCCCTGGCGTGGAGAGAGGTGCTGGAGCGGAATATGGGGAAAGCCCGTTTCGGCATCGCGCACGACGGCGTGCCTGTGGGCGAAGGTTCCACGCTCGCAGTCCTGGCCCGTGAAACGCGCACGGAAGCCTTCGAGCAGCAGGCTTCCGAGCGCCAGACCCTCGGCCACCGCCCAGGTGACCGGCTTCTTTCCGTCGGCGATCTCGCTGCGCTGCTGGAGCAACTGGACGATGCGTCGATTGGGA
Source organism: uncultured Gemmatimonadaceae bacterium (assembly GCA_964572045.1). Taxonomy (GTDB): domain Bacteria; phylum Gemmatimonadota; class Gemmatimonadetes; order Longimicrobiales; family Gaopeijiaceae; genus CBDCKR01. The sequence continues at coordinate 7,469 of CAZNEI010000043.1, forward strand.
ACGATCTCCTCCGGCGTCTTGCCCAGCCTCTGAAGGATCGCCCTGAGGCGATCCAAGGGCACGCCCGTATCGACTTCGGGGACCTGTGCGTCCGAACCGAGATTGTAGCCCGACCAGTCGCCCGTCACCTGATCACCGACGAAGATATAGTCCTTGCTTCTCGCCGAAGCCAATTCCTTCTCGAGGTGCTCGCGCCGCTCGACACGGATCCGCTCGCCCCTCTCCTCGGTGACTCCTCCCTGGCTCAAGAGGCGGTCCAGGTAGGCTTCCCGAACCGGTTTGCGTCTCTGGATCGCCTGATAGAGCAGCGGCTGCGTGAAGCGGGGATCGTCGAGCTCGTTGTGGCCCCGGCGCCGGTAGCCGTACATGTCGATCACGACGTCGCGCTGATACTCGTTGCGAAAATCAAGGGCCAGTCGGACAACCTGAGCCGTCGCCTCGGGATCTTCCCCGTTGACGTGCAGGATCGGTACTTGAAGCATCCTCGCGATCCCGCTGGCGTAGGTCGCGGACCGCGCTTGCCACTGGGTTGTCGTGAATCCGATCTGGTTGTTGACGATGATGTGAACCGTTCCACCGACCGAGTAGCCCGACAACTGACTCATGTTGAGCGTTTCCTGCACGACGCCCTCTCCCGCGAAGGCGGCGTCGCCGTGCAGCAAAACGCACAGGCCGTGCCTGCGCTCGGTGTCACCCCTGCGGTCCTGCCGGGCGCGCAAGCGGCCGACGGCCACGGGATTGACGAATTCCAGATGGCTCGGATTGAAGCACAGGGACAACTGGAGGCTCTCGCCCCGCGAACTCGTCCATCTCGTCTGATAGCCGAGATGGTATTTCACATCTCCCCGCCCCTCGTAATGCACGTGATCGGCGTCGGCGAACTCGCGGAAGATCTCTTGGGCGTTCTTGCCGACGACGTTGGTAAGCACGTTGAGCCGGCCGCGGTGCGCCATGCCCATAACGATGTCGTTGACTCCCTGCTCACAAGCTCGTTCGAGCAGCAAGTCGAGCAGAGGGATCAGAGTCTCGCAGCCTTCGAGGGAAAAGCTCTTTGAGCCAAGAAACCTCTTCTGGACGAACTCCTCGAAAAGGGTGGCGTCCGTCAGCTTGGTCAGGATTCTCAACTTGCGCGCCAGTGACAGGTTGACGCGATTGCCGACAGGCTCCATCCGCTGTTGGAGCCACTCGCGCGCCTCCACGTCTTCGATGTGCATGAATTGCACCCCGATTGAGCGGGTGTACGTCTCGCGAAGCCGTTCGATGACTTCGCCAGGGGTATCCAGGCCGCAGCCCGAGAGCGTTTCGGGTGAGACCTTCCTGTCCATGTCGCGCGAACGGAGGCCGTAGTAGGCGGGGTCCAAATCGGGGCTCTTGCCGGGAGCGAGTTCCAACGGATCGACACAGGCGTCCCGATGACCCCGGACGCGGTAGGCCCTCACCAGGTTGTCGAGGCGGTGCTGGAGATCCGCGTCGACGGCGTTTTCTGCTCTTTGATCGGTCTGCTCGTTCACGGTGCCTTCCGGAGATGCGCCACCCAGTCCGGCACTCCGACCCGACAAGGAACCCCCTGCACGGCATTCGGGGCGGCTACGGAAGCCGCGGAACGGCTCTTCGCCGACCGCGATGCCATCGGGTGCGCGAGCCGGACGGGATTAAGCTTGGTTGAACAATGGCTCTACGACGACGGTCTGCTGAGCGAGGATAGCCTAGGCGGTGTTACGAATCCAGTTGCAGCGATCCTTCTCGGACGTCGTGGGCCCCAGCCGACCGCCTCGCTCGTGCGGGGGAGGCGACCGTCACGGCGTGGGCGAGGGCTGCGTCCGCACGCGCCGCAACAAGGGGCCGGATGCGCCGGCCGCCGATTCTCGGCCGGCGGCACGCCGGAGGCCTGACCGGAGAGCCTGTCCGGCCGCCCCCGGCCGGGAGGGACAGGCCCCGTCAATCGAGTGAGGGGGCGAATGAGACCCGGCGCGCTCGGCCGCGACCTCGGGCCGTTTCCCCAGAATCACAGATGACCCCTTGGGGTTCGGAGCCGGTCGCGCCGAGAGTCGCTTGCTCTGGTTTTCTGATCCGGAGAGGGATCGTATGGTGCAATCGCAGAATGCACTCCAGAGCGACAGGACGTGAGCGTGGACAAGGCGTTGGCGAGATTTCCGGCCCCGAAGAGGCTGGGCGGACGAACTACGAATTGCCGGTCAGCGCCGAGAGGCCGGGGGGACGCTCACGCGCCCCTGCGACGTCGACCCCCGGAAGCGTCCACACCGGGCTCCGGGGCGGCGATCTCAGGTCTCTTGTCGAGTAGGGATGCGAAGCGCGGCATGAGATCCGGGTCTCCGGCCCACCGCCGTGAGGCAATCCGATGACCCGTCGACCAAGCACCTGGATCTTCTTTGGCCTTCTCAGCTTGGCGAGCCTGCTCGTCGCGGTTCGGCTCTTTCCGAGCGCGTTCCCAATCGCCACGCTCGACCTCGAGATGGACCGCGAAGCCGCCGTGTCGCAGGCGGAGACCTTGGCTCGGCAGTACGCGTGGGACCCGCCCGAAGCCCGGACAGCCGCCACCTTCGGACAGACGGACCCGGAGGTGCAGACGTACGTCGAGCTGGAGGCGGGCGGGCGGGATGCATTCGTCGATCTGGCCGAGCGCGGGATCTATCACCCGTACGTGTGGACCGTGCGACGATTCCAGGAGGGGGCGGTCGAAGAGAGCCGAGTTCAGTTCACGCCGGCAGGAGAACCGTACGGATTCCGTCTGCGTTTCGCGGAGGAGGACCCGGGAGGCGGGAACGTCTCCGAGGAGGCGGGGCTGGCGATCGCCGAACGCACGGCGTCGGAATGGGGGTTGGATCTCTCCTCTTTCGATCTCCTCGAGTCGTCCGAGGAGAGGCATCCGGGCAGGCGTGTGGACCACACATTCGTGTTCGAGCGCGCGGACTGGACGGTGGAGGACGGCCGCTTCCGACTCCGGATCCGGGTCGGCGGAGACCGGGCCTCCGAGCTTTCCCACTTCGTCTACGTGCCGGAGGCCTTCTCTCAGCGCTATCGGGAGATGCGGTCAGCGAACGATGGAATCGCACTCGCATCGCAGGCGGTCTTCGTCGTCTTGTTCCTCTTGGTTGGAGGGGTGGGAGGCACCGTTCTCCTCATGAGGCAGCGTTGGGTCATCTGGCGCCCGCCCCTCGCGTGGGGCGCACTCACTGCCCTCCTGCTCGGCCTCGGGGTCGCGAACACCCTGCCGCTGAGTTGGATGGGGTACGATCCCGCCGTCTCGGTTCAGACGTTCTTGGCCGGACAGCTGGCCCTCGCGGCTTCGGCTGCCGTGGTCGGCACGCCACTCCTCGCGCTCATCTTCCTCGCGGGGGAGTCGCTCGGCCGGCGTGCCTTTCCGGGCCACATACAGCAATGGCGCTTCTGGTCCTCCGAGGTGGCTGCCTCCACACCCGTGCTCGGCCGCACTGCGGGCGCGTACCTACTCTTGGGGATCCAGCTCGGCTATGTGGTGCTCTTCTATGCCGCGACCTCCCGGCTTGAGGGATGGTGGTCTCCCGCGGAGGCAGTCGTTCAGCCCGATCTGCTCGCTACGCCCCAGCCTTGGCTGCTGGCGGTCTCGACGTCACTCTTCGCCGCCTTCTGGGAGGAGAGCGCGTTCCGCGCGATTCCTATCGCGTGCGCCGCCCTGCTGGGCGCGCGCTATGGACGCAAGAGCCTCTGGATCTGGGGTGCAGTGGCCTTGCAGGCCATCGTCTTCGCCGCCGGTCACGCCAACTACCCCCAGCAGCCGGCCTACGCCCGGTTGATCGAGCTCACGGTTCCCGCCCTTCTGTGGGGCGTGATCTACCTCTATTTCGGCCTTGTTCCGACGATCCTCGCACACTTCACGTACAACCTCTCGCTGACCTCGCTCCCCCTCTTCGCCTCATCGGCACCCGGCATCCTGATGGACCGCGCGGCCGTCGTGGCGGTCGGGCTGGCTCCCCTCCTGGTGGTGGCCAGGGCGCGCCTCAGGATGGGTCCCAGGGCCGATGCACCCGAGTGGGCGTACAACCGCGCGTGGGAACCGCCCGTGGCCGCCGCGCCCGACAGGGACCCGAGGCCGAGCCGCTCCGAAGTGGCCGTGCCGGAGTTCCTCTCCGCCGTCCAAGGCTTCCTCTCGCGCCCGAAGCTCGTCTACTTGTTGGGTGCGATTGGCGCCTTCTCGTGGGGGGTCGGAGCTCTTCCGCAGGGCGCTGACGCTCCCCGGTTGGCGGTGTCGAGGAGCGAGGCGATCGGCCTCGCCCTGGACACCCTGACCGAGCGCGGTCACGCCGTGGGGTCGTGGAAAGCCCTTGCCCGCGTGGATTCCGACCGGGGAGAGGACTTCGAGTACGTCTTTGCCGTGGCCGGTCCGCAGGTGTACTCGAGCCTCATCGGCACCTACCTCTCCCCTCCCCGATGGGTGGTGCGTTTAGTGGACTTCCGCGCCGACCCCGAGCGCCGCGTCGAAGAGCTTCGCGTCCAGCTCGGCGTGGGGGGGGAGCTCCTGCGCCTCGAGCACGTCCTGCCCGAAGCCCGTCCGGGCGCCTCCTTGGAGGAGGAGGACGCGAGAGCCGCCGCGCTCGGCGTCCTCCGAGACCGCTTTGGGATGGGTCCGGAGTCCGTCGAGGAGGTCGGTGCTACTCAGACGACGCGACCGGACCGGACGGACTGGGCATTCACGTTCGAGGACCCTCGAACCCTCGGAGACGTCCCAGGAGAGGCCCATCTGACGGTAGCCCTAGGCGGTGAAGAAGTGGTGGACGCCCATCGTTCCGTGAGCGTGCCCGAAGAGTGGGAGCTCGCTCGGCGCAACAATCAGGCGCTCCGGGCCTTGGTGGCGGCGGCAGCGGGCCTCGTGCTCCTCTTCGGGTTTGCGGTCGCGGGCGTTCTCGCCGTAGTCGCGTGGGCGAGGCGTGGCCTGGATACGGGGCTGCTTGTCCGGGTTTCGCTCCTCGGGGCGGCAGCGCTCGGCCTCGGACAGGCGAACTCCTGGCCGACGGTCGAGGCGTTCTTCTCGTCGGCGCAGCCTTGGGGCCTTCAGGCAGGAATCGCCGCATTCGGGGGGGTTCTGGTGCTCATCGTCGGATCGGCGGCGATCGGTCTGACGGCCGCGCTCGCGCACCGGTGGCTTGAGGAACGGCCCAATGCGGGGGTGGAGATGTCGGTCACGGGAAGGCTTGCCGTGGCGGTGGGCGCAGCGTTGGTGGGCCTCGGAACGCTCGGAGCGGCGTTCGCCGGCGGGCTTCCGATGTGGCACGACACCACCGCAGCCGCCGACTACATTCCGTCGCTGGCCGGACCCGTTCAGGCGACCGTTTGGTTCCTCCTCGGAACCGCCGGGCTCCTCCTGATGAGCGGCCTTGCGCTGAGGTCGGGCGGCGGCCTCTCCCGCTGGGGGATTGCGCTGTGGGCGCTCGCGCTCGCGACCGGACTCCTCTCGGTTCCGGAGCCGCTCCGGGAGTCCCTCGGCACTTGGGTGCCCGCAGCCCTTCTCGGTGGAGCGATCGTCTTCGCCTTGGCCTACGTCGGCGCGGCGCTGCCCGCCGTCGTGCCCGGCATCGTCGCAACCGTTCTGTGCGCCGACCTCCTCGTCCAAGCCGTCACCGGGCCGTACCCGGGCGCGAGGCTGGGTGCCGTGGCAGGAGTCCTCGTCGTGGGCACCCTCGCCTCGGCATGGATGCGGACGATCCGTTCCGCCTCGCCTAGGGGCGCCCTCGCTCCGCGCAATGAGGGGGGAGATCGGTCCGCAACGTGGTAGCCGAAGACAGCGCCCTCGCTCCCCATTGAAGCACGCCGGGAAGTTGTGTCCCTCGCGCGAGAGGCCTCCGGCACGGATCGAGGACGATTCCGGCTTCGGTGAGCGCTCGTCCGAGGCAGCGCAACGTGTCAGCTCATCGCGCCACCGAGATCGGCGCTCCGGTCGAGTGACTGGTTGCTAACGGACCTCGGAGCCGCCCCGCCGATCGTCGGGGACAAACCGGTCGCGGGCCGGCATGATGACCTCGGGCAGGGTCTCGGCGTCCATCACGCCGTCATCGGGCACGATACCGTTGAGGTTGAGGAGGTATGCGACCACAGCATACGTCTCGTCTGCGGTGAGGATTCCGGGGGTGAGCTGAGGCATCGATCTGCGGATGTAGTCGAATACGGTCGTCGCATAGGGCCAGTATCCACCGATCGTTCGGGCTCCCGGCCACTCCTCCCACGGAGCCGTGCCAACCAGGACGTCGTAGGGGCCCTCGGTCCCTGTCAGCCCGTGACACACCGCGCAGTGCACCGCATACACGGCCTCCCCTTCGGCCACCGTCCCGCTTCCCTCGGGAAGCCCTTCCCCGTCCGGCTTGACGTCGATGTCCCATGCGGCGATGCGCGCCTCCGATGCATCGGAGCCGAACGAGAAGCGGTCCGGCGCCTCTGCGGGAAGCGGATGCGGCGATTCGCTGGTCGCCTCGAGGACCGGTGTACCGCCCCCGGTCCCGACGACCTGACAAGCCGCCACGATCAGCGGGATCGCTGCCGCGACTCTGGCCCTCACACGAGGTCTCCCAATCCGAAGGTCACCTCTCCGGTCGAAGCGACCTTCCAAGCGCGCTGATGATTGTAATGGTACGCTGTGCGCTCTCCCCGAGCCTCCCAGAGCTGCTGCACCGTGGGCTGGACGTAGCCCGTCTCATCGGTGGCGCGGCTGAGGATCAGCGCCTCACCCCCGTTCCAGTCCCAAAGGTACCGGAACCGGGCCGTTGACTTCGGCAGGACGGGCCGCTGCAGTTCGGCGTCCGCCCAGCTGCGGCCTCCGTCCGTGCTGACTTCGACGCGCGTGATCCGGCCGCGACCGGTCCACGCGAGCCCTTTGACCTCCCACCACCCGCGGTCCGGCAGCACGTACGGGTAGGAGGGGAACGTGATGACCGACTTGGCATCCATCACGAAACTGAACTGGCGGGCCGTGCCGCCCCGCAGCGGATCCGTGTACTTCGACGTCTCATCCCGACTCATCGTAGGACGGTCCGAGACCTCAAGGCGGCGAAGCCACTTCACGCTCGCGTTCCCCTCCCAGCCCGGAAGGAAGAGGCGCAGTGGATATCCCTGTTCGGGGCGGATGGCCTCGCCGTTCTGTCCGTAGGCGAGCAGAGCATCGTCCATCGCCTTGTCCAGCGGCACGCTACGCGACATGAGAGCCGCGTCGCCGCTCTCGGCAAGGATCCAACTCGCCCCTGAGCGCACCCCGACCTCCCGCAGCAGCCAGCTGAGCGGGACGCCCGTCCACTCGCTCGTGCTGAGGAGACCGTCGAGCGCCTGTACCGTGACCTCAGTGGGAATGCGCTCGCGGTTGTACCCCCCTCCCCCGTTGCCGGAACACTCCAAGAAGTAAATCTGGGAAACGCACGGATAGCGCTTCAGGTCGGCCATCCTGAACACCATCGGTCGATCGACCATGCCGTGAATCAGAAGCTCGTGGTTCTCGGAGACGATGTTGGGAACGCCGGCGTGGTGCCGCTCGAAGTGCAGGTCGGCCGGGGTGATGATCCCGTTCAGATCCTGCAGCGGAGTACGCGACGAGCTGGACAACTCCTGGTTCCGGACGAGCCGACGCAACTCCGCCCCGGGCGCTCTCGTGCCTACCTCGGAAGTCGGACGTCCCGGCACCTTGCTCGGATCGGGGGGAGTCGCCGGAGCTTCCTGGGCCCCCAGTCTCAGCGCATCCTGCTGGGTGCGGAGCAGCCCTGCCGCGATGACCCCTGAGGTGGTCGTGAGCCAAGCGCGTCGAGACAGCGTGGATCGGTCCATCTACAGGCTCCGTGGTCACTCTTCGTGTCTCAAAGTTATCCAACCTGCCACCAAGTGCTCCGATGGACAAGCAGACGAGGAGACGTTCACTCACGGACGCCGGCGTGTGGTCGATCGACGTCGGACGCAGCGCCCAGCGTGCGGCGGTCTCCTGGCGATCTGCCGCCCTTCACAGGAACACGAGAGACTCGCGTCCGGTCGCAAGGAGTCGGTCGTGGAACACCCCTTGAGCCATTCCTCGGCCCCCCCTATTGTTCCCCGGAGTGCGTGAGAGACGAGGGAGCCAGCCACGAGGTCCCGTTCATCCCGGACCCTTGCGAGGTGATCGACCTGCCAGAGCGGTGCCGGGGGACCCAATCCCTCCTCGCGTCTTCCGCCCCACGGACGAAATCCTAGCGTGAGGCCGTTCTACGCCTCTTGTGTCGCGGCGATCGCCTTGACCGCGTGCGATGACCAGACTTCCCCGACGCCCCCGGCAGATTCCGGTGATGATCCGGTGAGAGTCGGATTCCTCGTGTCGGGCGACCGAATCACGTATCCGAGCGCCGCCATGATCGCGGTGGACGAGGTCAACGAGCGCGGAGGTCTGTTGGGGCGGCCCGTGGAATTGATCATCCGGTTGGACCTCCAGGAAGCTGCGGCCGCCGTCCAAGCCGCCGAGACCCTGATTCTCACCGACGAAGTCCTGGCCCTCATCGGCCCGAACCGCTCGTCGCACGCCATCGAGGTGGGGGCCATAGCCCAACGCCACCGAGTCCCGATGATCACGACGGCGGCTACCAATCCAGCGGTGACCGAGGCCAGCGACTTGGTCTTCATGGCCGCCTTCACCGATCAGTTTCAAGGACGCGTCATGGCCCAGTTTGCCACCGAGACACTCGGGGTGACCACGGCCGCTGTATTGACCGAGCGCGGAGAAGTCTATGCGGAGGGCATCGCCGAGTTCTTCATCGACTCTTTTCGCGGCTTCGGAGGAACGATCGCCGCCGAGGAATCCTACCCGAGCGGTGCAACCGACTTTAGCGAGCAATTGATGCCCATCGCGGCGGCAACCCCTCAGGCGGTCCTCCTGGCCTCGCTGGTACCGGAAGCCATCCACGTGACTGGGCAAGCACGTGCCTTTCCCCTTCTCGACGCCACCGGCGAGCCGACGGTCTTTCTCGGCGCCGATGCTTGGGATAACCCGACGCTGCTGGAGAGTGAAGATGCCGCCGTGGAGGGCAGCTATTTCAGCAGCCATTTCTGGCCCGACACCAGCGAGCCGACTGCGCGCGCGTTCGTCAACGCGTTTCAAGCCCGGTACGGGACCGTACCCACCGGGGGTGACGCGGTAAGTTACGACGCCGTCCGGTTGTTCTTGGAAGCCGCAGAGCGGGCGGGCAGTCTCGACGCAGCTGCCGTGCAGCAGGAACTGTTGGCCACCGACGGGTACACCGGGGCAACTCACATCGCCCACTACAACGAAGATCGCCACCCGACCAAGAGCGCGGTGGTCATGACGATCGAGGACGGTGTGAAGAGGTTCCTTGAGCACATAGACCCGTGAGGGGGCACACCTGTCGGCACGCACTGAAGGACCGGGGGACGTGGAGCCGCCTTCGACGAGCCCGGACCGGGTACGCGCCCGCCGATGTCGATCCGACCGCTTCCGCCCTGGGATCCTCGGGCGACGAGTCGCTCCCCTTGCAGGTGACGGCCGCGTCCAGCCGGGGCTGCCAAGATGACCCTCGAGGCTCGAGCGATGAGCCGTGTCTGAGCGTCTGTGCGCTGCGCTGGGGAAGACCGTATCCGGTCACTAGGATGATCAATCGAATGGGAGAAGACCTAATGTATCCGAACGATCTCCACCTCACGGAAAACCTGGCGGCCAGGGCTGACCGCGCCGACGTCCGTCCATGAGTGCGGTCCAGCGGCGCATGGTCGAGGGCCGTACGCGCCAATTGCTCGCCTGGCTCCCTGCAGTGATCCTGCCGGCGGCAACTGCGGAACAGCTCAGGGCCCTACTCGTTGCCGAGGTGATTGAGGGGGCCACTGTATGGACCTGGGCACTGTTCTTCCTCGCCAACGTGGGCGCGATGTTCCTGGGCACTGCCGAGACTCCATTGGCGCGTCTTCAGATGTGGCTCGCCTTTGGGCTCACCGCTGCACTGGACGTGGTTCTGGTCGTGGTGATTCTTCTCGCCTAGTTCGTCGAGCTCGCTACGGCCGATGACCAACGGGTTGGCAGACAGGCGCCTTGGGATGACGCGGGCCCTGGACCTTCGGAGGAGCGGCTCCTTCGGCGCATCGTGAGGTCTCTCTACTACCTGAGCCTGTGGCTGCACGTTCTTGCCGCCCTCTTTTGGCTCGGCGGCATGTGGTTCATCGCACTGGTGGGAGCTCCGGTCTTGCGTGGCCTGAAATCTGCCGAACTTCGAGCGGACATCTTCCGGCTGTTGGGCGAGCACTTCCGACGGCTCGGGTGGGCGGCTGTCGGCGTCCTTGTGGCGACGGGAGTCCTGAATCTCTCCATCAGGGGGCTCTTGGACCCGGAGATCCTGACCTCCGGTGCCTTTTGGCGGAGCCGGCTCGGCCAGGCCCTGGGCTGGAAACTGGCGGGGGTGGCGGCGATGATTGCGGCGAGCATCGTCCACGACTTCTATCTTGGTCCTGCAGCCTCCCGTCTCGAGCCCGGATCGCGGGCTCAGATCGCGGCGCGGAGGAGGGCGGCCTGGGTCGCCCGAGCCAACGCACTACTCGGACTCGGTGTCGTCTACGCTGCTCTTGTCCTCGCTCGGGGTTAGCGACGACCCTGCCCCACTGGGGTCCCTCGAGAAACGGTCCCTGGGCGCCCAATCGGAGCACATGGGTTCAGACGGGGCTCAGGGCCGCCCCTTCGGGGCTCGTCGGGTCTCTCGTGTCCGCACAAGAGCGTGCCGTCTCGTAGGCGGCGTCTGGCACGTACGCCTCCGCCGATGGACTTTGCTCGGAGCGAACGGGGGTCCCGACGAGTCCGCCTTGGGTCCGCATAACTGAGGACTCCACAACGCGGCAGCTCTTCAAGGCCGCCGACCCGGAAGAGAATGAGAGGCGTGCGTGTCCGAGTACTTCTCGACGTCCTACGACGGCGACCCGTTCCAGCTATTCGGCACTTCCCACCTCGTCGCGATCGGCGTCATTTTCGCGGCCGCTGCCGTGCTCATCGGGGCGGGGCGAGCCCGAGGCGCGGAGCGCGCTCGACGCTGGAGGCTCGCTCTCGCCCTCACCCTGCTGCTGAATGAGCTCGCCTGGCATCTCTGGAATCTCGGTACAGGATCGTGGGCGATCGAGCAGATGCTGCCACTCCACATGTGCAGCGCCATGGTATGGATCACCGGCTGGGCGCTCCTGCTCGAGCAGCGCAGGTTGTATCCGCTGCTCTACTTCTTCGGCGTAGCAGGCGCCTCTCAGGCGCTGATCACGCCGAGCTCGGGAGGCTACGGTTTTCCCCATTATCGCTTCGTTGAGACCATGCTCTCGCACGGCCTGCTCGTAACCGCGGGGCTCTGGGTCGTGTCGGTCGAACGCTGGCGACCGACACCTAGGTCTCTCGGAGCCGTCCTGGTCGGACTGAATGCCTACGCTCTCGTCATTCTCTGGGTCAACGCGCGGATCGGGAGCAACTATCTCTACCTATCCGCAAAGCCCGAGAGCGCTTCCGTGATGGACTTCTTTCCCGAGTGGCCTTGGTATCTGCCCGTCCTGGAGGGCCTGGCCGTGGCCGTCTGCGGACTCCTGTACCTCCCATTCCGGCGTGGCAAAGGCCGCACGGTCAGCGCGTCGCTCGCGAGTGGAGCGCCCGAGTGAGAGGGGCGGGGCTTTGCCCCCGGCTGCCGAAGGGAGGAGCTCCTGGATTGGAACAAGCATGGTGTCGACCCGCTGAAGCCTCGGAGCGACAGAGTGTCTCGGCTCCGGCAGGACACGGCCCCGGGGAAGTCCACCTAGACGCTTGGCGAAGAGGCCGAGTGACGAGACGCGATCGATCCGGTCCCCCGCCCCTTGGCGGAAGAGTCCCCTCCGTCGGCGTCGGACGTCGCCTCCCTAATAGACGCCGGGAAGAATCCGGTACTTCACCCTCTCCTGATACTCCGCCCATTTGTCGGGACCGTACTTCTCCGCACAGTACCTCTCATCAAACCGTTGACGGCACGTGAAGAGCGTCACGATGAATACGAAATAGGTCCAAGCCCATGGATTCGAGAAGTATCCAAATACCAACGCGATCGAGAGAGCAAGAAAAACCTCGCCCATGTAGTTGAAATGGCGCGCAACACCCCCAGCCCGCTGCAAAGGACCTTGCGGTCACCCGCCTCGATGTGTTCCGGTCAAACCAGCCCCAGGAACCTGTGATCTGGCCATCGCTTGAACGTGTATTCTCTGCAGATTAGCTCCACGAGAAATCTCCATCCGAACAGAAACAGGGTACCTGTTCCTATGAGCCAGACGTACGTCCATCCCTCCGTGAATCCCGGATTCGGATAGGCGGCCATTCCCCACAACGGAAGGATGAAGAGCCATCCATATACGATAAGACCACCCCAAAGCAAATTTGAAGCCCAGATCTTCATGGATCAGGTCGTATGTGTACAACTGCACGCGTTCAAAGACAAAGGAGTCCAACACGTAGAACGTGAAGAAATCCGCATACAAGAAGACTCCCGGATTGGAGTCTTCGCCAAAGAGTCCATAAGTGATACCAGGCTCCCGACAAGGCGTTGAGAGACAACATCGTTCCACCGACGACATACAGGTACATCTTCACATCAACCCGGCCATCGAAGAGCGACAACTCCTTGGCTCGTCCGGTCCACAGGGCCAGTCCCTGATTCCGAATCCTCCCTTGCGGCTGGCTGAACACGGCTATGACCGAGAGGATCGTCGCGAAGACCGTTCCGCCAAGCACGGCATGGACGGAGAGGACCGGTGGAACCAGTCACGGGGCATCCCGGTGAGCTCGAGCGCCCATACGATCAGCGCAATCGAGAAGACCAGGATGCCGTCTAGCCGATAGCTGGGCGGGTCACCGGTCTTTGGATCGATGACGTAGCCCGGCACCCGCCTTGCCAGCAGAACGAGTTGCGCTACAAGGAATACGGCGAAGACCGCAAGCGGGGTGAAGAACCCCAAGATGGCTTCTGTCCGAGAAAGCCCAAGAAGGTGGCCGATACGAAGCCATTCAATCATGACTTACTTCCGGATCAGAGCTAAGTTATTCCCTTAAGACAGGTTCCAGGAGACG
>CAZNEI010000044.1:0-17776 GCA_964572045.1 uncultured Gemmatimonadaceae bacterium
ACGAGCGCCCCCCGGTCGGCCACCCACAGGCAGCTGCAGTCGAAGTTCGTGAACATCCACTTGTGGGGGTTGAAGCAATAGCTGTCGGCGTATTCGACGCCCTCGTGGAGATGGCGGTACTCGGGGCAGATCGCCGCCGTGCCCGACATCGCCGCGTCGACGTGGAGCCACAGGCCCTCGTCGCGGCAGATCCTGCCGATGGCGGCCACGGGGTCGATCGCGTTCGACGAGGTCGTGCCCAGCGTGGCGCAGACGAATACGGGCCTGAGCCCGCGCGCTCTGTCGGCCCTGACCTGCTCCGCCAGCCTGGCCGCGTCGAGAGCGAGTCGCTCGTCCACGGCGATCTGCCGCAGGTTGGCGCGGCCCAGTCCGGCGATGCCCATCGCCTTCTCCACCGACGAGTGCGCCTCGGTCGAGCAATAGGCGACCTGCGTGCCGTCACAGCCTTGCCGGTTGGTGCGCAGGCCTGAATCGCGCTCCCGCGCCGCGACGAGGGCGCACAGGACGGCGCTGGAGGCCGTGTCCTGGATGACGCCGCCGCCGCTGCTCGTGGAGCGGTAGGCTTCGGGCAGGCCCAGAAGGTCGGCCAGCATGTCCAGCACCCGGGTCTCGACCTCGGTGCAGGCGGGACTCGTCGACCAGAGCATGCCCTGCACGCCGAGACCGGCGGCCAGCAGATCGCCCAGGATGGCGGGTCCCGACGCGTTGCCGGGGAAGTAGGCGTGGAATCCGGGCGACTGCCAGTGCGTGATGCCGGGCAGGATCCGCTCCGTCGTGTCGTGGAGGATCGCCCCGAAGGCCTCGCCCTGGGCGGGCACCTCGCTCTCCAGCGAGTCGGCGATCTCGCCGGGTCCGACCCGCGACAGGACGGGATAGCGTTCGACATGCTCGTGATAGTCGGCGATCCAGTCGATCACCTCCCTGCCGTGCCGGCGGAAGTCCTCCGGCGACATGTGGTAGCTCTCCTTCGGCTTGGCCATGCTGGTGCCTCGTGGTGCCTCGTCCGTTGCGGACCGACCGGGCAGGCGCCGGCGGTCGGACCGGAGTGTCTTACGATAACGACCGGGGACCCCGATTGGATCGCACGGCACGACGCCTGCCGACCGGCCTCCGATCTGGCGGGCGGGCATCCTCGAGCCATGAGCCGGCTGGATCCGATCACGCTGGAGCCGGAAGAAGAGAGGCGGGAGCCGTGCCTCGGCGGGCTCGGGATCACGGAGTACGGTCCTCGAGTACCGGCCGCCCCGGACTTCGACCAGGTGAGCGTGCTAGGAGGTCCGCCTCCGAGGGTCATCCGGATTCGACGGGGGGCCGCCGGGCGGACTCCCTGCGCGGGCCGGCCTACCCGATCCGGTAGTCCAGGGTCAGGGTGTGTGCGCCCTGGGCGTCCACGTGGATCTCCATCGTGCCCGACAGGCCCGCCAACTCGCCCGTCCCCGACCCCGGAACCACATGTCCCCCCGTGCGGGGCGCAACTCCGGCCTCCGCGATTCCCCAGTGGTGGAGTACGAACGTGCCCGTGCGCCCACCCAGCGTGCCGCTGACCCGCTCCGACGCGATGTAGCCCGCGTCCTCGGGCGGGCCAGCGGCGCCGGCGCCGCACATGAGCAGCCGAACGCGCCCCTCCCCGTCCAGATCGCCCCGGTAACGCTTCACGACGCGGGCTTCGGAGAGGAGGGGGTCTTCGCTCTCCTCGCCATACGGCACGGCGTCCCAACGTTTGACCTCGAATCTGGAGACGATCTTCATCGTCGGACTCCCTGCTCGGGTTTTCGCGGGGCGGTCCGCGGGGCCGGGCGGAACCGCACGATCACCGAGGGCCCCGGCGCGACCAGGAAATAAAGGAGGCCAGCCCCCGGAGGCGCCTAGCGCCCCCGCCTCCGCTCCCTCTGGGCCGCGGCCAGCTCCACGAGCCGCCTCAGCTCCCCGATCGGCTCGGCATGATCGTCGACCTGGAGCCGCAGCACGACGTCGTTGTTCAGCCAGACGCCGCCGTCTTCGCGCACGATGAGCATCGCCGCCGACTGCATGCCCCTCCGGTCTCCGCCGGCCGCCTGGCCGTACTCCAGGGCCGCGAGCAGCTTGAACGACAGGTGGCCGTCGGTCTCCTCGAACCCGCGGATCATCTCGTCGACCACCTCGGGGCCGGCGAGGATGTTGCCCTGGGCCGAGGCGTGACGGGTGATCCGGTGGCCGGCCCACTCGTTGGCTCGCGGACCCGTGTGGGTGGCGACGTCGCCCGCGGCGTCCATGACCGAGAACTGGCGTCCCAGCTTGGTCGAGCGGTCGGGACGCGGGTCGGGATCGTCGGCAAGCACGCGTTCCACGACTTCGGCCGGGCTGAGGCCTTGGGCGAGGAGCTCGAGGGCCTGAGGGCCGTAGCTGACGTCCACGACGGCCTGCGTCGCGACGACCCCAACGCCGGCCTGTCCCCACATCACGCCGTTGCCCACCGAGAAGACCCGGCTCTGGACGGCGACGCCGACGTCTCCGGTCGCGGGGTCGTAGCCGAGGATCGAGAACGTGGCCGCGGGAGGCCAGGGGCCTCCTCCGGCCTGCTCGGAGACCTGAGCCCCGGCGGGCGTGGCGTGGGCGGCCCACAGGGCCAGGGCGGCGTACAGGGCGATGCCGAGCGTGCGCGACGTCATGACGATTCTCTCCGAGCGGGCTTGGGGCGAGGGGTGGGACTCCGGGGGTCGCACCCCTCCGCTAAGCTGCGCGCCAGGGGCCCCCTCCGCCAGCGCCCGGTCGGTGCCAGGCCGGCCGATGGAGGTGGCGGGGTCGAGGTGCGCGGAACGGCTCGCGACGGACCGGGCGAACCGTCTCACTCCCCCCCCCCGGATAAGATCGCCGCATGCGGCAAGCGCCGCACGGACCTACGTTGCCGCTGAACCCCGCCGACGAAAGGCCGCCTTCGAGGATCACGGACATGAGATCATTCGCCCTTCAACGACCGACGCTGCCGGCCGCGTTCCTCGTCCTCTGCACGAGTCTCGGCTGCCGGCCCGACGCGGGCCCCGCCGGGCTGTCGGAGGCTCACGCCACCGCGATCCGCGACAGCGTGTCGAGCACCCTCGATGCGTTCCGCGAGCTCGGGTCGGGTCCGGACCCGGCCGCCGCCGCCGGCTTCTATTCCGAATCTCCCGCCTTCCGCTTCTACGAGAACGGCGCGTTGCGCTACGGGTCGGCGGCCGAGGTGCGGGCCGCCCTCGAGGGTCTCGGCCCGGGGATGCGGATCACGACCGAGTACTCGGACACCGACATCGAGGCGCTGGCGCCGGGTCTCGCCCTCGTTCGATCCCTGTTCGAGAGCACGCTTCAGGGGGAGGGCGGGTTCGAGTTCAGCTACGGCGGGGCGATGACGACCCTCTGGGTCCACGAACCGGACGGGTGGCGCATCGTGAGCGGCCACACTTCTTCTCCTGTCCCCCGGGGAGGGTAGCCCTGCGGTGGCCACGCCGGAGGCGGGTGCGGTGGCCGCGGGGGAGGATCCCCGGCAGGCCGTCGAGTCGCTGGTGCGGCGGGGGATGGCGGAGCGGAGGGCGAAGCGGTCTGCCGAGGCGATGCGTCAGATGAAGGCGGCGGTCGCGCTCGCCCGGGCGCACGACGATCCCGTGGCGCTCGCCCGTGCCCTCCACGGGGCGGGCGAACGTCGAACGCGACATGGGGCGCCTCGATGTCGCCTGCGCCTCTACCGGGAGGCGGTCCCATGCTGCCGCCGGGGCGACGATCCGCTCGCGCTGGCCCACACCGTGCGCCACCTCGGCGACGTCCTCCGCAAGAAGGGCGATCTCGGTGAGGCGGCATCCCGTTACGCAGAGGCGCTGGCCCTCTACCGGGCGCGTCCGTCCCCCCCGCCGCTCGATGTGGCGAACGCGCTACGGCCGCTGGCCCTTCTCCGGGAGAGGCTGGGTGAGGGCAAGGAGGCCCGTGCGCTGTGGCGCGAGGCCCGCGACCTGTACCACCAGGCCGGCGTAGAAGCGGGCGTGTCGGAGTGTCTGGCCCGCCTCGACGACCTCGGCTGAGGGCTCGCCGCCAGGCTTATCCGGGAGCTCGGGCAGGTGGCGGCCCGGCCCTGCGTTGGCGCCCGTCCTTTCGAATCTGGAGAGAACCTGGGGGCGGACGTGCAGCCGCGGCCTGGGGGCCGGTTGTGCCGTTTCCCGGCCGGATCATCCCATCGCCCGGCGCTTGGGGCTCACCTCCCGGTGGAAACCGATTCCCCGCTCGGGCTTCCGCCTGGACAAGGCTCGCCCTGGCGTGGGGCGAGAGTTCGGGCGAGATTCGGGGGCCTTCGAAGCAACGGCCCGCCTCGACCCAACCCCCCAAGAGCTCGTGAAACCGAAGCTGCTCGCATTCCTCGCCATCACTCCGGTCGTGATCGTGTTGGATCTGGTCACGAAGAGCTGGGCGCTCACGGCCCTGGCCGGGGGCCGGCAGATCGAGCTCCTTTTCGGATACGTGCCCCTCACGCTCGCCTTTAATCGCGGCGCGGCCTTCGGCCTCTCGATCGGCAACGATCCCCGGTGGTTCTTCATCACCGTCACGCTGCTGGCCCTGGTCCTGCTCATCCTGTTGCTGAAGCGCGCCGAGGCGGGGGATTGGCTCCGGATGGTCTCGGTCTCGCTCGTGATTGCGGGCGCGCTGGGCAACCTCTACGACCGTGTGCGCTGGGACCGCGGGGTCGTGGACTTCATCGGGCCCGTCGATCTCGGCGTGATGCTCTGGCCGATCTTCAACGTCGCCGACATGGCGATCTCGTGCGGCGCGGTTCTGCTGGCCGTGTCGTTCTGGAGGGAGGAGAAGCGGGAGAAGGCGCTGGAGCGGGAGGCCGAGGAGCTTGCCGCCGCTTCGGCCGGCGAGGCCGCTCCCGAGCCGGAGCCGCCGCCGGCCCCCTGAATCCGCTTGAGACCCGTGGGACCGGGGGGAAGGGGGTAGGGAAGGGGACACGCCCGCCCTTACGCAGCCCGAGCCCGGCCCTTGCCGACATGATCCGCGTCGATTGTCGCCGCAACACGGCGGACGGCGTCCTTGACCCGACGCGGATCATGCCTGGCGATCGGCGCCGAGCCAGCTGAGTCGTTTCGCGGGCGATGCGGGTGGCAGCGCTCAGCTCAGCATCCTGGACCCACGTTCGGAGCGGTGTGGTGACAAGTCGAACGCAACGGGCCTTCCGGGGTGAGATGAGGCTAAGCCGACCCCCCACTCCAGCCAGAGGAAGGTGGACCCTTGGAAGGCGACCTGCGGACGCTGATCGACGATCCCCGGTTCCGGGAATTCCATCGGGCGCACCTGCGAAGAGAGTTCAACACGTTCGATGTTCTCCGGTACGCGGATTATGAGATACGCCACAGCAACGTGCTGGCCTGGCTGTTCCGGCCCACCGACACGCACGGTATCGGCGAGCGGTTCCTGAAATGGTTTGTTGACCACGTCAATGAGCGGCTCGCGGCGGGGAGAGCGGAGCCTCTTCTCGCAAGCGACTTCGGGGCGGCGAATATCGAGGTCTGGAGAGAAAGGGACTATGTCGACGTCACGATCTTGTTCAAGGAAGAGCGGTGCTTGATCGCCATCGAGAACAAGGTGGGACCGGCGTCTTCGAGCCACGTTGACCAAGTCAGAGGTTACGAGCGGAAGCTGCGCGCCAAGTACGAGGGACACACAGTGAAGAGCGTCCTGTTGACCACCTCGCCCGACGGTCCCGTGGACTCTGGAGACATTGTCCATGTCGGTTGGGAGTCCGTACACACTACGATCGGTTCATGCCTTGACGATGGGGAGTTCCACTCCAGCAGCGTAGGGGCCTTTGTCCGGCAGTACCTTGACTTGGTCGAGAGGTGGCTTCGTCCCACGGGCGGCGACGGCTTCACAGCGCTCCTCGACGACCATCGCTCCATCCTGAAGGAGATGCGCCGGATCCTCGAGAAGGACGGTGAGGATGGCGTCCGCCGGATGGTCTCGGAAGACCGGACAGATTTCCGCGATTCGCTAGCGAAGCTGGTGAAGGAGTCCAGACAGAGCCCCAAGGAACTGCGATGGGCGGTGGCAGACCACCTCAAGGCGCGAGGCTGCGAGCAGCTCCATTTCACTCATGCCTCGGGGAGGGGGGTCTATTGGCTGAACTGGAGCAACGCGGACCTCGCTGACGTCGCGCGAAGGCTGGGCTGTGGAGGTTTCGCCCTCTCGTGGGGGATGACGTTCGCACATCATAACGTCCGGGCGGGCTTCTACCTTTACCAAAGGGAGCCAGAGGAGCAGGACCCGCTGGATCGGATCAAGGGTTTCATGCAGGCCACGCCGATCAACAGACAAAGGCCGGACGAATATCCCATGCGGGACTCCGGCTTCGGCTGGTATAGGGTCTACGACCATGAGATTCTCTCCAAGGACGAGCTTTCCGACATGTCAGCACACGAGGTCAGGGACGAGGTGATCCCGTGGCTGGTGGACTTCATGGATTCGGACGATTCGGAATACAGACGCATTGTCGACTATTTCCGGTGCCTCGCCTTCAGATCCGATGATCGGCATCCACGCGAGAAGGACTCGCCGCAGGGACGGCCTTAGCTGTCGCTGGATTCGGGGGGGGCGCTCGGCACCCACGGGTGGTCGAAGGCGGGAGGCGGGTAGTCTCGGTCGAGTTCCGGGTGTTGGGGGCACGCACGACTCGGCTGGGTCCACACTCATCGCCCCACCGCCCTTGATGCGGATCACCACGGGCCGATCGTCCGGCACGCCCGCACGCTTCACGAGCCCTCCGGGCGGCCCTCCGACGGATGCACGAAGGGCGGGAGCCCGGCCAGGTTGAGCCGGGCCTCCGCCCTTCGGTTCGCTTCGGACCTCTCGCGCGTTGCTTCAATCAGCGCCGGAGGCTCCGAGGCCTCCGATTAGAGCTTCAGGTGCTCCTGGAGGTCCATGTCCGAGACGTGCAGCCGGAACTTGTCGGCTTCGAGGATCTTGGTCCGGATCAGCTTGGTGTGGACGTCCTCGCCCAGGGCCCCTCGCAGGAATTCGCTACGCTCGGCCACCTGGACCGCCTGGTACAGGTCGTGGGGCAGGGACTCGATCTTCATCTCGCGCCGCTCGATCGCCGTGAGCTCGTAGAGGTCGATCGACATCGGCGGCGGGCACGGAGTCTTGTTCTCCAGGCCGTCGAGTCCCGCCGACAGCATGACGCTGAACGTCAGGTAGGGGTTGCAGGTCGGATCGGGGAAGCGGAGCTCGATCCGGGTCGCCACCTCGTTGCCCGGCTTGTAGACCGGGATGCGGATCAGCGCGGAGCGGTTGCGCTCGGCCCAGGCGATGTAGACCGGGGCCTCGTAGCCGGGCACCAGGCGCTTGTAGGAGTTGTACATCTGGTTGGTGATCAGCGCCATCTCCCGGGAGTGTTCCAGGCATCCGGCGATGAAGTGCTTCGCCGTGGCGCTCAGGTGGTGCGGGTCGTCCTTGTCGAAGAACGCGTTGGTGTCGTCCTTGAAGATCGACAGGTGGGTGTGCATGCCGCTGCCGTTCTCGTCTGCGAGCGGCTTGGGCATGAACGTCGCGAATACGCCGCAGCGCCGGGCGACTTCCTTCACCAGGTACTTGTAGGTCTGCAGGTTGTCGGCCATCCGCAGCGCCTCCTGGAAGCGGATGTCGATCTCGTGCTGCGACGGCCCGACTTCGTGGTGATGGTACTCGACGGGCACGCCCATCGCCTCGAGGGCGAAGACCGTGATCTCGCGGATGTCGTCTCCGACGTCGACGGGATTGATGTCGAAATAGCCGGCCTGGTCGACGAGCCCGGGGCCGGTCTCGTCCTTGAAGTAGAAGAACTCGGCCTCGGGCCCGATGTACATGCGGCTGAGGCCGTGCTCGCCGAGCCGCTCGAGGTTGTTGGAGAGGATGACGCGCGGGTCCGCTCCGTAGGGCGTGCCGTCCGGGGTGCGGATCTCGGCGAACATGCGCAGCGAGCGCGATCCGCCGGGCCGGAACGGAAGGACCTGTGCGGTGGAGGCGATCGGCACGGCCACCATGTCGCTCTCCTGGATCCTCTGGTAGCCGCCGATCGAGGAGCCGTCGAAGCCCATCCCTTCCTCGAAGGCGCCGGCCAGCTCCTTGGGCGTGATCGAGAACGACTTGAGGTATCCGACCAGGTCGGTGAACCAGATGCGGATCGAGGAGATTCCGTATTCGTCGACGTAGTTGAGCACGTCCTCGGGCGTGCTCAGCGAGAGTCCGTTGCGCGAGTCTAGCTCATCGACTTGCCGCTCCATCTCCTCGCGGAAGTCTTCGATGTCATACAGCAGGGCATCGGGGCTCATGGGTGCAAACTCCTCCAGGTCTTGGGCGTGAAGAATATCCGTTCGAGGGCGGATCGATGCCCCCAAACACGAAGACCAGACCCGGGGAGACAGCTCCCCCAAAGCCTGGCCAAGAAAATCCCGACCGAGGGTCGCGGGGCCCCGATGGAACCGCGCCGACGCTTGGAGTCATGTGTGGCACGACCGATGATAGAGGAGCCCCCTAGGGTGTGTCAACCACTGTGTCTCGGGTGTGTCCGGCGGGGCCGCCGCGGGTGGTTCCGGACGCCTCCCGGTTGCTCGGTCGCGCCCCGGCTGACAGTTTTTTCCGACCCGGATCCGCACCCTCCCCCGTCCCCGCCCCCCACCCCCCACGGGAGCCCCGATGGCAGACCTCTTGGACAGAGCCTTGCTCGGAAACACCGTGCTCGACTGGATCATCGCCGTGGGCCTCGCGGGGGCGGCCTGGCTCGGGGTCCGCCTGCTCCTGCGCATCGCCCTGGGCCGCATGAAGGCCCTGGCCGCCCGGACGGAGACGGACGTCGACGACCTCGTCACGGAGCTCCTGGACAGGACCAAGGTCCTGTTCGTCGCCCTCGTCGCACTCTGGGCGGGCGCCCGCTGGCTCGCCGTCGACTCCGACGTCGACGTCTTCATGGGCCGGCTCCTCGTCCTCGGTCTGCTCGTCCAGGGGGCGCTGTGGGCCAACGGGATCGTCAACTACGTCCTGGGGAGCTGGGCCGCGAAGAGGTTCGAGTACGACCCGGCGATCGCCACCGCTCTAGGCTCGGTGGGATTCCTGCTGCGCTTCGGCGTCTGGGCGACCTTCGGCATGGTGGCCCTCGCCAACCTGGGCATCGACATCGGTCCCATGATCGCGGGCCTGGGAATCGGCGGACTGGCGATGGGTCTCGCGCTCCAGGGCACGCTCTCCGATCTGTTCGCGTCGTTTTCGATCGTCTTCGACCGACCGTTCGCGGTCGGGGACTTCATCCAGGTGGATGCGCTGACCGGCACCGTCGAGCACGTGGGGCTCAAGACCACCCGCCTGCGCTCCCTCACCGGCGAGCAGCTCGTCTTCTCCAACGCCGACCTTCTGGGCAGCCGGATCCAGAACTACCAACGCCGGACCGAGCGTCGCGTCGTCTTCACCCTGGGCGTGACGTACGACACGCCGCCCTCGCGGCTCGCGCGCATCCCCGATCTCGTGCGGGGAATCATCGAGGACAAGGAACACACGCGCTTCGAGCGCTGTTGCTTCATGGCGTTCGCCGACTCGTCGCTGAATTTCGACATCGTCTACCATGTGGTCGTGCCCGACTACGCGACCTACGCGGCCACGCATCACCAGATCAACCTCGAGATCGTCCAGCGCTTCGAGCGTGAGGGGATCGAGTTCGCCTACCCGACCCAGACCCTCTACGTGGAGGGAGCCGGCGAGGCGGCGGGGCAGGGCGCCGGGGCCTGACGCCGAGCCCGCCCGGCGCGGCGGGCGGGGAGGAGGCTAGGAGCCCGCGGCCGGGGAGGAGCGCCTCAGGGTCACGTACTCGATCCGACGGCCCCGCATGCTCGTGATCTCGAGACGGCCGCCGCCGGGAATCCCGACCGTGTCGCCCACGCGCCCGATGCGGTTCAGGGCTCCGAAGACGAAGCCGCCCACGGTGTCGTGCACGTCGGCCGGCAGATCGAGACCCAGATCGTCGTTCGCTTCCCGGACGGGCACTCCGCCCCAGATCCGCACGCCACCGCCGGCGAGCTCCTCGAAGCTCACCGGCTCGTCCTCCTCGTGCTCGTCCTGGATCTCGCCGATGATCTCCTCGATGAGGTCCTCAAGCGTGACGAGGCCCGCCGTGCCTCCGAACTCGTCCACGACGATCGCCATCTTCGCGCGGTGCTTGCGCATTTCGGGGATCAGGTCCTCGACCAGCTTGGTGTCCGGGGTGAACTGGACCGGTCGGACGAGGCTATCGATCTCCTCGAGCCCCTCCCGGTCGCCGCGCCAGAGGTCGCGCGCGAGGAGCAGCCCTTCGATCCGGTCGAGCGACGCAGCGTAGACGGGCAGGCGCAGGTGGCCCTCGTCGAGCATGACGGCCATCGCCTCGGGGACGGTCGCCCCGCGGGGCACGGCGACGATGTCGGTGCGGGGCGTCATGACCTCGCCCACCGTGACCTCGTCGAGGCGGATCACGTTCGTCACGACCTTCCACTCGTCCTCGTCGATCGCGCCCTCGCTGAAGCCGATCTGAGCCACGACCTCGACTTCCACGCGGCTGACGGTCGAGCCGTGCGAGCCGCGCAGCGCCTGGCTGAACACGTTGAGCGGCACGAGGATCGGCTTCATCACCACGATCATCCAGCGCAGCACGTAGGCGGCCGGCGCGCCGAGCCTCTGCCAGAAGACGGCGCCGATCGTCTTCGGCACGATCTCGGAGAAGAGGAGGATGACGAGCGTGAGGACGCCGGTGAAGACTCCGATCCACGCCTCTCCGAAGACGCGCGCCGCGATCGAGCCGCCGATCGCCGCCCCGGCCGTGTGGGCGATCGTGTTGAGGGTGAGGATCGCCGCGATCGGCTCGTCGATCCTCTCGCGCATCGCCGCGAGGTAGGCTCCCGCCTTGGAGCCGCTGTCGCGGAGCACCTCCACGTAGGAGTGGGTCGCCGAGAGGAGAACGGCCTCGAGGACCGAACACAGGAACGAGATGGAGAGGGAGACCCCGAGGACCCATAGGAGCGTGGCCATTCTCCCGACAGTATTGGAGGCGCCCGGGCCCCTGGACAAGGGCGGCCGCCGGCCCCACTGCGCGGACGCGGCGCCCGGACCGGCTGTGTCTGCCCCCTCGGACCCATCCATGCAGCGTCGGAGCCGAGCTCCCGTGGCGGACCATTGGGGGCGGGTGCGCGTCCGACGGGCGCCTCGAGCGTCCGCTTGGCGGTGTCGCGGGGCAGGGGACCGAGGAGTGCGCTGAACTCCTGTGTGTCCCCGCATCGCACCTCCTCGATACGCGGGACGGGCACGGACCGCCCGACTCGGACCGCCCCTCCCGCGACTTGGAGAGGGCCATAGGACCGAGTGATTGATCAGATCTGGTCTCGGACCTAGCCTTCCAGGAGATCTGGGAGAACCGGTCGTGCGCTTGGGGCTTCGGCGTGAGGCGGGCAGGGAGTCCGAGGAGCGGATGACACGTCATGTCAAGGTCGACGAAGCCGAGACGCACGTGTGCGCGCTGTGCGCATGGGAATCAGGCCGCGTCGCGCCCCGACAGGGTGCGGCACATGGACGCTGAAGCCCTCCTCCGCTCCTTCGACGGCAGGCATGTGGCGGTTCTCCGCGACATCGCCCGGGACTTGCCGAGGTCCCGCGAAACGGTCGTCCGGTTGATGGAGGCGGCTCGGCGAGCGGGAGGGGGGCCGCCCGAGATCGGGGCGACGTGGCTCGTGAAGCACCTGTTGGAACGGGGTGTCGACGTGGACGCCGATATCGGACTCCGACTCGCCTCGACCGTCGGACATCTGGTCGAGGACGAGTCGAAGCTCCACTTCCTGCAGGCGGTGCCGTGCGTCACCGTCACACCCGAGGCGGAAGACGCGTTGCTGCCGGTCTTGGACACGATCCTCGCGAATGCGACTCACAAGTTCGTGCGCGCTTGGGCGTACAATGCGCTGAGCGTGGTGGCCCGAGACAATCCCGAGCGTCGTGAGGACGTGGCCCGCCGGCTCCGCGATGCGCTCGAGGCCGAAGCGCCCTCCGTCAAGGCAAGGGTGAGGGCCGCGCTGAGAACGTTGTCCGTGCCCGATCCGTCGTGAGATCAGAATCGGTACCGGGTGCGCAGCTGCGGTCCTCCCCTGGCGGCTGCCCTCCGAAAACGGCGACGGCGGCCCCCCGGCCTCCGAGGGGTAGTCTCGTACGCCGGCCGTGGCTGGAGCCACGCCTTGCTCGGCGACCCCCGTGCTGCGGAACCGGCCGGAGGTGTTCGCGGGGACGGTCGTCGCGCATCTCCATCGCCCCGGCCCGCTCCACACGGCGCGGCCGCAGCGTGACGGAACTCGTGCGGCCATCAATGACTACTTGGCTCACGGCCATCGGTCCTTCAGGGATGCGCCCCTGGGACCCACGCAAGCATCACGCCCTGCGCCGCGACCCACGCACGCAGGCGTACCGGGAGCATGACCATGAACGAGGCGCTTGACGCTCTACAGGACCGCCTGGCACCCGCCGAAGAGATCTTCTTCACCTGGCTGACGCGGGTGTTCGTCGCCGCGACCCTCGTCGGGTCGGCATGGATCGACGACGCGCCTCCTCTCGACATAGCGGCCATGCTCATCGCGATCTACGTCGCGGTCAGGGTGGCGACGCAGTTCGGCCGACTCGCCGCCGCCGCACCCTTCCGGAACCGAGCGTTGCGGGTGATCTTCGCCGCCGGCGCCCTCGTGCTTCTCGGCTTGTCCTTCCTCGTCATCGTCACGTTCGTGGAGTGGCTGGCCCTGTCGGCGGTCGGCTGAGGCGGGCCGGGATGGCGGACTTCCCCGAGGCTGCCGATCTCTGTGCCCGCTCACAGGATGACGAGCTCCTGCGGCGGAGCTGGCGAGTGCCGGTCCGGCACGGCGGCCCGATCCGCTCCCTCGGACGCCGGCCCGCAGTTGCGTCCTGCCCCTGAGAGTGCGTCCTTTTCGAAGCTCACGCGCCTGCCAGGACAGGAGGACGGGGGCGACAACCTGCATCGACGCCGAGCACGCCGATAGCGCGACCGTGGCGCCGCCCGAAGGAGAATCAACATGCGCCTGCAACTCGCCCTGAACGTGCGGGACATCGACGAAGCCGTGGACTACTACGGCAGGCTCTTCGACGCGGTGCCGCACAAGCGCCGCCCCGGATACGCCAACTTCGCGCTGGACGAACCGCCGCTGAAGCTCGTGCTCTTGGAGAATCCGGACGCGCCGGAGCGAAACAACCCCCTCGGCGTCGATGTATTCGACGCCGCGCCGGTAAGGGAGGCGGGTGCCCGAATGGATGCGGCGGGCATCCTCACCGAGGTCGAGAAAGAGGCCATCTGCTGTCACGCCGAGCAGACCAAGGTCTGGTCTCAGGAACCGCAGGGACTGCGCTGGGAGTGGTATGTGATTACCGATGACGCCCCGGAAGTCGTCGAACCCGGGGCTTGTTGTGACGGACAGGGTCCGGTCGCCGTTCTCGCCGCCGGCGATGCGGCCGACATCTCGGCGGAGGCTTGCTGTGATGGCTGACGACCCGGTATCGGCTTGGGAGCTTCCGTTCGCCACTACGCTCTAGGCGGTGGAACCGATGGAGACCGACACGGTCCCCGTCGCCGGACCTCACATCGACCGAGGGCGCCCAATGCTACGGCTAGTTCGGCGAAGTCTGCGGCTGCCGAAGGGATACGCGGCGTGTGTCGCGTTCGGACTGGCGGCATTCGGCGCGGTGGCTCAAGGCCAACAGGTCGAGATAGGCATCATCGACCTCTATGGGCTGAGCCGCGTATCGGCAGGCGAGGTTCGAGGAATCCTGACATTCGCAGTGGGGGACACCGTTACGATCGGAAACGGCGTGCCGGCTGTCCTACAGGAGTCGAAGGACCGCTTGGCGCAGTCACCGGCCATCGCTCGCGCCCAGACCCGGCTTGTCTGCTGCGACCAGGGCCAGGCGATCGTATACGTGGGTATCGAGGAGCGCGGCGCACCCGCTCGTGGGCGTTTTCACGCAGAGCCCACGGGCAACGTACGCTTGCCTGCGCAGATCGTCCGGGCTGGTGAGGAAGTCGCGGAAGCGCTAAGGAATGCGGTCATGCGGGGCGCTGGCGGTGAGGACTGGTCGCAGGGACATGCCCTGGCTGACGATCCGACTGTGCGTGCCATTCAGGAACGATTCCTACTCCACGCGACGCGCAGTCTGCCCGAACTCCGGTTCGTGCTGCGGAACTCGTCGAGCGCCGCCCATCGAGCGCTTGCTGCGCAGGTTCTCGGCTACGCAGAAAACAAGCAAGCGGTAGTCAACGACTTGGTGCTCGCTATGAACGACCGGTCAGCCGAGGTGCGGAACAACGCCATGCGTGCGCTGTTGGTGTTCGCTAGCATGCGGCCTGTGGGCCGTGCATCAGTCCCGCGCGTTCCCGCGCAACCGTTTATCGAATTGCTCCACTCTCCCGTGTGGTCGGACCGGAACAAGGCGTCCCTCGCACTAGCGGCCCTGTCGGCGGGTCGGGATCCCGCGACTCTCGCGATGCTACGAGAGACGGCGCTAACACCGCTCATCGAAATGGCGGCATGGAGGAGCGAGGGGCACGCGCTGCCGGCGTTCCTGATCCTCGGCCGCATCGCTGACTATGCCGACGCGACGGTATACGACCTCTGGAACGGTGGTGACCGCGAGGCTGTCATCAACGCCGCGCGGATGCGGATCGGTCGGTCACGTTAGGGAATAGCGAGATCCGCTCGACCGGATTGCGACTCTACGCTCGATCCCGCATTCCGTGCACACGACGCATGACTCCACGTCGCTGGGGCGGAGGTCTTCGAGACCGTGGTTCTCCTGGAGGGGGTAGCGAAACGACAGATTGCGCCTGGGACCTAAGCTCTTCCCCAACCCCAGCCCAAGACGGTTGGTCCTCCGCGGGCTGCCATCCTTAAGGGCGAGGTCGGCGCGGGAGATGGCGAGGGGAAACTTGCTCAGGTTCACGATGTTGACGGCCACGAGATCCACGCCGTCTTCGCGTTGGTCCAGCCGCGCCGTGATCCTGAGCTTCACTCGGTCTTCGATGAGATTCCTCCACGTGTTGAACACACCGAGAAGGAGGCCGCCGAATGCTGCCGCTGCGGTGATGTTGCTGAGGTAGTCCATTTTCCTGCCTATTCCCGATCGGGGATCCGTGAGAGGTGGACTCCGCCGCGCGGCTTAGGACCCGTCGCTGTTCCTAGCCAGCATACGCCGCAAACTCACACAGAGTTGCATCTTACTGTGGTCGTTGAGCTTACGGGATTTGGTGGCCCGATTCCATCCGTTTGACCCCCTCCGATTGGGGTCTCAGGTGCGAACCCTCGGGCGGTTCTCCAACGCCGTCCGAGGCTGTCCAGTGTCGGCCTGCTGATGACGATCCCACACCGGAACCCTACTGGGCGGCTCAACGGTCTCCAGGCCGAGCTTCCAGGCCTGTGCGCTCTCGCGCCTCTGCGACAACGCCGAGGATGGCCTGCGCGACCCTGTCCGGATGATCCAGTTGAAGGAAATGGTCAGCGCCTCTGATGATGTGGTGTTGACCCTTCGACGAAAGGCCGGCCAGCTCGGCCTGCATCTCGTGGTGGAGGCCCCCCATAATTCGATTCTCCTCGTCGCTACGACGCGATGCCCCTTGTAGGAACTCTGCCGTGAGCACCGTCAGGGGCAAGTCACCGAGGGAGGTCACGCGCGAAGCCCTGTCGAGGACCTCCCGGAAGGCCGCCCGCTCGCGGCTCCCGGCTGCCACGCCCTGGGGCGAAAACGCCAGCGCTGTGGAGAACATCTCGGTCGGCCACC
Organism: uncultured Gemmatimonadaceae bacterium; assembly: GCA_964572045.1. GTDB lineage: Bacteria > Gemmatimonadota > Gemmatimonadetes > Longimicrobiales > Gaopeijiaceae > CBDCKR01. The sequence continues at coordinate 15,805 of CAZNEI010000044.1, forward strand.
CTTCGCGGGGCCGCGAGCCCCGATTGCGGAAGCGCACCACGCCGAGTTCCGCCAAGACGTTGAACACCTTCCGCACGCCCCCTTGCAGCACCATCTCTCGGTCTGTCGGTCGATACTCTTCGGGCGCTCGATCCCAAATATCCGGATCGGAAGAGTCGATCAGTACCATCCCCGCTAGGTCGTCCGGGTAGAGATCCGCAAAAACCAATGAGTACGCGCCGCCCATAGAATGGCCGGCCAGCACGTACGGCGGACGCTCGCCAACCGCGTCCAGGGCACCACGCAGTCGGCGCGCCACCGTTTCCGCGTCGGCGGGACCACGAGTGCGGTAACTCCATCCCATCCCAGCCCGATCGTAGGAGCACACGCGCGTTTGCACCGCAACACGTTCCTGCACCGGGGCCCACGTCACGGACGGCATCGATGCGCCCGCCTCGAGCACAACTGTGGGCGAGCCCTCCCCCGAGCAGTAGACATGGAGTGACGCGCCGTCCACCGCCGCGAGCTCCCCCGGGGCCGGGTACCTGTCGTTGGCCAAAAAGCGTGCGATGCGCTCCCAGGAGAAACCGATCACGACGAGGACGGCGACCAAGCTTGATACCGCAAGCAATACACGCTTCACCCACTTCACTTTCGACTCCAGTACAGGCTTTCTGTCACGACGCTCCGGCCCGAAGGACAGGGCCTGAACGATCACTACGTTCGCTTCTTCCGCATGGCGGAGCGGTGCATCGCGGAGAAGGCCGGAATCGCCGCAGACCTCTCGGATACAGATTCGCGCTCGGTGTTCTCGACGCGGCTGAGCGTCTCCGTCAAATCGGCTCCCGTGAAGCGGTCCAGCAAATCGTGTACGACCAGCTCCGACTCCTGTGACGAGAGAGCGCAACTCCTGCAATCGGGGTACGTCCGGCGATGACGATCACGACCGGAGTCGGAAGGTCGTGGACGTTCTGCTAATACGCGATCCCTTGGTCCACCGTGACGAGGGCATCGAAGCCGTGGTCGGCCGCGAGGCGCAACAATTCTCCGTCGGAGCACCGGCCCAGCCCATCTGCTGCACCGGGCGCGTTCCGAACGACTCGGGAAACGCCGACGCGAGCCGCTGGTCCGTCATTGTGGACTCGCCTTGGGTCCGTTGGCCGTCACCAGCAGCAGCGCGGCAAATCGCCGTGCGGTGTCGGTGAGGTGCTGAATCTCGTCAGGACACAATCTCCCGCCCAGGGCCGCATGCGTGGTGTCCTCCCACCACGTCGGCTTGCTGGACGATCTAGAGAAGGAAGAAGTCTCACGATCCACTTCCGTCGTCCCGAGCCAGCCGACGCGATGTCCGCCAATCGCCGCTGGCGAAGGTGGCTTCGCCCCCCTTCGCCCCCCTTCGAACCCCGGGGATCCACCCCCCGTCAGGCCCTGCCGCGGACGCGGACAGCTACGCGTGGCCGAGGTGCGGGCGCGACCGGCCCAAGGGTGGAGGGCCGTCAGGGCCTCGAGCCCGGTTCGACGGACGCGAAGACGGCACGCTCGGCGGCCAGCGCGAGCCCTCGTCGGCCGCCACGCCCTGCGCCACGAGGGCAGGCAAGTGCAGACGCGACATCTCGGCGTACCCAAACCCGCCGACGTCGCCTACTCCGTCGCACTCCAACCCGGCGGCTTCACGAGCACCCGTAGCTTGTTCCCGGCGCCTGTCGTCCGGACGATCTTCGAGGCCAGCCTCTGGATCCCGTGCAGGAAGACCTTGATGGGGTTGTTCGAGTTGATCGGCTGCCTGACGCCGTACGCCACCGGCTCGACTTCCGGTTCGAAGGTACCGAAGATGCGATCCCAGATGATGAGCATGCCGGCGTAGTTCCTGTCGCAGTATTGCCGGTTCGAGCCGTGGTGCACCCTGTGATGCGAGGGTGTGTTGAAGAGGAACTCGACCGGCCGCGGCAGCTTTCGGATCGCCTCCTTGTGCAGGATCGCCTGGAACTGTTGG
>CAZNEI010000045.1:0-17674 GCA_964572045.1 uncultured Gemmatimonadaceae bacterium
GGTAGTCGACGTCGTGGATCTCGATCTGGCCGCTGACGAGGGAAGTGGCGTTCTCGACGAGCTCGGTCGAGATCCCCTGCGCCCAACCGACCATGAACACGACGGCGAAGTAGCCGACCCCGAGACCGAGCGCAGTGACGAGCGTGCGCCTGCGGTTGCGTCCGAGGTTGCGCCACCCGATTCGCCACCACGGGGCCGTCACCGGGGGCTACCTCCCGCGCTGCAGGGTCCGGAGCGAGAAGAAGGACGGGTCGATGCCGATGTCGAATTCGAGCTCCTCGTAGCGGATCGTCGTCCGCTCATCCGGCTTGTCTGCCGGATGCATGTACATGACGCCGGGAACGAGACGCCCGCTGAACTCGGTGAACTCCGCGTGCTCTATGGTCCTGGACAATTCGCCGTCCTCGTCGAAGAACTTCGCCCACAGGGGCATGTCGTCCGACTGCCGCACCCGGTACTCGATGTGCCCCCAGACGACCGGCGCTTCCGGCTTGGGGGTCAGCCGGAAGTCCCAGACGGCCACGTCCTCGGCGTCTGCTCCGTCGAACACGATCTCGATGTCGTAATCCTCGATGAGCCTGCTGTCCTTGACTAGGTCGTCGTTCGTGAAGTGTGAGCCCATCCACGATCCGCCCATCATCGAGGCCGGGACCTTGATCGTCCGATCGACCTTGGGGAGGTAGTTCCAGATGTCCTCCTCGGCCTTGAGCGTGGCCGTGCCGGCCTCCCTCTGAGGCGCGCGCAGGCGAACCAGCGAATAGTCCGTGCCGAGTGACCAGATCTCCATCGTCATGCGGCGCTCCCAGTGCTCGGTCACGACCTCCATCGTCGCGACGCCCCGACTCGAATCGCCGCGGAGCATCCGGTCGACACGGTCGATGATTGTCCTCGCATCCACCTGCCCCGCGCCCGGCGCCGCGACGGCCAGACCCATGATGGAGCCAGCGAGGGCGAGCGGCGTTGCGACGCGAGGGCTGCACGGCCGATGGAGTGCTTGGCGTATCCTTCCCATATGTGACCATTCCTGCTTTCTCTGACGCGCACGGCCACGCTCGTCGCCGGCCACGTGCCTACCCGGCCAGTTCCATGAGCTCTAGCGAGGATGCGCCCGCGTTGTCAAGGATCGCGAATCGCCGGGTCGAGGCAAGCCCGCGCCAGAGAATCTGGCGCCGATCGACTCGGCTGCGGAGCGTGATCATCCGTTCCCGGAGGACCATGAGAGGTCGCGCGAGCGCGACCCCCTTGACATCGCAGGCGGCAAAGGGGGTCCGTCACCTTCGGCTAGGAAGTCCGTCGGGCCGTGAGCCCGGGGCCCTAGGCAACGCGGGCCGATGTCGGCTCCGGCGGGACCCCGCCGACCCGGGTGCCGGCCCGGGGCTCTCTTCACCGACTCGGGAACACGTGCATTCCCTTCGGCCTAGTCTCTAGCGTAACCCACCCCTATCACCGCGAGGAGCGACCGTGGCCGAGCTGCTGCCGCCTCGTCTGCATCCCGAAGCCATCGAGGGCCCGCTCTACGAGCAGTGGGCTGAGCGGCAGTACTTCCGCGCCAGGCCCGAGGCCGTTCTGGCCGAGGGCCGCAACCCGTTCGTGGTCGTGATCCCTCCCCCCAACGTCACGGACGTTCTCCACATGGGCCACGGGCTCAACAACACGATCCAGGACGTCCTGATCCGCTGGAGACGGATGCAGGGGCGGGAATCCCTGTGGGTGCCCGGAACCGACCACGCGGGCATCGCCACACAGAACGTGGTGGAGCGCAGGCTCGGCGCCCTCGGCAAGTCCAGGCACGATTTGGGCCGCGAGGCGTTCGTCGAGGAGGTCTGGCGCTACGTGCGCCGGACCGGGGGTACGATCCTGGCCCAGCTCAGGGTCATCGGCTCGAGCTGCGATTGGGAGCGGACTCGGTTCACCCTGGACGACGGACTCAGCCGGGCCGTGCGCGAAGTCTTCGTGCGTCTCCACGAGAGGGATCTCGTCTACCGGGGTGAGTACATCATCAATTGGTGTCCGCGATGTCAGACGGCGCTCTCCAACGAGGAGGCCGAGGGGCAGGAGGTCGAGGCCTGGCTCTACCAGCTGCGCTATCCGGTGAGCCAGGGCGCCGCTGCCGCCCTGGAGTCTGCCGGGACCGCCGCCGGGGGCGCAGTCGGGCGGCTCCCCGACGGGCGGTGGTACTTGACGGTGTCGACCACGCGCCCGGAGACGATGCTCGGCGACACGGCGGTGGCGGTCAACCCCGGCGATCCGCGCTACCGGCGGTTGGTGGGAGCCCAAGTCGAGCTTCCGCTTGCCGGGCGCCGCATCCCCATCATCGCCGACGAGTTGGTGGATCCGGAGTTCGGGTCCGGCATGGTGAAGGTCACCCCGGCTCACGACCCCAACGACTTCGAGATGGCTCAGCGCTCCCACATCGGGCTCCTGGACGTGATGACGCCCGATGGCCGAATGAACGAGAACGTGCCCCGGAAGTTTCGGGGCCTTGACCGCCTCGAGGCGCGGAGGCGGGTGCTTGAGGGTCTTGAAGAGCTGGGACTGGCCGGGGGCAAGGTGGCGTACACGCACTCCGTCCCGCACTGCTACCGCTGCCAGACGGCCGTCGAGCCTCGGCTGAGCAAGCAGTGGTTCGTGAGGATGAAGCCGCTGGCCGAACCTGCTCTCCAGGCGTCCCGGGACGGCACCATCACCTTCACGCCCGCCCATTGGCAAAAGGTCTACGAGAACTGGATGGAGAACATCCGCGACTGGTGCATCTCCAGACAGCTGTGGTGGGGCCACCGCATCCCGGTCTGGTACTGCGGGGGCTGTGAGGCGACGGTCGTGGCCCGGGAGGATCCGGAGCGTTGCAGCTCGTGCGGGAGCGAGGATCTGAGGCAGGATCCCGACGTGCTCGACACCTGGTTCTCGTCGTGGCTGTGGCCCTTCTCCGTGTTCGGATGGCCCGAGGAGACGCAGGACCTGAAGGCGTTCTACCCCACCCACGACATGACGACAGCCCCCGAGATCCTCTTCTTCTGGGTCGCCAGGATGATCATGGCGGGCTACGAGTTCATGGGAGAGGCACCGTTCACGCGGGTCTACCTGCACGGAACGGTGCGTGACAAGCGGGGCAGGAAGATGTCGAAGTCCCTGGGCAACGGGATCGATCCCATCGAGGTGACGAGTCTCTACGGGGCAGACGCGCTGCGGTTCACGCTTCTCTCCTCGGCGGGGGTCGGAACCGACATCCTGCTCGACCCGGACGATCTCGAAGCATCGTTCTCTCCGGGACGCAACTTCGCGAACAAGCTCTGGAACGCGGGTCGCTTCGCGCTGATGAACCTCGGGGGAGATGCCCCGCCTTCCCTGGATTCGGTGCGCGGCTCGCTCGAGCTCGAAGACCGTTGGATCCTGTCTCGCCTGCAAGGAGCCGTGTCCGGCGTCACCAAGGATCTCGGGAGCTTCCGGCTGCACGACGTGTGCGACCGCCTGTACCACTTCGTGTGGGGCGACTTCGCCGACTGGTACCTGGAGTTCATAAAGCCGCGTCTGCACGGCGAGGCGGACGAGGTCAGCCGGCGGGCGGCGCAAAGAACCCTGGTCACGGTGCTCGACAACGTCTGTCGCCTTCTGCATCCGCTCACTCCCTTCGTCACGTCGGCGCTCTGGGACCGCCTGCCGTGGCCCCGAGAGGCCGGCCGTCCCGAGGCCCTCATGGTCGCGCCGTGGCCCGAGCCGGATGATTCGCTCCTGGATCCCGAGGCGGAGCAGCGCTTCGGAGAGCTTCAGGAGCTGATCACACGGGTGAGGAGCCTCCGCAAGGAGTACGGAGTGTCGGAGGGCGCGCATGTGACGCTCCGGCTCGCCGGGTTGGGCGACGGGTTGCGGAGCGTGGTCGAGCAGAACGGGGTTGCGTTGAAACGGCTGGCGAGGGTGGAGGCGTGCGAGATGGACGGCCCGGCCGGCCGGATCGGCGCGCACGCCGTGTTGACGAGCGGCGCCGAGGTCTTCCTCCCCCTCGAGGGGGTCATCGACGTTGCGCTGGAGCGGAAGCGCCTCCAAAGAGAGATCGGGCGCCTGAGCGGCCAGTTGACGAGTGCCCGGAAGAAGCTCGCCAACGAGAAGTTCCTCGGCCGAGCCCCCAAAGAGGTCGTCGAGCGTGAGCGTGACAAGGCACGGCACTTCGAAGAGCGGCTCGACAAGCTCGGGGGAAAGCTCCACGCGCTCGCCGACGGCTGATCTCGGGGAGGGCGCATCCGTGAGCACCGGTTCGGGGCATTCGCATGGACGCAAGCTGGCGGCCGTCCTCCTTGCAGTCCCGCTCGGGATGGCGTGCGCCAGGGTGCAGGCTCCCTCGGGCGGCCCCCGGGATCTCGATGGTCCCCAGGTGCTTGCCACCTCCCCCGAACCCTTTGCCGTGATCGAGGCGTCCGGCGACCCGATCCGTATCACGTTCAACGAGCGGATCAGCGAACAAGGCGCGCGGGGCTCCTTGGATCAAGCCGTGCAGATCTCGCCGCAGTCGGGAGAGATCGATGTCCGCCATCGCAAAGACGCGCTGGAAGTGAGGATGGAGGGGGGCCTCCAGCCCGACCTGGTCTACCGGGTCACGTTGATCCCCACCGTGCAGGACCTCTTCCAGAACCGCATGCTCCAGCCCTTCGAGTTCGTTTTCTCGACCGGTGCGGAGATCGTCCCGACCGCCTTGGCCGGCATGGTTTTCGACCGGATCACCAGCGATCCGATCGAGGGAGTGAGGGTCACGGCCCGCTCCCAGGCGGCCGGAGCGGCCGAGGCCCAAGGGCCCACGCACGTGGCGCTCTCGGACTCCGCAGGCGTATTCGCCTTCCGCTATCTGCCTCCTCTTGGTCGGTACGTCCTCGTCGCGTGGGTGGACCAGAACCGGAACCGGGATCCGGACTTTCTCGAGCCCGTCGGCGACGCCTTCGCCGAGATCATTGGGGTGGACACGCTCCTCACCGAGATCCATCTCCTCCTCCCCGACACGACGCCCGCGTTCGTGACCGACGCCGAAGTCCTCGATTCGGTCACCGTGACCGTGGAGTTCGACGACTACCTCGATCCCGAGGTGCCGCTCGGGGGGGTGATCGCGGCGCTGGCCCTGAATTCGTTCCCCGTCGGGCCCGCGGTGCAGGAGATCCTTCACGAGCGGGAATACCTCGCGCGGCAGCAGGTGAGGGAGGACTCGCTCCGGGCGGTCGAAGACTCCCTGATGATCCTCGAGGCGACGCTCGCGGCCGACTCGCTCCTTCAAGCGGGAGACACGGCCGCGGCTTCCGAGGTCGTCGAGGCGATCCCGGACCCGCCGCCCGCGCCCCCCACGCCGCAGGTCGAGGCGGACGAGGCCCTCAACCTGCCCAAGAGGACCATCTACGTGATCCTGAGCGATACGTTGATCACCGAGACCCAGTATGAGCTGTCGGTGCAGGGCGTCATCAACCTCAACAACGTCCCGAGCGGGGGGGGCACGGCCGAGATCGTGCGGGAGGCCGCTCCTCCGGTGGACTCGGCGGCGATCGCCGATTCCATTCTGGCGGCCGACTCCACGGGGGCCGTTCTTGAGCCGACGCCTGCCGACACCCTCCCCCCCGACACCCTTCGAAGTGATCCGGGCGGGCTCGGCCGAGGAGCTGGGGCTCCGGGGCGGGGCGGGAGGGATGCGACGATCCCCTGGGGCCGAAGCTCGGTCCAAGGGGCGCTCCCCGGGCGGGGCCGATCGGGCTTGCGCGGTGGAGGGCTGCGGTGACCGATCCCCGGCGCCTCATCCCGTCCGTGGAGCAGATCCTGGATTCCCCTGAGTTCGAGGACGTGCTCGACCAGCACCCTCGGGCCCTCGTGGTGCGCCGTCTCCGGGAGGAGCTCGCGGCGGTGCGGAGAAGGGTGGGGCAGGGTGCCGAGTCGCTGGCCGAGACGAGGGATCTCGCCCGATACGCCGAGCGCGTCTCCAAGCGCATCGCCAGGGCGAGCCGAGCCTCTCTTCGGCCGTTGATCAACGGAACGGGTGTCGTCCTGCACACGAATCTCGGGCGTGCGCCCCTAGCTCCCTCCGCCCTCGACGTCGTCGAGGGCGCGAAGGGGTATCTCAACCTTGAGTACGACCTGGCGGCAGGACACAGAGGCTCCCGCTACCATCATTGCGCGGACCTACTCGGGGAGCTGACGGGAGCCGAGGACGCCCTGGTCGTGAACAACGGAGCTGCGGCGCTCCTGCTTGCGCTCGGCACGATGGCCGCCGGGCGGCACGTGCTCGTGTCGAGGGGAGAGCTCGTCGAGATCGGCGGCGGCTTCCGCATCCCCGAGATCATGGAGAGCTCGGGCGCCCGCCTGTGGGAGGTGGGAAGCACGAACAGGACCCGACTGGACGATTACCGGCGGGCGCTCTCCGAGGTCGATGCGGCCCTGATTCTCAAGGTGCACCGCTCCAACTTCCGGATCACCGGATTCACCGAGGAGGCGGCGGTCGGGGAACTCGCCGAGCTCGCCAGGGAGGTGGGGATCGGGGTCCTGCACGATCTGGGATCGGGTCTCCTCGTAGACTCGGACCTGCTCGGGCTGCCTCCCGAGCCTCGACCGGGCGGGAGCCTGGCCGCCGGGGTGGACGCGGTCGTCTTCTCAGGAGACAAGCTGCTGGGCGGCCCCCAGGCCGGGATCCTCCTCGGAAGCGGGGAGTGGATCGGTCGAATGAGGAGGAATCCTCTTTGCCGGGCGCTTCGGGTCGACAAGACCACGATCATGGCGCTCGAGGCCACGCTCCGGCTGTATCAGGACCCGGACCGGGCGATCCGCGAGATTCCCGCGCTGGCGTTGCTCGGGGCGGCTCGGGAGTCGCTCGAAGTGCGGAGTCGCGCGCTCGTGGCGGCGCTGCTCGCCGAGGGGGTCAGGGCCGACGCCGTGGAGACCTCCTCCGTGGTAGGGGGCGGGACCTATCCGGGTGTGGAGCTGCCGAGCTACGGAATCCGGGTCGATCCGGGCCCGCCGGGAGCCGAGGGTCTGGCGGCTAAGCTGCGGGGCGCCGATCCGCCGCTCGTCGGCCGCATCGAGGACGGATCACTCTGGATCGACCTTCGCACCGTGCTCGAGTGGCAGGACCCGGACGTGTTCCGCCTACTGGCGCGGCACCACTCTGGGCGATGAGCACTGTGATTGGACGTCGGGCGGTCTTTCTCGACCGGGATGGAACCGTGCTCCGGGAAGCCCGCTATCTGGCCGACCCGGACGGCGTCGTCCTCGTGCCCCGAGCGGTCCGGGCTCTGAAGAAGCTCCGCGATGCCGGCTATGCACTCGTGATCGTCACCAACCAGTCCGGCATCGCGCGGGGACTCTACACGGAGAACGACTATCGCGCCGTGGCCGCGCGGCTCGACGAGCTCCTCACCGCCGCCGGGGTCCCGCTCGACGCGACCCGCTACTGTGTGCATCACCCCGATAGCGGTGGCCCCTGCCGGTGCCGGAAGCCCGACACCGGCATGTACCGAGACGCCGCGAATGCGCTGGGACTCGATCTGGAGGCCTCGTACTACGTCGGCGACAAGATCACCGATGTCCGGCCCGCCCTCGCGCTCGGTGGGAAGGGGGTGCTCGTGAGGACCGGGTTCGGAGCGGAGCAGGAGCCCGATCTGCCCGAGGGCGTGGCGGTTGCGGACGATCTTTGGGCGGCCGCAAGGCTCATCGTCGGAGAGACCGAGGGCGTTGACCCCCCTGGAGGGGACGGGTAGCTTCTTGGGGTTCAGGCGAAACGGCTGCTCGCGCACACTCGCCGCAAGAGGCGGGGGCGGGGAGGCCCAAGCACACACGGACTACGGACTATGGAAGGCACGGAGATTCTCTTGAACCTCACGCCTACGGCCGTGAGCCAGATCCAGGCGTTCATCGAGGAGCACGGAGCCTCTGAGGACGCAGGTCTTCGGGTCGCCGTCCTGCCGGGCGGCTGTTCCGGCTTCCAGTACGGCCTGAACATCGAGGACGCACCCGAGGACGACGATGAGATCTTCGACCAGGCGGGGATCAGAATCTTCGTCGATCCCTTCAGCGGCCAGTATCTCGAAGGCGTCGAGATCGACTACGTGACCGGTATGATGGGTTCGGGATTCACGTTCCGGAATCCGAACGCCACGGGCGGTTGCGGCTGCGGCAGCTCCTTCACGGCCTAGAGGGCGGGCAGAGACCGCCGCTTGGGCTCGTAGGCGAAGCGCCTGCGGGTCGCTCGCCCGGGCGTGGCGCGCGTATCGAGGCGCGGCGCTCGAACACCCCACCCCCGCCGCCGCGATCCCTATGCGCGTAGAAGCCTTCACAGCGGGGCAGTTTGCCCAGAACGGTTACGTGGCGTGGTGCGGCGCGACCGGACGGGCCGTAGTCGTCGATCCGGGCGGGGCAGCGCCCCAGATGATGGCTCGGCTGGCGGCCGAGGGCAGCGAGGTGACGGCCGTTCTCCTGACCCACGCCCATCTGGACCACGTGGAGGGGCTCGGCGTCATCCGGGAGGCGACGGACGCACCCACCTACCTGCACCCCGCCGACCTTCCTCTGTTCGATGGCATCGTGGCCCAGGCGGCGATGTTCGGGCTCGATCCTCCGCTTCCTCTCGGGTCTCCCGAGCGCGCACTGCACGGAGGCGACACGGTCCGCTTCGGACGGTCGGCCTTCGAGGTCCTCCACACGCCGGGACACTCCCCCGGCCACGTAATCTTCCACGCCGAGGACGATGGCGTCGCCATCGTCGGGGATCTGATCTTCGCCGGATCGGTGGGTAGAACCGATCTTCCCGGCGGTGACTATCGGACCCTGCTCGACAGCGTTCAGCGCCACGTGATGACGATGCCGGACGCGACGCGTCTTCTGACCGGACACGGGCCGCCCACCACGGTCGGCCACGAGCGGACGAGCAATCCGTTCCTGCTGCCACACGACGGGGGAGAGTTGGCGTGACACCTCGCGTTCCCGTTGCCGTGTTCGCGTCGGGCGGGGGAACGAACCTGCAGGCGCTGCTCGATCGCGAGTCCCCGAACGGCGCGTACCGCATCGCTCTCGTGGTCTCCGACCGCGAGGGCGCGGGCGCCCTCCGGCGAGCCGAGGCAGCCGGGCGCGACGCGCTTGTCGTCCGGGCCGTGGATCGTCGGCAACAAGAGGTCGGGGACGAGACGCTTCGGCACCTCGGCCGGTGGAACGTGCACGTGATCGCGCTCGCCGGATACCTTAGGCTCGTCCCTTCGCCGGTCGTGGCGGCTTATCGAGGGCGCATGCTGAACATCCATCCGGCGTTGCTCCCGTCGTTCGGAGGGAAGGGGATGTACGGAGAGCGGGTGCACCGCGCCGTATTGGCTTCGGGTGTCAAGGTGACGGGCGCCACCGTCCACCACGTGGACGAAGGGTACGACACGGGCACCATCGTCGCCCAGTGGCCCGTCCCGGTCTTTCCGGCGGACGATGTCGCCAGGGTGGCAGCGCGCGTGCTAAGGGTGGAGCATCGTCTCTACCCGGCCGTGCTGGATCACCTCTGTCGGGCCGTTGCCGAGGGCGGGGATCCGGAGCCCTTCGTGCTCTCGCCGGGCGACTTTCGGTCGACGTATACGGCCGAGGATCCACGATAGGGCGCCCACCCAACTCTCGGGAGATCAGGCGATCCAATGAAGCGACGAGCTCTGTTAAGCGTATCCGACAAGACCGGGATCGAAGCGTTTGCAGGCCGACTGGTGGAGGCGGGCTGGGAGCTCCTCTCGACTGGGGGAACGGCCAGAGCCGTCCGGGCCGCCGGGTTGCCGGTGACGGAAGTATCCGAGGTGACCGGGCATCCGGAGATGATGGAGGGGCGAGTAAAGACGCTTCACCCCGCCATCCACGCCGGCCTTCTCGCGCGCCGGGACCGGGCGGGCGACATGCGGGCCTTGGAGGAGCACGGCTACCGGCCGATCGATCTTGTGGCGGTGAACCTCTACCCGTTCCGGGAGGCGGTCGCTCGAGGGGGTGTCCCTGTACGTGAAGCCATGGAAAAGGTCGACATCGGCGGCCCCACGATGATCCGGGCCGCAGCCAAGTGCCACACCGACGTGCTCGTCGTGGTCGACCACTCCGACTACGGTCGCGTGCTCGACGCGCTCGCCGAAGGGGAGGGGGTGGACAGCGGGTTGCGCCGCGAGCTCGCCGCGAAGGTGTTTCGTCACATCAGCGGATACGATACGGCCGTAGCGGCGTACCTGGAGGAGGCCGAGCCCGCCGACCGGGGGCGGCCGGTGGCAGAGATCGATCGGGCGGGGGAGGGGGCTGGCCCCGTCACCCCCGGCGCGGCGTTGCCCCGGGCCCTGTCGCTCGAACTCGAGCGGGTCCAGACACTCCGGTACGGAGAGAATCCCGGCCAGCAGGCGGCCTTCTACACCTGGCCCGGCGGCCGGGACGGTCTCGCGGGACTGGAGCAGCTGCACGGACGGCCCCTCTCGTACAACAACCTGCTCGACGTCGACGGCGCGTTGCTCTCCCTCGCCCCCTTTGCGTTCTCCCCCAAGCCTGCAGTCTGCATCGTCAAGCATACGACACCGTGCGGCTTGGCGGTGGCGGATTCCGTCGCGGAAGCCTACGAGCGGGCCCTGCGGACCGATCCCGTCAGCGCCTTCGGCTCCGTGATCGCGGCGAATCGACGGATCGACGAAGCGGCCGCCGAGGCGATGGCCAAGGTCTTCATCGAGTGCATCGTAGCGCCCGCGATCGAGCCCGGGGCCGTCGAGGTGCTCACGAGAAAGAAGAACCTCAGACTCCTCCTCCTGAGTGGAGGAGCCGAGTCCGCGGCGGGCGAGCCGAAGGAAGATTGGTGGAGGCGGGCAGGGGAGGCAGTGCGAAGGGCGGGACGCGTCCTGGCAGAGCACGGACGGAGCCCCACACAGCTCGCTCTACGCACCGTATACGGAGGGATGTTGGCCCAGGGCCCTCCGTTGCCGCCCTTCTACGGCGAGGGACACCGCGACTGGAACGTCGTCACTAGGCGTGCTCCCGACGAGGCCGAATGGCGCGATCTGGACTTCGCGTGGTCCGCGGTGTTCGGCGTGAAGTCGAACGCGATCCTCTTCGCCCGTGGGGGAGCCACGCTGGGGATCGGCGCCGGCCAGATGAGCAGGGTCGACGCCTCCCGCATCGCCGTCCAGAAGGCGGCCGACGCGGGCCTCGGTTTGAGGGGAGCCGTTCTGGCGTCCGACGCCTTTTTCCCTTTCAGGGACGGCGTGGACGCTGCGGCCGAAGCGGGAGCCAGCGCGATCGTCCAGCCCGGAGGCTCCGTTCGGGACCACGAGGTGATCGCGGCTGCCGACGAGCACGACCTGGCCATGGTCTTCACCCGACAGCGCCTCTTCCGTCACTGATCGCTGGAACGGGCAGCCGCCCCTTCGGCAGGGGAGGCGAATCCGGCCCGAGGCCGAAGGCGCGCGCCCAGGTGCGGCATTCCACGCCCGGTGCCGCCTCCCTCCGTCCCTCCCCGCCGCCGACACCGGGGCAGCCGCTCAGGACCTCCTGTCGAAGTGCGCGTTAATCGCTTCGAAGACGGCTGAAGCCTTCTGTCGGGTCGACGTCGGCACCGTCTTCGGGTCCCTGCTCCAGCTCTCCACGAGTCGGAGGGCGGCGGCGGCTCGCTGCGCGGCTCCAAATTCGCCGAGGCCGTGCCGTCGAAACGCCAACTCCATCGCCGCGACGTTGGTCGGAATGCCCCTCCCGTCCTTCCTCAACACGACATCGTATCCGCTTCGGGCCACGGCCTCGGCATACGTCGTCCGGGGAACAAGGTCCTCAATCGAAGCCCCGTCGGTATCGAGCAGGTCGCCGAGAAGCAGAACCGAGGACTCACGGAACACGTTGCGCACTTGGGGAGAACCGTCCTCGCCCCTCCTCGCGCCGTCGAGAAGCACCAACAGGTGACCGCCATCCGGGCCGGCAGCGGCGCGCATGATGGAAGCCAGGGGCATGAGCAGAGACGCGCCTCCCGCCGGGACGAAGATCGTCTCTTCGTGCAGGCCGGGACCGATGTCGAGCCGGGAGAGGCAGTGGCCAAGAGCCTGAAGGATCCAGTAGTCGACGATCTCCCCGACGATGACCGAGCGGGGGCCGAGACGGAACGCCTCGGCGAGCGAGTAGGCGACGGCCGCTTGAACGGGAAGAAGCGTGTCGCGGTCTGGGGTGGGACACAGGTCGTCCGAGATCCGCGTTCTCTTGGGCACGGGACCGTCGAGCTGAATCGTGCGAACCCGCTCCAAGTGGTGGACATCGACGAGGAAAGGCAGGTGAGTGCTGTAGATGAGCTGATTCTCGTCCGAGATATGCTCGAACAGGTCGATGAGCTTGGCCTGCAGGGTAGGATGAAGGTGAAGGCCGGGTTCGTCGAGCAGGAGAATCGCCGCTTTGTGGGTCTTCCTGGACTCGACGAGGAAGACGAGGTAGAAGGAAAAGAGCCACTGGAAACCACGGCCGCGTTCCTCGAAGAGGATCGGAGACGCGTTGTAGTCGTCCGAGACCTTGAGCACGAGGTGCTCACCCTCGAGATCGAAATGGAGCCTATGCCTCTTCTCGGTCCACCACGAGACCCATTCGCCGCTCAGGACGAATGAGGCGGAATCCAGGAGCGCGCGACGCTTTTCGTGCCGATGGTGAAACTGTCGGTCACTCTCACCGCCGCGCCTCGGTAGTCCGAGGGAGAGAATCTCTGCCGGATCGATCCCGCTCCACTCGAACAATGCCGCCTGCGTGCGGGTCCTCGGATCGGGGCTGCCCTTGCGTTGCAGATAGGTCGGGAGGTGGATTCTCGTCTCGAGCTGGCCGAATTCCTCGAAGTAGATGAAGACCGGCAGGCGTTTCTCCGCCCACTCGCCGGCTTTCCTTTTCGGATCTCCCAGCTTGATCTCTGCGATGAGGTCCGCGAGGCGTCGTCTCTCGTCGCTCGCCACAGGGTCGCGCCCGGGATCGGCCTCGATCCAGGTCTTCACGGCAGCGGCGAATGTTTCCAGAGCCGAGAGCGGCGCCTGCGCCCAGATAGACGTGCTCTCGTCGATTTGAGCCAGGGACGTCGCGGAAACGGAGAGAACCAATTCGAGATCGTCCTCGTCCTGGGAGGCTATCGCGGTGGTGAGGCTCTCAATCGATGTGCGTGCCTCCGGGAGGGAGGTTCCGGCCACCAGATCGCAATCGAATTGGATCGTCCTCCGAACTCCGTTCTCGCCGTCGTAGAAGGTCGTGTAGACGATCTGCGTGGGCTTGGTCGGAGGAGCCTGAGGAAGCTGCGCCACGAAATCGTCGGATTCTTCGGGAGACAGCTCGAATCTCAGGATCGTGATTTCCTGCGTGCCGCGGCGGTCCTGCAGATACCTGTCGCGGGGATAGTCGAAGAGCTTGTCGAAGCGAGCTCCGGCGACATTGCGGCTCTTCCACATGGCCTGGAGGACAGCGGTCTTGCCCGCCTCGTTGTTGCCGACGAGGGCAGTGACGCAAGGATCGACCTTCACAGAATGGGTATCGGCGACAACCTTGTAGTTCTTGATCCTGAGCTCTGCGAGCTTCATCGACTACCCTTGCCCCAATGTCTCTCGAGCACGGACACCCACCCAGCCATCCATACGACGTGGCTCTCTGTCCCGTGCCCCCCTCTTGGAAGGGGTGACTACCCGCCGCTCGTGCGCAGATCGACGGCTCCTCCCCGGGAGTCGAAGGTGCCATGTCTGAATCCACGGTTCCGTGTGCCCTCTGGAAGGACAGCCACGTACTCCCGAAAGCTCGGGCGCAGCGTGAATCCGCGTGTCACTCGGAAGGGCATCAAGACGCTCTCGACCTCGCCGGGCTGGAGTCGTTGTGCTGCGGGACCGGGCGGCCCTGAAGGCTCGTAGCGCATCCGCCCCACGTCGACCAGACTGAACCGCATGGGACGAGTCTCCGCCCGCTCGGACGCATTGACGAGAACGTACAGGCGTGCTCCCGGGGCGCTCAGCTCCGCAAGTCCCTGCATGAGGCGGCGACGCCTGTCGGGCGGGACGCGATCCAAGACATCCCATGCGAACACCAAATCGTAGGGCGGCTCGTGCCCCGGACGAAGTCTCTCCAGCTCGCTCAGGTCGCACGTGGGTGCGCCGAGTATACCGGAGAATCTCATCCAGCGCGCAAACCTGCCGTACACCTCCAGCGTCGGACTCGCTGGACGCCCTAGGTCCAAGAGGGAGTGGGTACGATCCTCGGAGACGCCCTCCAGCAGCGCCGCAATGCCGGGAGACGGGCGCTCGACGGCGCCGATGAGCGGGGCGTCCTCCTTAGGTCCGACTTTCCGCGAAGAGACGGGCACGGCTCACTCACTCACCGTCACGCGAGGGAGAGGCTCGAGTGGTCGGAGCCGGCGTCGGCTTGGCGCGGCTGGGCCCCGCTTGAGCTCTTCTCCGATCCACCCTCCTCGAGGTCCGACTCGCCTGCCGCCCCAGGGTCACCCGTCACGACTCCGCCTCGGAAGTAGGCCCCGCCCTCCAGTCTCACTCTGGGTGCCGTGAGGTCTCCCTCGACCGAAGCCGAGGCCACTAGCACGATCTGTTCCGTGGCCGTCAGATCGCCTCGCACCGTTCCCTCGACCGTGACGATGCGCCCCACGATATCGGCTTGGACGTTCCCCTTTGTGCCAACGGTGACGCAGTGAGACTTCAGGTCCACCGAGCCCTCGATACGGCCTTCGATCAGGAGATCTTCGTCGCCTACCACCTCCCCCTTGACCGTAATCGTGCCGCCGACCCTCGCGAGCTCCGGAACCTGGGGCCGGCTGCCGCGGGCCTGGGCATTGGGATGCGACTCTCCAGTGGGGGTCCTTGATCTGCCAGCTTTCCTGTCTTCCTTCCGCATGATAGAGCCTCGGCGTAGGTCATTCGTATCCCGCGAATCCGGTTGACTCAGGCCGAAAAGACCTTAGAAACCGGTGGCGGCCTCGGGGTGGGTCAGCGCAACAAACTGTTGCTGAGGGAACGCAGGGGCAAGGGACGCGGGGCGCGTGATTCCTACTCCGCGCGAGGCGGTCCCCTTCATCGACTTTTTCCGTCGTTTGCGCTTCGGCCGGGGCACGAGCGTTCGAAGCGCGAGCAGCTTGCC
Organism: uncultured Gemmatimonadaceae bacterium; assembly: GCA_964572045.1. GTDB lineage: Bacteria > Gemmatimonadota > Gemmatimonadetes > Longimicrobiales > Gaopeijiaceae > CBDCKR01. The sequence goes on from CAZNEI010000045.1 coordinate 15,082, forward strand.
GAAACAGAGGAGCCGGTCCCCGGCGACGATCTCTCGCGGCCCCCTTCGGACTCGGGAGGGTCACGGTGCCACGGTAGATCTGCAACACCACGACATCTTGCCCGCGAAGGCCGGACTCCGCGAGGCTCTGGCCGACAAGGGGGAGTCGGGGCCCACGGCAAGCTCCGCGCCATGCGGCAGCCCTTCGAGCGCGGGCGGGCGACGACTTCGTCGCGTCGCGCCGCGCAACCGAGCGACCAGGACGTTCGGGGCGGGTGCCGGGGGCAGGGCGCGTGGGCGTGCGCCTTCATCCGCCTCCGGCGAAGGGAGGGGGCTATCCTCCGCCTTCGGTCTCCAGGTCCTCCAAGGCCTCCAGGATCTCCTCCTGGACGAACTCCTCGTACGCATCCCGCACCGGCAGTTCGGCAGCCCTCGACAGCATCTCCTCGGCGCGCTCCCGACCGCGCGCGCTGTCAAGTTCGGGTAACCTTCGCCCGTACTCGAACAGCAGGACCTTAGCGTCGGGCGCGAGTTGGAGGGCCCGCTCGTAATGGATGACGGCGTTCACCCGGTTTCCTCCGTGCATAAATCGGGCGATGCGCCCGGCACTGTGGATATCGGCGTGCCAACTGGCCAGTGCCATGTGTGCCTCGGCGAAGTCGTGGTCGAGGGCGAGGGCCAGGTCGAGGAGATCACGGATCCTGCCCGCCAGGCCACGGCGAAGCGCCGTGAGCGTCCCGACGTTCGTTGCATATCGGCCGACAGCATGCACGGATTGGAGATACGCTTCGGGGTTGGTGGAATCGGCCAGCACGGCCGCCTCCCCCAGCTCCATTGCACGCTCCAAGATCTCCTGCCGGTCGTCTTCGGTCGCCACGTAGTGTCCGTACACGGCAAGCGACTGCGCCGCCAGGGCGAAGCCGTCGGAGGTCGAAGAGGCCTCCGCCAGATCGGCGGCTTCGAGAAAGCGCCCTTCCCGGTAGGCGGTTCTCGCGTCATCGATCGACTGCGCGTTGGCCCCAACGGCCCAGAGCACGAGGCCCCCAAACGCCGCGAATTGGACATATCGGGTAAGGGTCATCTCAGCTTCCTTGTTCGTCTCCCCAGCTCAGGCCCCGCGCGCGATATTACGCGATGTTGGAGGACTGCGTTCCGCCACCTCAATTGATCGTCCGGCACCTGGCAGGGCCTGACGATCGGCCATCCGGACCTTGGAAGCCCGAGGGACGAAGCGCTGCGGCCCGCCCGGAAGGCGGCTAACCCGGAGAGTCCCCGACTGTTCCGGCGGCGGGGAGGCGATCGGGTGGCCAAAACGGCGGGACCGAGCGTGCGCGCTTGACTCCGCCCTCCCGAGCGGAGACCGAGAGTCGCCGGGAGGGTTGCTTGCATCGGTCCAAGGGAGCTGCGGCGGTGGGCTTGGGCGGCGAGCTCCGGCCTACCCAAGCAGCGTTTCCACGTGCGCCGCAGCGGCGAGTGCCGTCCCGTCGAGGTTGTATCCACCTTCCAGCAGGGACACTAGGCGCCCCCCACAACAGCTGTCGGCATAGTCCATCGCTACGCGGGTCATGCGGCGGAATGCGTCGTCGGTGAGGTCGAAGCAACCGAGCAAGTCGTCGCGGCGGCTGTCGAAACCCGCGGACACGAGTACCAGATCCGGGTCAAAGTCGGCCACCGCCGGCGAGAGCGCGTTGTCCCAGTGGCGGAGCATGTCCGCGTCGCTCGCGCCACAATCGAGGTGGACGTTGATGTTGAGGCCCGCGCCGGCCGCCTCTCCGGTGAGCGCCGGATCACCAGTTCCAGGATAGGCGTTCTGGTCGTGCGCCGAGAAGAAGAGCACGGACGGGTCTGTGTAGAATGCGTTCTGGGTGGCATTGCCGTGATGGTAGTCCCAGTCGATGATGACGACCTTCTCGTGACCGTGGATCTCCTGCGCATACTTGGCCGCGATCGCGGCGTTGGAGTAGTAGCAGAACCCCTCCTCGGCCCCGGTGTTGTTCGCGTGGTGACCTGGTGGGCGGATGGCGCAGAACGCGTTCCGGACCCTGCCGCCGGCCACCGCGTCCACGGCGGTGAGGGCTCCGGATACCGCGAGTTCGGCCACCGCGGCCGTGACGCCCAGCTGGCGCACCGAGTCCACGTGCTCGCCGGTGTGGTGGGAACGGATGCGGGGCAGCGGCTCGACCGTGGGGGACAGCTGCATGGTGGCGTCGATCAGGCCGCGGGACTCGAGTTCCGCTCGCATTCGGACCAACCGCTCGGGGACCTCGGGCGGGCGGGTTCCGTTCGGGCGGACGAGAACGTGGTCGAGGTAGCGTGGGTCGAAGACAAGGGCGGTGCCGGTGGCTTGGCCGGGCCCCCGGGGGTGCGATGTCGGCTGCCCCGGCACGGGGCGCGGGGCCAGCGGCGCGCCCCCGACCGCTACGGCGGCACCGGCCACCGTCTTGACGAAACCACGTCTGTCGATCACGGCTTCCACCTGCACCGGCGGGATCGCTCCAGCTTCCGTGGGGGAAGCTACGGTGGCTATCTCCGCTCGGGAAGGTCCTGGGGCGCTGCCTGTGTCAAGCCAAAGTAGAAATGTCCGGGGTTTGGCCAAAGTAGAAATGTCCCCCCC
>CAZNEI010000046.1:0-17214 GCA_964572045.1 uncultured Gemmatimonadaceae bacterium
ACATGGAGGGCACCGTCTCCCACGAGATCGCGCACCAGTGGTTCGGCGACAGCGTCACCGAGTCGGAGTGGTACGACCTGTGGCTCTCGGAGGGGTTCGCCACCTACTTCGGCGCGCTCTTCTTCGAGGCGGCCGACGGACCTGCCGACTTCGGGCGACGGATGGAGGAGAGCCGCGAGCGTGTGCTGGCCTCGAGCGACGTGAACCGGCCCGTGATCGATCCCGAGGAGTCCGACCTCTTCCGTCTGCTGAACGACAACAACTATCCGAAGGGCGGCTGGGTGCTGCACATGCTGCGCGGCATGCTGGGCGACGAGGTCTTCTTCGGCGGCATCCGCAGCTACTACGCGCGCTTCCGCGACAGCGTGGCGAGCACGTCGGACTTCCGCGCCGTCATGGAGGAGGCGTCCGGCACGAACCTCGGCTGGTTCTTCGAGCAGTGGCTCCGCCGGCCCGGATTTCCGGTGATCAGCTCGGAGACCGCCTGGGACGAGGACGCCCGGGAGGCGGTCGTCACGATCCGGCAGACGCAGCAGGCCGATTGGCCGACGTTCCGCCTCCCGCTGGAGATCGAGTTCGGGACGGGCGCCGGCTCCGAGCGCCGGCGGGTCGAGGTCGCCGGGAGGCAGCAGACGTTCCGCATCCCGCTCGAGGCCGCGCCCTCGTCCACGACCCTGGATCCGGACGGCTTCGTGCTGATGCGGACGGGCGGCGGCTGACGCGCCGAGGGGCGGAGGCCGTCAGCGCTCTCCGCCCTCCGGTTCGTCGTCCACGAACCCCCGGTAGCCCAGCGCCCGCCGCCTGGGCCAGACCTCGTCCAGGGTCTCGGCGTCCAGCAGCAGCCCGTTCATCATCACCTGCTCGACGGACACCGAGTTGCGCAGGTCGTCGAGCGGATTGCGGGACAGGACGACCAGGTCGGCCAGCTTGCCGGGCTCGAGCGATCCGAGCTCCCGCTCGAGCCCGATCCCGTGGGCCCCGAAGAGGGTGGCGGCTCGGAGCGCGTCGTGGTTCGACATCCCGCCCGAGGCGACCATCCAGAGCTCCCAGTGGAAGCCCAGGCCCTGGAGCTGGCCGTGGCTCCCGACGCCCGCGAAGCCGCCCTCGGCGACGACGTCGGCGAGGAAGCGCGCGTGGTCCTCGAAGACGTACTCCTCGTCGATCGCCCATGCCACGGCTCCCGCTGCTCCGGCCCTGCGCCGCGTGCGCGCGTCCAGGGTCTCGTGCGGCGTGAAGCGCGCCAGGCGTTCGTCGCCGTGCACGTCCTCGCGCGTGAACCAGTAGATCTCGCCCATCGGGCCGCCGAACGAGACGATGAGCGTCGGCGTGTTCACGACCTTCGTCTCGCTGAACAGGCGCACGACGTCGCCATAGAGCGGATAGACGGGCAGGTTGTGCTCGATCCCCGGATAGCCGTCGATGGCGTGCGTGAGGTCGAGCTGGAAGTCGAGGCCGGCTTCGGTGGTCGGCATGAGCTCGAGCTCCCGCGCCGCCATGACCAGCCACTGCCGCTGCTGCCGATTGCCGGCCAGGTACATCTTGAACGTCTTGGTATCGTAGTACTCGGCGTAGCGCCGGAGGATGTCGCGGGCGTGGTCGAGGTCGCGGATCGGCTCGGCGGCCTGGTAGTTGCCGAAGATCCCCGGGCCGGTGGAGTAGATGCGCGGGCCCACGATGTCGCCCGAGCGCACCCGGTCGGCGTAGGTGAGGACGTCGGAGACGCCGGTCTGGGGATCGCGAGTGGTCGTGACGCCGAACGCGAGGTTGGCGAGGTAGCCCCATGGCTGCATCGTGTGGACGTCGCGGGGCGGACGAAGGTGTGCGTGCGTGTCGACGAACCCGGGCAGGATCGTCATGCCGCCCAGGTCGCGCACCTCGGCTCCCTCCGGCGGATCGATGGAGCCGGAGGAGCCGAGCGCGGCGATCCGGTTGCCGTCGACGAGGATGTCGCCCCGCTCGATGACCTCGTCGCCGCGCATCGTGACGAGGCGGGCGCCGGTGAGCAGCAGGCGGCCCGCCGGCAGGTCCCGCCCCACGTCGAGCTCGATCCTCACCTCGGCCGGCCGGTAGCGCGGCTCCTCGTCACCGGAGCCGTCCTCGCCCGGCTCGCCGGCGCCCTCCTCGGCGGGCTCCGGCTGCTCGGGCCCGGGCTCCTCGGACCCCTCCGCTTCGGCCGCCTCCACGCTGTCGGCGAAGGCCTCGGCCTCCTCGAGGTCGTGCCGGAAGTAGGCGTTGCCCAGCGCCCAGACCGCCGCCCGGCCGTCCGGGCTCCACGACGGGAACTCGCCGCCGAACTCGGTCAGGCGCGTGACGGGCATCGGGGCGGCCGACGGATCGCGCACCGAGACCGTGGGCGGCTCCGCGCCGACCTGCGGCACGGTCAGGAGGTAGAGGTCGTTGGCCACCTTGGCCAGCGCCCGGCCTCCGGCCGGCGACATCCGGATCGAGGAGGCGTTGGCGGGAGGCCCGCCGCGGTTGGCCGAGAAGCCGGTCACCTTCAGGTGTTCCTTCTCGTCGGTGCCGTCCCAGCGCACCGACACCAGCCCGCGCTCTCCTGCGTGCAGGTAGATGCGGCCGGGCTCGTCGGCCCGGAAGTGCGGTCCCGAGCGGCCGAGCGCCTCGGCCACCACGACCGGCTCGCCCGCACGCTCCGCGCCGTACCAGACGATGTCGGTCCCGCTCCCTCCGCCCGCGCCCGCCAGGCGTGTGCGCACGGAGGCCTCGAGCACGACGATGCGTTCGCCGCCGGGCGCCCAGACGGGCGCACGCAGGTAGCGCGGCGCCTCCGACAGGCGCCGCACGTCGCCTCCCTCGCGCCCCACCCTCCAGAGGTGTCCGCCCTCGGGCTCGGTCCAGCTCACGGCCGCGAGCGCCCCGCCGTCGGGCGACCAGGCGGGATGCGACACCACCCCCTCGATCTCGGCGCCGATCCGGCGCGGCTCGTCCCGCCCCTCGGCGTCCGCCACGTACAGGCGGCCGAGCGCCGTGAACGCCACCTCGCTCCCGTCGGGCGAGAGCGCCACGTCGCGGATCTGGCGCGCGCGGAACGTCGGCGTGTCCGGGACCGGGTAGTCGAAGTCGAGGCGCGGCCCGGCGTGGACCACCACGTCGGCCTCGAAGGGGATCGCATCCGGCCCGCTCCCGTCGAGCGGCACCCGCCAGAGGCCGCCGCCGTAGGAGGCGACGAGCGCCCCGCCGTCGGGCGTGAAGGCGTAGCCGGGCAGCAGGTCGAGGGTCGCCCGGCTCTCCATGTCGTCGCGCTGCACGGGATAGACGAGCCAGCGCTCGTCGCCGCTGGCGAGGTCGCGGGCGCGAAGCCCCGTCTGGTCCTCGTGCCGCGAGCCGTAGACCAGGGTGGCGCCGTCGGGCGAGATGGCGGGGCGGAAGCCCGAACCGTAGCGGCCGGTCACCGTGGCCTGCCTTCCGGTCTCGCGGTCGTAGCGGATGAGCTGGTACTTGGGGAACGCCGCGTCGTAGGTCCAGTCGCGCGTCCCCTGAGCCAGGTAGATGTAGCGGCCCGTCGGATCGAAGGCGGCGCCGATCGCCTTGAGCTGCTCGGGCTCGTCGATGAGCGCGATCCCGCTCCCGCCGTCGCGGTGGAAGAGCCAGGGCTTGGCGGCTCCTCCGAGCGGGCTGAAGGTCCGCGACGCGACCAGGTAGTCGCCGTCGGGCGACCACTCGGGCGACGTGTACAGGTTGTCGCCGCCGCGTGTGATCTGCGTCGTGTCGGATCCGTCGGCGCCCAGCACCCACAGGTTCTGTCCCCCGCTCCGGTCCGAGACGAAGACGATCTCGGTGCCGTCGGGGCTGAAGCGCGGCTGGCTCTCGAAGGCGGGACCGGTGAGGAGCGGCGTCGCGGTGCCGCCCTCGATCGGCAGGGTGTAGAGGTCGCCGAGCAGATCGAAGACCAGCGTCCGCCCGTCCGGGCTGACGTCGACCGACATCCAGGAGCCGGCGTCGGTGCGGAAGCGAACCTCGCGGGCGGGCTCGAGCGGGAGGGATCGGGCGGCGAGGGAGTCGGGACCCGGGGCCGGCCCTTCCTGGGCGCCCCCCGCCAGGGGAGCGAGGAGGAGGGTCAGGCAGGCCGCCGCCGCCGCCGTCGTCTGTCTCTGCGTACTCGTGGGCATCGTCGCGCTCCAAGAAGTCGGAATGGGGTCCAGGCCCCCACCAGAGACTCACTCCTCATGAGTCTCTACTAACCTAGTCATCGGCGTCATCGGCGCCGATCGGACCGGCTGCGCCCCGCGGCCCCGCGGACGCCGCGGTCGACCGGAGGGTGTCGGCGTTACGCCCGCAAGCGCCGAACGGGGTGCGTGGCCGGGCGCGTCGTTCGATCCGGGAAGCGGCTTCGTCCTGCGATCGCGGACCCGAGGGAGCACTCCCACGCTACTAACGAACGGGGGGAGCGGGCTTCGGGACGGCTGAAGGGCTGCGAAAGGCTATCGGATGAGAGATCTCCGGTCTTGGGGCCGAGCATCGGTCGGTGTCGCGGCGATGCTGTTGTCCGGCTGCGAGGACGTCCGCGTCCCGGCCGATCTCGGCATGCTGGAATACCGAGAGATCGCCCGCTTTGGAGGATCCGGTGCGGAGGGCGCATACGCGCTGGGCTCGGTTCAATCGGCGGCACTCCTGCCTGATCGTGGGGCCGTCGCCGTTGTCGACGCCCTGGTTCAAGAAATCCGCATCTTTACGCTGCTCGGAAACTACGAGGCCACCGTCGGACGCAGAGGTCCGGGTCCCGGCGAATTCCTTGCGATCCGTGGCGTCTCATCTCTTTCCGGCGGACGGCTCGCCGTTTGGGACCTCCAGCCTGCCCGCGTGACGGTATTCGGACCGGATCTCGCAGTGGCTCACACGGCGGCTGCGGATCTCTCCGCTACCCGAAGCCTGAGGCCGGCCCTCGTGGACTTCATCCCCGGCGGCGGATTCCTGCTTCGTGACAAGCCGTGGCACAGGACCCGATCCGTCTCTCCCACGGGAATGCACCGGGACACGGTGCGGATCCTGCGCTACGACCCGGCCGGGCAGATCGCAGGCACCGTGGTTCAGCGTGAGGATGCGCCGAGATGGGGAGTCCGTGGAGCTACGTCGTGGGGGCTGTACGACTTTGTGTTCGGTCGCACCCTCTTCGCCGTCGTCGCCGGGCATGAGCTGGTGGTGAACGAGAACGGCACGGCCACCCTCGACCGCTATCGCCTGGATGGCACGCACCTCGGACCGATCCGCTTGCCGCTCAGCGCGCGCGCCGTCACGGAGGCAGAAATCGCCGAAGAACGTCAGAGGCTGATCGATGAGGCTCCCAGGCGTCCCACCCGGGAGGTGCCGCCACAGGTGCTCGCGTTGAGCGAGCGGCAGGTGGAGTTTCGGCGTGAAGTTCTCCGCGAGGTGGCGAGCCATGATACCGCTCCCGTCTTTGACCGGATGATCGGCACCGCCGGCGGAGGGTTATGGATTCGGGAGACCCCTCGTCCGGCGAGGCGAGAGGTCCGATGGCTTCGAGTGGATCCGAGTCACTCGGTGGCGGGGTACATACCTCTCGATAGGGAGAGTCGGATGCTGGACGGAGACGTTGAACACATCGTCGTCCTCGAGAGAGATCCATTCGATGCCGACGTGGTCAGGATTCTCAGGCGCTAGGGGTCGGGAGCGACCTCCCGGACGCAGGGGTCCGGCCGGCCTGACGAGATCGATTCGACCCGGGCGCGGCGCCCGCCCCGGAGCGTGCGTTCAGTGCGTCATGCTGCTCGCGTTCGCGACCGTGCTCGTCCCGGGATGCCGGGAAGGACCGGAGCCCGAGGCTTCGTTCGGTTCAGCACCGATAGGCGGCGAGGGTCTGGCCGAGACCCCGCTGAATGAGGTCTTCGAGTGGATCGGGACGATCGAGCTTGAAGAGACTGATCACGTGATCAATGTGAGGCCGGCGGCGAACCTCGACTCCTTCGGAGAAATCCTGGTGGCCGACCAGGGCGAGGGTCAGGTGCGCGTGTACCGCCGCGACGGTGTTCTTCAGGCCGCTTTCCCAGAGACCCTGACGATGACGGACCGGCCCTTTGTGATGCCGACCGGCCTCCTCCGTGCCCCAGACTCCACGCTCATCGTGGTCGATCGGGTCGCGGGCAGCCCTCAGGTTACGATTCTCGACCCGAGCGCCGACTCGGTCCTGAGGCGAGTTGCGGTCGATGTAGGCAGGATCAACCAGGCCCGACTCTCGGAAGATCACGGACTGATGCTCTTCACCCTCTTCCGCCCCGATGGCTCACCGGACGATGGAGCCCACTTGGCGTCCGGCCTGGGCTACATCGTCGACCTCCGCACCGGCAGCATCCGGAATCGGTTCTTTGATCTCATTGTCCCCGCCGGGATGGGACCGGCCCACGGCATCGCCGGATGGAGCGGGGGTAGGTTGAGGGGCGATACGATCGCTTCGTTCTATTCCCTTTCCGATACGGTCTACCTCTTCGAACGGCAGGGGCGCCTCTTCGAGAAGATCCCCTTGCCCACCCGGATGTTTCGCCGTGCGCGCGAGCTGCCCTCCGAGGGGTTCAGGGACAGGTCCGAGAGGGCGGAGTGGGTTGCCTCGTTCTCGATGGTCTCCGACATGTGGTGGCCGAGTACGGGAGAATTCGTGTTGGAAACCATCGATTACGACGAGCAAGGCGCGATTCGACTCCATCTCCTCATCATGGATCGAGACGGCTCGCAAATCGCCGAAATCAGAGATACACCCCGTCTCAGGTGGGTCGAGGAGGACGGCTCGTCCTATTACTTCAGCAACGTTGATGGGGAGGGTGAGAACAGATGGAGAATCGCCCGTCGCCTGTAGCGATCATGGCTTCTCTTGCCCTGATCGTCGGCTGCCAACCTCAGGTCACGGATCGTTCCCGCGATCTCGTCGGTGAGGACTGGCCCTTCGAGGCCACCTCCGAGCGCATGCTCGTATGGGTCGCCTCCACCCATGCCCTCGTCACCTGTCAAGTCCTGCCCCAGCGCCTTCGGATGCTCAAACGGCTCGGCGAGGGTGATCTTGACCTCCTTCTCATACACGTCGGCCGTGAGGAGAGCACTCAGGTCGCAACGAACCTCCTCGAGCGGGAACGCCTTTCGGCGGACTATCGCCGCATGTCGGAGGAGGATTTCGCGTCCACGACCGGCGGCTCCGGCGTTCCGGCGTTCTACGTCGTCCAAGACAGGGTCGTCGTGTATGGGCAGAGATACGCAAGTGAAGGGGAGGTGGACGTCGAAGGGCTGGCTGCGGCGATATGGGCGGACGGTTGAGCCGTGGCCCGTCGTGGGTTGCGGTACGCAGCGGCCGTGTTCCCCGCCGCCAGGAACCCCCGGGGGTGAGCCGATCTGCGCTGGTGCTGTCCATCCTGCTTCTCGCTCCGGGCGCCGCCGCCGGACAAGACGCTGCAGCCCTCTTGGAGCGTATCGACGGCGACCTGCGTCTGGGGAGCTTGGAGGAGGGACCCGGCGGAGACGCGTTCGGACTCATCGAGGACGTCAAGGAGGGAGCGGACGGGAGCTTCTACGTCCTCGATACGCGCCTGCACCAGCTGAAGCGATTCTCTGCCGAGGGCCGGCTCCTGGCCCAAGCCGGGCGAAGCGGCCGAGGGCCGGGCGAGTTCCGCGCTCCCATGAGGGTTCGAGTCACGGACTCCGGAACGCTCCTCCTGCTCGATCCTGGAAACGCTCGCCTCAACACCTACGATGTGGATCTCGATCCGCTCGGGGAGTCCTCCATACCGGGTCCGTTCATCGACTTCTGCCTGCTCGGGGAGAGGATCTTCTTTCATGGAGTCTTCAACGGTTTTCTGATCCACGAGTTCGACACGGAAAGAGGATCGGTTCGATCCTTCGCGCCGGCGCCCGAACCTCCCGGCGACTTCCCACCCTCCCTGCGGGATACGTACCAGAGAAGCCTAGGTCGCGGTCGGATCGTGTGCGATCCGAGGACCGGGAGCCTGATTCACGTTGCGGGCAATACCCCGAGCATTACGGCCTACGATCCCGCCGGAAGCCTACTCTGGGAGGCCGAAATCCCGGAATACCGGCAGATGAGGTTGGTGGCCGGCTCGCTCGGGGGCCGGCCGGGCGTGCAGCACCTCTTGGACCCCGAAACGAACAGCCAGCATAGCCTCGGAAGCGTCAACCTCGTCTCTCCCACCCGCCTGCTCGTCCAGCTGGGAGTCATCCGCGGCTACGGGGGAGAGATGGACGATGGAGAGATCCACTCCTGGTTCCTGGACCCGGCGACCGGGACGTTCACCCAACAGACCGGGTCCCTGCCGCGCGTCCTCGCGGTGGGCCAAAGCGCCTTGTACTTCGTCGGAAACGTGCCCTATCCCATGCTCGTGCGGGCCGGAAGGACGGTGTTGGACGGCGCCTGATGCTCCGGATCGGATGCTCGCCGCTCGCCGACCCACGCGTGCTCGCTCCAAGCATCTTCCGTCTACGACCTCCGCCAAGGGCTCACTCGGCAGGCAGCACGAATACCCTTACAACGCGGAGGGGGTGTTATGGACGCTTGCGATCGGCATCCGGATTCCGCCCAGCTCGTGGAGAGTCTTAACGGCCTTCTCGGTGTCGTCGGTGAGAACCCAGGGCGACGACGGGATCTGCCGCCGCCGCGACGGCCGCAGGTCGGAGGCAAGCCGTTACCGCGACCAGTATCATGACCGATGCGACCGCGAGATAAGTCGGAACATCTGTGTAGGTCAGTCCGACGAACTGATTCCCAAACATCGCCGCAACAGCTGCGCCGAGAATCGCTCCAAGTAGGATGCCGACGCCGGCAACCTTCAAGCCCTCAAGGAGAACCATGCACAACAGATGGTGAGGCTGGGCTCCGAGTGAAGATCTGATGCCAAGCTCTCGGGTTCGCTGTGAGACGTTGAAAGTCACCACCATATAGAGCCCTCCCGCGCCCAAGAGGCCGGCGATCACACCGAGGACGGTGAACAACTTCGTCGCCACCTCCCATCGCATGAGCTGGGGTCGGAGCCGGGCACCTAACGGCTCTACCCGCACGAAGGGCATTGACGAATGGAGTGCTTGGATCTCCGAGCGTATTGACTGAAGCGCCCCCCGCGTATCCTGACCTGTCCGAACGAAGATGGCGGGCGTCCCCGGTCCGGGTACCTGGCCTTCCGGGACGTAAAGCACGGCACTCGGCTCCGTCAATAATCCCTCGTATCTCACGTCGGCGGCTACGCCTATGACCTGAACGCAGGCGTCTCCGAAAGCATACGGTACCCTTATGCACTGCCCGATCGGTGAGTTTCCGGCCCAGGCCTCCTGTACGAGCCTCTCACTCACGATCGCCACAGGCGAGGAGTCGGGCCGGTCTTGTTCGTCGAACAAGCGACCTCCCACGAGTCCGATTCCCAACGCGCGAAAGTAGTCCGGACCGACGGAATTCGACAGCACAGATCCGGGTTGTGTTTCGTCCGGCCGTCCATCAGAGATTTGAAATCCTCTCCGAGTAAGCATGTAAAACGGGACGATGCTGCCCACCGCCGCGGTCTCGACGCTCGGAAGGAAGCCTAGTCGGTCCAGGGCTACGGTAACGAGGTCGGTATCGTCGGCAATCCGCCATTGATCGTCGGTGTAGATTACCGCCACTCGTTCGAGGTCCATTCCGGTGTCGATCCGGCGAGCATTAAGTAAGCTCCGGAGGAAGAGGCCGGCGATCAAGACGAGCACAAAAGCGATCGCCGTGTGCCCAGCCATAAGGCGGTTCTGGAGTCGCGACGGGGCTGTGATCCCACCACCGTACTCCTTGAGTGCAACTCCCACTTCTCGGCGTGCCGCCCACACTGCCGGAGCCACTCCGAAGACAAGCGGCGTGAGCAGCGCAAGTCCAAGACCAAGCGTCACGCTCCGCCCGTTCACGACATTTGGGATTGGGGGGATGGGGAGTTTGTGGACGAGGGCGATGCTTAGCGAGGCCAAGGCGGTAGCAACCACCAAAGACATCAGAGCCAGGAGGAGGCTCCCGAGGATCTGTTCGCGCAAGATGAGTCCGGGAGAGCCCCCGACAGCTAGTCGGATCGCGATGTCCGTCTCGCGCTCCACAGCTTGTGCCAGCAGCAGATTCGCCACCGTACCGCACGCAAGCAACAGGAGCGCCGCCGAGATGCCCAGCGCCCAGAGGGGAACGGGGTTCCGGCCCTGTTGGTTCTCAAAGAACATCGTCCTGGGCGGAAGAAACGACACCGGTATCGGACCCACGGAGCCCAGAGAACTCGGCTCCGCAAAGGGCAGCACAGTGAACGGTGCGATACTCTCCGTTGGCGCCATTCCGGTGGCTTGCAATAGGCTCACCCCCGACTGAAGCCGACCCACGAACTGGAGCCAGTACTCTCTGAGGGGCATGGAACCGTCTCCGCCGAACTCCGGAAGCGCGACGAGTCCCATGGGAATCCACAGGTCGGGGTCGCCTAGATCCACACCGACGAACCTCTTCGGCGCGATCCCGACAATAGTGAGCGGCACACTATTCACCCGTATGGATCGGCCGACGATGCCCTGATCCGCGCCGTAGGCCTGCTCCCACATGCGATGGCTGAGAACCGCCATCCCCGCGCCCCTCCCTCGCTCTCCCCGGCTAGTATCGAAGAATCGTCCGAGCCGCGGCCGCACGCCCAGAACGGAGAAATAGTTCGTCGTCACAGCGGTCATCACGACAGGAGACGCCCCGGGACCACCGTCCAGAGTACCGTCCCTTCTACCGTACGCAGCGAGACCTGACAGGATGTCCGCCCGCTCCTCGGCAATGCGGCGGTACTGATCGTAGTTGGCCGTCGGCCCGGTCCCGCCCGCTAGAGACCTCGGATTCGATCTGAGGCGCACTCGGACCAAGCTCTCCGGCTCGGCCACTCCGGCCGGAGGGCGAAGAAGCAACGCGTCCACGACACCGAATAGCGCAATGTTGACGCCGATGCCCAGCCCAAGACAACCAACGGCCACTAGCGTGTAACCGGGGCGGGCAGCGAGCATGCGTAGTGCCGACCTTAGGTTCTGGATCATGGCGGGGTCTGATTTGGCACCGATGTGGGCTCCGACTAGGTCCGTCCGTACCGGTTCCGGTTCTCTGGACGAGTGGGCGGCTTAAAGATCAGGCCGTTCTTCTGCTGAGGTTCTTGCGAGCCCGGGCGCCGCCGCCTCTTGAGCTCCGGCGGCGCAACCCGAACCTCTCGGCTCACATCGCCGATCTCCTCGCCCCCAAGCAGCCGCAAGACCACCCCGGCCTTCCGCCGCGCGCTCCACCGCTTGGGCAGACCTCCCCGACCACCGCGGCTCTTCCCCGAATCCCGCTCTTCTGTGCTCCGAGACATCCGGTGCCTCCGCTTCCCATAGAGCCCGGAAGAAGGGCTAAGCTACTGTTCACGGAAATCGGGGGCACCTATAGGGCAAGCGACGAGAGTGTCATCGGATCGCTTGGAGCCAGTCCGCGCTAGCGTTCAATCTTAGGAATCTGGCGACCGCCTCTGATTCATGAGGCCGCATCGAGCTCGGATCTCTGTTGAACCTTCGCAGCAGATAGTCACACGCATCCGCTGCGGTGACGAGTAGAACGGCGGAAGGTAGGCTTGCGATTTCTTCGTCCGATAACGGACGGGACTCGCTGTATGCCTCCAGTACGTTGACTAACCTGCGTGAATCGATTTCTGATTCGGTCTCGAACGCCCAGATTCTGATGAGGGACGCCACATCGAGGACGAGCGGACCGAAATAGGCTTCATCGAAATCCAAGAGGGCCACGATGCTCTCGGTCTCGTCAACTAGGAGATTCGTATAGTGAGTGTCGTGGTGAATCAGTCCGAGAGGAAGTCTCGCATTACCTGGAGTCCTAAACTGATGGAATGACGAGAGGGCGGTTTGTAATGCCGACCTGAACTTCAACATGCCTGGAACACGTCGGACGACGGCCGAACTGTCGCATAGTTCGGTAAACCTATCAACGTGGTTCAGGTCGGTCCGACTGCGAGGTCCGTCAAGGGACGCGCCCTCGGTCACGCAGTGGAGTTTGCCCAACAAGCGGGCCACTTTGAGCCCGCTGTTGCTATCGTTCGGACTTATGTGTACTCCATTCACGAACCTGAAGAGAGCTGCCGGCGCCCCACCAAGGAGTGACACCAGATGGCCTTCACGCGACCTTAGGACTGAGGCGGTTGGAAAGTTCTGTTCAACGAGAAAGGCGATCACCCGTAGTTCAAATGCGACCTCGCTTAACGGGGTGACGCCGTAGCGGCGCAGCACAAGCTTCTCCGGGCCTACGGCAATCCCGATGTTCTCGTTGTCATCCCCCTGGGGCAAAGAGAACAGCCTCGCCGGGGCCTGCGGCAGCAAGTACCTTGTGAGGAACGACATGACATCGGCCTCAGAGGTTACCATCTTGCAAGCACCTCCTAGGAGCCGAGCGAAAACGCTAAGCATGGTTTGTGCGGACTTCGAAATCGTCTGAAGCCGCGCACAATTGTCATCGCCATCCCTTCAGTCCACGAGCTCTTGAGTGCGCTATAATGCAGGCTCATGACCGAGGCCGCAACAGACGCCACTCGTCAGGCCTCGGTCCAAATGGTCTCCTCTTGAGGAACCGATGCACGAACTATGTTTGCTGCGTGAACGTCCTTGTCGTCGTGTCCGAGATCCGCGAATGGGTCCCCCGATCGCCCAACTCACCGGTCCAGATGAGCAATCCGACGTCGGCAGAATCGACTATTGTGTTTGCATCAACCGTCCAACGAGCCACATGTTCGGAATCAGAGATTGAGGATTGGCGAAGACTAATCTGTGCCCAGTGGGATACACGAAATGCAGAGCCGGTGTTTTTGCTGTTTCGGCCAGGGGGCGGTCGCTTCGCGAATATCAGGTCAGGTTCAGTGCGCCTTGTTGCCTGAATTGGAGGAAAACACGGGTTCAGGGACGCGGATGAGGTTAGCGAATCGCTCGGCTCTCCAGTCAGGACCTACTGTTCGGAATGGTCGTGAGGCGCGATGCTGCCGTCCTCGGTCCCGCTGGCGATCAAAAGGGTGTCGGGCGCCCATCGCGTGCCTCTCATGCACCCCAAGGTCCATCATGAAACAATGCAGTCGGTCCGGATCGATCATGCTGGCCATGATCGCGTTGATCCCTCTCTCCTCTGAGAGTCAGGTCCTACGACTCGGGGCCACCACGTACTCGTTCGGCGTATTCGAGGGAGATGATACGCAGGTGCTGGGATCGATCAATGACGTGGCTGTCTCCGCCGGAGGGGACATCGTATTCACCGATGAACTTACCCAGCGAGTGACTTGGATCAAGCCAGACGGTGCACTGGGCGGGGTGGCCGGAAAGCCGGGAGCTGGGCCAGAGGAGTTTCGATCCCTCAGCGCGGTGGACTTCCATCCCGACGGACGGTTTCTGGTACTTAATTCGAACAAGCTCGTCTTCTTGGTCCCCGAGCAGGGAGGCCTCCGCTTCGACGGAGAACTGAGACTCGAAGTATTCCCGGAGGACTATTGCATCCTTGGGCAGCGCCTCTTCGTCCTTGCCTTGCACGATGGGAAGATCCTGCATGAAATCGACTGGAACGGGGAACTGGTGAGTTCGTTCGGCGAGCCGTTGGCGATGTCGGGGGAGGTGTCACCTAGGTTTCAGGCCAATATGGACTTCTACTCGGCTCAAGGCGCTCTCACCTGCTTCTCGGATCTTCAGCTGCTGATCGTCGTTCCCTACCTCCTTCCGGAGATCCGGGCCTTTTCTCTGGAGGGGATCCGCGCGTGGACACGAGTTCAGGAGCCGTACGCCCGTACAACGATGAACGAATTGCCAGGCGGTCGATACCAGGTTGCTGCTGATCCGAAGACCGGAACGACGCACTTGTCTCTGGAGGCATGGCCACTCAGTGAACGCACACTGGTCGTCCAGGTGGTGGAATCGGGGCGGTTCGGACCGGAAGGTCTCCCTACCGAACTCCGTTTCTTCAACGTCGCAACCGGGGAACCGCTGGGGCGCCAGGATGCTGGCCCGTCCCACATCGTCGCTTTCACGGACACTCAAGTAGTGGCCTGGGAAGATCTTCCATTCCCGAGGCTGTTCAAGAGGCAGGCGGACTTGACGATCCAGCTCCCACGCGATTAGGCCAGCGAGACTTCCCATAGGCCTTCACGGACGCCCCCGTCACGGTCGACTCGACCGTCGCCATGCCGTCCAGCGTTCCCCGGAGCGCCAAGCCCGTGGGACCTGAACGCCGTGGCCCCAAGGAACACAAGGGCCCCCCGGCACATATGCCGATGCAGCACACCTCCATCGGTGATCGGACGATTCGCAATCCCTTCGATTTCGAGCGGTCTCGGCTCTCCCACTCATGAGCACATGGGGTAGTTCCATGACAGCGCACAGGGACGCCCTTGTGACGACGTTGCTTGCTTCCACCCTCTTGGCGGGGGCCGCGTGTGATCCATCACCTCGGATCCAACCGTCCGAGGTCGTGGTGCGTGACAGTGCCGGGATCAAGATCGTGGAAAATCTCACGGGAGCTTGGGCGACGCAGCCGAGCTGGACGCTTGGGAGCGACCCGTTACTTGAGATCGGTCTGCAACAGGGTCCCCCGGAGTACATGTTTCACGAGATCCGGGGGGCTGGCCGGGTCGGTGGTGGCAGGGTCTTCGTCGTCGACCAGGGATCTGCTCAAGTACGTTTTTTCGACGAGCGCGGGACACAAGCTACGGACAGAACCGGACGGCGTGACATTGGCCAACATGACGTACGCCCGCTTTTCGGCTGTCGGGGCCGAGACATCCGTCCTTGCCGAGGGTCCGGGGACTGAAGGAGTCCGTGCGTTTCGGACTCAGGAACTCTGGGCCTATAGGATCCCTTTTGTGGGGTATCGCCCGGCGGCGGCGGTGGGTCGGAGTGAACTCTACTTTGGACTGTCCCGCCGGATGGAGATCGGGGTGACGGGCCTTGATGGGGAGATGCGAGCCGTCATTCGGCAAATGAACTTGGACCAGACGCTCACCGACGAGATGGTTCGAGAGGCGGCTCTTGCCCAAATAGCGCGGAGCATGCCGGACGAAGACCCGGTACGCGTCTACGAATCTGCCGACATCGCACCGAGCGGGTGGCTTCGGCCCCCCTACTCGAGGATGCTGGTGGACGAGCAAGAATACCTGTGGGTGGCGGAGTACGTGGACCGTGACCTCGATGCCCGCAATTGGACCGTATTCGGTCCTGACGGGATCCTCCTGGGCTCCCTCAAGGTGCCCGAGGGGTTCCGAGTCTTACAGGTGGGGGACGAAGAAGTGATCGGGCGCTACAAGGATGAGCTGGGGATAGAGTTCGTTTGGAGCTTGCCTCTCGCTCGATCCTAGTAGTCGCCGGTCGCGGAATTCGACTCCACTCGGCCCTCTCTTTTGGGGGGCTCCGCTGAGGAGGCGTGCAGCCCCCCGATCGCCTTCTTGCCGTTGATACATGATGGCCGGCCCGAGGCGGGAGTTCGGGCAGCGGCCAACGTCAACGGAGTGCCCACGATGCTCGTTTCACTCACTCGTGGCGACGGCTGGCCGAGCCTACCGAAGAGCAACCCCCTGATATCGTTCAGCACCGTCCTTCTCGCTCGCCCGATCCGGAAGTAGGGCAAGCGTTCGCGGCAAAGTACAGGCGAGACGCCACGGGTCCTCGCTCCTCAGGCCTCAGTGGGTGCCCGGTGCGAGGCTGCGGGAAGTGAGTGGATCTCTCCATCGTCCGCCCTCACCGATTCAGGTGAGCAAACCGACGCCGGCGGAATCGACTATTGCATTTCGATCAACCGTCCAACGAGCCATCTGTTCGGAATCAGAGATTGGGGATCGGCAAAGAATAATCTCTGCCCAGTGGGATCCACGAAATGCAGGGCCGGTGTTTCCGCTGCTTCGGCTAGGAGGCCGTCGCTTCGCGAATACCAGACCAGGCTCCGTGCGCCTTGTTGAATGAACTGGAGGACAATAGTTGAGGCGGGGCCAGCGTAAATGTTCGTGAAGATACCAAAAGATCCGAGCCACTCCGGCAATTCGGCGATATTGTCCGGTCGTGCGGCCTGAATAGGCTGATACAACCTCGATGGAACAGGATCCGCAGCTATCCGGCCGCCTTCTGTGTCAAAGAAAAAGACGGAGTCGGAGAGTGCGTAGACTGCGGCAATCGTATCAGACCACACTGCGGCACGAGTTGTTGAAACCGCGGTTTCCGCGGAGACAAATTGGGGTTCTAGGATGGGGGTGAAAAAACTTCGGACTATCGAGTCGGAAACTACGTGTAGGATGTGTAACTTGTTACTGGCCAACAATCCATCGTCAGCGGTCACTAGTACCAGTGAGTCGTCGACCACGTCCAGGTCATGGATCGTGTAAAACGAGTTCCGTGAAACCCCGAGCTGCTCAAGCCCGGAGGGGGCGACATAGGTGAGCCTTCCGTCCTCGTCGCCCACGAGCAACCGATGGTCGGATAGGCGGATAGCCTGGACGGGAGTGCTGAACTCTCCAGGACCACGACCTCGGCGGCCAAAGGAGAAGCGAAGCTCCCCGTCGGGAGAATAGCCTCGAATCTGTGACTCAATAGACTCGGAGACCAAATAGCCTCCATCTGGATCCCAATGAAGTACGGGCTGTGCCAGATGTGCCCCTTCCGGTTCCTCTAACACCAGCGTCTCAAAGATATCGACGAATCCGTCCAGGCTGGAGATTTCTCCTTCATCGTCGCCGGAGGGGGGGAGGCTCTCCGACGCGTCGCCACAGGCGAACTGAAGTGCCACCAAGTGAAAGAGCAACGATTGCCTAGGAAGGAGCTTGGGCATGAAACGGTGTCCTCCTTACAGCCGTGCTCACACATAACGTTGGCCTCGGGCGAAGCAACGAGACCAAGTCTTCCGACAGGCGAGGGACTCAACGTAATAGACACGGGGGAAGGGGCGTGGTGTCAATGTTCTCGTTTGAAGAGGCAGCCGGCTCGAAGCCGCCAGTCCTTGGGGCTGATCGGATCGGTTGGGTCTCGACGAATGCAGAGGCGGGATGGCCGGAAGTGGGGTGCCCTTG
Source organism: uncultured Gemmatimonadaceae bacterium (assembly GCA_964572045.1). Taxonomy (GTDB): domain Bacteria; phylum Gemmatimonadota; class Gemmatimonadetes; order Longimicrobiales; family Gaopeijiaceae; genus CBDCKR01. Next base: position 17,055 of record CAZNEI010000046.1, read on the forward strand.
ACTCAGGCCTTGCTCGGGATCGAACCCGAGGTCACGCGGAGGGATGCGGCAGGACGGGGTGCCACCGCGTGCTCCCCGGCTCCGCGCTCGAACAGCAGGTAGAGGGCCGGGGTGGTGGTCAGCACGAAGAACGTGGACGACAGCATGCCGCCGATCAGCG
>CAZNEI010000047.1:0-17029 GCA_964572045.1 uncultured Gemmatimonadaceae bacterium
GGGCCATGGCCGCCGCCGCCGATTAACCACCGATATGTTTAGGACACTACACTAGGGTTCGATCGTAGCTTGCATGGACATCACAACTCCTCGGTTCGCGGAACCCTGTGGTGAACGGCCGGGTTTACGGTACAGTGGAGGAGTCGCCCCCCTCTTGTCTCCCTGGATGACAACCTGAGTGAGCTACATGCCGGAAGCACTGGCCTACGCCATTCTGATTCTTACGGCCGCGGTGCTTTCCCTCCTTCTACCCTTCGCCCTGCATCGGGCCTACCTGCTCCTGCTCGCCCGGAGGCCGGGAGCGGCGATTCGGCATCCTTGGCCTGAGTCCGAGCTCCCCCGTGTTACAGTTCAGCTGCCCGTCTATAACGAAGTCCATGTTATCGACCGACTCGTGGATGCAGCTTGTGCGCAGAGCTATCCGCGGGATCGCTTCGACGTACAGATCCTGGACGATTCCACCGACGGGACGTCGACCCGTGCCGCGACGCTCGCGGAGGCGTGGCGAGCCCGGGGGGTGTCGGTAGAGCATGTCCGCCGCGGAACGCGGTCCGGGTTCAAGGCAGGTGCCCTGGCCTACGGGACCGAGCGGTCGTCCGGGGAGTTCCTACTCATTCTCGACGCTGACTTTGTAGCCCCCCCTGACCTGATCCGACAACTCCTTCCCCCGTTCCAGGACCCTGGCGTCGGCATGGTGCAGGCTCGCTGGGACCACCTGAACCCTGATGAGAGCTGGCTGACCAGGGGCCAAAGTCTCTTTCTCGACGGCCACTTCTTCTTTGAGCAAGGCGGTCGCCATAAGAGCGGTCGCTTCTTCAACTTCAATGGCACGGCCGGCATGTGGAGACGTGAATGCGTTCACGCGGCGGGGGGCTGGGCGTTCGACACGTTGACAGAGGATCTGGACCTGAGCTATCGGGCTCAGATGGCGGGGTGGCGGTTCGTCTTTCTGGACGATGTCGGTGTCCTTGCCGAGATCCCGTCCACGGCCTCCGCTCTCGAGGTTCAACAGAGGCGTTGGTCACAGGGAGGGATTCAAACGGCGAAGAAGATTCTTCCCCGGCTGCTGCGTGGCCCCTGGCCCTTGGCCGTGAAACTGGAAGCTGCGGTGCACCTCTGCGGCCACTTGGCTCATCCCCTCACGCTGCTCTTGGGACTCTTGCTTCTTCCGTCGCAGGTTGCCCGACGGACGCTCGGGATCGAGCACTACCTGCTCCCGGATCTCCTCGTGTTTTCGGCGGCTACAGTGCCGTTTCTCGTGTTTTATGCCCGGGCGGCCCGCCGGCGCGGCCGAAGTGCAAGCTGGAGCGGACGAGCCGTCCCCCAGGCCTTGGCTCTTGGCATCGGCTTGACGGTAGCTGTAACCGGGGCCGTGATGCGAGGTCTCCTCCACGGAGGCCCCGATCCGTTCGTGAGGACTCCCAAGCTGGGCGCGGCCAAGCGCAGTGCCTACCACGCCCCGGTGCTCGCGCGTGACCTGGTGCTCAAGCTGTTCGTGGGATCGGCGATGGTGGCGTATCTTGCGGTCGCACTCGCGGAAGGCTTCTACGGATCAGTGCCGTTCATCATCCTCTTTGGTTCGGGCTACGTGGGCTTGGGTCTGAGCGGCTTGGAGGACATGTGCCGTATCCCGGCCGCGCCCCCGGCGGGGAAGCGCGTCGAAGGCGAGCAAGCCGAGCACAGGTACCCAGAGCCCCAAGCGGGCCCACAAGGGCTGGGGCCAGACCCCCTGAGTATGGTACGTCTCGATTCCCCAGTATCCGAGGAATACGAGCCCGCTTAGCAGCACCCAGCCCCGGCTCCGCCGCAGTGCGGCGAAGGGGAGGGTCCAGAGCACGTACCAGGGGTGAACCGTGTGGGAGACGAGCAGTCCGCCTCCAAGGATCCAGAAGAGCGCCCGCTCGGCGTCGTATGACCGCCACGTCGTCCAGGCGATGATACCGATGACGATCAAGCCGGCAGCGATGCGCGGGGCTTGAGGGCCGGGAACGATCTGCTCCAGCACGGCGAACGCTCCTTCCTGGAACCGCCAGTGCTCGGCAAAGGTCACAAGGCCTCCCCAGAGCCTCGTTCCCGCCGAGAGATAGGGCAGATGGAGCGCACAGAGAGTCGCCCCGAATGCGAGCGGGAGGCGCCATCCGTGCATCCGCCAAAGGGGAGGGAGTGCCGCTGCCGGCGCAAACTTGGCGAGGGTGGCCAGACCGAGAGCGAAGCCCCCGCGGGTGGGTTGGGTGCCGGAGTAGAGGACGAGCGCGAGGAAGACGAGCCCTAGCGTCTCGATGTGCGCGTTCCATGCGGTCTCGACGATCAGGAGCGGCGACCAAAGGTAGAGGACCGCCACCTTGTTCGGGCTCCTTCCGGACCACCTCGCAACCCGCCCGAGCAAGAACGCGGTCAGGAGGTCGAGCGCGACCCATACCAGCTTCAGGCCCAGGACTGTTCCCCCCGCGAGGGCGTTTAAGAGAAAGACGACCTGGGCGAGAGGCGGGTACACGGTGGGCACGGCAGGGTTGTTGATGAGCCCGTGCCAAGGGGTGCGCACTCCCTCGAGCGCTGGATCCGCAGGCGCGTACATGTACGGATTAATCCCCTGAAGCTGGACGTGTCCGTCCCAAAGGTACCGATAGAAGTCGTCGGTGAGCTCAGGGGGTACGGGAAGGATGACCAGACGAAAGACCACCGCCCACCCCCATATGATCCTGAGTTCTGCCTTTGCGGGGCTTCCTGACGCTCCTCCACCGGCCGGCCGCCCCGGAGCGGGGTGTGCCGACGGTCCGCTCCCCAGGTTGCGTCTGGTGCGCCCTGTTGCTTCTGTGCAGCAAACAGCGAGCGTGTAGGCGAGAAAGGCGCCGCCGACGAACAGGAGCCCCGGCCAGGGGAAGCCCCGGCCAGGCCACCAGGCGGCCGCCGCAAGAAGACCAAGCTCTACGGCCCCCATGGCCGCGAGACCTCCCCCTGCTCCGATGAGGGGTTCGCCGTCAGGGGGCGTTAGCTTCACCATGGACCCTCATCGATCATCTCCTGACTCTACTCCGCCCGTGACAGGCTCCGTTGCCGTGCTCATACCTGCCCTCAACGAGGAAGAGACGCTTCCCGGAGTCCTGGCTGACCTTCGGACCAGGTCCGTGGGGCCGGTCGTGGTCGTGGACAACGGCTCCACCGACCGGACCCCTGATGTCGCGGTTCGCGGGGGTGCGTATCTGGTCGCGGAGCCCCGCCGGGGCTACGGCGCGACCTGCCTGGCTGGCATCGATTTCCTGCGTTCGATGCCTAGTCCTCCGACCGTCGTGGTGTTCCTGGACGCCGATCACTCGGAAGGTCCCGCCCAGATCGACAGGGTCTCGGATCCGGTACTCAGAGGGGAGGCCGACCTCGCGTTGGGCGTCCGGCTGCGCGGAGGAGGAAGAGTGGGGACTCTCTTCCCCCACGCCCGTCTCGGAAATCGCCTCATCCTGTTGATGACCCGTCTGCTCTTCGGTCGGAGTTTCCGAGACCTTCCCCCGTTCCGGGCGATCAGTGTTCGGAAGCTCCAGGAGTTGAAGATGAGCGACCGCAGTTGGGGTTGGACACTGCAGATGCAGGTCCGAGCCGTTCGGTGCGGATTTCGGATTGCCGAGATCGAGGTCGCCCACGGACCTCGATCGGGCGGGAAGTCCAAGATTTCGGGCTCGATCCTCGGTACCGCGCGGGCGGGCGGCAAGATGCTCTTCACCCTGCTGAGAGAACGGCTGAGGCGTCACCCGTGAGAAAGGCGGTAACGATCTCTAGGGAGTCCGTTGGGCGCTCCTCGGCCGGAAGGTGGCCACAGTCCTCCAGAACCTTCAGGGTGGCGCAAGGCATCACCTCGCAGAGCCGTTCGCCCACCCAAAGCGGGACCACCCGGTCCTCGCGTCCCCACAGCAGCAGCGTCGGGACGCCTATCTCGGAGAAGCGCGTGTTCAGCTCGCGGATATCGCCCGGGACGATGCTACACGCGGTCTTGATCAGGGCAAGGCGGTGCGAGGCCCTGCCGAGCGGCTCGGCGTAGGCCTCCACCTGTTCCCCACTCACGCCCGACGGATCGTGAACAACCGATCGCAAGACCTGTCTTATGAGCGGACGCTTTGGAACGGCTGCGAAGAGCCACCGGGCGCGCCAGCCCATGCGGGCGAGCTTGACAAACCGAGGCAGGCGCTGGGGATAGGCGGCACTCGAGACGAGGACAAGGCGCCGAAGCCACTTCTTGTTCAATAGCCGCAACGCGACCAGCAGCGCCACCCCCCCACCCATGGAGTGTCCGAAGAGCGTCAGCTGACGCAGGTTCCTGTGGACGATAAAGCAATGGACGAGCTCGGCGTGGTCGTGTGGTGCGTAGCGAGGATCGCAAGGAGCGGGCGCCGATCCGTGTCCCTTCAGATCCACGGCCCACACCTCGTGATCCTTGGCCAAGGAGGGAATCCAATACCGCCAGGAGAAGGCACTCGCTCCGTAGCCGTGTACCAACACGATGGGCCGGGCGCCGCTCCCGTGGCGCTCCACGTGAATCGGCAGAGTGTGCGGTCCTGCCGCGGATCCCCGCCCGTTCACCCCGGATCGATCCGGTGCGTGGGCGACGGAGGAAGTTCGTCGCGGAAGGCGCCGACCCATGTGGGATCGGTGAAGGTGAGATGCATCCGCTTCCAGCTATCGGGAGGCGTGGACTGGAGCCTGCAAGCTAGATGCATCCGGTGAGCGGGGGCCAGTGCCGAGAGCCAAGCTCTCGGGCAGTCCGCTCCCGGCCATGATGCGACATTCTTGTAGAGACCTAAGGCCCCTTCTATCTTCCCCTGTCACGGACAAAGGCCCTCTCATCGTCGCAGCGCCAACGTGCACAGGCTCTGCCTGACCCTCCCATGAGCGACACCTCCGAAGCGACCGTCCGTCGCCTCCGGCAGGAATCACCGACGGTCGACGCTGTTTGCCGCCAACTCGTGCGAGAGGTCTCCTCCGATGAGGCTGAGCTTGTCGTCTCGTTCGCCGAGCTCTTCCTCTCAAAGGCGACCCGGAAGTTCTTGGAAAAGCGCAGTGTCGACGCGCTGGCACGACTTGTTTTGGGAGCGTGGCGGTTCCTCCAGCGGTGTCGGCCTGGCCAGGTCGATGTGGAAGTGTTCAACCCCGACGTCGATAACGAGGGTTGGTACGCACCGGTAACGGTGCTGCGGACGCACATTTCGGAGCGTCCATTCATCGTCGACTCCCTGCGCGAGTTCCTGCACACGCAGGACCTCGCGATCGAACATCTCATCTACCCAGTCATCCAAGTCGAGCGGAGCGAGGATGGAGAGGTCACCGCCGTCCGTCCGTCCCGCGAAGGGGGGCCGAAGGAGTCTCTGGTGCATTGCGAGGTGGCCCGCGTGGCGGATCCGGAGCTTCAGAACTATCTCGGGGACGAGGCCAGCGCCCGACTTCAAGACGTGGTGCGAGCGACGGACGACTTCCAGCCGATGATCCGTGCGGTGAATCGCGTCGTAGCCGAGCTTGCGGAACGCATGGACGGGCTCGCGGAGATCCGAGGCGAGCTTGCGGAGATTCAGGCATTCCTGCGCTGGCTCCGGGACGGCGGATTCGTCTTTCTGGGTTACCGCGTGTACGACCTGGTGGACGTGGAGGGTGGCAAGGCTATCGTCGTGGAGCCGGGGTCTGGGCTGGGCGTGCTGAGGAATGAGGCCACTTCCTCATATGCGGAGCCGGTCCTTGTTAGCGACCTCAAGCCGGGATTGCGGGAACTCGTCGAGAGGGGCCCGCACCTGATCATCAGCAAGACCAACGCCCTCGCGACCGTGCACCGGCTCGCAAGAATGGACTACATCGGCGTCAAGAAGATCTCGCGCGACGGAAGGGTCTTGGGCGAGCGCCGGTTCGTTGGCCTATTCACCTCGAAGGCCTATTCGGAGAAGGCGGAGAACATTCCGATTGTCCGCCGGAAACTTGAACTGATTCTTGAGAACTCGGCGGCTGCCGAGGGCTCGCACGACTACAAGGAGATTAAGGCGATCTTCAGCTCAATGCCCAAGGAAGAGCTGTTCGTCTCTTCCGTTGAGCAGATCAGAGACGAGGTGCAGATCGTCCTCACGTCTCATCACGCCGGCGGAGTCCACGTGGTCGTCCAGGAGGACCCCCTTCGCCGCGGTGTTTCGGTCCTGATCATCATTCCCAAGGACAGATTCTCTGGTGAGGTCCGCAGGGTCCTCGAGCAGGCCCTCGTACAGCGCCTTCACGGAGAAGTCCTCAACTACCATCTTGCGCTGGGTGAGGGCGGGCAGGCTCGCCTCCACTTCTATATGGCTGCTCCGGGCGAGAAGATTGTCGCGCTCGAGAGCCACGACCTCGAGACCCTCGTCCGAGAACTCATCCGCTCCTGGCAGGACCGTGTCCGCTCAGGCCTCGAGAACGTTCGCTCTCCGGATGAGGCGCGACGTCTGGCCCATCGGTATGGGGAGAGCTTCAGCCCCGAGTACCGTGCCGCAACAGAGCCAGCGGTCGCCGTTCAGGATATCCTTGAGCTGGAGGCGATGCTCGCCGACAACCACACCGTGTCCATCTCGTTTTCCCCCGGGAGCGCCGAGGAGGAGGGCGGAGCCACTACCGAACTGAAGCTGTGCCTGTGTGGCGAACGGCTGATCCTCTCCGATTTCATGCCCATCCTGGAGAATGCGGGCCTCCGGGTCATCGCGGTAGTACCTTATGAGATCAAGGGGAAGGATGCACCCGATTCCATCATCTACTCTTTCTCCGTTCAGGATTCGAACGGTCGGCCGCTTGACGTGGAGCGGCATGGGACACGCCTCGCCGAGGCCATCTTGGCCGTCCGCCTCGGAGACGCGACAAACGACCGGTTGAATGCCCTCGTCCTGCTTGCCGGCCTATCGTGGAGAGAGGTCGACATCCTGCGAGCGTACGTCGGGTACGCGTTCCAACTGGGGGTCGTCCCGAGCCGAGAGTCGCTACCCTCCGCCCTTGTGGGCTATCCCAACATCGCCCGGGTCCTTCTTGAGATCTATATGGCGAAGTTCGACTTGGAAGGGCCTGCCAAGAGGAAGGACCGCGAGGCGATCGTCGAGGAGCTGCGTGGAGTTTTCTTGAGGCGCATGAAATCCGTCACACTCTTGACTGACGACCGGGCCCTCCGTCGGATGATGATGCTACTCGACGCTACGGTGCGCACAAACTACTTCAGGAACGGTGGAAGCTCGCCCACGCGCCGATCCGGGGGCGTCCCGTACATCTCCTTTAAGGTGTCCGCCAAGGCGCTCCGGGATTTGGCTCGCACGAAACTCCTGTATGAGGTGTGGGTCCACTCCTCCCGGATGGAGGGCGTTCACCTTCGCGGGGCGAGGGTAGCGCGGGGCGGAATCCGGTACAGTGACCGGCCCTACGACTTCCGCACCGAGATCCTGGGGCTCGTCAACACGCAGATGGTCAAGAACGCGGTCATTGTGCCGGCCGGCTCCAAGGGCGGATACGTCACGCTCCGAGCGGTCACCCACCCCGCCCACATGAGCGACGAGGCCCGCGAGCAGTACAAGACCCTCATACGCGGACTCTTGGATCTCACGGACAATCTCGACCACGAGGGCAACGTCATTCCTCCGGAACACGTCGTCTGCTGGGACAAGCCCGACCCGTATCTGGTCGTCGCGGCCGACAAGGGCACGGCTCAGTACTCGGACGTGGCCAACGGGGTTGCGGCCGAATACGACTTTTGGTTGGGCGATGCCTTCGCGTCCGGGGGATCGCGGGGCTATGACCACAAGACGGTTGGCATCACGGCTGGAGGCGCGTGGGAATGCGTGAAGCGACATTTCAGGGAGCGGGGGAAGAACATTCAGGCGGAGCCGTTCACCGTCGTGGGGATTGGGGACATGAGCGGAGACGTCTTCGGCAACGGGATGCTCCGTTCCACCCAGATCAAGCTCGTCGCTGCTTTCGATCATCGTCACGTCTTCATTGATCCCGATCCGAATCCGGAAGCCTCCTTCAGGGAGCGACAGCGCCTCTTCGCTTTGGAGGCGTCCAGCTGGGACGATTACGATCGTGGGTGTCTCAGCCCTGGGGCCATTATCGTGTCCCGGGGGGCCAAGGAGGTCGATCTTACCCCCGAGGCCTGTACGGCGCTTGGCCTTCCTGATACGGTGAGCGCGCTGGACGGAGAGGCCCTGATCCGGGCGGTGCTTCGGGCCCCCGCAGAGCTTCTCTGGAACGGCGGGATCGGGACTTACGTGAAGGCTGCCTTCGAGTCCCATGTCGACGCGGGGGACCCGCAAAACGACGCCGTCCGGGTGAACTCGGATGAGCTCCGAGTCCGAATCGTGGGGGAAGGCGGCAACCTGGGTTTCACGCAGAGGGCGAGGATCGACTTCGCTCTGCGGGGCGGACGACTGAACACCGACGCTCTCGACAATTGCGGCGGGGCGGATCTCTCCGACCGTGAAGTCAACCTCAAGATCCTACTCAGGCATCCGGCGCGCAGGGGCACATTGAGCAAGGAGGACCGAAACCAGCTCCTTGGGGAGCTCACCCACTCCGTCGCAGGGTTGGTCCTGGCCGACTGCGAGTGCCAGAGTCTTGCGATCTCACTGGACGAGCTGCGGGCGAAAGAGGGGCCGGACGACTTTCGCGACCTCATGTCCGCACTGGAGAAGAAGGGCGGCCTAGACCGTCTTGCCGAGCATCTGCCCACTTGGGAGGTATTGGTGGACCGGCTCGAGATGCACGACCGCTCGCTTTCGCGTCCCGAACTCTGCGTGTTGCTCGCCTACGCTAAGATGCAGCTCATGAGCGGGCTGTTGAAGAGTGGGCTCCCCGATGACCCGGCCACCGGAGGCTACCTCCTGCACTATTTTCCCGCCGCCGCCGTAAGGGCTGCTGGCCAAGAGGGCCTGCAGCAGCACCGGCTTCGCAGGGAGATCGTCGCCTGTCAGCTGACGAACGACTTGGTGGGGCTCATGGGAGCGACCTTCGTGCATCGCGTGTCTGGGGATACGGGACATGGGGTAGCTAGAGTGGCCCGCGCGTGGCTTGTCGCAGCGCGCCTCGCAGGGCACCACGATCTCATTCGGAGAATCAGGGTCGCCGAGGGGGAGTTCTCGTCAAGGGTGGCCTACCGTTGGTTGCTGGGGTTTTCCCGGGTTCTGGAGAGAACCGCCCGCTGGTTGCTCGAGAACGTCGCGAGTCACCGCAGCACGACCGCGCTGATTGGCGAGAATCGGGAGAAGCTTGAAGGCCTTCGGAGGAACTTCGGGGACATTGTCGTTGGCGAGGACAGGATCGTGTATGAGCACCGGGTGGCCGAGATCGAGAGGCACGGTACGGAGCCGGGCTTGGCCCGAATGCTCATTACCCTGCGCTTCCTCGACCAGCTGCTGGAGATTCTCCGGGTGGCCCGGGAGACCGGATCGGCGCCCCTCACGGCGGGCCGGGCGTACTACAGGGTGGCCGAGTCACTTCACATTGCGTGGCTCAGGCACGCGATCTTCGAATCCGCCTCGGAGGACCGGTGGGAGCAGCGGGCGGTGTTGGCGATGGCTGCGGACCTGAGCCGAGCCCATTCGTCGCTTACTAGGCTCGCTCTTGGTTGCGAGGACGGAGGAGCGCCGTATACGAACACGGCTGAGTACGGTCGCTTTCGAAAGCTGATGGAGGAGGTTCGGGGCGAGGAGTCGATGTCCCTGTCAGGTCTCTCAGTGGTTGTTCGCCTGGTTGCTGCGATGGCGGAGCGGGCCAAGGAGCCCACTGCCTAGTTTCCGTTCGCGCTCCTAGGAGATCAACAGTGCGATCGTCAGGCTCCCCCCTCCTAGGTCGGAGGCGACCCAATTGGGCAAGTCCTGAACGCCCAGAACCATGCGGTACCCGGCTCCGAGCCCGAGGAGGAGTCCTCCCTTGGTGCGTACCTGTACCACTACGTCCGGCTCAAACACCATGAAGTTGTCGACGCCGAGCTCGTTTCCCACCGGTACGGCGCGCACCTCAGCGTTTCCCGCGCCCAACAGAAGGCGCCCCTTGACCGACACCGGACCGTGCGTCTTGAATCGATACCCGAAGAGGAGACCCCCGTAGCCCATTCGCAGATCAGTCCCCAAGTTTGACCCGGACTCAACAAGGCCTACGGGTCTCAGCAGACCCGCGCCGGCCACGCCCACCGAGAGATGCCAAGGGAGGTGAAGATTGGCCTCGCCACCGAGTATGGGCTCGACTCCGCCCTTGATCTTGGTGCCACGCAAGAAGGGCCCGATCGAAGCCGTTATGGCATGGTCCGACGCGTTCTCGTCCGAGTCCTGGGCTTGGAGTCCGCCGATCCGAGGCCACAATACGAGGGCGGAAAAGAGTTCGAAGGCAAGCAGTGGTCTGGAGTGGAATGCCTTGAGGGGTATCGGAATCTCCTCGGGCCACGGTCGGGTCAAACGGTTTCTTGGACCGATTGAAACAAGGTACACGTACCCTCCCCTCAAGGAACAGGGCGCCCCTCTCGGGTCTGCCTATAGCACGTAATCCCGACGTAGCACCGATCTACAGGGTCTCTATGTGATTTCCTTGGAAGGAGATAGCTGAGTCTGACGGCTAAGCGACTCCGCAGAGGCTGGAGGAGTGCCTGCGATCTGTCGACTTCACCGAATGCGAGAACGTACAGCGACGCGTGGTGGGGTCTGATTGTCCGGCTTGCGAAGACCGCGTTGCGAAGACTGCGTTGCGAAGACGAAGTTGCCTCATGGCTGAAATCACATCGTTGATGGCACTGGTCGAGCGTATTCTCGATCACCTTGAGGACGGCACTCTACGAGTTGGGTTCGAGGAGCCGATCCAGCGGGGGTCCGCTTCGGGCTTCACCGGGGTGGTGAGGCAGTCTGAAGGCCCCGAGGGTCTAGTGCTCGTTGTTCGCCTCTCCATCATGCGGGTCCCAACCGACAGACGCGCCACCTTCATGGACCGGATTCTTAGGCTCAATCACAAGCTGTTGGGGCGAGCAGCGTTTTCGGTGGCTGGGGACGGGATCGTGTTTCTCACTGCCGGCCGTCCGGTAGAGGACATCGATCCGGGAGAGGTCATCGACCTCATTCTGTGGACCTCGGAGCAAGCCGATCACTTCGATGACGTCCTGTTATCGGAATTCGGCTACGAGCATGAGCTATGACCAACCCCCCGGAAAGAGGGGTCAAGCCTGAGGCGTCGGATCGGATGAAGAGCTCGATGGTGCGGATGTCGGGATATTATCTCATCCTCGTCCTCGCTTCCGGCGTCCTCCTGTGGGCGTTTCCATGGCTCACGCAGGCCATTGCCCGGTCCCAAGGAGAGGGCGTCGTCGGAGATGCCATCACGGAGACGTTCGGCGGCGTGCCACTCACCGGAGTAGAAGTCGCCCAAGGTTGGGAGGGTTTGGCTGTCGAGGCGATCTCGTTGCTCGGCGCCCTCGCAATCATGATCCCGGTGGCGTGGACGTACATTATCATCAAGAGGAGCGTGGGCTATCATCAGTCGGTCGTGCACGCCCTCATCATCCTTCCAGTGGCCGTCACGGGCATCGTGATCGTTGTAAAGACCAGCGTGGCCCTGGCCTTCAGCCTTGCAGGGATCGTGGCAGCCGTCCGATTCCGAACTACGCTAGAAGATACAAAGGATGCCGTGTACATCTTTCTGGCGATCGGTGTAGGCCTGGCGGCCGGTGACCACCGCCTCGGAACCGCCCTCGTCGCCTCTATCGTCTTTAACGTCGTCAATCTGATTCTCTGGAAGATCAAGTTCGGAAACATCTATGTGGACCAGCTTGGGCGCACGAGCGGTTTGGCTCTGGGAGATGTTGTCGCGGGCCCTGAGTCTGGCAGGACCGCGCTCGCCTTTGGGGACGAAGCGCTCCGGACGGCGATGGCGCAAACGGACCTGCAGGAAGTGGCCCACCGGGTAGCGCGGGTCGACCGCTACCTCGATGCCGAGACCGACATCCACAAGGAGAAGAAGCGATACCACATCCTGCTCGTTTACACGGAGTCGGCGGGGGATGTCCAGCAGGTGGTGGACCGCGAGCTTGGCGCGATGGCGATACGCTGGCGCCTAGCGGAAATCGTTCCTGGGGAAGGCGGGATCTTTATCCTGGAGTACCTCGTTCGGCTCAAGGATCACGTCCCGGCGGGTGTATTGCTGGATGCCATTCGCCGGAATGGTGGAGAAGAGGTGAGGGCCGCTGAGCTGCGGTCGCTCCGGGGTCTGAAAAAGAGGAGCTAATCGGCCGTGTGGAAATCCGCTGTTGTCATCCTCACTCTGGTTGGTGGGTCGCTGGCCGGCTCGTCAGCATCAGCCGGGCTCGACTCGGGGAGCCAAGCGGTCCGTACCTCCGGAACGCTTCCTCCGCTCTTTGCCTCGCACGATGTACTCGAACTCACGCTCGGGACGGACTTCGGCCGACTGAAGAGAGATCGCAGGGAGGACAGCGAGTATCAGTCCGGTGTGCTCACCCTCGCAGCGGACGACGGCTCCACTCGGCAGATTGAGCTCAAGGTGCGAACGCGGGGGAGGTTTCGGCTCAAGGCCTGTCGCTTCCCCCAACTCCGGCTCAATCTACCGAAACGGGAGCTTCGGGGGACTGTCTTCGATGGCCAAGACAGGATCAAGCTCGTAACGCACTGCCGGCAGGGGCATGGAGACGAGCAGAACCTGCTTGAGGAGTACCTGGTTTACCGGACCTACAACGTGATCACCGACCTGAGCTTTAGGGTCCGCCTGGCACGCATCACCTACGTGGACACGAGCGGCGAGGACGATCCCACGACACGCTATGCCTTCTTCATTGAGGAAGAGGACGCGATCGCGGAGCGCGTGGGCGGAATGATCCTGCGTTTGAATCAGGTGCACCCCGAGCATTTGAGTGCGCGCGAGTCGGCGCGCATGGCCCTGTTCCAGTACATGGTCGGGAACACCGACTGGTCGATGGTCTTCTTCCACAACGTGGAACTCCTGCGAACGCCGGAGAACCTCCATGTCCCCGTACCCTACGACTTCGACTGGGCAGGGCTGGTATCACCCTCCTACGCAAAGCCAGACGCAAGTCTCGGCATCCGGAGCGTTCGGCAGAGGCTGTACCGGGGGTTTTGCCGTCCCGAAGTCGATTTCTCGGACCTCTACCAAGAGTTCCTCGCGCGCCGACCTGAGCTTGAGCGACTCTACCACGATGTCGAGGGGCTTGAGGAGGACGAGAGAGAGGACGCTCTGATGTACCTGAGCGAGTTCTACGAGATCATCGGATCTGAGAGCCTTGCAAGGCGCCGGATCGAAGAGTCCTGCAGGAGGACTTGACCGAGTTGTCCCTGATGGCCGAAGGTGGTCAAGTCCGCCAGCACCACGGAAGCTCTGGCAGTTCCCCTCCGCGAGCGCCCCCGGGGTCGGAGGTTCTCCGCTGTCGCATATCGATCTCCGGTGGCGACGGACAGGGGCTGACTCACAGACGTAGGCGCCAGATGACGAAGGTCGCGTCACTACCGTTTCTTGCGCTCGGAGCTCTCGTTCCATCACTGACCGGGCAGGAACTCGTTAGCTACAGCCTGCGGCAGGCCGCGGCGGGGCGCGCGCCGTACGAGCGAAGCTGTGCGGAATGCCATCTGGCCGCCTTGGAGGGCTCGGCGGAGGCCCCCGAGCTGGCGGGAGCGAGCTTCCGCGCATACTGGAGTGGCCGACCCGCCAGAGAGCTTCTCGAGATCGCCGCCTCGATGCCCCCGGACGCCGAAGGCTCACTCTCCCCCGAGGTGTACGCCAACATCGTAGCGTACATTCTTTCGCGGAACGGTTTCTTGCCGGGTGACCGGAGGCTGGCTCTCGACGCCTCAGGCACATTGTTGGGCGGGACGGGCGAGCGCCTCTTGCTCGCCGACACCGGCCCCGGTGCCATGACGGAGCCAAGTGAAGGCCGGACACCCGGAGGCACGGTGACGCATGTGGAGGTCACCGACTTCAAGCCCGTGACGTCGGTCGAACTCGCCGATCCTCCGCCCGAGGACTGGCTGATGTACAGGCGTACGCTCGACGGATGGGGTTACAGCCCCCTAGACCAGATCAACCAGACGAATGTCCACGAACTGCGCCTCGCCTGGGTGTGGGCGATGGAGGATGGCGTCAACCAACCTACGCCGTTGGTGAGGGACGGTGTCTTGTACCTCACGCACCCGATGAACACGATCCAAGCGCTGGACGGTGGCTCGGGGGAGCTCTTGTGGGAGTATCGGAGGGAGTTCCCGGCGGGATTCCGAATCGGATTCTCGCAGCTCCGCTCGATCGCGATCTATCAAGACAAGCTTTATGTGCCTACGAAAGATGCTTCGCTCGTGGCCCTCGACGCGCGGACGGGCGATGTCGTCTGGGAGGCTCGCCTCGCCGATCACCGCCAGGGATACACGAACGTCGCTGGCCCCATCGTTGTACGCGGCAGAGTCATCAACGGAATCAACGGTTGTACTCGGTTTTTTGAGGAGTCGTGCTTCATCACGGCGCATGACGCGGATACCGGAGAGGAGCTGTGGCGTACCTTTACGATCGCCCGCCCCGGTGAGTTTGGGGATGAGACTTGGGGAGAGGTTCCCTTTGCGCTCCGCGGGGGCGGCGACGCGTGGATCACGGGCAGCTACGATCCTGAGCTCGATCTGATCTACTGGGGCACTGCTCAAGCAAAGCCCTGGGTCTCGACGAGCCGCGGCATGACGACCGAGGACGCGGCGCTCTATACGAACTCAACTCTGGCACTCGACCCAGACGATGGCCGCATCGTTTGGTATCGCCAGCACGTGCCTGGAGAGTCACTCGATCTTGACGAGGCGTTCGAGCAGATTCTGATCGATCGGGGCGAACGGCGTCTTCTGTTCACGATCGGCAAGCATGGCATTCTCTGGAAGCTTGACCGGACGTCCGGTGAGTTTCTCGGCCACAAGGAAACCGTCTACCAGAACGTTTTTGAGGCCATCGACACCCGCACGGGCGCTGTAACGTATCGAAGAGACATCCGCGAGGCCGGCATCGGGGACTGGGTCTTCGCGTGTCCCAGCACGGCGGGAGGGCACAACTGGCCCGCGGCAGGCTACAGTCCCGAAGCGCAGGCCCTCATCATCCCACTCAGCCAGAGCTGCCTCAACATCTCCGGTCGGGAAGTGGAGCTCACACTCGGTGCGGGTGCGACGGGGGCGAGTAGGAGTTGGCAGGAGATGCCCGGGACGGACGGCAACCTGGGCAAGCTTGCCGCTTACGATGTCGACTCCATGAACGAGCTCTGGAGCGTCGAGCAAAGGGCGAGCTTCTTGACAGCGGCTCTGCCGACTGCCGGTGAGGTTGTCTTTGCCGGTGACGTCGACCGGTACTTCCGAGCCTACAACGTGCGTACCGGACAGGTCCTCTGGGAGACTCGCCTTGGCACGTCCGTGCAAGGCTTCCCTGTGTCGTACGCGGTCGACGACCAGCAGTACATCGCTGTCTCGACCGGCGTCGGGGGGGGGCAGCCCGAGGCACGTCCCGCGTCTCGTATCCCCCGATATCCACCACCCACGCGGGGGCAATGCTCTCTACGTTTTCAATCTTCCATCCCGCTGACCCGGTGGCCCCATGCCATCCAGCTGGGCGACGATGAGCTGTGCCTTCACCCGGCCTTCCGCCGGTCCCGCGATGTTGTCTGCTGCATGAACCCGACTATGCGGGATTTGCGGCGCTTCCTGCCCGCTAGTACTCGGAGACATAAGTAATATGACGTATGAGTAGGCTGGCGTGTATGGGCCTGATGCGGCATCTTGGTTCAACCAGGAGGCCGACAATGCCCAGATCCAGCCCGTACGTCATCGTCCTGACCCCCGACGAGCGGAGCGTCCTCGAAGCGAGGGCGCGCCGCTATACGTTACCGTATCGCGACGTGGTGCGCGCCAAGGTCGTGCTGCTCGCCGCCGAGGGACTCGAAAACAAGGAGATCGGGGTGCGTCTCGACATGCCCCGCCCCGTGGTGAGCAAGTGGCGAAAGCGCTTCTTTCGAGAACGCCTCGACGGACTCGAGGATCGTTCGCGCAGAGGTCGGCCGCCGGCCTTTTCCCCCTCGGGTCGTCGCTGAAGTGAAGGCCTTGGCATGCGAACTGCCCGCCAGGCTGGGGGTGCCCCTGTCGCGCTTCAGCCGCTCGGAGCTGCGCCGTCATGTGCTGGCGGCGGGCATCGTCGCCGACATCAGCGGGGTCACGATCTGGCGGTGGCTCCACGAGGATGCGCTCCGCCCCTGGAGCCGACGGAGCTGGATCTTCCCGCGCGATCCGGACTTCGCGGCCAAGGCGGCCCCCGTCCTCGACCTCTATCACCGGCGCTGGAGGGGCCGCGCGCTCGCCGCGGACGAGTTCGTCATCAGCGCAGACGAGAAGACGCAGATCCCCATCCACAGCCGGCGTCATCCGATCGTGCCACCGGCTCCGGGCCGCGGCCTTCGCGTCGAGCATGAATACCGGCGTCACGGTGTCTGCGCCTACATCGCGGCCTGGGACGTGCACCGGGCCCGGCTCTTCGGCGAGGTCGTCAGCAAGATCTCCATCGTCGCTTTCGACGCCCTCGTCGCCCGGGTGATGGCCTTGGAACCCTATCGTTCGGCCCGGCGCGTCTTCTGGGTCGTCGACAACGGCACGATCCATCGCAGCCAGCGCGCCGTCGACCGGCTCCAGGCGCGGTTCCGCAACCTCACCCTCGTGCACCTGCCCACGCACGCGAGCTGGCTCAACCAGATCGAAATCTACTTCTCGATTCTCCAACGCAAGGCCCTCACCCCCACTCACTTCACTTCCCAGGACGAAGTCGCCCAGCGCATCCTCGGCTTCCAGGACCACTATCAGCAGATCGCCTCCCCCTTCGCATGGACCTTCACGCGCCGCGACCTCCACCGCCTCATGGCTCGCACACCCGCTTCCACGCCCGCTACACTTCCCCACGCCGCATGACCATACGTCATCGAACTTCCGAACTGGTGTACTAGTGCTACGCGTTTCCTGGGACGTTGCCCAGGAAACGGGGCGCCTTCGGCGCA
>CAZNEI010000048.1:0-16884 GCA_964572045.1 uncultured Gemmatimonadaceae bacterium
CGAAAGAGGACATTCCTACTTTGCTAAGAGAGGACATTTCTAAATTGGTACGACATCCTGGGGCGCTGCCTGCGCGGCTCTCTGACCGCCGCCCCATCACCCGGCGGCAGGGCTGCGGCACCGAAGGAGGGCCCGAGGCACCTCAGGCGGTTCGACGCGGCCGCCGTCACGCCTCGTGCATCGTGCGCCCCCCCACGACGGTGCGAACGACCTGGATTTCCTTGATCCGCTCGGGATCCGCGTCGTGAGGGTCTTCGGCCAAGATCACGAAGTCCGCGAGTTTACCCGGCGTGATGGAACCCTTGAGATCCTCCTCGAAGGAGGCATAGGCTCCGTTGCGGGTGCAGATGCGGAGCGCCTCGCCCACGGTGATCCGCTGATTCGGCCCCCACACTCGGCCCCTCATGTCCGTACGGGTCACCAAGCTCTGGATGGCCATCAGAGGCTCGAACGGACCGGGCACGTAGTCGGACGCCGGCGCCACGGGGATGCCGTGGTCGAGGAAGGAGCGGTGAGCGAACATCCGCGTGAGCTTGTCCTCTCCGTACTCCAGCCACTTGTTGCCGTGGTAGTGGACGTAGGTGTAGAAGGGCGTGGGAATCGCTCCCACTGCGCGGATCCGGCGGAGGAGGCTCTCGTTGACCAGGGTGCAGTGTTCGATGCGGTGCCTGGGATCAGGCCTCGGAAACTCCTCCTGCATCTGCTCGTACGCATTGAGGACCATGTCGATCGCCACGTCGCCGTTTGCGTGGATGCCTACCTGCCACCCCGCGCGGTGGGCCTCCTCGACGACCTCGTGGATCTCGTCCTGCTCCATCGTGAGGATCCCGTAGTCGTCGGGCCGGCCGACGAAGGGGGTGCTCATGGCCATCGTCCGTCCTGACGCCGATCCGTCGGCCGTGTACTTCACGGCCCCGATACGGAGCCATTCGTCTCCCAGCCCGGTTCGGACGCCGGCGTCCTTGAGCGCCCCATAAGCGTCTCCGTAGCCGCTCGGAAAGAAGTACATGCGGTATCGCATCGTCCCCGCCTGATAGGCGTCCTGGAGGGCTACGAGATCGTTCCGGCTCCCGCCGGTCCAGTGCACGGACGTGAGTCCCGCCGCTGTCATCAGGCCGGAGAGATGGGCGATCCCGTCCCGCCGGTTTTCACGCGTGATCTCGGGGGCTTCCCCCACGCCGCTGAAGACCTCCTGCGCCTCCTCCTCGACGAGTCCCGTGAGTTCCCCGTCGCTGTCCCTCTCGAAGCGGCCCCCCGGAGGGTCCTCGATCTCGGCCGTTACGCCCGCCATCTCGAGCGCCCTGCTGTTGTACCAAGCGATGTGCCCGCCGCGGTGGGAGACGCGAACCGGGTGGTCGGTGGTCGCCTCGTCCAGGTCCCAGCGGTGGATCCTTCGATAGGCGCCCCCGTCAGGGTCCACGACCTTGGTGTCGTCGTACTTGAACGCGTCGATCCACCGACCGAGCGGTGTCTCTTGGGCCCTTGCCCGGATCAGGCGCTGGATGTCGGCGATAGTCTCCACCTGGCCCAAGTCGACGTCCAAGAGCTCGTTCACCCCGCCGGGATGGCAGTGGGCGTCGATGAAGCCCGGGGTGACGGTCATCTCTGCCGCATCGATCACCTCGGTGTCGGGCCCTGCCATGCCGCTCACGTCGTCACTCGTGCCGACCGCGAGGAAGCGGCCGTGTTTGACCGCGAATGCCTCCGCCCGGGGTTGCCCGTCGTCCATCGTGTAGACGCGCCCGTTCACCACGATGAGGTCGGGCGCCGCCCCCGGGACCGCCTGCTGGTCCGAACGCCTTGCGGGCGCCGTGGACGCATCCGCCCTCGACTCCGTCCCACCCCCTCCGGGGGCTCCGAGCAGAAACGCTCCACCCATTCCCAGAAACTCACCTCTCGTGTAGTCCGTCATGGTCCTCTCCCGAAAGTGAAGGTCTAGGCCCGGGCCGGGGGCGACGATCGAGTGGAGATACGGGGCCGGTCGGCAAGCTACGAGAGGAAAGACGCCCGGGGTAGGGCCCCGCCGGGGCGAGCGGCGGAGCACATCCCGGTACCCGCGCTCACCCGCTCCAGGAGCACCGGACCGGGGCGTGCACCAGGCGGCAAACACGTCCGCCGCACGGGAGCCAGTCGAAGGCGAGCCCGGCGACCCTCGACGCCAGCCTCACCGCCCCCCCGCATCGCCGAGGACCCCGGGGTGTGGCGGCGGAGTCGGGAAAGCGGCACTCGCGGTGATGGGCCGGGTCGGGACAAGCGCCCGGCGTGTCCTGGAGGCGGCACCGGGGGGCGGGCTACGGGGCGGGCACCCACGCGGGAAGCCGGTGTACACAGCCGTGCGGTAAAGCGATCACTTCAAAATCGGATCAGGTCAACGACACATGCAGCAGTTCAAGACATTTGTGCTTATGGCGGGACTCACCGCGCTTCTGGTCGTATTCGGCGGGTACCTGGGAGGCCAGCAGGGCGCGCTCCTGTTTTTTCTGATCGCTGCGGTCATGAATTTCGGCATGTTCTGGTTCAGCGACCGGGCCGTGCTGCGGATGTACCGGGCGCGCCTGCTCGGTCCCGACGATGCGCCTGAGCTCTATCAGATGGTCGATGTCCTTCGGCGCCGCGCCGAGCTTCCGATGCCCACGCTCGCCCTCGCACCGTCGGAGCAACCGAATGCCTTCGCGACCGGCCGAAGCCGGGACAAGGCGGTCGTGTGCGTCACGGCCGGACTCCTGAAGCTGGTGAATCGCCGCGAGCTCGAGGGCGTCGTCGCGCACGAGCTGGCACATATCAAGCACAACCACATGCTCGTCTCAACCGTGGCCGCCACGATGGCCGGGGCGATCGCGCTCCTGGCCTCGATCGCCCGCTGGGGTGCGATTCTCGGGGGAGGCCGGGACGGGGACCGGAACCCCTTTGCCCTGATCGTCATGTCGATCGTGGCACCCCTGGCCGCCATGATCGTCCAGATGGCCATCAGTCGAGCCAACGAATTCCAGGCCGACCGGACCGCCGCGCGGCTTGCGGGAACTCCGGTCGGCCTCGCAAGCGCCCTCCGGCGGCTGGACAGCTATTCCCGGCGGATCCCTATGGAGGTGAACCCGGCCGCGGCCCAACTCGCCATCGTTAATCCGCTGGCGGGGCGCCGCCGCGGAGGACTCGTTCGGCTCTTCAGCACGCATCCCCCCACGGAGGAGCGGGTGGCTCGCCTGCGCGAGCTGAAGGGCGCCTAAGATCGCTGACACCCTCATGCCTCGAGGTTGGTGGTTCCGATCCGGTCGGTCCACGAGCGCCGACGTCGGATTCGACGCACCGTCCTGCGGTCTCGAGGGGCTGTGTTGTTTCGTTGCGGATCTCCGATCAGGATCGGCAAGGCAGGCGGACAATAGGAGAGGACGGAGAACCATGAAACGCTTCAAGCTGTGCGACCGCGTTGCCACCTCACGCGCAATCTTGCTGATGCTTGCGCTGCCGACTGCGGTCTCGGCGCAGTCTCATCGGCCGCCCCCCAGTCCGCCCGCCGAGTGGGGACCGATCTCGATCAATCTGGAAGAGTTCGAGTACCCGCATCCGGTCGAGTTCATGAACTTCCGGGTCTACGGACAGGACGTGCGGATCGCCTACATGGATGTCGCGCCGATGAGGCCGGCCAACGGCCGGGCCGTCGTCTTTCACCACGGGGGCAGCTACTACGGCTGGTACTGGAAGAGCCAGATCGAGGCTCTGACCCGGGCAGGCTACCGCGTCGTCGTAAAGGACCGGCTCGGGTGGGGAAAGTCGTCCAAGCCGATTCTGCCGTACAGCATGAGCCTGCACGCGTCCAACACGGCCCGCCTCATGGAGCACCTGGGCATCTCGGAGGCCGCCATCGTCGGACACTCCATCGGTGGGCAGATGGCGACCCGCTTCGCCTTCCTCTATCCGGAGAAGACGACGCACCTCGTCACGATCAACCAAATCGGCCTGACCGACCGCCGGGCGGGCCGGGGGTTTCGGCCTTTCAACGGTGAGATCGACGCCGATCCGGACCTTCAGAGTGCCTACGAAGCGGATGTGCGGACCGACACGCGACGCTATGTGGAGTGGAGGCCGGAGTTCTTGGAGCACCTGCGGATCCGGCACGGACAGCGGCTGAGCGGGGACTGGCCCAGGCTCGCCTACGTTCGCCGGCTGAGCGGGAACCTGCGATCGATCGACACGGTGGTCGACGACTGGCCCCACATCAAGGCGAAGACGCTGATCCTCGGCGGAGAAATCGACGGACCGGAGTTTCCCGACAACGCCCGGCGGGCTGCCGAGATCTTCCCCAACGGGGAGGCCTTCCTCATTCCGGACGTCGGCCACAACCCCCACGAAGAGGTGCCCGACATCGTGAACGCAGAGCTGATCCGCTTCTTCGCCACCGGGCCGGACGAGCCGGAGGGCTAGAAGCCGCAGTAGCGGCCCTCCGGGGACGCTCGCTCTCGGGTCCCCGTCCGTGGCTCGGCTTCGCAGGATCGACGTCGCAAGCCGCTCATCGCACGCGGAGGCCTTGGCGTCGGTCCGCCGCGCCTCGGCTTCGTCTCGCGACTGGACGCGCTCAGAAAACACCTCCGGCCGCCGGGGGCGTGGTCGGCGCCGGGCTGTGGACCTGCCTCGCTCGCTCTGGCCTGGCGCAATCGCGCGGTTGCTCGTATATGAACCGAATCCCGGCATCCTGGTTTCCTGTCGTTCGCTCTCCATGTCGCCCGAACTAGCGGAACAGAATCGATAGTCCTGGGCGAGAGACCGCCGAAATGGGACTTCCCTCCTGCAGACCACGCGGATGAAAGGTGTGGGCGATCCGGTCCCTGCCGTGGATCTGTGCCAGCCAGCTCGCCGCGTGCACGAGGGGGCAGGGGCCTGCCGACCTCGTCTGCCCCATCCGGTGCTTTCCATGACCGGGCTCGTGGCCGACTTCCTCGAAGGGCCCGAGCGGGGTTCCCTCCGAGAGGGCTACGGCGCCGACATCAGCCCGCTTGAGCTCGATCCGGTCCGGGACGTGGCCACCCGTGAAGATCCGCAACAATACTCGGAGGGCACCATGCATGTGCTCGTCAACGGCCCCCTCGCCATCCGAGATGGACGAGCCACTCCGGCGGTGGCGGGGCCCCCGCTTGTGCGGGGCGGGGCCGCGCTCGAGGAGGATCCGCCTCGTGGCCAATGACCGGGAGGAGGGACGTGAGGTGCTCGCGTCCCGGGACGCGGCCCTGCTGACCCTCACCCTCAATCGCCCGCGTCGCCTCAACGCGGTGAACCTCCCTCTCTATGAGCAGCTCGTTGCCGCACTGGAGGAGGCGGAGGCGGATCGGGGCGTCCGCTGCGTCATCGTGACCGGGAGCGGGCGGGCGTTCTGCGCCGGAGCGGACCTGAAGGCGCATGCCGAGGGGCCGATGCCGGAGAGGGAACGGGATCGCTACATCCGAGCCGCCCAACGTGCCAACCATCTGATTCAGACGATGGGCACGCCGGTGGTGGCGGCCGTCAACGGACACGCCATAGGGGCGGGCCTGGAGCTGGCCCTTTCGGCCGACTTCGCTCTGGCGGCCGAGAGAGCCAAGCTCCGCCTGCCCGAAGTGGCTCTCGGCACGTTCTTGGGGGGAGGTGTGGTCTACACGTTGGCCGAACGGGTCGGGGTCCTGAAGGCGCGCGAACTCGTGTACCTGGGCGACTTCTTCTCGGGGGCCGAGGCTGCCCGGATGGGAGTGGTGAACGGGGCGGTGCCGGCGGACGACGTGCTTGCCGAGGCCCGTGACTTGGCGGCTCGGCTCGCTCGCCGCGCCCCGATTCCGTTCGCGGCGGCCAAGCGCCTCATCGGCCCGGCGGGAACGCTGTCGCGCGAGCAGGCGCTCGAGCAGGAGCGAGCCGCGCTGCAGGAGATCTTTGGGACGGCGGACTGGACCGAGGGGGTGGAGGCGTTTCGGGACGGGCGGGCTCCCAACTACCGGGGCCGCTAGCCGAAGCATGAAGGACGACGAGCGCCGAATCATCCACCCAGGGGGTCTCGAATGACCCTTCATCGCATCTTCGAGCCCGCATCGATCGCGGTGGTGGGCGCCAGCTCGAATCCGTTGAAGAAGGGCCACCAGATCCTGCGGGGCCTCGCGAGGGCGGGCTATGCGGGTGAAATCCATGCCGTGAATCCACGGGGAGGCCGTCTCCTGGGCCACGAGCTGCTCCCCTCGGTGGAGGCGCTGCCGGAGGGAGTGGATCTGGCCGTCTTATGCACACCCGGACACATGGCCCCCGATCTGGTGCGCGCCTGCGGGAGGCGGGGCGTGGGCGGTGTCGTCGTGCTGGCCGTGGGGTTCGGCGAGGCCGGTGGAGAGGGGACGGAGCTGGAGGTGCGCCTGCGGGATGCGGCGCGCACAGGCGGTGTGCGGGTGATCGGCCCCAACACCTCCGGGATGATGAGCCTGCACGCGGGCGTGAACCTCATCGGCGTGCGTGGCGTACGCCCCGGAGGCATGGCCCTGCTGGTGCAGTCGGGGAACATCGCGCTCGGGCTCATGGACGAACTCGGGGCACGGACGAACGAGGGGATCTCCGTCTGCTGCGGGTTGGGCAACCAAGTGGACGTCGGGTTCGACGAGGTGCTCGAGTACCTGGGTGGGGACAGGCACACTAGGGCGGTGATCGTTCATGTGGAGGGCTTCCGGGACGCACGTGCGTTCCTGCGGATCGCCGACCGGGTGACGCCCCGCAAGCCGGTCGTCGTGATCAAGTCGGGCCGGACAGCTGCGGGCACCAGCGCCATCTTGTCGCATACGGGGGCGGTTGCGGGCCCCTACGACCGGCTGCGCGCGGGGTTGGCACAGGCGGGCGTGACGGAAGTGCTTCGAACCGATCAGCTCGTGCCCGTGGCGCACGCGCTCGCGTCGCAGCCCGCGGCACCGCCGGGGAGCGGGATCGCCATCCTCTCCGACGGCGGAGGACAGAACACCTTGGCGGTCGACTTGCTCACGGAGTCGGGAGCCCGCCTGGCGACTCTCGCCCGCGAGACCCGCGAACGGCTCAGGGCCGTGCTGGGCCCGGCCGCTGCAGTCGCCAACCCGGTGGACGTGTCTGGGGCAGCGGACACCGATCCGGCTGCGTTTGCGCGCGCCCTTGACGTGTTGGGAGCTGACCCGGCGGTGGGAGTCGTCCTGGTGATCGGACTCTTCGGCGGCTACGGCATCCGCTACAGCGACCGCCTTACCGTGCCCGAGACCGAGGCCGCGCATGCGATGCGTGCCAGGATGCGCTCCCTCGGGAAGGGCATGGTGGTGCACTCCATGTACGCGAGCCACCGAACCCCACCCCTCAGGTTCTTTGTCGACTCCGGCATTCCTGTGATCGGGTCGCTGGAAGGGGCGTGCCACGCAGCGGCAGAGCTCGGACGGAGGTCGAGGGATGCGCGCTCGCCCCGCTGGGACCCGGAATCCCGTTCGCGCCCGGCGGAGGGGACGGCCCCATCCTGCCATCCCGCCATCCAGGCGGCGCGGGCGGAGGGCCGGGTGACGCTCAGCAACCTGGAGTCCCGGGCCTTGCTGGAGGCAGCGGGTCTCGTGTTCCCGGCCGTCGAGGTCGCCGACTCGGGGAGTGCGGCGGCGAGTGCGGCGGAGCGGCTTGGGTGTCCCGTGGCCGTAAAGCTGCTGTCCCGCCAAATCACCCACAAGTCGGTCGCCGGGGGCGTGGTGCTTGGTGTGGCCGATGGCGCCTCCGCCTCGCGCGCCTTCGAAGAGATCGTCTCAAGTGCCCGTCGCTATGCGCTCGCTCAAGGACTCCCCCCGGAGGTGTACTCCGTTCTGGTGACCCCGATGCTGCCTGTCCCGGACGCGGAACTCCTCGTCGGTGCGTACCGCGACCCCCACCTCGGCCCCACGCTCACTCTCGGCAGTGGCGGCACGCAGGTCGAGATCTTGCGGGATGTCACCCATCGCGTGCTCCCATTGCGGCCGCTCGACGTGGAGATGATGATCGGGGACCTGCGCGTGGGCTCTCTTCTCGCGGGAAGCCGAGGCGATCCATCTGCCTCCGTTGCCGGCATCGTCCTGGCGGCCGAGGCCGTGGCCCGTTGCGTCATGGCGTGGCCGGATGTCTCTGAAGTCGAGGTCAATCCGCTCTTCAGCTACAACGACCGCGTCGTTCCGGCCGACGCTCGTGTCGTGTTGACCGCTCCATGACGAGGCGTCGCCGGACTCACTAGGCTGCCCATATTTGCTGTTGTAACGGGCGTAGTCAGGCTGAGGTGTTCCCTGCATGCCTCTATAGTGGCTTCTCAGCCGATGACACAACCATTGACACGACAAGGAGTCCTGGCGCGGACCGAGGCCGTGCGAGGCCCGCCGGAATCGGGTGGAAGCTACCGAGGCCGATCGGGGCCATGAGATGGCGTGGAACCGCTGGATCCGAGGGATGACGGCGGGTGGCCGGCCATTTCAAGTCGGAAAGGACGGCGGCACTCAGCCAGGGCCCCGCAGCTCGTGGATAAGAGGTGGATGGGCACTTGGGGAAGGTTGTCTTCAGTAGCGTCTTCCCGAGACCCTGCGGTCCCTGGTGGTCGAGGCGCCGGGGGCTTGGGGGCATCGTCGTCCCGGCTCGTGCGGGCTGTCAGTCGGTCGAGTGGGCGGCCGGCCCCGCGATCCTCTTCGACGACGACTCCGTCGATGACACCGAGATCGGACCTGGCCTCTTCCTGGATGTTCTGATGGGGCCTCGCCGGACCGTGTCCTACTTCGTCTCGGTCTCGGCCGCTCGCACCGACTTCCCGGTCGCGGATGACCAGCTTCATAGGCACTTCGGAGCAGCGGCACTCGGCTTCCGCGTCTCGACCGGGAGCCAGGTGAGGGTCGGAGTCCTCCTGGGCATGGGAGCCCTGGTCTGGGATGACGTGTCTGAGACCGACCCGGACTTCCGGAGCAGCGCGAACGGCGAGGAGATGCTTCTTCCCGGGATCGAGGTCGGGGTGCCGATCGGCCGCTCCCTCGACGTGCGCCTCTCGATCCGCGATCAGGTCACCGGTTGGTGGAATAGGATCTTGGATCCGGCGGAGGGGGCGTTGAACCACCGCTTCATCCTGACCGACCTTGAGGGGTAAGGCCCCGGCCCCGGTGCGGCGACAGCGTAACCGGGGGACTCTCGATCTCTGTGGCAATGATTGGACAGAGGTTTCCATCCAACCATGACCGTCATGAAAACCAGCGAGAGCCATCCTCTCCGGATCGACGAAGTGGTGCCGGACGACTACCGCGGCCGGATCGGGATCACCTTATGCCCCGGCAAGAAAGATCCTTGCGCGTGGACCGGGGCTTGGAACCGCGATCTGGATCTCGACTTGGACGTGGTCCAGCATTGGGGCGCAACCGCGGTGATTACCCTGATAGAAGATCACGAGATGCACCTCTTGCAGGTGCCCGGACTTCGCGAGGCAGTGGAGAGTCGGCACATGGAGTGGTGGCACCTGCCGATTCCCGACGTGGAACCGCCGGGACCCGACTTCGAACGCGCTTGGAAGGCGGATGCTGGAGAGGCCATCCGTGATCGGCTACGCCTGGGATTCGACGTGCTGATCCACTGCAGAGGCGGGTTGGGCCGCGCTGGCACTGTCGCTGCCCGCTTGCTTGTCGAACTGGGCGAGAGCTGCGAGGACGCGATCCGGAAGGTGCGACGCAGCCGCCCGGGTGCCATCCAGACTCCAGAGCAGGAGGCCCACGTCAGGGCTGTCGAGCCTCCACCGCCGATCGTTCCACCTGGGAAGGAAACGGCCATCCGAGACCGCGCGGTCGGGGGCAGGGCGGACGGATAGGGAGACGTATCCTCACGCCGACGCCGTCCACGGCGTGCAAGTGTCAGCATAGGCGGAACACACGCCCACGGATCTGAAGCGTGGTGTGCGCCATTCTCAGGGTGCTACGGTCATCGGTCCGGCGTACCACGGCCAAGGGTTCTGGCTCCTTGAGCGAGGCGATCGGCTCAGCTCCGATCCATGGGAAGACGTCGCGTCCAGTTGGCCACGGACCCGCTGGGCATGGCGCCTGGTCCAGTTCCGGGAGTGCCTGACCGGCCCCTCCCGAGCCACGGCTTCGAAGCTGTTCAGCGTCAGTTGCCGCCTCACCGGCTTCTGCGCCTTGCGGGAGGCGCTCGGGTCGGTGTCCCGGGCCGGTGTCCCGGGCCGGTAGCTTCCGAGCGTCATCACGGTCGAGGGGTCCACACACCCAGATCCGCGCTCGACCCTACCGGGGCTGACCGTCCGACCTGCCGATCCGCTTAGGAGAGAACACTCGGACGAGTCCCCGCGATCGGACAATGAAGCGATGGCGGCAAGAGGCCATGCCTTCCCGCGCAGAGAATCCACGCGGTCGAACGGGACCAAGGGATCGGACTCTGGGTGCTCATGCGTCCGAGCGTGCATTACCTTGGTATCCAGCACCTTGGAGGGGTGGCAGAGCGGTTCAATGCACCGGTCTTGAAAACCGGCGGCCTAACGGCCTCGTGGGTTCGAATCCCACCCCCTCCGTCCTATCAGCCGTAAGTCGTGAATGACCTAGGACCATGGCCGTCATGGGCCTCTCAATTGCGGCGGTGGCTTGGGACGAGGTGCAGAGCGGCATCCCGTGGAATTGTGCCGGGGACCTGCCGTACGGAACGCGGACCCGGCCTTGTCCGGGGACTTGGCGGCGTCAATGGGCCCCTTGGGCACCGAGGAGCCGCTCAAGGGCGGGCCAGAGCGGTCTCCCGGCCCGTACTTCGCCCATCAGCTCCTCCACGCCTCCGTGGCCGAGCGCCCGGGCCAGGGTGGCCAAGATCTGGAGTTGGAGACCACCGCCGGCGACCGGTGACAGCAAGAGCACCACGAGATGGACGGGCCTCCCATCGGGCGCGTCCCAGTCGATTCCGCCATCGGACCAACCGTAGGCGAGGAAGGCCCGGTCCGTTCCCTTCAACCGCGCGTGCGGTATGGCGAGACCGCCCCCCGTTCCCGTACCGATCAGGCGCTCACGAGCGTGAACCGCCTTTGCGCACGCGATCGGTGCGGGGACGCCGTCCACGTCCTCGAGCACGGTGCAAAGCTCGTCAATGGCTTCAGAGCGCGTTGTCGCCTTGAGGTTACGGACTTCGCCCGGACACACGCCGAACGCGAGCAGATCGACACCCTTCCGCCTGTTGATCGACCACATAAGCCACGGAGCGACCAGCAGCGACGAGACGATCGCAGACACGACGATGGCAACAAAGACGCTGGATGAGAGAATTCCCAGCTCGAGAGCCACATCCGCGACGACGATTCCAGTAACGCCGCTGGGAGTGAACGCGATACCGACCGACAGGCGATCATCCCTGGACAGTTCCGTCCCCCAAGTGCCCATCCAGGCGCCGGCAAACTTTGCGCCGATCGATACCAGCGTGACGAACGCCACGATGAGCCAGTCGAACTCCGCAACGAAATCGAATTGAAGGCCGATGCCGGCGAAGTAGAGGGGAACGAAGACTGCGTGAACCATCTCGCTAACGACATGCCGGGTGCGCTCGGTGAGCGCCTGCGACTCGCCAGCCATGATGCCGGCCAGGAAGAACCCGAGCAGGGCAGTCAGCCCTGCGGCATGCGTCAGGGCTCCGCACGCGAGTCCGATGCAGCTCAGCAGGGTCAGCACGGCGCCAGGGTGATCCACCAGTGTCTCCCCGGCGTAGCGGAAGGAGCGGTCGACGAGCCTGCGGCCCCACATGACGCAGAAGGCGGTAAAGCCGATCGAGAAGAGGAAGGCCAGCGTCAGGCGGGAAACACTGACTCCTTCGGGAGTGGAGAGGCCCAAGACAATGCTCAGAATCATCCAGGCGAGGACGTCGTTGACGGCGTAACCGCAAAGGGTCACCAGACCGAGGTCGCTCTTGATGAGATCCAGGTCGTGGAGCACGCGGGCGATGATGACCATGGCGCTGATCGCCATCGTCGTGCCCAGAAAGAGGGCGAACGGGATGCGGGTGTCGGGGCCCGCCAAGTAGCGCTCGGGGAGCAAGAGTGATAGACCGAAGCCGACGACCAACGGAACGATCACGCCGATGACTCCGACCTTGATCGCCGGCCCCCTCTGTCTCCAGGCCGCGGACAGATCGACCTCGAGGCCCGTCTCGAGCAGCAGGAAGAGTACCCCGAACCACGAGACGGTGGCGAGCATCGTTTGCTGGATCGTGTCGTCCGGGAAGAGCATCCCGTGCAGATCGGGCAGAGCTCGTCCCAGGAGGGTCGGCCCCAACAGGAGCCCGACTGCGATCTCGCCCACCAGCGGCGGGTGGCCGAAGTGACGGAGTACCGCTCCGAGCCCCCTCGCGATTCCCAGCAGAAGCAGGACCTGGAGCAGGAAAAGCCCGAGGTTGTCTTCGGTCATCTAGGACGCTTCCTGCCGGGAATTCGCGGAGACAGCACAAACAGTACGGCCGCCGCCGGACGGGCAACACATCCCGGAAGTCTAATGCCAACCCGGGCCGAATGAAGGGGTGAAGCACGCGTGATTCTTCCCGCCAGGCCGCTTGCCACGGAGCCGATGCGGAGCTCCTCTGGGTCTTGGGCGCGGGACGGGCATCGGGTAGCCGGACGGACCGTACGTTCATCCTGGGCAGGAGCCGTGAGGCGAACGGCGGAGGCAGGCGGTCGACTCCCCTCGTTGGCTCGACGTATGGACTCTGCCTCGGCGGTCCGGAAGGGGTGTTGTTTCGGCCGTGGCGTAAAGGCATCATGGCCTGCTGGGGGGCGTGCCGGGTGGCTGCGGATCCCATGGACCAGGGGGCCGTTCCAGGTGAAAGGGAGGTGGCTTCCGGCTCTTGGGGGAGGTGGAGCTGCTACGAGGGGAGGGTTCTGGCGTGTGACGTTACCGGTTCACCTGTGTTGCCTAGGTCCGAATGTTCCCACTTAGAGACGACAATCCTCGAATCCTCACGCCGTTTGCGACCTACGGGATCGTCGCCTGCAACGTGTTGGCCTGGATCTACGTGCAGGGCGCGGGGATGGAGCCGGCACTGTCGGCATCGGTCTGCCGCTTGGGCCTGATCCCGGGCGAACTCCTCCAGACGGTTCCGGGCGGGACTCGGTTCCCCTTGGGCTCCGGCACGGTCTGCGTGACCTCGGCCGCCCCGTCATGGAGCACGGCCATCACGTCGATCTTCCTGCACGGAGGCTGGTTCCACCTGATCGGCAACATGTGGTTCCTCTGGATCTTCGGGGACAACGTGGAAGGCGCGATGGGCCACGGTCGCTTTGTGGTCTTCTACCTGCTCTGCGGCTTGGCAGCGGCCGGCGTCCAGACCGCGACCAACCCCCAGTCCACGGTGCCGATGGTCGGCGCCTCAGGGGCGATCGGCGGCGTGATGGGAGCGTACGTGTTGCTCTACCCCAGGGTCCACGTGCATCTGCTCATCTTCGTCGGGTTCTTCGTCACCACGATCGCCGTGCCCGCAGTCCTGATGCTGGGATACTGGTTCTTGCTCCAATTCGTTGGGGGGCTCGGGACGGTGGACGCCGAGGGAGGCGGAGTGGCCTTCTGGGCCCATGTTGGCGGCTTCTTGGCGGGCGCCGTCCTGGTTGCGCTCTTCCGCAGCCCCGATCTGCTCCTCCGGCATCCCTACTACGGCTGGCGGAGGAGCAGGCTCCCGACCAGACGCTGGCGGCGTGTCTCGAGGTAGGAGCCCCGGGACCGGTCGGCACCCCCGCGCCCCCTCACCCGTCGCATCAAACGGTCGGGCCGCTGACACTCCTGGCCGATCCTCACTCCGAACGGGTGCCAGGCGGCAGGTGCTCCGGCTCTCCTGGCCGATCATCGTGGCGAACTCGGCGGTTCCTCTACTCGGAATCGCCGACACGGCGATCATCGGCAACACCGGGACGTCGGCGGATCTCGGGGCGATCGCGCTCGGCGTCCTGGTCTTCAACCTCCTGTACTGGAGCTTCGGGTTCCTGCGGATGGCAACCACGGGCTTTACAGCTCAGGCATCCGGCGCCGGCGACGAGCTCGAGATTCGAGCGACCCTCGGTCGCGCACTGCTTCTAGCCGCGGGGATTGGGTGCCTGCTGGTCCTCCTGCAGGGTCCCGTTGCCTGGACCGCATCCGCGCTGCTCTCGGCATCGGCAGAGACCGAAGAGTTGATGCGATCCTACCTCGCAGTCCGGATCCTTGGCGCTCCCGCCAGTCTCGCAGTCTTCGCCCTGACGGGTACGCTCGTCGGCCTGGGCCGCACGGATCAGCTCCTCAAGACCCAGCTCTTCCTGAACGGCCTGAACATCCTCCTCGACGTTCTTCTCGCGGGGGTCTTCGGCCTCGGGGTCCGGGGAATCGCCATCGGGACCGCAATCGCGGAATGGATGACCGTCGTTTTCGCCTTCCGTCTGGTCCGCACGATTCTGCGGCGCCGGAAGGGGACCGAAGGTCCGTTCTGGCCTTGGGATCGCATTCGCGAGCCCAATAGGCTTGTCCAGGCTTTGGGCGCCAACGCCAACATCATGGTCCGAACCCTTTTCCTCCAGGCCGGGTTCGCCTGGTTCACGAACCTCGGCGCTACACTTGGCGACGACGTGCTTGCGGCGAATCACATCCTCCTCCAGCTCGTAGCGACGAGTGGCTATCTGCTCGACGGGTACGCGCACGCGACCGAGATCTTGGTGGGGCGCGCGGTGGGCTCGGGGGAGGTCGCTGCGTTCGATCGCGACGCGAGGGCGGCCGCCGAACTCGCTGGACTGTCGGCGGGGCTGCTTGCCGCCGCTCTGCTCGTACTCGGGCCGTTGGTGGTTGTCGGCCTCACCGACCTTGAGCCCGTCCGCGAGAACGCCGTGCGATTCTTGCCTCTCGCCTCAGCCTACGTGGCCGTCTCGTTCCCGGCGTTCCAGCTCGACGGGATCTTCATCGGAGCTACGGGAACCAGAGAGATGCGGAACGCGAGCGCCCTCTCGTTTCTTCTATTCCTTGCCGCCTCGCTGCTGCTGACGAACAAGCTCGGGAACCTGGGTCTGTGGACGGCCTTCGTCCTCTTCGTCCTCGCCCGAGCGGCGACTCTGGCGCTCGGATATCGGAGACTGCGTCGCTCCGTGGGCGGGACCCAGCCGGGCCCCTGAGCCTCGCGGGCAGGGGAAGGAGCTGGCGGCTCCGTGCCACGAGGTGCGGGTACCCTCGTAGAGCCGCCGTGGGGCCGTCGCGAAATCGTGATGGAACGAATCCCTAGGGCTGGCCGTTGGTGCCGTGCTCGCACCTGGCCTCACCAGCGAACCGATACCCCCAGGCCGATCGTCCAAAAATTCGTTTCGCTGTGTTGCGGATTGAGGACAACGCTTCCGTCCGGCTGGTCGTGGATGTCGCCCTTCCGAAGGTAGCGGGCGTCGCCGTTGCCGTGGTATCGAGCGAAGACGTCGAGTGACACCAACGCCCGCGCTCCTGCCCGGACCTCGTACCGTGCACCCGACCCCGCCGTCCAGGCGAACGTTACGTCGTCGAAGTTGGTGGACGATGCGAAGGGCTCGACGTCACTTGTCCCCTCCACCGAAGACGTCGTGGCAAAGTAGGCGAGTCCGGCGGATCCGTTGGCGTATAGCCGAAGCGGCCCGGCTCCGCCCGCGATCTCGGGGCCGATCCCGAGCAGCAGGATGTTGTTGTCGGTCGTCAGGTCCCCGGTCACCCGGCAGGGC
Source organism: uncultured Gemmatimonadaceae bacterium (assembly GCA_964572045.1). Lineage (GTDB taxonomy): Bacteria > Gemmatimonadota > Gemmatimonadetes > Longimicrobiales > Gaopeijiaceae > CBDCKR01. The sequence continues at coordinate 15,656 of CAZNEI010000048.1, forward strand.
AGGGTGACACAGATGCGGATCGTTTCGGTGCCGTAGTTGATGAATCCGAAATCGAGTCGGAGCCCAAGATTGCCGGTGTCATCCGCCATGACACCGCCGTGCAGGCCGAGACCGAAGCCGAAGGCTACGTTCTCGGCAAACTGCCCCACGGGGTGTGCGACGAGCAGATGCCCTCCGCCAAGTAGCATGCCTGGCCTGGAGTCCTGGGCTCGGGCGGATGCGGGCGGAAGCGCTGAAAGCAGCAGCAGAAGGGTTAGGAGGCGCATGGTCCATTTTTCTCCAGGGAAGCGTCGATGAAACAATAAGCACCATTCGTGCCAAGCCAATGGAGCGCCATCGAACACCCGATCTTGGGCGAGGCCGCGACGAAGGCCGCTGGGCGACGACAGTGAGCTACTGTCCCCGAGCCACCTGCTAAGGTTCCATGTGCTGCGGCTGGCGACCCTGAAGGACATGCCGAAGCCGGTGAAGCCGAGGAGATCCCGCCCGGGGGGGCTGGCGGTGCTGACCCCGTTCCGGAGCGCCGGCGTCGGCGTGGCCTTGAGGCTTCCCGTCCCCCGACGTAGGCACGAGCCCCGACCGCCAGGCCTGGAGGTGGGAGCCCATCGCGCGGCGGGCGCGCAGGGGTTAACATGAGGCATGGGAAAGGGCCAAGACGCGACCGAGGCACGGTCTGGTCTCCGCTGGGAGGCTAGGACGGTCACGGAGGCTGGCATAGATGCTTGACTTAGTCCGAGAAAGGCGTGCGAGGCGGCACGCCAGACGTTTGGGTTTGGTCTTGAGGACGGCTCCGAAGCGGACGGGCGAGACTTGGGTCGGGGACCAGGGGAAGTTCGCCTTGTTGGATTCGGAAAACGGGTTGCCGGTTCATGAGTGTGGTCAGAACTCGATGTTTGTTTTGACTCTCGAAGACGTGGAGAGGTTGCTAAGGGTCACGGCAAGGAGGTCCTGAAAACGGCTCTTCGTCGAGACGCCTGCGTCTGCCGGAGCGTCTTGCCGCGATTGACCCTCCCGCGTGGTCTGAGCACGATGCTTCCGCTCCGAGTCCTCATCTTTCCGATGACGGCATACGCTGTGAGTTCTTCAATGGGCTCATGCGCGTGACTCTGAATGCGGGAGCGTCATCGCCGTAGCAATACTCAGATGGACCGAAGTCGATCAGGGCGTGATCCGTAAGGGAAGGGCACGACCGCATAGGTCATATCACAACTGCGTCGCGTCCTCATTGA
>CAZNEI010000049.1:0-14517 GCA_964572045.1 uncultured Gemmatimonadaceae bacterium
GGTCTTGGGATCCTCGGGACGGCGGCGGCGCTTGTGGGGCCGGGCGGGAAGGTGGACCTGTCGCGTGCCCAGGAGGCTGTCCAGCACCGATTCGCCGTCTACGACAAGGCGGGCGAGGAGCACTACAACCTCATTTCGGCCCTCCACAAGGCCGTGCGGGGGGGAGATCCCGACGCCGCCCTCTACTGGCTCGCCCGCATCGTCGAGGGAGGGGGGGACCCGCTCTTCATCGCGCGTCGCCTCGTTCGTATGGCCAGCGAGGACATCGGGCTGGCTGACCCCTCGGCACTCGGAGTGACCGTCGCAGCCAGGGACGCCTTTCACTTCCTTGGCCCGCCGGAGGGGGAGCTGGCGTTGGCGCAGGCCACGGTCCATTTGGCTTGCGCCCCAAAGTCGAACCGCACCTACACGGCTTGGAACGCGGCCCGGGAGTGCGCCCGGCGAACGCCCGCCGCGCCCGTGCCACTCCACATACGAAATGCTCCCACCGAACTGTTGAAGGAACTGGGGTACGGCGAGGGGTACCGGTACGACCCTGATGAGCCGGGCGGGATAGCCCCGCAGCGGTACCTCCCCGACGAGGTGGCGGGCCAGACCTTCTACCGTCCGGGATCGGCGGGGTCGGAGCGGAGTATCAAAGGGCGGCTCGAGCGTTGGAGGGCCCAAAAGGACGAGGCTCGCCGAAGAGGATCGGATGGCTAGCGTGGCGCCCATATGGGCGGGCACCGCCAGTGCCGAGGCACGATTCGATCATCCAGGTGAGGGCCTCTAGGAGTCACCATTTCCTCCCAGTGGATGGACAGCCACAGCCACGTACCCGCTGATCGGACGGTCCTGGTAGGAGCCCCCCGCAAGACCCTCCACAAGCGGATTGCCCGACAGAACCTGGACGAGCTGGCCCGGCTCGCCGACACGGCGGGCGGCGAGGTCACCGATGTGGTGTGGCAGTGGATCGACCAGCCCCATCCCCGCTTCTATATCGGGCGAGGCAAGGTCGACGAACTGCGCGAGCGCGTCCGGATCGAAAAGGCGGACCTCGTCATCTTTGATGACGAGCTGACGCCTGTCCAAGGCAAGGCGATCGAAGACCGCGTCGGTGTCCGCGTCATGGACCGCTCGGAGCTCATTCTCGACATCTTCGCGACCCGGGCTCGCACGAGCGAGGCGAAGATGCAGGTCGAGCTGGCTCAGCTCCAGTACCTACTTCCACGGCTCAAGCGGATGTGGACTCACCTCTCCAGGATTCGGGGTGGGCTGGGGCTCCGCGGGCCAGGTGAGACTCAGCTCGAGTCGGACCGTCGGCTCATAGGTCGGCGGATCGCCGACCTGCGCAAGAAGCTGGAGGGGGTGGCACGCGCTCGGGAGATCCAGCGGCGTTCCAGATGCGGGAGCTATCGAGTGGCTCTGGTGGGCTATACGAACGCGGGGAAGTCGTCGCTTCTCCGGGCCCTTTCCGGTGCAGAGCTGTTCGTCGAGGACCGTCTCTTTGCCACGCTGGACCCCGTGACCCACACCGTACCGCTCGGATCTGGCTTCGAGGTGTTGGCGACCGACACAGTGGGGTTCATCCGAAAGCTGCCTCACCACCTCGTCGCCTCATTTCGCTCGACCCTGGAGGAGGCTCGGGAAGCGAACCTGCTGCTTCACGTCATCGACGCGTCGCGCGCGGACTGGGAGGAGCAGCGCCGGGTGGTCGAGGACGTGCTTCACACCCTCGACCTGACCGGATGTCCGCAGGTGCTGGTGTTCAACAAGATCGACCGCCTGACTCACGCCGAGGAGGAGGGGCTGCGGCGGCGGATTCGGGCTCTGGAGCTGATCCCGGCCGTCTTCCTGTCCGCGTTGGAGACGAGCACTCTGGATCGGCTCAAGTCGGTCCTGAAGGCTCGCATCCGCAGTGGACGGAAGCGTCTTTGGGTAAGGCTGCCGGCCCACGACGGCGAGACACTGGCCTTTCTGCACCGGGAAGGAGAGGTGCTCGCGCAGTGGCAGGACGGAACGAGCCTCGAGGTGGAGGTCCGAGCGGCTCCGGCCCTGTGGGGCCGGCTGCGCGAGGCCAGCGGCGTGGAGCTGGTCCGGACGAACGACCGCGGCGGGTGAGCGAGCGCCTCGTGATTGTGGGTCCGGGCCGTCTCGGGCTCTCGCTCGGCTACGCACTCTGGCAGACCGACTCCCTGGAGAGCCTCGAGTACCGAGGACGCCGTCCCGAACCCCCCTCGCATCCACTCTTCACGCAAGGGGTGGCGCGCTATACGTTCGGCCTCGAGCGACCCCGTCCCGGGACGACTGCCGTCTTCCTCGCCGTTCCGGACGATACGGTTCCCGGACTCGCGCAGACACTGGCTGCGCAGGGGGAGGCGCCCGGGGGCTGCTCGGCGTTTCACCTGTCCGGGGCGCTGAGCACCGACTCTCTGGGCCCGCTGCACGCCGTGGGGTACAGGGTGGGCTCGTTTTGCCCGATGCAGACGATCGTACACCCCGTGACAGGCGCCGACCGGTTGCCGGGCTCCACCGTCGCGATCGCAGGCGAGCAGCAGGCCCTGCTCGTCGCGCATCGGCTGCTCCATGCCCTCGGCTGCACTCCGCTGTTGGTCCCTGCCCGGTGGCGCCCGACTCAGCACGCGGCGGCCGTGCTGGGATCGAATTACCTTGCGGTGGTCCTGGCTTCGGCCTATCGCCAGCTCGGTGCTGCGGGCGTGTCCGGGGAGGAGGCCATGAACGCACTACTCGCTCTTGCGCGGGGTACGATCGACAACATCGAGGAGATGGGGCTGGGGCGGGCCCTGGCCGGTCCGATCACGCGAGGGGAGGTGGAGACTCTGAGCCTGCACCTGCGGAGTCTCGATCCTCGAGCGAGGGAGATCTACAAGGTCCTGGGTCGAGAGTTGATCGGCCTCTTAGGGCCCGAGGAAGTGGATGATGATGCGATGCACTGGGTGAGGAAGCTATTCGAGGTCGATCCATGAGATTCTATGTCAACATCGATCATGTCGCCACGGTCCGCCAAGCCCGGCGAACCGACGAACCCGACCCCGTTCGCGCGGCCGTGCTGGCGGAACTCGGGGGGGCCCACGGGATCACCGTGCATCTGCGCGAGGATCGCCGCCATGTGAACGAGCGAGACGTGCGTCTGCTCATGGAGACCGTGCGCACCGGGGTCAACCTTGAACTCGCCACAGCTGCCGATGTCCTCGACATCGCGTGCGCGCTCCGCCCCATGCAGGCGACTCTGGTCCCGGAGAAGCGTCAGGAAGTCACGACGGAAGGGGGACTGGCGTTGGGGAACGAAGGGGTCCGCTCGTCGACGAAGGCGGCGTTAGAGCGGCTGACCGGAGCGGGGATCCGCACCTCGCTCTTCGTCGATCCGGACGAGGATACCGTCCGGGCTTCGTCCGACCTGGGCGTGGACGCGATCGAGCTGCACACGGGCGAGTATGCCAACAGCTGGAGGGAACCGGAGGGCCAGGCGCAGCTCGCCCGGCTCGCCGAGGCCGCCGTTCTCGCAGAGGACCTCGGCTTGGCGGTGCATGCGGGCCATGGTCTCACCTACGAGAACGTGACACCCGTGGCCTCGCTCGCGCCGGTGGAAGAACTGAACATCGGACACTCGATCGTGTCCCGTGCTGTCCTGGTCGGCCTAGAGCGCGCAGTGCATGACATGGGCATGCTGATCCGATCGGCCAGAGAGGGAGTTGCCGGCCGTTGAGGCCGAATTGGAAGACCCTCGCCGGGATCGGCGTCAGCACGTTCTTCATCTGGTGGGTCCTGCGGGGCGAGGACCCGGGGGAGATCGTGCGGCAGGTCTCCCTGGCCAACCCCTGGTATTTCGCGGCCTCCGTCGTGGTGGGCACGACCGGCTACTTCGTCCGCGCGCTCCGATGGCACGTGTTGCTCCAACCCGTGGCTCCCCGGACGAGGTTCCGGTCCCGCTTCGAGGCCATCTTCATCGGCTTCGCGGTGAACAACGTCTTTCCGGCGCGCCTCGGTGAGCTGGCGCGCCCGCTCGCGCTCAACCGGGTCGAGCCGGTGACGGTGTCGGGGGCGCTTGGCAGCCTCGTCGTGGAGCGGTTCCTCGACTCGATCGTGCTCGTCACCTTCTTCTTCGCGCCGATGCTCCTCCCGTCCTTTCCGGGGGCGGCGGCACTCCTCGGTGGGGCGGTGGGCGCCGTCCTGAAGACCACGATCGGGATGTTGGCCGCCTTCCTCGCGGGACTGGTCGCGCTCCTCGTCTTTCCCGGCCTCCTGCTTCGGCTAGCCCGGAGTGCGAGCCGCCGCCTCCTGCCCGGCCGCCGGGGGCCGAGAGCGGTGGGCGCGCTTGAGTCCTTCCTCGATGCCCTCCGGGTCTTGCGCGACCCAAGGTTGTTGACGTCGGCAGTCGGGTGGAGTTTCGGCTTTTGGCTCTGGCACGGGTGGTCGTTCTGGCTCGGCATGAAGGCGTTCGGGATTGAACTGGGCCTGGACGCGGCCCTCTTTACGGCGGCGGTTGTCGGGTTTGCGGTGGCCATCCCGTCGGCTCCTGGCTTCTTCGGCACTTTCCAGCTGGGAGCCGACGTGGCGCTGAACGGTGTGTATGGGGCGTCAGCGTCGTCGACGCTCGCCTTTGCCTTCGGATATCATCTCGGGGGATTCGTTCCCGTTACCCTGCTGGGCCTCTACTACGCCTCGCGGATGGGCTTCTCGGTTGTCGAGCTGCGCGGCAGAGGGGCCGCGCCTCCGCCGCCGGCCGGATCCGGGGCGCACCCGCCGGCAGGCGGGAAGTCGGGTCGCGATTTCGAGGTCCCTCATCGTGGCTGAATTCGGTGCTGTGCGTATCCGGGCTCCTGCCAAGATCAATCTCTTCCTTCGCGTGCTCGCCCGTGAGGTCACAGGCTATCACCAGATCGAGACGCTGTTCGCCGCGGTGGATCTCTGTGACGAGCTTCAGCTGGAGCGGAGGGATCGAGGCGTGTCGATCGACGTGAGGGGCGCCGACGTCGGGCCCGACGACGAGAATCTGGCATGTCGGGCCGCCCGGCGGCTTCTTGAGGAGGTGGGCACGGGAGGAGGCGTCCACATCCGGCTCAGGAAGGTCATCCCGGCCGGAGCCGGGCTCGGCGGGGGATCTTCGGATGGGGGCGCGACGCTACGGGGTCTGAACCTGCTGCTCGGCGGTCCACTGTCCCGGCCCAGCCTGGTGCGCCTCGCCGGCGAGCTGGGGGCCGATGTCGCCTTCTTCGCGTCGGGAGTGGGCAGGGCGCTGGCGTGGGGGCGGGGCGGGCGTCTCATGCCGCTGCCGGCAGGCGACGACCCCGCCGTCCTGCTGGCTCTGCCGTCGGTGTCGGTCTCCACCGTGGAGGCGTACCGGCGCCTGGGCCCTGTGCCCCGGGCGACTCCCTCTCTTCTCGACCCCGCCGTCTTCGAGAGCTCCGAGCGTCTCGGGGAGGTATCGGTGAACGACTTCGAGCCCTCCGTCTTTGGCCGTCATCCGGAGCTCGGGGCTTTGAGGAAACAGATGGCAACGCAGGAGGGCGCTCTCCTGGCCCGGCTCTCGGGGACGGGAGGAGCGGTCTTCGCGCTCTTCGAGGAGCCGGCCCTCGCGGAGTCCGCTCGGAGATCGGTGACCGGGTCCTGGCCGGACGTGCGCTTCCTTGTGACGCGCCCCATGGCCGTCCAACCCGGGCCGATCCTCAGGCCCCACCGGCCCCCTACCGCGGCTTGAATGCCGGGGTGCCCACGGGTAGGATTGGAGGCCTACCCCCCACCGCGAGCTGAATCCCGGTGGACAATTGGATTCCTGCGTGGCCCGTCGTCTAATGGCAGGACACCGGTCTTTGGCACCGGCGGTGATGGTTCGAATCCATCCGGGCCAATGCTCAGTACCTTCCGGGTCTCGGATCGGGCCGCGGCGATGGCGGCGACGTTCCTCGGCCCGGGGGCCGTTCTTGGGTTCGTCACGGAGTCCTCAGTCCACCACCCGAGAATCATGGCAGCGCATTCGTGTTCGAGCTCCCTTCACCCTCCGGGAGGGTCGGCGGCGAGAGGCATGCGGGCTTTGCGGCGGCAGAGCCGCCGCGCTCGGGAGGGCCTGGCGCCCGCCATGACGCGGTTGCTGATCGCACCTTCGGTCTTGGTGGCCGTGGCGACTGCCTTTGGCCCGGGAGGAGGCGCGTCCGCGGTGGGCACCGGAGTCACGCCTCTCTCGGCTGTACAGAAGCCTGCGAGGGCCGTCGATCCGGACTCTTCGGACGTGCTCGGGAGGGCCCGGGACGCTCAGGCCCGATTTGAACGGCGCCGTCGTCGTCTGCTTCCGTGGGTACGGTCCGAAGGCCGCCGCCCCTGTGAGGAGCGAGTGGGGCGCTTCTGCATGTGGCATGCCGGAGACGACACGTGGCAGCCTGTGCCCGACCCTCCCGAGCTCGTCGAGCTGCGGGATATGCTCCTCGCCGAGCTCTCGGAGCTGTCGAGGTGGATTCCGGGCGACAAGTGGATCCTGGGGCAGCGGATCTTCTACTTGGGCGAGGCGGGCCGATGGGGCGAGGCTGTCGAGCTCGCGCGGGCCTGCGACGTGGAGCCCCGGTTCTGGTGCGAGATGCTGTCGGGCTTCGCCCTCCATGGTGCGGGAGACTACGAGGCCGCGCTCATCGCCTTCGGGAGGGCTCTGGCCGGGATGGACCCGGAGGAGGCTCGCACGTGGCGGGATCCCGAGGTGCTACTTGACGGAAAGGCCCTCGAGCTGATGAAGGCCGCCGCCGAGGAGGGCGAAGAGGCGTGGGAGGCGCTCAGGGCCACCTTCTGGGACCTCGCGGATCCGCTCTACCTCGTGCCCGGCAACGACCGGGAGACCGAGCACTACGCACGCTGGACCTTTTCCGCGCTGAGTGACCGTGCCCGCAATCCGCACGGCATCCCCTGGGGGAGCGACTTGGAAGAGCTCACGGTTCGATACGGTTGGGAACGGGGCTGGGAGAGGCAACGTCCGGACGCCGGATTCGTGCGGCCAGAGGAGAGTGTGGTCGGACACTGGCTACCCGAGGCCCGGGAGTTCGTGCCTCCGGGCTCGGTGCTGGAGGAACCTTGGCGGACCGAGCCCGGCGGGTGGCGGCCGGACGAGCACCCGAGGAGCGCTCACGTCGCCACCTACGTATCCGACCTCGGTCCTGGGCAGGCGCAAGTGGCCGTGATGCACAGAGGAGACTCTATCTTGGTGGCCGTCGCCACCCGCCTCCCGGACCCGTCGGATGCGGCGGCCGAGCTCACGCTTGCGAGCCTGGAGAACTCGGAGGTGGCGGCCAGGGCTCTCCCGTGGGGTTGGCCTGAGCCGTCCGGCGTCGCCGACCAAGTGGGGCTCTTCCTCGTCGATCCGGCGAGACGGTTCCGGGAGATGCGCGTACGCGGGCGGAGGGAGGGCGTTCTCGCGCTCCGCGTGCCCGCCGGCAAGTACCTGATGAGCGTCGAAGCGTGGGCCCCCTCGGAGGGGCGCGGAGGGCGGATCCGCCACGGCATCCGGGCGGATACGATACCTGCCGACCTTGCCACCCTCTCCGACTTGGCCATCCTCGAGCCGGTGGATCCGCTTCCTCAGCACCTCGATCTGGCACTTCCCCTGATGCGGCCGTCCTTGGTGCTCGAATCCGGCCAACAGATTGCCGTCGGATGGGAGATCTACGGACTCGGGTGGCGACCCGAGCATGTCGAGTTCGAGCTGAGCTTGTACGGGAAAGGCGAGGGCTTCTTCGGGAGGGTTGGACGGTGGCTGGGGATCGGCACAGGATCCGACGAGCCCCTACAGATCGGTTGGGAGGAGCGGGGACCCCTTGAGATCGGACCGTGGTTCCGCTCGGTGAGAGTGGACCTGCCCGACGTTGAGGCGGGTGAGTACGTGCTCCGGCTTCAGGTCCTGACGCGGGGGCGTGAGCCGCTCGTTCGCACGAGGTCCGTGGAGATTTCCCGATAGCCGAAGCACCGAAGAGCCGGTGCTGCGGGCGATCTCGACGTTGACGCGTCTTCTGGCGGAATCTACCTTTCAAGGCTGTTGCCGTTAGGCGCGACACCCCCGGTTGAGGTCGATGGACTACACGTTTCGCAGAGGGCCGCTTCTCCTGCTCTCGGGACGGGCGAACCCTTCGTTGGCGGCCGATATCTGTCAGATCCTCCGCGAGGACCCGGAGTCGGCGTTGATCCGCGATTTCTCCGACGGGGAGATCTTTGTGCGGATCAATCGCAACGCCCGAGGCCGCGACGTCTTCATCATCCAGCCGACCGTGGCGCCCGCCGACAACCTCATGGAGCTGCTTCTGTTGATCGACGCCGCCAGCCGCGCCTCCGCAGCTCGGGTCACTGCCGTCGTACCGTACTTCGGTTACAGCCGGCAGGACCGCAAGGACCAGCCTCGCGTGGCCATCGGCGCCAAGCTGGTCGCCAACCTAATGGTGGCGGCTGGCGCCGACCGGCTCATCGGAATTGACTTCCATCAGCACCAGATCCAAGCGTTTTTCGACATTCCGGTGGATCACCTCTACGCCGCACCGGTCTTCACCAAGTACTTTCTCAGCAAGCGCCTGAAGGACCTGGTTGTGGTCGCCCCCGACGTAGGCTCGGCGAAGATGGCCCGGGGCTTCGCAAAACGGCTCCACGCGACCTTCGCGATCATCGACAAGAGGCGCCCAGTCGCGAACGAGGCAGAGGTCTTGAACGTGGTGGGCGACGTGGATGGCAAGACCTGCCTCCTCGTCGACGACATGGTTGACACGGGCGGAACGTTGGTCAGCGCGGTGACGGCGCTGCGCGAGCGGGGTGCGGAGCGCGTCTACGCGGGGACCACCCACGCCGTTCTATCGGGGGACGCGGTTCGGAAACTGTCGCGGGCTCCCCTGGAAGAGTTCGTCGTCACCAACACGATCCATGTTCCGGAGGAGCGCCGGTTCGATCGCTTGAAGATACTCTCGGTGGCCGACCTGTTCGCGCAGGCTATCGAATGCGTGCACGAGAACAAATCGGTGACAAAGCTCTTCGAGCTGGTGCCTGAGGCGTAGCCGGGGCGCAGGGGTCGGATTCCCCGGCCCGATCAAGACTGAGCGGGATGATGAGATGAGCGCTAATGCGGAACTTGCCGCGAGGCGGCGAAGCGAGACCGGAAAGGGTGCAGCGAGGAAGGTCCGCGCTGCGGGCTTGGTCCCGGCCGTGATCTACGGAAAGGATCTGGACACGACGCCGCTGACCGTCGACGCGACGGAGGCTAGCCACCTCTTCCATTCGATCTCAGTCGACAACACGATCGTCAACTTGAGAATCGACGACGAGGCCGAGGAGACGGAAACACTGGTGCGTGAGATCCAGATGCATCCGTTCCGGCCGGAGATCCTCCACGTCGACTTCTATCGACTTCAGCGCGGCGTGGCCGTCGAAGTCGACGTTCCGATCAACTACGTCGGGACTCCCGAAGGTGTGAGGCAGGGGGGGAACTTGGAGATGATTCTTCACGAGCTCCGGGTGAAGTGCGTTCCCTCGAAGATCCCCGAAGATGTCGAGATCGATACCTCGGCGCTCGAGATCGGGGCCTCGATCCACGCCGGAGACGTCGAGATAGGAGAGGGCATCGAACTCTTGGCCGACCCCGCGCAGACACTCTGTCTTGTTGCCGTACCGAAGGTCGACGCCCTGGAAGTGGGAGAAGTGGGAGAAGAGGAAGAAGAGGAAGAAGAGGCGGAGGAGACGGTCGAGCGTGTGGCGACCCCCGGCACAGAGGCGGGCCCCTAGACCGGGGCCCGAGGGGGACTCCGAAACGCTCATCCGCCTCTGCCGGATAGAATCGTGAAGGTGATCGTGGGGCTCGGCAATCCGGGTCCGGACTACGACAACACCCGCCACAACCTGGGTTGGTGGGTCTTGGATCGGCTCGCCTACGACTGGGGCTTCGGGCCCTTCGAGAGTGTGGGGAGTGGCCTGCAGGTGGACGGCGCCGTGGGCGACGATCCGGTCCGCCTGGTCAAACCCACTACCTTCATGAACCGAAGCGGCTTGGCGCTCACCGTCCTGCGTGAGGTTCAGGATTTCGACATCGCGCAGGACCTGCTGGTGGTGGTGGACGACGCGACCCTCGACGTGGGCCGAGTGCGCTTTCGCCCGAAGGGGGGCTCAGGTGGTCACAAGGGCTTGACGTCGGTCGCCGGTGCGCTGGGCACGAAGGAGTATGCCCGACTCCGGATCGGTGTCGGGCAAGTGCCGTTGGGCGTTGACCTCTCCGATTGGGTGCTGTCGCCCATGGGGAGCGAGGACGAGGATATCGTGGTGGCCCTGCTTCCCGAGCTTAGCAGGGCCGTAAGGACCTGGACCGAGGAGGGGGTCGCCGAGGCGATGGCCCGGTTCAACCGGTGACACAGACACAGTCAACAGCACGAGGAGCTTGATGACCCAATTCGTTGCGCTGTCCAGCTGGGCGTGGGCGCTCGGCCTCGGAGGCCTGGCCGTTGCCGGGATCATCTACCGCTACCTGAAGGGTCAGCCGGTGGGAACTGAGGCGATGGAAGATCTGGCGGACCAGATCCACAGGGGGGCGATGGCCTTCCTGCGCCGGGAGTACTCGATGCTGGCCGTCTTTGTCGTAATCGTGGCCGCTCTGCTGGGTTGGGCCGTCTCGGGTTTGACGGCGCTCGCCTATGTCGTTGGAGCGCTCTGCTCGGTGTGCGCCGGGTTCTTCGGCATGACGGCCGCAACGCGCGCGAACGTGCGCACCTCGGCGGCCGCGAACCAGGCGGGGCAGGGGAAGGCCTTGCGGGTCGCGTTCTTCGGAGGGGCGGTCATGGGCCTTTCCGTTGCGGCCCTCGGCCTCGCCGGGATCGGGGCCCTGTACTGGTTCTTCGGCGCTCCAGCGATTAGCGCCGCAGAGCACCGCGGCTTCGCCGAGATCATCTCCGGCTTCGCGATGGGAGCGAGTTCGATCGCTTTGTTCGCCCGCGTGGGAGGTGGCATATACACCAAGGCGGCCGACGTAGGGGCCGACTTGGTCGGAAAAGTCGAGGCGGGGATCCCGGAGGACGATCCGCGCAATCCCGCCACGATCGCGGACAACGTCGGCGATAACGTCGGCGACGTCGCCGGAATGGGGGCGGACATCTTCGAGTCCTATGTCGGATCGGTGATCGCCACGATCGCTATCGGGGCAAGCTCGGCGGCGCTGGCCGGTAGCGTCGGAGACGCGATCGCCTTGCCGATCTTGACGGTCATGGTCGGTCTTCTTGCATCGCTGGCGGGCATCGGCATGATGAAGGTGCTTGAGCGCACCGATCCCGCCGCCGCACTGCGGAACGTCACCTTCATTTCCGCCGCTCTCTTCCTCGCGGCGATGTTCTACGTCGTTCGAGCGATGGACTTCCAGATGGTGGAAGGGGGCCGGATCTACCCGGCGCTCGGTCCGTGGATCGCCATCGTGGCCGGAACCGTGGTAGGCGTTGGGATCGGGCTGGTCACCGAGTACTACACGTCGATGAAGCCCGTGCATCGGATCGCGGAGGCCAGCAACACGGGGGCGGCCACCAACCTCATCACCGGCCTCGCCGTGGGCATGGAATCGACGGCCGTGCCGCTCCTGCTCATCTGTGTCGCGATCTTCGCTTCCTTTCTGTCGGCCGGCCTCTACGGCATCGGCATCGCCGCCGTGGGCATGCTCGCCACGGTCGGTGTCACGATGTCGGTTGACGCGTACGGCCCGATCGCGGACAACGCAGGCGGTATCAGTGAGATGAGCGGACTGGGAAGGGAGACCCGCGCCATCACGGACTCGCTCGACGCGATCGGCAACACGACGGCCGCACAGGGCAAGGGCTTCGCCATCGGTTCGGCCGCTCTCACGGCGCTCGCGCTCTTTTCGGCCTATAGCTCGAAGGTCGGCCTCGCCGAGGCCGGGATCGATCTGGTCAATCCCCTCGTGGTGATCGGGCTCTTCATCGGTGGGATGCTCCCGTTCTTCATTGCCGCCCTCACGATGACGGCCGTCGGACGCGCGGCCCAGGGCATGGTCGAGGAGGTGCGCCGACAATTCCGGGAGATTCCCGGCATCTTGGACGGATCGGCGAAGCCCGACTCCGCGCGGTGCGTGGCGATCTCGACCGACGCCGCCCTGCGTGAGATGATCTTGCCGGGCGTGACGGCAGTCCTCACGCCTGTGCTTGTGGGACGTTACCTGGGGGTCGAGGCCTTGGGTGGCCTGCTCGCGGGCGCGACGGTGACCGGTGTCCTCATGGCGCTCTTCATGGCGAATGCGGGTGGGGCCTGGGACAACGCAAAGAAGCTCATCGAGGGTGGTGCCTACGGCGGCAAGGGCTCCGATCCCCACAAGGCTGCGGTGGTGGGCGACACCGTGGGCGATCCGTTCAAGGACACGTCGGGGCCTTCGCTGAACATCCTCATCAAGTTGATGAGCGTCGTTTCCCTCGTGCTGGCACCCTGGTTTGTGAGGGTGCACGAAATCGAGCTCGAGGGCCCGATCTCAGGTCTCATCGGTTTGTTCGCCCGCCTCCTGGGCTAGGGTCCTCGACGCATCGTGACAAGAGAACCGACATTCGAGAACGCTCTGGCGTTCGCGCGGGACCTTATCCGGATCCCCTCGCTCTCCGGGCAGGAGGGGGAGATGGCGGGACGGATCCGAACCGAGATGGACGTGCTGGGCTTCCGGGATGTTCGCATCGACGAGGTGGGGAATGTCGTGGGCCGCATCCCGGGCAGCGGCGACGCTCCACCCGTGCTTCTCAACTGCCATACCGATGTGGTGGCGGAGGGTGATCCTGCGGAGTGGGAATACCCGCCCTTCGGTGCCGAAGTCTCCGGGGGCTTTCTTCACGGCCGCGGCGCGATGGACATAAAGGGCCCCCTGGCCCTCCAGACGTATGCCGCCGCGGCTCTCGAGGGACGTGCGCGTGGGGACGTGATCGTCGCGCACACGGTCTTCGAAGAGCGTGGCGGACTTGGAATGAAGTACCTGCTTGAATCCGGCGGCGTGGCTCCGGGCGCTGTCGTGATCGGGGAGGCGACCCAAGGAGACATCTGTATTGGGCATCGAGGGCGGGGGGAAGTCGAGGTGGTCCTCCGCGGTCTGGCGGGCCACGCCTCCGCGCCCGATCGGGCCCACAACGCCCTCGATCTCGTGGGGGACGTTCTCGCCGCCGTCCAGGACTTGGCGCGGGCGCAACCCGAGGACCCCGTGCTGGGTCGGGCCAGCTTGGTGGCTACCGGGGTGGACGTGGTCCCCGAGACCCGCAATGTGATCCCGGACCGGGTCACGGTCGTGATCGACTGGAGGGTTCTGCCCGACACCGGCAGTGAGGCGATGACCTCGCAGGTGAGGGAGGCGGTCGGGCGGCGGGTCGGCGGCCTGCCGGACGGATTCGATGTGGCCGTGGACATGGCACAGGAGCGCCAGGTGACGTTCACCGGGGTCTCCTTCGACCGGAGCCTCTTCTCGCCCGGGTTCCTCATGGACCCGGCCGATCGCTTGGTCGTAGCCGCCGCTGCCGCTGTGGGACGCCGCGGGGAAGCGGGGCCAGCCAGCATACGCCCCTGGACGTTCGCGACCGATGGCGGCTGGAGTCGCGGCATCTTCGGCATACCCACGGTGGGCTTCGCTCCGGGTGAGGAGCGTTTCGCGCACACGAACCGGGAACGCTTGGACGTCGAGGAGGCCCGCTGGGCTTTCGCCAGGTACCCCCGCCTCGTCCTGGCTCTCCAAGACGAGCTCTCCTAGCCGGACGCTTGCCGAATACAGGATCCGCCGACGGGGCCGCCGCGCCATACGGGGCGCCCCGCATGGCTCCGCGGATGGTTTGCGTGTTGAGTCGGGGCCTCCGCCCGCCCAGGCCCTTGTCAGGCTTGCCGAGCGAGTGGTACTCGAAGCGGACGAGCGTGCGGCGCACGAAGGCGTAGGCGGAGGTGCGGTCGGTGAGCTCGAAGTCCGCGGCTTCGTTGCCGTCGAGGAAGGCGCGCATCTCGTCGAGGGTGCGGATCCGTTCGGTGCGAAGTGTCACGATCATCCTCCAATGATCTCTTCGCCCCGGACCTCAGGCTCACTCCCCGTTGGAAACCGGACTCGAGTTCAGGCTTGTCTCTTCCATCATTGGAGATCCCCGCTTGATTTGCAGGACCGGGTCACGGGAAGGCCCGGGCTGTTGGGTGCCCGCGGAGGCGAGCGTAGAGAGCCGGAGCGGGCGCCCAACAGGGGCGGTGGTCGGACCGTTTCGGGCTTGGCCGTAAGGGGCCGAAAATGAGTTTGGTCGCCACCGTCCTTCCCTCTGTCCTGAATGGATACATGAGCATCGAGGCTCGCACGACAAGCACAGGAGAAGGGAAGAACAGATGAGCACCATCCCCCGCACCGTCGGGATCGACATCTCCAAGGACTGGCTCGACGCCTTCGCGGCGCCCGAGGGGAGAGCCTGCTGGTTCTCGAACGATGCGGCCGGCTTCCGGAAGCTGATCGCCTGGATCGGCTCCGAGGTCGACCGGATCGCCTACGAACCCTCCGGACCCTTTCACCGAGACTTCGAGGAG
>CAZNEI010000050.1:0-14289 GCA_964572045.1 uncultured Gemmatimonadaceae bacterium
CGGAGGGTTCGTAGGCGATCCGGTCGACCCCGGAGCCGATCCACGCGATCAGCTTGTGGAAGCCGGCCCTGTCGTTCGAGAACCGGGAAGCTCTCGCCTCGGGCGCCGCGAAGGCGTAGAGCCAGTCCTTGGAGATGTCGCTCCCGACGGTGTGAAGGATGCTCATCTGTGCTTCCCTGCCGAACGGATTCGCACCCTCGACGAGATCCGGGCCGTCCTCGACGGCCTGGGTTCACCCCGGTGCTTCCCCGGTACGGGACCGACGATGCCGAACGTCTCTTCACGTGGGCAGTCGCCGCGGCTGGCAGGTCCGTGGAGCCGCCTTGGCATTCGGCGGAGGATCGGACAGCATTGTGAGGGCTTGATCTCCGCATTGGCGAGCTCGACGGGCCAACCGCTCGGTTCACCGACCTCGGGGCCACCGCGTGGCGGCAAGGCCATTGACACGTACGGGCGCTTGCAGACCATAGTGGGGCGGTGAGCCGTCGCCGCATTGGCGTGTGACAAGGCGTCCCGTTAGCGTCGGACGAATGGGCCCACAGAGAATCGCTTCCTCGTGGGACCCGAGCTCTTGCTGGAACGCCCTTAGACCCGGTCCGGCCGAATCGTGCCGAGGAGTGCGAAGTCGGGCAGGCGATGACGACGTTGCAGTGTCCAGGAGAAGACTCATGAACTTTGTCGGCCTCGCTGGCAGCCTGCGATCGGGCTCTTTCAACGCCAGCCTGATCAGGGCAGCTGCCGCCGCCGCGCCTGAGGGCACGATTCTGGAGTCGTTTGACCGGCTAGGCGGTATCCCCCCCTACAACGAGGATGACCGAGAGAAAGAGTTTCCCGGGATCGTGACGGTACTGGCCGGACGGATCCGTGCCGCAGACGGCCTGGTAATCGCGACTCCGGAGTACAACTACGGCGTTCCGGGCGTATTGAAGAACGCGATCGACTGGCTATCGAGGACGTCCGACCAGCCCTTTCGACACAAGCCAATCGGTATCCTGGGCGCCTCGATGGGCAATCTGGGTGGAGCTCGGGCTCAGTACGACTTGCGCCGGTACTTCATCTTCCTCGACGGCCTGGTGATGAACCGCCCGGAAGTGTTCGTCGGAGCGGCCCATAGGAAGTTCGACGAGAACGGTGAGCTAACCGACGCGCCCACGCGAGAACGCCTGGGGGAATACATGGTGGCCTTCGCGGCCTGGGTGAACCGGGTCCGATGACCGCCTCCGGACAACGCTGCGCCCGCACCGCGGATCCTACGTCCTAGCCTCGGGCGCGGTGGACCGCCCCATGTCCGGTTCACGCCGCACCCCTTTGGGCGCCCCCGGCTCGCCCGGAGAGTCGTCGAGGATCGCAGCAATGATCCGTCCGGGCCCGTGCACTCCGCGTACCATGACCTGTCCGATGTCGGCCGATTTGCTGGGACCTGAGTGAAGCGCGAGCAGAGCCGGAAGATCCCCGGGCTCGTCTCGCCGGCGGAGGAGCAGTTCGTTGAGCGTTTCCGTGACGTCCGCCGCCCGCACCCAGACGAGCTGTACGGGGGTGAGCACCTGGGGCCTGCGTCCGGCTACCGACGAGAGAAGGAGCGACCCGGTCTGTGCGGACGCACCCGCCGCCATGCATACGCCTAGGGTCGCATCGGCGGCCTCGGCGTGCGGCAGGTCGGGCCTAAGGTGTCGAGGCACGTCGGCGCAGGTTGAAGCCGTCTCGAAGGGCTGTACCAGTTCCGCCAGCCAGGCTGCCACTCGGTCAGGATCGGGAGAGAGGCGGACGACCTCTCCTCCCGACGCACGGAAGCGCTCGACAAACGCCGGAACAGGCTCGGCTCTCCCCTCGGGCCCCCCAGGTGCGGGGGGCTCTAGCGAGGACGGAAGCGGACCGGGGTGCGGGATCACCCTCCGAGCGCGGTTGGCCCGTCGGATCCGCTCCAGAATCCGCTGGCGATCGGTGCGTGTCAGTCGATTCCCTCCTTCCAGAGCTCGCGAAACGTCGGTCCTTCGGGACGCGGTGGCGCGCGGCCCCGGCTCCACTCGACGATGACGGGAAGTCGGCGAAGTACGTCTTCCGGCAATCGGCCGAGGCATCGCTCGAAGGCCTTGAACAGCCCCGGGCGGGCGGCCGCGAACGCCCACAATCGATGGAGGAAGCGGTGCATCGCGCCCGTCTTCCGATCGTCAACGGCACGGGCGCGCCAGGTGTGAAGGAGCTCGGGGATCGGGATCCGAACCGGGCAGACGTCGGCACAGGCACCGCAGAGCGTTGACGCGAAAGGGAGTTCGAGCGCACGGTCCCAGCCCGCCAACACAGGGCTCACGACGGACCCGATCGGCCCAGAATACACGTAACCATAGGCATGTCCTCCTGTTTGCCGGTACACCGGGCAAACGTTGAGGCACGCCCCGCATCGCACGCATCGGAGAGCCTCCCACGCCTCTGGATCCTCCAACAGCCGAGTCCGTCCGTTGTCGACGAGGACCACATGCAGCTCCTCCGGACCGTCCCGCTCTCCGCTCGGCCGACCCCCCGGGCCTTGGATCATCGAGACGAATGTCCCTATCGGCTGGCCCGTCGCGGACTTCGAGGTCAGCTGGAGGAAGGTTGCGAGATCCGACCAGCGCGGAAGGATCTTCTCGATCCCAAGAAGCGCCACGTGGACAGGCGGAAGCGAGGTGGTAAGCCGGATGTTTCCCTCGTTCTCGATGAGTACGATCGAGCCGGTCTCAGCGACCAGGAAGTTGCCTCCGCTGATCCCGAGTTCTGCGGTAAGGAAGGCCTCGCGAAGAACGTCACGTGCGGCATCTGCCAGTTGATCGGGCGTCGCATCGGCGTCGCAGCCGAGTCGCGCCTGAAAGAGCGCCCGAATCTCCTCCAAGCTCCTGTGGATCGAGGGTCCGACAATGTGGCTGGGCGGCTCGCCCAAGAGTTGGATGATGTACTCGCCCAAGTCCGTTTCTACGACTTCCACCGACTGCCGCTCCAAGCATGCATTCACCCCAACCTCTTCGCTGAGCATGCTCTTGCCCTTGACGGCTCGACGAACCCCGCGCTCTGCCGAGATCCGCTCGAGGATCCGGTGGACGTCCTGCGCCGTGTCGGCCCAATGGACGATCGCCCCTCGCTTGACGAGTTGGTCCTCGGCCTCTTCCAGGTACCGGTCCAGTCGTGTGAGCGCGTGACTCTTCACCTGCTCCGCCCACACCTTCAGCGCCTGGGTCTCGAGCCCGTGAAAAGCAGCGCGCCGGTTGGCGTCGAAGGTGCGAGTCGCCGCGGTGACGGCCTCCCGAACGCCGGGGGTCTCGGAGATGATGTAGCGGGCACGCGTCCGGTACTCGTCGCGGCTACCGATCTCCACTGCGAGCCTCCCAGAGCAGCGATGGCAAGGACCGGAAGGCGACGAGCGAGCCCCGGCTGCGTGCGCGCGCGTCGAGGTGGAGCAGGCACCCCCCGTCGCTCGAAGCCACGGTGTCGACATCGGGGAGCGTGTCGAGCTTCCGGTCGGCCATCGCCACGGAAACTTCCGGAGCCTTCACGGAAAAGAGGCCTCCGAAGCCACAGCACTCCTCATCCATCTCCCATGGCAGGACTTGAGCCCCTGCCGTCACGAGAAGCCTGATCGGCTGCTCCTTCACTCCGAGCTCCCGGAGCGCGTGACACCCGTGGTGGTAGGCCAGGCGCCTCCCCTCTAGGCCTCGTCCCAGTCCGGGCATCCCGAGCACATCCACCAAGAATTCCGCCAACTCATAGGCGCGTCCGGCAAGCTCCTGCGACCCCAGGAGCCGAGGGTAGGCGCGCCGGAGCATGGCGGTGCAGCTTCCCGAGAGGACCACCACATACTCCGACCGGGCAAAGACCGCCGCCGTATGCGACGCCATTTGGCGGGCCTCCCTGAGATACCCGGCGTTCCATGCGGCTTGGCCGCAGCAGGTCTGAGCCGCCGGGAACTCAACCGCCACGCCGAGGGAGTGAAGGAGACGCACCGCATCGGCCGCGGCGTCAGCAAAGAACCGGTTGCCGAGGCATGTGACGAAGAGGGAGACACGCATACGAACCTAAGGTACGCCCAGCGAGCACCGGCGGTAGGTCCGCGCCCGTCGAGGGTCAGCAACCCCGGATCGACACGAGGGAGCGTGCGTATATTCAGCGGCCAGAGAATCCGGAACCAACGGCATCGACTCGGCATGCTTCCCGGATTCACCGGAGCCCCGTCGCGGTTGATCGATCGTCGTTTGCCCGGCCCGGGCGGTCGGACTCCGGGGGATGGTTGTTCAGACGATCGCTCCGCGCGCCTCCACTCTCCCGAACTCATCGTCCGCGGTCTCCGAGATCCCGATGGCGAAGAGGAGCGTCGATGAAGGAGATGGGATGACCGATGGCAGCGACTCGACGAATTCGAACTCGGGCCCAGCGTACCCTGTGCACTCGGACGTGGCGGTCCGGCTCCGCCGCTCACCGCACGCCACTGAAACCCGTTAGGCCGACCGTCCGATCGCCGTTGCGATGCCCCTGATCTGCACCATCAGTTCGGCGAACTGATGTGGGTAGAGGGACTGGGCGCCGTCCGACAAAGCTTCGGGCGGGTTGGGGTGCACCTCCACCATGAGGCCGTCCGCTCCTGCGGCCACGGCGGCCCTCGCCATCGGAATCACTTTGTCCCGGACTCCGGTCCCGTGGCTCGGATCGGCGATGACCGGAAGATGCGAGAGGGATTTCACCACCGGTATTGCAGTCAGGTCAAGGAGATTCCGAGTGTGGCTGTCAAAGCTGCGTACGCCCCGCTCGCAGAGGATGACCTGCTCGTTCCCTTCGGCCAGCAGATACTCGGCCGCGAGAAGCAGCTCCGTGAGCGTGGCCGACATGCCCCGCTTCAGGAGCACGGGCTTTCGGCACCGGCCAGCCCGCCTCAGAAGTGGATAATTCTGCATGTTCCGGGCTCCGATCTGGATCACGTCGGCGTACTCGGCCACCCGATCCACCCCGTCCGGATCGAGCGCCTCCGTTACGATGGCCAACCCGGTCACCCTCTTCGCCTCTGCGAGCATCCTGAGGCCATCCTCTCCCAATCCCTGCCACGAGTATGGGGAGGTGCGCGGCTTGAACGCTCCCCCCCGGAGCAGGCGAGCACCCATCTCCTTGAGCTGGCGGGCCACACCGAGAATCTGGGATTCCCCCTCCACGGCGCACGGGCCCGCGATGATCGGGACTTCCGCCGTGCCGAATCGAATGCCGCCCTCCAGTTCAACGACGGTATTCGCCTCTCGCCACTCCCTGGAGACCTGCTTGTACGGCTTCGTCACGGGTATGATCTCAAGGACGCCGGCGAGACCCTCGATCCTGGTTGAGTCGACTCGCCCATCGTTACCCATGAGACCGACCGTGGTCCTCTGCTTTCCCGGCATCGGTCGAGCCGCGTATCCCATGCGTTCGATCTCGTCCACCACGCCCGTTACTTCGGCCTCGGAAGCGCCGTGCCTCATGACGACCAGCATACGATTCCTCGATCAGGGAGTCTTGGCGGGCCTATCGGCTTGGGGCATCGCACTGGGTCGTCTCCGCATGAACAGAGGGCCGCGAGAGAACCGACGGGCTCCCCCTCCCGAGCACGATCCGCATTCCATCGTATCCCGCACGCACACGGCCCGAGTACCCGCACTGCCGGATGAGTTCCGGAACGTCGTCAGGGGAGAGGGGCGGGTAGGCGTGCGTCGTGATCACGAGGCCCGGCGCCACCTCGCCCGCCAGAGCTGCCACTCCGCTGGGCGTCAGGTGTGTCTCCGTGGGCGCCGGATCGGCGAATGCGCACTCCACGATCAACACATCCACCCCGGCCAGGAAGCCCCCGAGTGCCGGACTCTCCCCGGTATCGCCCGTGTACCCTACGCTGCCGGCTCCCCCCCTCCAGCGATACGCAACCGAGTGGTCCGTGTGAAGCGTGGAACAGACACTCAGGTCCACGAGGCCGTCAGACCATCGGTCGCCGGGGGCAAGCTCGACGACGGAGAGTTCGAACCCGGGCTCAACGATGTGGCCTCCGTACGCCTCGGCCAAGGCCGCAAGGAGGCGCTCTAGCCCCGGGGGGCCCACGATGGAGAGAGGAGTTGTCCGGGCCGGAGCCACTCCGTGCGATAGAGCAAACATCAGGGGAGCCAGTCCACCGATGTGGTCCGTGTGAAAGTGGCTGAGCGCGATGTGGGTCAGTTGGCTCCATGCAACGCCGTACCGGTCCATTCCGTCCAGGATTCCCGACCCACAATCGAGGAGGAGCTTCGCGTTGCCCTCCGATAACAAGAAGGCCGCCGAATGACGTCGGTGGTCGGGCACGAGCGTGCCCGAGCCCAGAACCGTCAAGGTCATGAGCGGCGGAACCACGGAGGTCGTCCTCGCCTTCGCGCTGCCGTCCTTCGAGTCGCGTATCGCCGTGGCAGTCGAATGGATCGCGCCCACCCCGAGCTCCGACGCGAAGTTCGGGAGCGGGCCATCAGGCCACCGCCCCCGGAGCGGAGGCGTCGGGCCGGAGCGCATCCTGCAGGCGGACTCCCACGACCGCGCTGACGCCGGGCTCTTCCATCGTGACGCCGTAGATCCAGTCGGCGGCTTCGATCGACCGCGGATTATGTGTGATGAGAACGAACTGAGTCTGCGTCTTGAATTCCTGAAGCAGGCGGACGAATCGACCGATGTTGCTCTCGTCGAGCGGTGCGTCCACTTCGTCGAGAACGCAGAGCGGGCTCGGCTTCACCAGGTAGATCCCGAACAGGAGCGACAGGGCCGTGAGTGCCCGCTCGCCGCCCGACAGGAGATCGATACTCTGCGTCTTCTTGCCGCTCGGTGAAGCGTGGACCTCGATGGCCGACTCCAGCGGGTCGTGTGGGTCGTCCAACCAGATGTCGGCCTCGCCCCCCTCGAAGAGCCTTCGGAAGGTGGACCGAAAGTTCTCGCGGATCTTCTCGAAAGTGTCCTCGAACACGTCGACGGCGGTCTCGTTGATCTGCCGTATCGCCGACCCGAGGTCGTCGCGCGCGGCGATCAGATCCTCCCGCTGCCCGTTGAGAAAGGCCAGCCGATGGCTCTCCTCCGCGTGCTCCTCCACCGCGAGCATGTTCACCGGCCCAATGCGATCCAGCTTCGTCACGATCTCGCGGAGTTCCTCCCTCAACACCTCGGGCTCACCGTCGACAGGCTCGGCCTCCTCGAGAAGGCGGTCCAGCCCGCGGCCCCACTCCACTTCCAACCGTTCTTGAATGAGCGCGATGTCCCTGGCCACCTGTTGCCGCTCTAGCTCGAGCTTGTGGCGATGCTCGACGGCCTGGCGCTCCCGGCTTCGAGCTTGTCGAACCGCTTCCTCAGCCTTATCCAGGGCTTCCGCCACCTTGTTCAGCGCCGCTCTCTTCTGCTCGAGCACTTCTTGGGCCTTGTCGCTCTCTCCGAAGAGTTGCTCCACGGCGGCGGCACCTTCATACAGCGACTGCCGAGCCCCGGCCAAGTCCTCGGTGAGCGTTCTTTCCTCCTCCTTCAGCTCGCGCAGGCGATCCCGTCCAGAAGCGGCCTCGCGCGCAAGGTCATCCAGTCGCTCCTCCAATCGTCGCGTGGCCGCCTCCCGGCGGACCAGGGCCACCGATAGACGCGACTCCTCGCCACGGGTTTCCTCCCACTCCTCTTGGACGCCAGCCAGGACTCTTCGAGCCATCACGCGTTCAGTCCGCACGTCCTTCTCGCGGCCCAAGACGATCTCTCGCTGCTTTGTGGCGGCCCGGGCCCGTCCCTCTGCCTTCGTCCTGGCCGCCTTCGCCTCCTCGAGTCGTCGCGTACACTCGCCCACATGAGTGTCGAGCCTCGTGTGCCGGTCCGCCTGCGCCGCCATCTCGGCGCTGGCCTCCCTTAGCTCGTCCTCGGCCTTGAGAAACGATGCACGAGCGTCCGCGAGAGTCTTATCGGCCTCCTCGGCGGCGGCCTCGGTGTCCGCGAGGTCACGATCGCAGCCGGCCGAGTGTTCCCTGGCGCGCTCCAGCTCCCGGCGGAGCTCCTCCACGCGGGCCCGGCGCTCCAGCATTCCGGACGTGCCCAGTGGCTGACCGATCCTGATGAAGCCTCGCGGGTCGGTCACCGTCCCCGCCATCGAGACCCGGGGTCGGTCGGGAGCCGGGTCAGCCGAATCTTGAGCGTGCACGAGATCGACTTCACCGAGGAGCGCCTCCACCCAGGGCGCACCCGTCCCCCTGGCCTTCACGGACTCCATGAGCGAGCCTCCCGACGCTCCGGGAACCCGGTCGAGCGGCAACAGTACCAAGCCACCCCCACCCGTCCATTCTTCTCGGAACCAGCGCAGGATCCGATTGGCGGCAGCTCCGTCGCGCACGACGAGGGCCTGACCGAGGAACCCGAGGTAGGCCTCCACGACCGCAGCGACATCGGCAGGAGCTTCGATGAACTCCAGCAGCGACCCCACCACGCCCCGATCCCCGAGGGCGAGCGCCTCGCGGGTGACGCCGTCGATTCCTTCCTGCCTCAATCCAAGCGCCTCCAAGGCGGCGATCTCGGCCTCCATGCCCTGCACGGCCCGGGCCGCACTGAGTTCTCCCTGCCGTGCCTCATCCAGGGACTTCCACCGGACCTTCAGTGCCTCATGGGCTTCCTTGAGACGTCCCCGAGACGTCCGAACCGCAGACTCCAAGCTCCCCAGCCGGGCCACGAAGAGGTCGCCCTGCGCCTCCAAGCCCGTAAGGACGTTGGTGGCGTCGCTCAACTCCACCTCAATGTTCCGTATGCGGCGCGCCAGCTCGGCGGCGCGGTTCTCCGCCGCCTCCGCGTCACCCTTGAGCTGAGCTCCCTCTCGGACGAGCTCCCGCTCGCGATGCTCCGTCTCCGCAGCCCGCTCCCGAGCCTCCTCAAGACGCGCCTTCACGATCGCTGACTCGGCAGCCTGCCGGCTTGCTTCCGTTCGTAGTCGTCTCAGCTCCTGCTCGTGCCGGTCGCGGCTCGCCCTGAGGCTCTCCGACTCCGTGCTCACCTCTTCGAGCCGTGTCGACCCCGCCGTGTAATCTCGCGTAATCTGGTCCAAACGGCGCTCAGAAGAGCTTCTTCGCTCCCGCGCAACGGCGAGGTCACGCTCCCACGCGACGAGCTTCTCCCTTACGGCCTCGTGCCTACGTACAGCCTCCGCACGTGAATGCTCAGCCGACACCTCTTCCAAGCGGAGCCTCTCGCGAGTGGCCTCGGCCGTACGCAGCTGTGCAACGATTCCCCGCCCCGTCCTGCGATCTCCCTCCAAGGATCGATCGAGGTCCTCAAGACGTGCTCTCAGGTCGATCAGCTCACTCCGCACCACTGCGACTTCGACCGACAGCCGCCGTGCACGGAGGGCCTCGTACCGCTCTGCTTTCCCCTTCTGACGCGCAAGGGAGCGCACCTTGGTCTCGACCTCGGCGATCACATCTTCGAGGCGGGCAAGATCGTTCTCGGCGTGCGTGAGGCCGCGCAGAGCCGCCTTGCGACGGTCCTTGTACTTGCCGATCCCGGACGCTTCCTCGAAGAGCTGCCTCCTTTCTTCCGCCCGGTCGGATAGAATCGCGTCGATCATCCGGTTCTCGATCACCGAGTAGGCGTTCGCGCCGAGCCCGGTGTCCCGAAAGAGGTCGACGATGTCTCGCAGACGACAAATCGAACGGTTGATCGAGTAGTCGCTCCCTCCGTCCCGGTATACGGTCCGGCCGATCTCGACCTCTTGGTACGCGACAGGGAGCAACCCGTCCTCGTTGGTGACCGTCATGCGGACCGAGCTGCGGTTCACCGGTCGGCGATTCAGGGAGCCCTGAAAGATCACCTCCTCCATCTTGCCGCCGCGGAGGGCGGACGGACGCTGCTCCCCCAGCACCCAGCGGACCGCATCGCTGATGTTGGATTTTCCGCAACCGTTGGGCCCAACGATGGCCGTGATTCCGTCGTGGAAGTCGACGATCGTAGGGTCGGGGAAAGACTTGAATCCGTGGACGCGAATCGATCGGAGTCTCATTCGGGGATTCGCCCTCTCCGCTCCAGGAAGTCCGCGTCGCCCAGGCCGTTCGCACGCAGCAATCTCTCCATCGCGGCCGCCTGGGACTCGTCTGTAAAGGCCCCGCCGTAGACGCGCAGGCCGGTGGCCCCGTCGGGATAGTCTACTTGCAGGACGTGAGCGGGAATGGAGAGGGCCGCCAACGACTGAACCCGGTCCTGTGCCTCGGGCGCCTCGGAGTACTCGCCCAGCAGGAACGAGTATCGCGCCTCTTGCACCATCCATGTGGATGGATCGAGACCATCGAGGGTCCGTGCCAAGAGTTCCCTCAATCCTTCCGCCCCCATCTGAGTGTAGGCGGGGCCGGCGAGCAACACGAACTGGTCGGCTCCATCGACTCCGCGCACAGTCAAGAAGAACAGCAACCCGGGAAGTCGCTGCCGAAGCTCGCGGACCGTGCTCAGACCCGTTTCGAGATCTCCCCAGCCGTCGGCGCTGAGCACATGAGTGATGACGGGTGTCTCCGGCATTCGATCAGAGGACCCCGTTGGCCTCGCCTCTGGAGAGGTCGCTTCCGGCCCCGGCCCCGTCGGGCGTCCCGGCATCATCGGCAGCCGCTCGAAGATCCCGATTCTTGGTACGTTGATGAAGCCCAGGTATTCGGCTGCCGCCACACCGCCGGCCGCCAGCATGAGGGCGCTCAACAACGCCACGACGAGCTTTCGGGCCCGGCTCCCTCTTCTCCCGGACTCGGCCGAATCTGCTCGCCCGGAGACCTCGGGAGAGAAGCCGGCGGCGGACTCGGCCCGCCCCTGCGTCGAGGAGGCCGCCTCGGTGCCGCCCGACGCATGGCGCACGTCTTCGGCACCGGGTTCCGATAGCGGCTCAACCGCCAAGCGGAGCTCCGGCCGGGTTCTCGAGTCGGCCGCTTCGGACTTCTTCCCCGTCACCTCCTCCGCCCGCTCGGGTCCGGCGCTCGCATCGGCTGGTGGCCGCACTTCCCCGGTCGGCGTGAGCGCCTCACGGGACTCCCGCCGAGCCGTCCCTGCGGGACCGAGCACAGCGAGCACCCGATCCACACAGGGTACCTTGCGAACGTCAGTCGTCGCCTTCGAGATCACGATGATCCCACCCGCCCGTGCGAGGAGATCGGCTCCTCCGGGGGTCCCCGCGGGCAGATGAAGGAGGAGAAGCGCACCGGCCTTCCGGAAACCACGGACGACTCCCTCCCAGCGGGGGTGTGCCAGCACCTCCGCGGCATCGGCCACCGGTGTACCGGCAGGTGCCGCGAGAAGCCCGTCCCCGATAGGTCGAGCGACGCGACCCACCGAGGCCCCGTACAGGATCACGTCCGATACTCCTTCGTCGTTCGGCCCCGTCACCACTTTGTGGAGGGACGGATCATCGAGGGATGCATCGGCCAAGAGGACGCTTCGGCCCTTGCGGGCCCATCCTCTCGCCACCAGCAGGCTCGCCTCTACGCCCCAGCGGCCGTCGATCTCTGGTGACACCAAGAGAGCGACGAGGCCCGCCACTGAGCCGCAAGAGCTCAGTGTGGCATCAAGCGGAGCGGGGAGCCGCCCGGCATTCGGATCAACGGGCTGCCAAGCTGGAGGATCCGAGCTCATCGGTGAGCGTCCCGTTCGCCTAAGACTCCCGACCTCGACGGGCACCACGTGCCAGTGGAGCAGGAGCTCGTCGATCCCCAACCCGACGGCCACACGGCTAGTCCACCCTCCGCCGAGCGTCCGAGAAAAGCGGGCCGGCCTGTCCCTCATCCCACATACCAACCCAGGTGCCGCGGCCGTCCGAAGCCGCTCCTCCGCGAGCTTCCTCGCCCCCTCCTGGTGGCTTCGAGCCTGGCCGAATCCGCGCACGCCCCCGCCTTGCCCAGCCCGGCCAGCCCCCGGGGTCACAGCCGCTGCCTCTCGTGGGCCTCAACGTCGGTGATGTACGCCGTATCCGGCGGGATCGACACGGGAGAGGCGCCGCCGAGTGGCACGGGCGGCACATCGATGAGCAGACCACGGCCCCTCGCGCGCCGATGGAGGGGCTCAGAGCGCTCTCATCGCCGGTAGGCCGCCGGAGCCGAGGCTGCCCAGAGGCAGATGCGAACGGCACGGCTCCACCCGTCCCGACGCTCCTGCCGAGAATGCAATTGGAGCCTCTGCGCATGCGCCCCCGGCTCCGCTCTTCGGGACCGCCGATCCAAACCATCGTTCCGCGCGTCGGCCACGCGGACAGCGAGGGGCGTTCGTCACGCAAAGTCGCGCTTCGGTGCATCCGCCCAGAGACGTTCGAGCTGATAGAAGCCGCGTGCCTTTGGATGGAAGATGTGTACCACGAAGTCAATGTAGTCGATCAACACCCAGCTCCCGCCCCGAAGACCCTCGACGTGGGCCGGGGCGATCCCCCCTCTCTTCTTGAGCTCTCCGATAACGTGCTCGGCGATCGCCCGGACGTGCACGTCCGAGTGACCCGTGGCGAGGATGAAGTAGTCGGTCGCGTTCGAGACCCCCCTCAAGTCGAGGGCCAACACGTCGGTGGCCTTTCGTTCCAGGGCGAGTCGGGCCGCTCCCTGGACGTTTTCGCCGACCTCCGGCGCACCGGCCCACAACGATTCTGCCATGCCCTCCTCAAGTGAGGGAACCTATTGCGCGCCGCGCTCCACGTGAACCTCGACCTCCACTTCGACCTCGCTGTGAAGCCGGATCGGGACCTTGAACACTCCCAGGAGCTTGAGCGGCTCCTCAAGGCGGATGGTGCGACGGTCGACTTCGAAGTCCAATCCCCTCCGGTTCACCTGATCCGCAATGTCGGAGTTCGTCACCGAACCGAACAACTTCCCCTCTTCCCCCGCTCTGACGTGGAACACGACCGATGTGCCATCAAGCTGTGACGCCCTGCGGCGGGCCTCGAGGTAGTCGCGCCTGGCCCTCTCCTCGGAGCGTGCACGCTCTTCCTCAAGGCGCTTCAGGTTGGCGTCGCTCGCGATGTACGCGAGCCCCTGGGGGATCAGGTAATTCCTGGCATAACCGGGCTTTACGTCGATGATGTCGCCTCGTCCCCCGAGCGTCTCCACCGCCGTCCTCAGAATGAGCTTCATGACCCTCTCCGTATGCGAGTCAGTGATCCGCCCCTCATCGCCGGACCTGGCCACGAAATCCGCCAAGAACGGCCAACTCCGATGGCCACCACCCGACGATGGGGACCCAGCGTGCCAAACGTCACCGCGGCCGATCCACGCCGAGCAATCACGGTCGCGAGGCGTTGAGCCGACACCCAGATCCGAGCAAGAAGGCAACGCCCCCAAGAGGGGCGCAACCCCCGGCCCGGCGCCGGCGGCAGACAGCCCAAGCTTTGCTTGGCATCGCGCGTCCGAGCCACTCGGCGGGCGCGGTCGAGTCCAAGCGATCGAGCTCCGAGGTCCCCGCAGGCGCTACGCCTCGTGGTCCCGTAGGTAGGGAATGAGTGCGAGATAGCGAGCTCGCTTGATGGCTGTCCCAAGGCGTCTTTGAAACCGGGCCGTAACCTTGGTCGTGCGTCTCGGCAGAATCTTACCCTGCTCCGTCAGGAACTGGGAGAGCGTCGCGACGTCCTTGTAATTCAGAAGCTCGATCACCGGCCCCTCCATGCGGCGACGCCGGCCCCGGCCACCGCTGAACTCCGGCGGACTCCGCCGTCCGATGCTGTCGTCGGCTGACTCGTCCTCACCGTGCCGGCGATGGTGGCCGCCCGGTCCGTCGTGGGCACGAGGAGTGCGATGGCGCCGCTCCCCGAGAATCGATCTTCCAGACGTCGGCTCCCCCTCGTTGACGACCACTAGGTATCGCATGAGGTCCGGCTCGAGTTTGAGCAGGCGCTCGAACTCCGGAAGTCCCTCCGGGCTGGCGCGAAACTGAGCGACGACGTAATAGCCCGTCTTCTTCTTGTTGACAGGGTACGCCATTTGGCGGATCCCCCAGTGATCGACGGTCAAGACCTCGCCGTCACTCCCGACCGCCAAGGGGTGGAACCTCTCGAGCCTCTGATTGACCGCGTCTTCGTCGAGCGCTTGGTCGAAGATGTAGACGATCTCATACACGCGCATTGTCATTCTCCCACGGACCGCTGTGCACGGGCTCCGCCGCGCGGGCGGAGCGGGATGGGCCGGACCGCGCCCAGTTCACCCACAAGATATCGACGTCGCCGCGGTCGTTGTACCCCCAGTCTTATCCAACGGCACATGAGTATCCATGTCAAAGTTGATGGCCCGTTTTCTCGAAGCGACCTGACTCGCAAGGTTCTTCGCGACGCCTCCGCTTCGACGC
>CAZNEI010000051.1:0-12910 GCA_964572045.1 uncultured Gemmatimonadaceae bacterium
GTAAGCTGCACGATCACAACGACATGGGAATCGGAAAGCTCATGTCGCGTAGGCGTGGCAGGTGTCGAAGCACACACCCACCCGACTGCGAACTCCGGGGGGAACCGCTTCGATGATGCTGGCCAGATTCTCGAAGGTTCCGCCTACCGACGTGCCCGACCCGGCCGTGAGCTCAAGCAACAACGGAGGGCTCGACTCCACCCCGGCGAGGCCTCGGGCGATCGCTTCAGCATTCCTCTCGATTCCCGCTGCCAGGTCACCATCCGTAGCGTTCCCCGGGTGGCTGACGACGAAGTCGAGGCCCAACTCACCGGAGCGGGTCAGCTCACCGATGAAGCAACCGAGGGAACGATCCCAGATCGCTGGATCGGGCGACGAAAGGTTGATCAGGTAGGAGTCGTGAGACACAGTCGTAGAGATACGGGAGGCCCGCCTCTCTCGGTGGAACCTTCTTCGGGTCTGTGGATCGACGGTCGGCTCCATCCACCTGCTCGGCGGTTTGGTGAAGAGCTGGAGCACGCAAGACTCTACGTCCCGAGCCCGGCTGGGCGCTCGATCGACACCCCCCGCGGCCGAGACGTGAGCGCCAAGTTCGTCAACGCTCGGCTCGCTAGGAGTGGAAACAGGCCAAGAGCCGTCTGGGGTCACGCTGGGGTCCTCGAAGCCGTGGCCGGGCCGGATTCCGTCGTCTTCAACAAGCCCTCCCGCGCTGCTCTAGAAGCCCTGGACGCGAGGCGGAATCCAGTTCGGCACAGCCTCTCCCCCGAATCTTCCTCGAATGCGCTTTCCACGGCGTGCTCCTCTCGATAACGGTTCATGAGGCACGGCTGGGGCTATGGCGCCCCTGCGGCAACGCGGAGCTTCCTCGAAGGATGAGCACGATGAGGACGTGGGGAACCAGCCTGTGTCGGGACGGTTGTGCCCGGCTCAAGCGCCGGGAATCCCGGGCTCCGTCATGTTGCGGACGTTTAGCGCCTCGTCCACTTTCTCCGGAGGAATCAGCCTTCGCCGCTCCACAACCTCCCGTACTGAGACTCCTTCTCGTGCCGCTTGCTTGGCTACCTCCGCAGCCCGGTCATACCCAATGTAGGGATTGAGAGCCGTTGCGATCGACGGGTTCTTCTCAAGCAACTCCCTGGCCCTGTCTTCGTTGGCCTCGATCCCGGCTACACACCGGCTGGCGAACGTGCGAGCCATGTTCGAGAGGAGAGTAATGGACTCCAGCAGAGCATGCGCCATGACCGGCATCATGACGTTGAGCTCGAAGTTTCCGCGCTGCCCGGCGACGGTCACCGTCGTATGGTTCCCCATGACACGGGCGGCGACCATCATCATAGCCTCGGCCATCACAGGATTCACTTTCCCCGGCATGATCGAGCTCCCAGGCTGAACGGCCGGGATACGGATCTCGGCTAGGCCCGACGTCGGCCCGCTGGCAAGCCAGCGTATGTCGTCGGCGATCTTGAAGAAGCTTGTGGCGACGGTGTTCAGAGCGCCCGCAGCGTAGACTACGGCGTCCTTTGACGCCTGGGCCTCGAAGTGGTTTTCTGCCTCCACAAACTCCAGGTTGAGCTCTGCGGACACCCGTGCGATCGTCTGCCCTGCAAAGTCCGGATGTGTATTGATCCCGGTCCCGACAGCGGTACCGCCGAGTGCCAGTTCGGAGAGTCCGGCCGACCCAGCCCTCACGCGCTCGATGCCCTTGGCGAGCTGGCTTGCGTAACCGCCGAACTGCTGGCCCAGCCGCACGGGCGTCGCATCCATCAGATGCGTTCGTCCCGATTTGACAACGTGATCGAAGGCCTTGGCCTTCGCCGCCAAAGCGTCCCTGAGCCACATGAGCGCCGGGATGAGGTCACGCTCCAAGGCCACCCGCGAGGAAATGTGCATCGCAGAGGGGATCGTGTCGTTCGACGATTGACCGAAGTTCACGTGATCGTTCGGGTGGACGCCCCCTCCCCTAGCCTCGAGCATCTGATTCGCGCGTCGCGCCACGACCTCGTTCGTGTTCATGTTGGTCGACGTGCCGGACCCGGTCTGGTAGACGTCGAGCACGAACTCCCCGTCCCATCTCCCCTCCGCCACCTCTCCAGCCGCTGCCGCAATCGCCTCGGCGAGTTCACGGTTGAGTAATCCCAATTCGAGATTAGTGAGCGCCGCGGCCTTCTTGATGAGCCCCATGGCCTGGATGAAGCCCCGGCCGAAGCGTTCGCCGCTGATCGGGAAATTCTCATAGGCCCGCTGGGTCTGAGCTCCATACAGGGCGTCAGCGGGGACACGCACTTCGCCCAGGGAATCCGGCTCCATGCGATACCGGTTCGACATACCTCCCCCTCGTTGTCTGAAACGTGAAGGTGCCCTAATCCGAATACTTGGCCGCCTCCGCATCGGGCGGCGCTCCTGGCCTTGAGAGTCGGAGCCACGGGCCCCGGCCCGGAGTCCGGGAGGAGCTGCTCAACGCCTCGGAGGACGACTCGGCCGGATCTCGACCCGGCTCACCAGGGATTTCTCGGGATACGAAAGAAGGTGCAGGGTTGCAGCAGCCACATTCTCCGCATCGAGGGCCCATGCCCTTCCACCTTCACGAGACGAGAACGTCGTATCCACGCTTCCCGGCATGACAATGCTCACTCGGATGCCCGAGTGGCGGAGGTCCAACATCATCGCCTCCGTCATGCCGAGCAGGCCGAACTTGCTAGCGTTGTAGCCTGCACCGCCGGCGAAAGAGTGCCGGGATGCCAGGGATCCGATGTTGATGATCCACCCCCCTGTGGCCTTGAGAAAGGGCACGGCGGCTCTTGAGCAGCAGAACGGCCCTCTGAGGTTGGTGTCGATCTGTGCCTGCCAGTCGTCGAGGGTGAGCCGCTCGATGGAGTCGAAGACTCCCACGGCCGCGTTGTTGACCAGCACGTCCAGAGATCCAAACTCTTCAACGGCTGCCTCAACCAGACGGTGGCACTCGTCTGGGTTCCGCACGTCGGCCGGGATCCCCACCACGCGTCCCCGCGCCGCCCGATCCAGTTCATCAGCCACAAGTTCAACACTTCCCACCGTTCGGGCGCTCACCACGACGTCGGCACCGGCATCGGCGAGCGCCTCGGCCACGGCACGCCCGATTCCCCTGGTGGATCCGGTGACGATGCACGCCTTTCCGGCAAGGCTCATGGTGAGCGTCCCCTCGAGGCTTCAGTGATTCGGCCGCATCAGTCCTCGGCGTGGATCCCGGGCGTCACGTCGTGAACGCCTGCCCGTGCCAACCAGCGCTCCGCCTCGAGGGCGGCCATGCAACCTGTTCCCGCAGCGGTCACAGCCTGCTTGTATGTGTCGTCCATGACGTCCCCCGCAGCGAACACGCCCGGAACGGACGTCTCCGTCCGCCACGGGACAGGCGTCTCAATCCACCCGTTCGATTTCAGTGCCACCTGCCCGCCCAGGAAGTCCGTGTTGGGCGTGTGGCCGATCGCCACGAAGAGCCCGCCCACCTCGAGCAGACGCTCTTCACCGGTCCGAGTGTCGCGGAGCATCACGCCGGTGACGACGTCGTCCCCCACCACGTCGCTGACTACCTGATTCCATTCAAAGCGGATCTTCTCCTCGGCGAAGGCGCGATCCTGCATGATCTTCGAAGCACGAAGCTCGCCCCGTCGGTGCACGATTACGACTTCCTTGGCGAACTTCGCCATGTACAGAGCCTCCTCCATCGCGCTGTCACCCCCTCCGACGACCGCAACCACCTGATCGCGGAAGTGGGGCAGAGCTCCATCGCAGACGGCGCACGCCGACACACCGCCGCCGCTCTGAGCCAGCCGCTCTTCGTTTGGCAGCCCCAACCAGCGGGCGTTCGCGCCCGTGGCGACGATGACCGCGCCGCTCCGAATGTCCTGCCCGCTTGTGGTCTTGAGGAGAAGGGGGCGCACGGAGAAGTCGACCTCCAGCACGTCCTCGGTGATCACTCGTGTGTCGAAGCGTAGAGCCTGCGTCTTGAAATGGGCCATCATCTCGGGGCCCGTGACGCCGCTAGGGAAGCCCGGGTAGTTCTCCACGTCCGTGGTGTACATCAGCTGTCCCCCGGGAATCATAGTCCGGCTCCCGGCCCCCTCGATCACCAGGGGATTCAGATTGGCCCGAGCTGCATAGATGGCCGCCGTCCAAGCCGCCGGGCCCGAGCCGATGATTACAACCTGTTCGTGTTGTCGCTCAAGCATGGTCCTCTTCCGCCACCGGAACGCCGGGCGAGAGTGCGATCGATCAGCGAGGCCCGCGACGAATGGTCCTCGACCGACACCGATCCGGCAGGCCTCCGCCGTCGGATCACCCGCACCGATTCCGGTCCACTCTCATTTCCCCTTGAAGATCGCAAGGTTGGTGGAGTGGCCCGGATTCACTCGCGCCTTGGGATCGAGGTATCTCACTGCGTTATTCACGGCAATGGCTGCTTCAGCATACCCCAGCGCGATGAGATCGAGCTTCCCCGGATAGGATACAAGATCGCCGGCCGCGTAGACGCCCCGGATCGATGTCTGCATCAGCTGGTTCACGATAATCCGGTTCCTATCGAGTTCGAGTCCCCACGACTTGATCCGCCCGAGGTCAGGCTTGAAGCCGAGGAAGCAAAGCACTGCATCAACATCAAGGTCTACATCGTCGCCCGTGCGGTTGTCGTAGATGGTCACAGACTCCACCCGACCGCTTCCGCGGATTTCGCGGACCTCGTAGGGGGTCCTGAGGTCGATCTCGCAGGATGCGTGAGCCACGTGGAGATGCTCCACCGACGCCTCGTGTGCCCGGAAGGCGTGCCGTCGATGTACCATCGTAAGCTGGGCGGCGTGGCCTTTCAGGCCCAACGCCCAGTCCAGCGCGGAGTCGCCGCCGCCGACGATGAGCACCCTCTTGTCGTGGTAATCCCTTGGGTCCCCTACGGCGTAGGCGACACCCTTGCCGAGGAATTCGTCATATCCGGGACAATCAAGGTGGCGCGGCTCGAATGCACCCTTTCCTCCAGCAATCAACACTGACCGGCTCGCGTATTCGCCATTGCTGCTGCGGAGCACGAAGTGAGCTTCGCGTCGCTCAAGGTCGAGGACCTCTTCGTCCAAGACGACATCCGGATCGAATTGGGTCCCTTGCGCCACCATGGCTCGTGCGAGGTCCTTAGCCAGGATCTTGGGAATGCCGCCGACGTCGAAGACGTATTTCTCGGGGTAGAGGGCCCTAAGCTGCCCGCCAAGCTCGGTGAGGGAGTCGACGATTCGCGTGGCGAGTCCCCGAAGTCCTGCATAGAAGGCGCCGAAGAGGCCGGTGGGTCCGCCTCCGATGATCGTGATGTCCCGAATGTCGTTGCGCATTCTTTGGTTGCGTGGCCCGGGAACGGATGATCGCGTTCTCTCGTCGAGGGCGAGCGAACGAATTCTAACTTTGGAATCGGCAACCTCCAACCGGACTTCGGAGTTCCGGGGCGACCCCCGGCAAGAGTTCGGGCCACCGAGTGGTCGTGGAGCACCCGCATGGCCCGAGGATGGGAGGGATTCAGGGATCGAAAAACGCGCAGGAGCGCCGACCTGGGAGCCTCAGCCACGATCGCGAGCGTTGGCCGCCCGCGCCGAGACGAGTGCAGGAATACCGCACAGAGCGCCAAGTCGAGTCCAGCGGGGCAGGAGCACGATGGACGGCTACGGCGCAGGCTCCAACCAATTCCGGACATCCACCAAACGGATCCGGCACGTGACTCGGAGCGGGCCGGAATCGCCGGGGACATCTGATAGACCGACTGCCGAAACTTCGGTCATTCGAAGCCAGCGACCTCATCGGACTCGAGCGCCTCCGCGGCCTTCCTGACCACTTGGCGCGCGTTGTCGTACTCCACCGTCTGTATCGCCTCCTCCACCGGCAACCATACGCACTCGGTGATTCCCTCCTCGACCTCGGGAGCAGGAACTCCTTCGTTCGAAGTCATGAGGAAGTAGTCGCAGAACTTGTGGATCACCTCTCCCCGCAGGGAAAAATACCAGTCGATGGTGCCGAGAGGGGGACCCAGCACGATCTCGTCAAGGCCGGTTTCCTCCCTCACCTCCCGGGCGGCGGCCTCTTCCGCGCTTTCCTCACCCTCGAGGTGGCCCTTCGGCAACCCCCATCTTCCGTAAGGGTCCCGGATGAGCAGGAAGTGCACCGATCCTTCGATCCGGCGCGCCACTACCCCACCTGCGCTACGCTCTATCTTGGCCTTCGATCCCGCCATCGATATCTCGTTAGGGTCGTTAGGGGAAGCCGTGCATGCCTGTCCCATGCTGGCTTGCGCTGCTGTGGCCACGGGGAATCGTGGAGCGCGGGAGAGCGTCGGGTATGGCGAAGCCGTGTAGGAGGTGGGTCCGTGAACACGGGTCTGAAGCTGCCGGTGTCCGTCTCAGCCTAGGGGAGACACCGGGAGGTCGTCCTCCAACGTATAGACCACCTCCTCGGCACCACCGTCGGACGTAGGCACCACGCAAGTAACCTGAACCCGGGACACGCAGTGACGGGTGTCCGAGACAGCCACTTCCATGTCGAGGCCCTGCCCCTGAGACACGATCCGCGTGCGGACGCGATCGCTGGGGTTCGCCTCGCGCTGTCTCGCAGGGTTACGGAAGAGCGTCTTGGTCGACTGCCGCCCACTGTCCAGCGTGCGTGTCACCTTGACTAGGCGTAGCCAGTCTGGCTGATAGCTGATCTGGTATTCGTATCCTTGCTGGTCCGCGCCCCGGCCTTCCCGATTGTGCCTCCCCATGTCGCCTCCGGAAAGAAGGTCCAAAAAAAGAGCAAGCTAATGTCCGTTCCCTCATGGCGTTGTCAAGTTTTTCTGGTTCCTGCGGCAGTCCCTAGACTTCAGTCTTGGCCTGCGCTAGCCAGCACCGTGTCGGAAGAAGATTGACAGGGGCTCGGAGGCGAATCGGACGAGGGCCAGGGGGTCGCCGAAGACGCCGGGATCGCGCGGCTACGCAACCGCCCTCGCCTCCCGCTCCGTCGGGGTCAGCCGATCGCCGCAGCGCCGATGTCGAGGAGCCCGCGCTGTCTCCCGGGGAGCCCGTTCCGCAGCCCCCTTAGGGGTCACGGCACGTTTCCGGGGCGGCCTTGACGCCCCTCCCCGCCTTCACTAAGATCGACTCGATTCCTCCAAGCGCCCTCACGCTCCGCCTCCGCAGGCGGATGCGGAACTCCCCACACTCTTCGCAGGTGCTTTCGCTGCATCGCCCGTCAGCCCGTATGCACTGACTAGCCCCCCTACCCTCTCGGCTCCTACGCCGCGGGTGGTGTGCAACCCGGAGTAGAAGTGGACATCGCGCAGTTGAGGAGCAAGAGCGTTGGGGATCTCCACGATCTCGCGGAGGAACTCAACATCTCCAGCTACACTGGGCTCCGCAAGCAGGACCTTATCTTCAGGATTGAGCAGAATCTCCTCGACAATGAGGTGGTTCTGCGTGGGGAGGGTGTCCTGGAGATCTTGGCCGAGGGATACGGCTTTCTGCGTTCGCAGGATTGGAACTACCTCTACGGACCCGACGACATCTACGTCAGTCCCTCCCAGATCAAACGCTTCGACGTCAGGACGGGGGACACGATCCTCGGCCAGGTGCGACCACCTAAGGAGGGCGAGCGGTATCTCGCCCTCCTGAAGGTGGAGAGCGTGAACGGTGACGACCCGGAGAAGGCCAAGCAGCGCATCACATTCGACAATCTCCGTCCCAGATATCCAGAGGACCGTATCAGGCTCGAGGTCCCCGGAGACCCCGATCTCTCTATGAGAGTCATGGACCTCGTGGCGCCCGTGGGCATGGGTCAGCGCGGACTGATCGTCTCCCCGCCGAAGGCCGGCAAGACGATGCTTCTGCAGAAGATTGCGAACTCGATCACCGTGAACCACGCCGAGGTCGAGCTGATCGTACTGCTCATCGACGAGAGACCCGAAGAGGTCACGGACATGGAGGAGCATGTCGATGGCGAAGTCATCTCCTCGACGTTCGATGAGCCTGCCGACAGACACGCGCAGGTCGCCGAAATGGTGCTCGAAAAAGCCAAGCGGCTCGTCGAGCACGGGAAGAACGTGGTTGTGCTCCTCGACTCAATCACGCGACTGGCGCGTGCGTACAACGTAACTGTGCCCCACTCCGGCAAGATCCTCTCCGGCGGGGTGGATGCAAACGCGCTCCACAGGCCGAAGAGGTTCTTCGGGGCCGCACGCAACATCGACGGTGGGGGATCGCTCACGATCATCGCCACCGCCCTCGTGGAGACCGGCAGCCGCATGGACGAGGTGATCTTCGAGGAATTCAAGGGAACCGGAAACATGGAACTCATCTTGGACCGCCACATCTCTGACAAGCGCATCTTCCCCGCAATCGACATCAACCGATCCGGAACGCGCAAGGAGGAACTGCTCCTCACACCGAACGAGCTGAACCGCGTGTACCTACTTCGCAATTTCCTCTCCGAGATGCCCGCGACAGAGGCCATCGAATTCCTCTTGGGCCGCATGCGGCGTACCGACACCAATCAGGAGTTCATGGACTCCATGGCCGCCGGCGGCTGACCCTTCCGCGCTACGAGAGCTCGCCACGGATCTGCCGCGCCGCCTATCGACCGTTCCGCACGGCTTGAGTGCGTCTCAACTGTGCGGAGATGCCCGGTTGGGCCCGGACCTCACAACCCAGCGAACCTGCGACGGGGCGCGACGACTCACAGCTTGACGCACCATGAGGCCCTGAGGGGGCCGAGGCCGACGGGCTAGTCGTCTACCGCTCCCAGGTAGCGGGGGTTGATCACGAGCCGCTCACCCTCGAACACCTTACGGTCCCAGGGGAAGACGATCGTCGCGTCGGTCTCAAGGGCGAAGTAGTCGGCCTTGTACCCCTGCGTGCGTGCGAAACTCGTCGCGGTCCGCACCTCCGCGGGATTGACGTCACGAATTGCTGCAAGGCCGAGCCGCAAGGTGTCACCTGATGTGGCGATCTCGTCCACGAGAAGGACGCGCTTGTCCCTCGCCTGGCCGGGAGCGGCAGAGAGAACGGCTGGTCGCTGCAGGATCTGCCCGTGTCCTCGCTTCCGCGAGATCTTCATCGAGTAGAAGTCCACGCGGAGGATCGACGCCACGATCGCGGCAGGGATGGCTCCCGTGCGGGCGATGCCCACGACCACGTCGGGATGGTAGTCCCGCGCCACGCGGAAAGCGAGGGCCCGACAAAGCTCACCGAACATCTCCCATGAGAGATGGAGGTACTCGTTCTTGCCGTGATAACTGGGGGCGGGGTTGGGTTGCATCCGGTGCATCGGGTGGGCTCCTAGGCACTAGAACGGCGACGGTTAACTTAGAGGGGTGCTAATGGTGCATCAATGCTGCAACGGACCGGCGCTGACCCAAGCCGCCATCCCGCGCCGTGTTCTCCTCTGTCAACGGGTCTGACATGGATGCTGCTCAGCAGAGCCGAGCCGACGAGCTGCTCGAGGAGGCGCTGGCGCGTACGAGAGTGAGGGACCCCCGCGACTTCTGTCGGGAGCGCTTGCGAGCGATGAAGAGCGCCAACCCTGCGGCCTACGACCAAGCCGTCAAGTCCTACGAGGAGGAGCTCATTCCGTCCATCGCCGCGCGGAAGGCCGACGCGCTCACAGCTTGGCACGAATACGGGTGCCGTCTCGCCGAACTTCAGTTGCCAGGTAAGCCGGTGGAAGTGGACCCGACTGGACGCACCTACCCCTACCTTCCGCCGACTCCGCACGACCGCATGATCCTCTACATCCCCGAGGGGACCAGGACCCGGGCGCTCGTCTTGGGATTGCCACCGAAGCTGTCACCGGCCCAGGAGGCCACTCACGATCTACTCGTCGCCGGACGCCGGCAGCTGAGGGATTAGGAGCGTTCCTCCAACCTCCCGCCCCGGGAGCGTCGAGCAGATCTTCTAAGGATCCTCGACGAGATAGGCCACCCCCCAAGCACCGGGTCCAAGGTGCGTCGCGATGACGGGTGTGGCCGGGGCACTCAAGATCTCTGTTGGTCCGTACCTCTTGAGCAGACGGTCCCTGACCTCAGCCACGATCTCGGGTGCCGCCACGTGGACGATTCCGAAACGGACCCTTTCCGGTCTGGCGCCCATCTCCTCCGCCATGAGGTCGAGCAGGACCGTCATCACTCGGCTCCTGCCAAGGGCCTTGCCCTTAGGGACCACCTTCCCCGACCGGTCAACGCTCAGGACCGGCTTCACGTTCAACAAGGTTCCGAGTAACGCCTGTCCCTGTCCCACGCGCCCCGAGGCCAGCAGTCGATCGAACGTGTCGACGGTAAAGAGGATCCCCGACTGGCCGCGGATGCGGTCGAGTTCAGTCACGATCGAATCCGGATCCTCTCCGAGCTCCGCCAGTTCGGTGGCCTTCAGTACCAGAAGACCCTGCAGGAGGGATGCCCCTAGCGAGTCCATTAGGCGAACCGGCACCTTGGTGCTGGAGAGGGCCGCCTCGGCGGACGCGAACGTCCCCGAAAGGCTCGACCCGAGAATCACACCAACCACCTGCTCCGCGTCCTCGGCGGCCCTCTTGAACCCCTCCACGAACCAAGCCGCCGGTGGCTGCGAGGTGGTCGGCAGCGCCTCCTGGGCAGCGAGCATCCCGTGAAACTGGTCGGCCGTCACATCCACACCATCCCGGTAGACCGTGTCTCCTTCCAACAGCATCAGGGGGACAATCTGGATCCCGTGGGCGCGCACAACCTCGTCGGGCAGGTCGGCTGCGCTGTCCGTGACGACCCCCACTGGTCGACGGACTAAGGCCGCATGCGATGCTCGGGAACGACCGATTGCCGCGTACTGGGCTTCCATGTCCTCGGCCTTGTGCGTCACCAGCTCCCCCAATCCCCGCAGGTAGGAGAAGACTCGCTCCGGATCGTCGGTGTGGATATGGAGCTTGAGGACGTCGCCGGAGCAGATGACGATAAGCGAATCGCCCCAGCGGCGTAGCTTATCGCGCACGTCTTGCTGAGTGGGCAAGCCTCCCCCGCGAACGAGAGCCTCTGTACAGAACCGGTACTGCTCCTCCCGCGCGGGGTATTCCACGGTCGCTACGACAGGGGTGCCGGCTTCGAAGTCTCCGTTCCCCTCCGCGAACGAGGGATCCCCGTGGAGGAAGAGCACCACCCCTTCCACCAGACTCACGAAGCCCTTCGCCCCGGCGTCCACAACCCCCGCGGCTTTGAGTACGGGAAGGGTCTCTGGCGTCGCAGCAAGCGAGTTCTGGGCTCGTTCGAGCATGTAATCCATAAGGGGGGCGATATCGGCCATGCTCGCTGTCGAAACGGCCTCCGCCGTTTCGCGCATGACAGTGAGAATCGTGCCCTCGACAGGCCGCTCGATCGCCGAATACAGGTTCTCCACACCGGCCGTGAGCGCAGCGCCCAGGTCCTCCGAATCGATTCGCTGTCGATGCTGCACGGCGCTCGCAAAGCCGAGGAGGAAGTGCGACAGCATCATGCCGCAGTTCCCGCGGGCAGCGAGCACCGCCGCATCCGCCGCCTGCCGAGCCACCGTTCCGACGGCTCGGTCAGTGCTGCCCTTCAACTGGTCGACGATAGCCTGCACAGTAAGGGCGAGATTGCTGCCCGTATCTCCATCCGGAACCGGAAAGACATTGATCCGGTTGAGTTCGTTTCGCTGCTCTTGTGCCCGCTGGCACGCGGCCAACAGCGCCCTCCGAAGGCGCGGTCCATCGATATAACCAATCTTCATTCGCACCACGATTCCAACGCCTCTGTACGCCCCTGTTCCTCAATCCTGCGGGGCCGCTCCGGTGGATGTTGTGTCCCAAGCCCGGCCTTGGTGAGTCTCTCGAGGGCGGCCCGCTCTAGGCCGCAGCTCCAGTAGCACCGGACCAATTGACAGCATAAGTCATTGAATGGAAGGAGGTTATATCAACTTGACATGCTTTGATAATACCACCATACCCATGTGCGTCGAACGCGTGCCCCGACCGGAACTTGCCGCCTGCGGTCCTGTTGCGCGAGTCCTTCCGCGAAGGCGGGAAGCTCAAGGAGCGCACCCTCGCCAACCTGCCCAGGTGGCCCGACGAGCGCATCCCGCTTAAGGGCGGCATTGCGCCACCTCCCTGGGAGACGCGTTCCGGCATCCTCCGCTCCTGGCCCTACGGCCAAGTCGCCGCCGTGCTCGCATCTGCCCGCAACCTCGGCCTCAAAAAAGCTCCTGGACGGCATCCTAGATCCGGCCTCCAAGCTCACCACTCCCCCGCCCGCTACGCAGCGAGACCCTGGCCCACACGTGGGGCGAGGAGCTCGTCATCGGCGACGCGGGCGAGAACGAACTCTACCGCACCATGGACTGGCTACTCCCGGCACCGGGCCGCATCGAACGCCAACTGGCCCCCTGCCATCGGGAAGAGGGCGCGCATCGTCTTGGTCGGCGACCGCGGGCTTCTGACCGAGGCGCGCGTCCGTGAAGAGCTCGGCCCGCGGGGGCTAGGGCGGATCACCGCGCTCCGGGCTCCGGCGATGCGCTAGCTGGTGGGCAGCGACATTCTGCAGCTCGTCGCTCTTCGACGAACGGGATCTGGCCAAGATCAGCGCGCACGACCTGTATGGGGGCGCGAGCGCCTCTCCGTGTCCCACGACCCGCTTCTCGCGGCCGAACAGCGCGCAAGCGCCGGGAACTGCTTACCGACACGCAACGTGGACTCGACAACGTCGTGGCCACCACATGCGAGCGCCAGTCGCCGCGGGGCAGGGGCCGTACCAACTGGTTGCGGCGACCCCGGGAGGCGGCTTATGACGCCTCCCGGGGTGGTCCGTGTGAATCGGCGTCAGTCTTCCACCGGCTCGTACCGGCGCGCCACCTACCAGCCGTAGGACAGCTTGGTGTAGTAGAACGCCCCGTTGAAGCCGAACGGG
>CAZNEI010000052.1:0-11954 GCA_964572045.1 uncultured Gemmatimonadaceae bacterium
CACTCCCCGAAGCCGCATGAGAATACGTTATCGAACTTCTGAACCGGTGTACTAGGCGTAGGAGCATCCGCTGTGCGACTCAGAACCCATATTCGAACTCAACGGTCAACCGGATCAGCTTCTTGAAGATCTACACAAAGACGGGAGACCGAGGGGACACGGGTCTCTTCGGAGGTGGCCGCGTAGCCAAGAGCCATCCCAGGGTCGAAGCCTACGGGACCGTCGACGAGCTCAATTCGTTGGTCGGCCTCGCGAGGGAGGCCGTCGAGGACAGCGCGGTGCGAGAACGGTTGCGGTCCATTCAGCACGATCTCTTCTGCATCGGAGCAACCTTGGCGACCAACCCTGCCAAGGCAGTCCGCGTCGCGTCCGGCATGCCCGTTCTGGCCGATACTCGGATCGGGGACGTGGAGACGTGGATCGACCAAGCCACCGCCGAACTCGACGAGCTTCGAGACTTC
Source organism: uncultured Gemmatimonadaceae bacterium (assembly GCA_964572045.1). Classification (GTDB taxonomy): domain Bacteria; phylum Gemmatimonadota; class Gemmatimonadetes; order Longimicrobiales; family Gaopeijiaceae; genus CBDCKR01. The sequence goes on from CAZNEI010000052.1 coordinate 462, forward strand.
ATCCTACCCGGAGGGACGCGGGCCGCCGCCCTTCTCCACGTTTGCCGCACGGTGTGTCGCCGGGCCGAGCGAGCCACCGTCGCGCTGGCCGAGTCGGAGGCCGTGGAGGAGGGAATCCTCCCATACCTGAATCGCCTCTCCGACCTCCTTTTCGTGTGGGCGCGCCTCGAAAACCACCGGGCGGGCGACCCCGACACGCTCTGGAAAAAGGAGTGAGGTGGTCTAGCGGCGCGAGCTGCTCGCTCCTTCCGCAACCCCGTCGGGCGGGGAGACGCGGCGGGAACCCGGCGTGTCGCATCCGTCACGAGGTGGGAGAGGAGGATGTTCGTTCCCCGGTGCGAGGACCGGGGTCCCAGCACGCCTGGGGGCGGGAACTAGCCGACGCGCGTGCCCTCTCAGCGCGGGAAAAGCCACTTGACGGTCCCTGTCTTTCGTGCCTTTATGAGGGGTCCCGAGAACCACGGAAGCCCCCGTTCCCGCGCACCTAGGCGCACGACGTCGGTCACGACGGACGGCAGCCATGACCTACATAATTTCAGAACCCTGCATCGGCACCAAAGACGCGAGCTGTGTGGAGGTGTGCCCCGTCGACTGCATCTATGAGGGGGACGACATGTACTACATACACCCGGACGAGTGCATCGACTGCGGCGCCTGCGAGCCCGAGTGTCCGGTGCAAGCGATCTTCCCCGACACCGACGTGCCGTCGGAGTTTACCGCCTACATCGAGAAAAACGCCGTCTTTTTCGACAAATAGCGGGGAACCAGAGGGGACGAGTGGGAGCGACCGCCGCGAAACCGTGCCGACGAAGAAAGAAACGGAGACACGCCTGCACGCCTCCGTCTTCGTGCCCCCGCGGCCCTGCTGACTCAGGGCCGCGGGCACGCTAGGCCGGATTCGAGTGCTAGATACCGAGCTCGCGAAGCCGCTCTAGGGAGACAGTCCCCGGAGCGGTCTCATCCGCGGGCAGGTCTATGGTCTCTTTCGGAGTGACCTGCTTGGTCGAACGGATGAGAACCAAACTCGCCACGGCGGCGGCGGCCCCCACGATGCTCAACGTCACTTTGCGAATGGTGTTCTTCCGCATCTTCGCCCTACCTGCTGCGCCTACCCACACCAGAAGCATGAATCGTGCCTGATCGATCGGATCTGGACCGGACACGCTTAAGTATGCGAGTATAAATGATATACGTCAGATCTCCGAGTTGGTTTCAATTCCGCTGGTCCCGGAAATCCGAGGGCGGCTTGCCGCCGAACCCGAGGAAAAACCGGTCGTGTCGCGTGAAGCGCGGGCGTAGGGCCCACTTGGAACGACTGTCCTGGCGTCCCGCACGGTCCGGGACGCGGAGTGTCTGTCCGCCCCGGCTCGACGCGCGCGCGGGACGTGGGTCGTGAGCCGAGGCTCGCCGAAGTACTTGGAGGCGGCCAAGCAGGGAGATCCTCTAGCTCTCGCCAGGGCTTTGGTCGCGACTCCGTCCGTCAATCCGGTATTGGAGGACGGAGGGGCCGGGGAGGCAGCGATCGCCGAGCTGACGGCGGGATGGTTGACAGGGTGGGGTTTCGAGACCGAGATGGTTGAAGCGGCCCCTGGGCGCTGGAACGTGTTGGCCCGCATGGGGGAGCCCGGGCAGGGCTCGTCCGTTCTCCTGAACGGACACCTCGACACGGTCGGCGTGGCGGGTATGACCGTGCCTCCGTTCGGCGCGGAGATCCGGGACGGACGCCTATGGGGCCGGGGTGCCTGCGACATGAAAGGCGGTGTCGCCTCCCTGCTCGCGGCGGCTGCGAGGCTCGCCAAAGGGCCTCCGCATGCTGGATCAGTGATCGTCGCGCTCACCGCCGACGAGGAGCACGCAAGCGTAGGCATGGAGGCTGCCGTGAGCGCGGGCTTGAGGGCGGACGCGGCGGTGGTCTGCGAGCCCACAGGCCTGGCGATCATGCCCGCGCACAAGGGCTTCGTCTGGGCGAGCGCGCGCTTTCTGGGCAAGGCGGCCCACGGGTCCCGACCGGACGTCGGTGTGGATGCCATCATGCACGCCGGGCTCTATCTGGCCCGCCTTGAGGGCCTCAGAGCCCGGCTTGAGGAGGCGAATCCGCACCCTCTCCTGGCGCACGGCTCCTTCCACGCGGGAACGATCTCGGGAGGCTCGGCGCCCTCGGTCTACCCGAGCGACTGCACGCTCGTCCTGGAGCGGCGAACGCTGCCGCACGAGACGCCGGCTCGGGTGATGGAGGAATTCCAGGCCGTGCTCGACGAGCTGTCCGAAGAGGTCCCCGCACTCCGATCGGAACTCGTGCAGGGGCTCAGCCGACCCGCGACCGAAGTCCCCGAGCGCTCCGTCCTCGTGCAGGGACTCGCGTCGGCGTGCTCCGACGAGGGAGTGAAGCCCGTGGTGGAGGGCATGACAGCCTGGGTAGACGCGGCGTTCCTAAACGAAGCGGGAACGCCAGCGGTCTGCTTTGGACCCGGATCGATCGGCCAGGCCCACTCGGCCGACGAGTGGATCAGCGTCTCTGAAATCTCGACTTGCGCCGACGTGCTCTACCGATTCGTCGGGGAGTTCCTGAGCAAGGACGGCGAATAAGCGGAAGAAATCCGCGTTTGCCCCCGGTGCCCTCAGCAATGCTCGTCGTAGGCGGCCTTGAGACTCTCGGCGATCTGGAACGGATGGCGCCGCTCTATCTCATGGCGCTCCATCATGTAGACCAGCTCGCCCCCCTTCAGGATGGCAACGGAGGGCGAGGAAGGTGGGTAGCCCGTGAAGAACTCGCGGGCGCGGTCTGTCGCTTCCAGGTCCTGACCCGCGAACACCGTAGTGAGCGCCTCGGGCACCTTGTCGTGGGAAAGGGAAAGCACGATAGCCGGCCGCATGGCTCCGGCCGCGCATCCGCAGACCGAATTGACGGCGACCATCGTCGTGCCGCTCTCGGGGCCGAGAGCCTCATCCACCTCGTTCGGAGTCCGGAGCTCCCTAAAGCCGGCGCGCACAAGGTCCTCGCGCATGGGCGCCACCATCATCTCGGGATACGGCATTGCAGCAACTCCGCTGGGGGGACACGATTCCGGCCTCCGATACCCCCGAAGGTCCGGAAAGTGCGTCGGACCGAGTTGATCCTGCCGGGCCGATCTGTCACCTTCCTCCCGTGTGTGGCGACCTCCGCTACGGGCCACACCTCGACATGGAATCCAGTCGGATCATACTGCGGGAGATCGATAGCCCTGTGACGCCGCTCCGACAGCCGCAGTATGCCGACGCCCGTGCCTCCCCCCGCATGCCCCAGCGGCGGACTGTCAGCGCCCCCGGCGGGTTCCGGAGCAGGCTTGGGAGAGCGCCGAATTGGGTGAGCCCGAAAGGGATCCAGCGCGCGCCATCGGAGAACAGCCTCGGGATGAGTCGGGCCCGGGGTGCACTGACCTTCGCCACTCCAGTGCTCGTCGCGGTCTTCTTGGCTTGCGTCCAAGAGCCTGGAAGCGGGGCCGGGCCGGGTTCGGAGCCGATGCGGGCAGCGGGTGTCGAGAGCACCCTGCAGCCGGGGCCCCGGACTCTACCGGGAACGGGGGAGGACTGGGAGATCATGCGCGAGAAGGCCCGCTGGGCTTACGCGAACGGTCTCGACACGTTGCCGATGGGCCGAGCGGTGGCCCACATCGGCGAGCAGTTCGTCGGCACTCCCTACGCTCCCCACACGCTTGAGGTCGGAGGGGAGGAACGACTCGTTATCGAGTTTCAGGAGCTCGACTGCGTGACGTTCGTGGAGGCCTCTCTCGCACTCGCCCGGTTCGTTCACAGCGTTCCCGAGGAGATTCTGGATGATCCGATAGCGCGCTACAGGGCTCACTACTCGGGCATCCTGCGGGACATCCGATATCGGAACGGGACACTGGACCGCTATCCTAGCCGGCTCCACTACTTCAGCGAGTGGATCTCTGATAATCACGGCATGGGGATTGTCCGCAGCCTCTCTCGGGAACTGGGAGGTGTGCCGGACGACGAGTCGATTGACTTCATGACCACCCACCCCGATGGCTATCGGCAGCTCCGAGAAGATCCGGCTATTCTGCCGGTGCTAGGGGAGATCGAGGCTCGCCTGAGCATGGAGCCTCGTTATTTCGTGCCCCAGGACCGAATCGCCCAGGTCGCCGACGGGATCCAGGACGGCGACATCATCGCAGCCACAAGCACCGTGGCCGGTCTGGACGTGGCGCACACGGGAATCGCCGTGTGGAGGGACGGAGCTCTCCACCTGCTTCACGCGCCCCTAGTCGACGGGGTCGTGGAAGTGAGCGAAGTGCCTTTGGCCGAACGCGTCCGGAGCATCGCGGGGCAAGACGGCATCATGGTCGCCCGACCGTTGTCTCCCTAGGAGGACAGTGGCCTTCAGCCTCCGGGGATTTGTGGTCCAGTGCTCCTAGTGTTGTGTCCCAGAGATAGCTGTACATAGTCTCTGGATCTTCTGAAGGATGGAGTCCGCAGTGGCGGTCCACCTGAAGGGCTGGGCACCGGGGTTGTAGTGCTCGGTGAAGTGGAGGATCCTCTCCTTGAGCTGGGTGACGGAGGAGAAGGAGCCGCGGCGGATGGCCTTCTGGGTGATGATGTTGAACCAGATCTCGACCTGGTTGAGCCAGGAGGAGTAGGTGGGAGTGAAATGGATGTGGTAGCGCGGCCGGGCGGCGAGCCAGCGCTTGACCTTGGCGTGCTTGTGGGTGCGGTAGTTGTCGACGACGAGGTGGATGTCGAGCTCGGGGGGCACGTTGGCGTCGATGTGCCCGAGGAAGCTCAGGAACTCCTGGTGGCGATGCCGCGCCTTGCACTGGGCGAGGACTTGGCCGGTGGCGACGTCGAGGGCGGCGAACAGCGTGGTGGTGCCGTGGCGGATATAGCCGTGCGTGACGCCTTCGACGTATCCGAGCCCGAGGGGCAGCAGAGGCTGGGTTCGCTCCAGCGCCTGGGTCTGGCTCTTCTCGTCGACGCAGAGCACCATCGCGTGGTCGGGCGGGTTGAGGTAGAGTCCGACGATATCGCGGATCTTCTCGGCGAAGAACGGGTCGGTGGAGAGCTTGAAGTGCTTCTGCCGGTGAGGCTGGATGTTGAACGCTTTCCAGAGGCGGTGGACCGTGGACTTCGACACCCCCGTGGCGTCGGCCATGGTGCGGCAGGTCCAGTGCGTGCTGCCGCCGGGGGGCTTGGCCTCCAGCGTTGTGCGCAGCAGCAGCATCAGTTCGTCGTCCTTGATGGAGCGCGGCCTGCCCGGCCTGCGTTCGTCGTACAGGCCCACGAGGCCCTGGGTTCGGAAGCGCTCGCGCCACTTGCCGACCGTCTGGCGGCTGGTGCGGACCCTCTCGGCCACCTCCCGGTTGTCCAACCCGTCGGCGCACAGCAGCACGATCTCGGCCCGGCGCACCAGCCCGGCGGGCAGGCTGCGCGAACGCGCAAGCGACTCAAGTTCCTCACGAGCGCCCCGGCTGACTTCGAGCGGCTTCAACGGCCGTCCCTTCGGCATCGTCTCTCCTCCGTCCGGGTGGGTGTGAGGAAAGATACCTGATCTTCATTATTATATCAAGATATTTACGGGACATTATACTAGAGCGTCGGAGGGGGCTGATAGGGCACAGGTAGCCCGGCCCGCCTTCCCAACCTTACACTGTCGCCCTATGACCGTCGCGGATCTGACCCCCCGGAGTCCGAAGGAGTCGGCCTCCGAAATCACCGAGCTCATGATGCCCGGTCACGTAAACAACCTCGGCCACGTCTTTGGGGGAGTGATCCTATCCTTGGTCGACCGGGCGGCTGGAGTGGCGGCGATGCGGCACGCCGGCCAGCCGTGCGTCACAGTCGCCATCAACAAGGTGGAGTTTCGGGAGCCCATCTATGCGGGTGAGCTGGTGATGTGCACAGCCCGAGTCGTCTACGTGGGTCGGACGTCGATGGAAGTCGAGGTGAAGGTTGTAGCCGAGCACCCAATCACCCGGAACCGGCGCCACACAAACGACTGCTTTCTGACCTTCGTGGCGATCGATGAGCAGAGCCGCCCCACCCCGGTGCCTTCGCTGAAGCTCACCACGGCGGAGGAGAGGCGCCACTATGAAGAAGGGAGGCGCCGTCGGGAGCGGCGCGAGGCACTCGACCGCGAGTCAGGCTTCTGACCATGCCCCTTTCTCTTGGAACCCCCGCTCCGGAGTGCGCCCTTCAGGCCGTTCCGAAACCGGTTCCCCTGCGCCTGACCGATTAGTAGGGCGAGCGGAAGGTGGTCCCTGATCGTCTTTCCGCCTGCCCTTTCGTCCACTTGGCACCGGTCATCAGATTCGCACGGTAGCGGAGAATTGCTCGGCGTGGCAGCGGGTGCAGGCGTTGGACTGACGGCCGGCAGCGGGCTGGTGCGGTGTCGAGATTACGGGGCCGGGTTCTCTGAGGCCTCCCCGCCTCTTGTGGCCAACCGCCCGATGCCGGATCCGTACCCGTAGCGCGCAGTGCTGAAACCGGATTGTGTGCAGACCTGGCTCGACCGGATGCGAAGATGCCGGGACGGCCTACAGGGCATCTTGCCGAGCGGCTCATGTTGCGGGGTGCACCGAGGCCGCTATGATGAGGATTTCACGGATTGTTGGATGCCCCGCTGGGCGGGGCCGCGAAGGAGCGGTATCATGAGACGCGTGATTTGTCTAATCGCCGGACTTGCCACGTCGCTTCCGATCTCTACGGACGCGCAGCTTGCCACCGAACTCTCGAGCCAGGTCCGCGACCGCTACGTAACCGTCTCGGCTCCCGCCTTCGTCCTACGGAACGTCACGCTCGTCGACGGAACGGGCGGTCCTCCGCAGCGCGGAGTCTCGGTCGTGGTGGAAGAGGGACGCATCACGCAGGTTGGGACGAATGTGGACGTCCCAACCGACGCGGATGTCCTCACCTACTCGGGCCACACGCTTATCCCGGGCCTGTTCGGCCTCCACGACCATATGTTCTATACGGCGGCGGGAGGACGAGGGGCTCAGATGACCTTCACCGGCCCCCGGCTCTATCTGGGCGGGGGCGTGACCACAATCCGGACCACAGGAAGCCGGGCTCCCTACTCTGAGATTAACCTCAAGGCCGCGATCGAAGCGGGGCGCGAGCCCGGGCCCAGGATTCACATCACGGCGCCCTATATCACCGGGCCCGAGGGAAGGGTCACGATGACCCACCTCACGTCGCCGGAGCAGGCTCGCCGCTTTGTGGCGTACTGGGGTGAGGAGGGAGCTACGTGGGTGAAGGCCTACACCAACATCCGCCGGGCCGAGATGGCGGCCGTCATCGACGAAGCACACGAGCGAGGTATGAAGGTTACCGGTCATCTCTGCTCGATCAGCCACAGCGAGGCTGTGGATCTGGGCATTGACAACATCGAGCACGGGCTATCGACCAATACGGACTACCATCCGAGCAAGGAGTCCGACCGTTGTCCGGCCAACAACAACATGGTGGCGCTCAACGTCGAAGTACGAGGGCCCGAGGTAGAGGCCACGTTCCGGAAGATGATCGACGCCGGCGTGGCCATGACATCGACGCTTCCGGTCTCCGAGCTTTCGTATCCGAACCGTCCCACGAAGGACCCCCGCGCCCTGGAGGCGATGGCCCCGGAGGTGCGAGCTGCCTATCTGGCCGAACGTGATCGGATCGACAACGATCCGAACCCCCGGTTGACTGTGGATCTCCTGGAGAACGCGATGGCCTACGAAGTCCGCTTCGTGGAAATGGGGGGGCTCCTGGCCGCCGGAGTCGATCCGACGGGCAGGGGCGGAGCGCTGCCCGGCTACGGAGATCAACGGGGGGTAGAGTTGCTGGTCGAGGCCGAGTTCACGTTCCCTCAAGCCATCCAGATCGCTAGCCTCAACGGCGCGAAGGTCCTAGGCGTGGACGATGAGCTCGGGAGCATCGAAGTGGGCAAGATCGCCGACATGGTGCTGCTGCGCGGGGATTTCACGGGAGACCCTTCGATCATCCGGAACACCGTGACCGTGTTCAAGGATGGAGTGGGCTACGACTCGCGCGCGCTGCTCGACGAAGTGAGAGGACGGGTGGGGATCAACTGATGGGCGTGACCCGCCTCTTCACGCTCGTCGCCTGCTTGGGCTTCACCCTGGGAGCGGCGACGGGCGTGGAGGCCCAAGACGACGAAGAGCGCGCCGTGATTGCGGCCGCTCAAGCCATGTTCGATGCCATGGAGACGCGCGATTCCGGAGCATTCCAGGACTCGATGATGGAGGGCGGGTTCTTGATGGCGGTCGGGTTCGAAACGACAAGCCGCACGACGCGCGAGGAGTTCGCGGCGCGTCTGGCGGGCCAGGCGGCTCCCATGTACGAGCGCATTTGGGATCCCGAAGTTCGCATCGACGGGCCCGTGGCGACGGTGTGGGCCCCCTACGACTTCTACAGGGGCATCGAGTTCAGTCACTGCGGGACCGATGCCTTGCAGCTCGCCAAGACTCCCGAGGGTTGGAGAGTTGTCGCAGTGAGCTACACGGTGCAGAGCCCGCCAGACTGCTCCACCCATCCCGAGGGACCTCCCGGAGGCTGAGCAGCAGGGGCATCCTCCGGTCGAGAGCGGTACCGTGAGCGCCCCCTCCGTCCGACGGGATCTCATTCGCCGCCTTGGTCGAGTTCGTGAAGCAGCGCCCAGAGCCGCCCGAACGCTCGCGTGGCGGAGCTCAGGAGGCAGCAGCATCCGACGCGTGGATTCCCGTGATCTGGCTCTGAGGAGGGGACATGAGAGGCGTCCTTACGAATTGGATCCTGCTGGGCTGGACCGTGTGGGGCGCGAGTGGAGGAGCTCTTCGTGCCCAGTCGTCCGAGGCGCTCTTCGACCGGGTCTACGCGGAGCTGCGACAGGGTCTGGAGTACGAGGGCGGAGTCCCCAGGGGCCGCTTGGAGCGGACTCGCGACAACCGCGACGGGCTTCTTCACCGGTACTCGCTCTTCATTCCGGAGAGCTACGATCCCCGTCGTCGGTATCCGGTGATCGTGTATCTGCACGGGGGCGTGGGGCGTCCCGATCCGGGCCCCGGGGGTAGCTGGGAGCGCGACACCGAGCGCTTTACAGGCGAGGATCACATCACGGTCTTCCCCCTTGCGACGCGGGAATCGCTCTGGTGGGAGGCGAGCCAGGTCGAGAACCTCAACGGAGTCCTCACCGAGCTAAAGCGGACGTATAACGTGGACGAGAACCGGGTGTTCGCCGTCGGCGTTTCGGACGGCGGCACCGGAGTCTATTTTCTGGGCTTCCGTGATACTACGCCGTGGGCTGGCTTCCTGTCGTTCATCGGCTATCCGGGCGTGCTCTTGAACCCGCGCGTCGGGGCCGACGGATTGATCCACCTGGCCAACCTGGCGAACAAGCCGCTCTTCATCGTGAACGGCGAGACAGACCGGCTCTATCCCGTCCGCTTCATGGAGCCGTTCCTGGAAGACTTCCGGAGGATCGGCGTCGACTTCGTGTTCAAGCCGAAGCAAGGTGGCCACAACACGAACTGGTGGCCCGAGGAGTCGGAACACATGGCGGAGTTCATGAGGACCCATCCTCGTGATCCACTTCCTGATCAACAGGCTGATCCAAACACCAGTGGAACACCTTGAGCCTTGTTGGATCACTCACTGTAGTCTGAAGTTATTTACTGACAACAGTTTCTGTAGAATCCACCGTCCCACGCGGTTCCTTGCGGTCCCAACTCGGTTCCTGTACTATTGATTGCAAATGGTGCAACGGTAAGTCATACATGGAATCGGGAGACCCACCCTGAAACACCCCTCGAAACCCCTGAGCGCCTCGTTCGTGAAGCACGTCAAGCGGCCGGGCCGGTACGGCGACGGCGGACGCGGCTCGCACGGCCTCTACCTGCGGGTTTGGCGGCGTCCGAATGGACGCATAGGCAAGGCGTGGGCTCAGCGCCTCCGGATCGGCGGCAAGGTCACGTCGCTGGGGTTGGGGCCCTATCCCGTCGTCACGCTGGCGGAGGCGCGGGCGAAGGCGCTCGACAATCGCCGCGCCGCCCACGCGGGACGCGATCCGCGGGGCGGCGGAGTTCCGACGTTCGAGGCCGCGGCGAAGAAGGTCATCAAGCTGCATTCGCGGACCTGGAAGGCCGGGTCGCGGGTGCCGGTGGAGTGGGAGCAGACCCTCCGGGACTACGCCTTTCCCGTTCTCGGGAGCAAATCCGTGGCGGAGGTCACGAGCGGCGACGTGCTGGCCGTGCTCACTCCGATCTGGCACACCAAGTCGGCGACGGCGAAGAAGGTCCGCCAGCGCATCGGGGCGGTCATGAAGTGGGCCATCGCCCAGGGCCACCGCAGAGACAACCCGGCGGGCGAGGAGATCAAGGCCGCGTTGCCGAAAGGGAACAGCCAGGTCCGCCACCATCGGGCGCTTCCTCACCACCAGGTTGCCGAAGTCCTCTCGAAGACCCGGAGCAACACCCACGGCCTCGCCTTGCGGTTCGTCGTGCTCACCGCCTGCCGCGTGGGGGAGGTGGCCGGGGCGAAGTGGTCCGAGATCGAGGGCGACGTTTGGACGATCCCCGCTTCGAGGATCAAGACGAGGAGACAACACCGTGTTCCGCTGTCTTCGGCCGCCTTGCGGGTGCTGGCCGAAGCGAAGTCCGATTCGCCGTTCGTCTTCCCCGGACGGGGCGGCAAGCCGATCGCCCGCCAGTCCATCGGACGGGCGCTCGAAGGGACGAGGGCGACGCCTCACGGGTTCCGGAGCTCGTTCCGGGACTGGTGTGCCGAGACTGGGGTTCCCCGCGAGGTCGCCGAAAGGGCGCTCGCCCATGTCGTCGCGAACAGGGTTGAGGCCGCGTACAATAGGACCGACCTGCTGGAACGCCGCCGCGAGGTCATGGAGGCGTGGGGGCGGTACGTGTCGTGAGTTGGAGGCGGTTACATGCGCTCCGAGGCCGTTTTGCGGTCGATCCTGGGGCTATTCGGGTAATCTACGGGCCCTGAGATCGCCTGAGAGCGACGATCGTCGGCTCCCGAGGGGTACGGGGTAGGCCGGAATGCGCCCGCGCGGCGGAGCGCGCCGCCGTCGCCGAGCCGAGGAATGCCGATGCACCCGTCGCTCTTGCTGTCCGATGAGGCTCGTGGCCACGAGACCGGGGAACTTGCCCGCGGCGGCTCGGTGGGCGTTGTTCCGGGCGATGCCCGGACAGGTGTTTCGGAGGCGTCCGCCGGGCTGGCTTAGAACCCGCTACGTATCACTTGAGATATACAGAAATGAGCGGGAATCCACGCGACCGTACCGGATGCTCTTGCACGTAACTGTTCGGTGAAGCCGTGGGCTCGAACTCCTGACGGGTTCGCCTTAATGGCGGCCGAGCAACCGACGAGCGCCCATACTTCCCCCTTCATCGGACAGCGGGCAGAGCGGAGACCGAGACCCGTGGTGTCGGAACGATGTGGTCGGTTGGCTAGTCTAGTTCTCGTCCATTTTCTTCCTGTAAGCGCAACTCTGTCAGGCCTTTA
>CAZNEI010000053.1:0-8158 GCA_964572045.1 uncultured Gemmatimonadaceae bacterium
CCCATCCACCAAGGAGTTACCGCGCTAAAGGACCCAAATCCCCGTCGAACTTCGGACTAGCCCCCACCGCGCTCCGTGCTTTCGAGGAGCGCGACTAGGCTCTGTCGGTCAGACGAGGGAGCCGATCGCGTCCACGACCCTGTCGACTTCGGCGAGCGTGTTGTAGACGTGGGGGCACAGCCTTATGCCTCCCATCTGGCTCGCACCGGCAACGGCATGGTCCTCGTAGAGGGTGACGAGCGCCTCGCGGGCATCCACGTCTGGCGGACTGAACACCACCACGCCGCCGCTTAGCTCCGGGTCGCGCGGCGTGTGGAGGACGGTGCCCGGCACCCGCGCGGCCAAGCCGTCCTTGAGGGCGGCGGAGAGCTCGCGCACGCGGGCTTCCACCCGCGCGGTGCCGATCATCTCGTGGAACTCGACCGTCGTGCCGACCGCCGACACGGCGGCGTCGTCTCTCTGGCCCAGGTTCTCGAATTTCCGAGCCCCACCTTCCAGCGCCCTCGACCAGCCCACTCCAACGTGCGTGGCCCACGTATCCGCCTGTACCGCTTCGCGCACAAAGAGGACGCCCGCTTCTTTCGGACCCACGAACCACTTGTGGGCGCTGCCCGTGTAGTAGTCGCAGCCCAGGTCGTGGAGGTTGACCTCGAGGCAACCGTACGTCTGAGCTCCGTCGATCATGGCCAGGGCACCCCGCGCGTGGGCCGCTTCCACGATCGCCTTGGCCGGGACGTGGACGCCCGACGTGTTCGAGACGTGGCTGAAGGAGACAAGCCGAGTCCGGGGTGTCATGGAGGCGACGAAAGCGTCGAGGAGCTCGTCGGACGTCTTTGGCTGGGCGGGCGTGGCCACGCGCTTGACCGTGTAGCCGTACCGCTCGGCCCTCACGTCCCACGCCGTGGAGTTGGTAGGGTGGTTCTGATCCCAGAGGAGGACTTCGTCTCCGGGCCCGAAGTCCTGTCCGTTTACTACGGTGGCATTCGCCGCGCTCGTGTTGCGCACGATCGCGATCTCGCCGGGATCGGCTCCCAGAAAGCGCGCGAGGCCGGCGCGGGCCTCCTCACGGAGAGGTCCGAACTTGCCGCGGTTGTTGAACGACGCATCCCGGTCCACATCCCTTGTGAGTTCGAAGACCCGTTGCTGCACGGAGATGGGCGAAGGGCAGAGGTTGGCCGCATTCATGAGGATTAGGCCGTCCCGGAGGGGAAACACAGCCTTTACGAACCGCCAGAACTCCTCGTCGCCCACCTCGTCCGCTTCAAGGCGACCAGCGGCGGTGCCTAACCGGTCCATCCGCGAAGTCGCCTCTGGAGAAAAGAGATCGACAGCCCGATAGAGATCTGTGACCTCCTCCGCCCCCAGGAGTGAGGGGACCCCGGTTGAGGCGACGACCCCCCCGGCGACACGACCCAGGAAACTCCGACGGCTCTGACTGCTCATGGTGTTCCTCCAGACCCCAACTCCCCTTGATGGCAGGGACAAGTTAGGCCGAGAGCACCGGCCGTGACAGATCAGGGAGTCCGCGCGGTCCCCAGGGCACCGGCCTCATCCTGCGCCATCGCCGCCAGGACCTTCCTTTGGTCGTCGACCGAAGGAAAGCCCCATTCCGGTCGGTAATCGAAGACCTCGTAGAGGTTTGAGGATCCGAAGCGGCCGTCCAGGATCTCGATGTGCTCACCGGAGAAGAGCCCTGGGTGCGGCACGCCGCAAGCGCGGCTCAGCTGGAGGATCTCCTTGCGGAGGGTGACGACGTAGTTGGCCAGCCTGGCGGCCTTACCGGTGGGGTCCAAGCCTCGGACCAGCCAACGGTTCTGGGTCGCCACGCCCGTGGGGCAGTGACCCGTGTGGCAACGCTGAGCCTGGATGCACCCCACGGCCATCATCGCCTCGCGACCCACGTTGATCATGTCGCAGCCGAGAGCGAACGCAAGCATCCCGGCGGCGGGGAAGCCGAGCTTTCCAGACCCGATCAAGACCACGTCCTCGTGGACGTCGGCCTCCGCCAGGATCCGGTACACACGGCTCAACGCGATCTTGAACGGGAGAGCTACGTGGTCGCTGAACGCCAACGGTGCGGCGCCCGTTCCCCCTTCCCCGCCATCGATGGTGATAAAGTCCACGCCGCGGTCATCGCGCGCCATGAGGCTCGCGAGCTCCTCGAAGAAGCGATGCTCTCCGACGGCGGACTTGATGCCCACGGGCAGGCCACTCGCCTCGGCGAGGCCCTCTACGAAGTCGAGCATCTCGTCCGGGCCCGAAAAAGCGGAGTGCGTCGCGGGACTGTAGACGCTCTCGCCCACTGCAACACCCCTTATCTCGGCGATCTCCGAGGTAACCTTCGCCCCCGGAAGATGTCCGCCCAGGCCCGGCTTGGCTCCCTGGCTGAGCTTGATCTCGACGGACCGCACGGGATTCGCCTTAACGCGCTCCAGGAACCGCTCCATGTGAAAGTTCCCAAGCTCGTCGCGGCAGCCGAAGTAGCCGGTGCCGATCTGCCAAGTGAGCTCTCCACCGTGCTGATGGTGCGAGGAGATGCCGCCTTCCCCGGTGTTGTGCAGGCAGCCGGCGATCTGCGCGCCCTCGTTCATGGCCCTTACCGCGGCGCTTGAGAGAGAGCCGAAACTCATGCCCGAGATGTTGACCACCGAATCCGGTCGAAAGGCCCTTGCCCGCTTGCGATGCCCGCCGAGTACCTTGGCGCACGGCAACCGATAGGTCTCACCGGCGGCGGACTGCCCGTAGGCTCTCCCTTCGGCGCAAGGCCCCAACCCCATCACTCGATGCTTGAGGATAAGGTAGTTGGACGTCCTCTCGAGCTCGTTGTCGGTCCCGAAGCCGAAGTAGTTGTTTTCCCTCTTCGAGGACGCGTAGATCCAGCTCCTCTGGTCTCTGGAGAACGGTTGCTCCTCGTCGTTGCTCGTGACGATGTACTGTCGGAGTTCGGGACCGACGGACTCCAGCAAGTAACGCAAACGGCCGATGACGGGGAAGTTGCGAAGAATGGCGTGCTTCTTCTGCGTAACGTCGTAGAGCACGACGAGCAGAAGGGCGAGCCCAACGATCCAAAGCCACATGGTGGGTCCGGACTGGAGTGGGGGGGAGGGGTCTACTCTTGATACGCTCTCGAGTCCTCCGCCACAAGGACTTGCCGCGGGCACGGGCCCGCGCCCGTGAGCCGCCGGGCGGTGAGACCCTCGAGCACCCGGCTCCGAGGGTTGAATCGGTCAAGCCTGTGCCGGGGAGGGCGCACGGGTCCGCTGGCCTCTGGCGAGGGCCTGGAGCCTGAAGTGGCGTGGTTGCGCCATTTCTCCAAGCACACCTTTGGTAGAGCTAGCCGGTCGTGTACTATGCAGGATCCTGCCCCTGTCCGGCACGGGAGCCGGGGCCCGGCCGCCGCCTCAACCTGAGAGTTTGAACCGAGCGCAGTGAGCTTTGTCCATCTCCACACGCACTCTGAGTTCTCCCTACTCGACGGAGGCAACCGACTCATCGATCTCGTGCACCGGGCCAAGGAGTTCGAGATGCCCGGGCTCGCGCTCACCGACCACGGGTGCCTCTTCGGCGCGTGGACGTTCCACAAGCTGAGCCGCAGGGAAGGCCTAAAGCCCATTATCGGCATGGAGGCCTACGTCGCCCCCGGTGACCGGAGGGACCGCTCCAAGGCCTCCCACCAGGAGTGGGCATCCTACCATCTGGTCCTGCTCGCTCGCGACAAGGAGGGCTACCGGAACCTCGTCAAGCTCTCTTCCATCGGGTACACGGAGGGCTTCTACCACCGGCCGCGCGTAGACCGGGAGGTGCTTGCCACGCACTCCGGGGGGCTCATAGTCAGCTCCGCCTGCATGGCTGGCGAAGTCGCCCGGCACCTGATGGCCGACAACTGGGCAGGCGCCCGAGAGACCGCGGACTGGTACGCCAACCTCTTCGGGGATCGATACTACCTCGAGGTCCAGGCCCACGAGTCCGAAGGGCAGGCCGAACTTAATTCGAGGATCTTCCAGCTCGCCGAGGAGACCGGTGTCCCGGTGATCGCCACCAACGACGCCCACTTTCTCAGGGCGGAGGACCACGAAGCGCACGATGTGCTCCTCTGCATCGGCCTCGGCAAGGACCGTAGCGACCCCGATCGCATGCGCTACGACCGGGGTCTCTACCTGAAGAGCGCAGGCGAGATCTCCGAGCACTTTCCCGGCAGGGCCGACGTGCTGGAGAACACGCTGAAGATCGCCGACGCGGTCGATCTCGGCTTCCGGAAGAGCTACCACCTGCCCGCGTTTCCGCTTCCCAAAGCGCACACGGACGAGAACGAGTACCTCGTTTACTTGGCCGAGGAGGGTGCGAGAAGGCGGTACGGTGATCCCCTTCCTGAGGCCGTCAAGGAGCGCCTCGACTATGAGCTAGGAGTCATCACCGAAACGGGGTACGCCGGGTACTTCCTGATCACCTGGGACTTCATCGATTGGGCGCGGCGCCATGGCATTCCCGTGGGCCCAGGGAGGGGCTCGGCAGCAGGCTCGATCGTCGCCTACTGCCTTTGGATCACCAACCTCGACCCCCTTGAGTTCGGCCTTCTCTTCGAGCGCTTCCTCAACCCAGAGCGGATCTCGATGCCCGACATCGACATCGATTTCTGCTACGAGCGCCGGGGAGAAGTCATTGAGTACGTGAGGGAGAAGTACGGCCGGGACGCCGTCGGGCAGATCATCACGTTCGGTACGATGAAGTCACGGGCGGTAATCCGTGACGTGGGTCGCACGCTGGGTTTCGAGCCTTCCGAGACGGACCGAATCGCAAAGATGATCCCCAACGCGCCCGGGCAGGCGTTCACGGTAGAAGAGGCGGTGAAGAGTCTAAGGGAGGTCAGGGAGCTGTACGAGGACGGCGGTCGCCATCGGCAGCTCTTCGACTACTCCATGACGCTCGAAGGCCTGGCACGGCACGCTTCGGTTCACGCCGCGGGCGTGGTCATCGCCCCCGGCCCCCTGGACGAATACGTGCCGGTCTGCATCCAGACCGGCAGGAACGGCTCCGGTGGTGCCGCGGGTGGGCCAATGTACGTTACGCAGTACGACATGAACTGCCTTGAGGATGCCGGGATGCTCAAGATGGATTTCCTGGGCCTCAAGACCCTCACAGTCATTCACGACGCCGTGGAGGCTGTGAAGGAGCGGCTCGGTGAACTCCGGCATCCCGAGTCCGGCGCCCTCTACGGTTCCATGGACGACGTGCCGCTCAACGACCCGTCCGTCTACCGGATGCTGGCCCTTGGCGGTACGGCAGGCGTCTTCCAGTTCGAATCGAGACTCGCCCTCGACAAACTCCGCGCGATGGGCTGCGACCGTTTCCAGGACCTAGTCGCCACGAACGCCCTCATCCGCCCCGGTCCGCTCGACTCCGGCATGACGGACAGCTACATCCGGCGGAAACTCGGCCAAGAGCACGTGCGCTACGACCATCCGGATCTCAAGCCGGTCTTGGAGTCCACGTACGGCATCATCGTCTACCAGGAGCAGGTGATGCGCATCGCCAGCGTCCTGGCAGGCTACAACCCGGCCCAAGCCGACGTGCTCAGAAAGGCGATGGGCAAGAAGATCGCCAGGCTCATCCGCGCGGAGCTCAAACAGTTCATCGAGCGGTCCGTTGAGAGGGGCGTGGAGCGGCGCGTGGCAGAGAACTTGGCCGAACAGATCGAGACCTTCGGACGCTACGGCTTCAACCTCTCTCACTCCGCCGCATACTCGCTTGTCTCCTACCATACGGCGTGGCTGAAGGCGCACTTCCCTGCGGAGTTCATGGCCGCCATGCTCTCGGCCGTGCTCTCGAACGTCGACGACGTGGTGAAGTACATCGGAGAGTGTCGGGACCTCCCCCGATATCTGCCTCAGCTCCGAGAGGGGGTGGAGGTGCTTCCGCCCGACGTTAACGAGTCCGGATGGAAGTTTACGGCGGTGGGCGAGACGCAGATTCGGTTTGGGCTGGGCGCGGTGCGGGGCGTGGGATCAAGCGCGGTCCAGTCGATTCTCAAGGCGCGCCGGGACGGAGGCTTCGGATCGATGTTCGACTTCCTCGAGCGGGTCGACTTGCGGACGTTGAACAAGCGGGCCGCCGAAGCGCTCATCGCATCGGGCGCGCTGGACTCGTTCGGGCATCGGGCGCAGCTGCTCGCCGGGCTCGACACGGCGTACTCCGAGATCAGCGCCCGCAAGGCGGACGAAGAAGCTGGCCAGGGATCCCTATTCGGGGCAGCCGGGACAGGGCTGGAGCAACCCGACCCCGGGCTTCCGCGCGTACCTGAGTGGCCCGAGCGGGAACGACTGAAGAGGGAGAAGGAGGCGCTCGGCTTCTTCATTTCGGGACACCCATTGGCGCGGTATCGGGAAGTCGTGCGGGCCTTCGATCTGCCCAACACGGGCAATCTCAAGGATCACTGCGGCCAGCCTGTGCAGATCGCTTGCGTCGTCACGAAGGTGGCGCGTCAGATCTCGCGACGGGGCAACGCAGAGTGGGGGAAGATCACGGTCGAGGATTTCCACGGGACCGGGACCGTCCTCGCCTTCAAGGACACGTGGCACGACTACAAGGACGTCCTCCGGCAGGATGCCGTGGTGCTGCTTTCGGGAAAGGTCAGCGGGCGCGAGCGGGACGAAGAAGATCCGCCGATCTTTCTCGACGAAGCTTCTCTGTTGGAGGATCTCGCGAACAGCGGCGCCCTGGCCGTCCGGATCGAGCTGCCCGGGGCCGGCCAACCGCATGCCGACACCTTCATCCGGGCAAGAGAGGTCCTGATGGCCCACCCCGGCGGCGCCGCGGTGGAGCTCGCGCTGCCGACCGACAAGAGTGCACCTGCGACACTTCTCCGCTCGCGGACGCTGAGGGTCGATCCCAGCCGGGAGGCTCTGGAAGAGCTTCAGGAGGTGTTGGGAGGGGCCCGGGTGCGTGTGGTGAAAGCCCGGCCTCACCAGGAAGCAGATCCCGAGGAGGCGCGGTCGACGCCCCCGAGCCGCTAGTAGCGCTCGAATCCGGGCTCCGGAAGCGGGGGTGGCCCACCCCGGGGATGTCAGTGCTTACCGCACCCCACTCAGCAACGCGAGCAACTGCTCGTTTCCCTCGACGTCCAGGAAAGTGTCCCACTCGAGGAAGTAACCCTCGGGATCGTAGCCGACGAACACGCTGACCCGTCCGCTCTCGTCGGTCAGCTCTTGGGTTCGCATCTGGAACCCCTCGCGCCCCCGCATGTAGCTGAACCAGCCTTCCACATCGTCCGTGAAGAACGAGACCGTAACGCCCTTCTCATCGGTCGCCGAGTGGAGGCCGCGCTCCCCGTCCACGAGGCCGAGATAGCCCGAGGAAGAGACGGGAAAGACCTTGGCCCAGCCCTGATCGACGATCCTTTCGCGATCGAGCATGTCGCGGTAGAAGCGCTCGACGCGTTCAAGGTCGCGATAGTAGAGCCAGAGAACGGTCGCCTGCACCCCCAGCTCGGAGGGCCGGCTCGTCTCGACTGTCCGGGCTGGATACTGAACCTCGACCCCGGCCAGCCTGGGCAGCAATTGCTCGTTCTCTGCATGCGGATTGAATCGTTCGAACTCGAGAAGGTATCCCTCGGGATCGACTGCCACGAAGCCGTCGTGAGGACGCCCCTCGACCGCCCGAAAGTCGGAGCGCATGGGCACCTCTTGAGAAGTCAGGTAGTCCCACCACGCCTCGACCTGCTCGGTAACGAAGGCGAGCGTGGCGGTCCGGGGTTCGTCGGCCGAGTGCATTCCTTCAGCGGCGTCGACAAGGGTCAGGTACGAGGACTCGGCCACCCGCAGGATCTTGGCGAAGCCGTAGTCGACCACGGTCGGAAGACCAAGCGTTTCTGTGTAGAAGGTCCAGGCCGCCTCAACATCGTCGTAGTAGTAGAAGGCGTTGATCGCCTGGATACTGGGCGTCCGGGTCAAGGATGCAGCCTCCCAACTCTCGCCCCCGTTGGGGGGCGGCGCCTCAGACGGCCGGCACGCCACGGCGACGGCGACCCCAACGGCGACCAGGGCGCGCGCGGTCCGGCGAGCGGTCATTCGGAACCCCATGAACCAAGAGGACGGTGCCTCGTCCCGGCTAGTGTAGTGTCCTAAACATATCGGTGGTTAATCGGCGGCGGCGGCCATGGCCC
>CAZNEI010000054.1:0-4947 GCA_964572045.1 uncultured Gemmatimonadaceae bacterium
CTAAAGGCCTGACAGAGTTGCGCTTACAGGAAGAAAATGGACGAGAACTAGACTAAGACTAGGGGAGCCAACTGCAGTCCACGGCCGTGCCGCCGCCCGTTCGACCGGATGACGCCGAGCTCGGTTCTGCGGAGCTGCACGTAGAATCGGAGCACAGAGGGGGCTGCCTCAGATGGTGATCGGCAGCCCGGGGCCCGCTTCTCCACCCACCGGGCGCCTCATGCCTCGCCTCCCAACCGCTGGGGAAGTCCCTCCCCGGCGAGGATAGCGATCATCCGACCGGGCCATCGGCAGCCGCGCGTTGTCCGGCCCTCGGCCCACGCGGAACGACAACCCACTGCCCGATCTGGAGGCGGTGGGGCACGAGGTCGGGATTGGCCGCTCGGATGAGCTGCACGCTCACCCCGTAGCGAAGCGCGATGTGGCTGAGCGTCTCCCCGCGCCTCACCCGATGCTCCAAGTACGAAACGCGGCGTTCGGGCGGTATGAGCGGGTAGTTCCTCTCGAATAGAGCACCCCGCCCTTCCGGGACCCGGACGACCGTCTCGCGGCCGGGGGGGGTGAAGCCGCGCACGAGCTGCGGGTTCAGGAGCTCGATGACCTCCTGTCGGCTGGCAGCCGCTTCGGCGATGACGTCCACGGAGGTGGCATCGGGCACTGTCACCTCGTCAAAACGCGACGGAGCCCTCTCGGGCGTCTCGAAGCCGTATCGCTGAGGCGCCTCGGCGAGCGTGGAGGCCGCGAGTAGCTTCGGGACGAAGTCACGGGTCTCCCGAGGGAGCGCCTCGTACGCGACGAGGAAGAGGCTGTCGCCCGGCGGGGCCAGGGGCGCGCGCCGCCTCAGAATCCGTGACAGGCGGTTGGGCCCGCCGTTGTATGCTGCCAGAGCCAGATACCAGGATCCGAATCGCTCTCGGTGTTCCGCCAGCAGGCCGAGAGCCTTTCGGGTGGACCGCACCGGATCCCTGCGCTCATCGAGCAGAGCGCTCACCGTCAGCCCCACCTCTCGGGCGGTCCCGCTCATGAACTGCCACAGCCCGACAGCCCGGGCCCGGCTCCGCGCGGTCGGGGCGTACCCACTCTCGACGATCGGCAAGTATCGAAGCGAGGGCGGAAGCCCCAGGCGGGCGATTTCCTCGTCGACCAGCTCGCGATACCGCTCCATCCGGGCCAGGTACCGCTGGAAGTCTGCGGCGCCCCGGCCCGTCCAGAAGTCGATCCACCGCTCCTTGTGGCGGGTGATGATGGGGTGTCCCGCCCACCGGGACTCGAGAATCGGATCGCGCGGGGCCTCGGGCGGAGGCGTGAGGATCGGGCTCCGGTCGTCTTCTAGGGACGGAGGGGGGAGCGCCCGGACCACGGGCCCGGGCACGGCTCCGGGGGGTTCGGGTACCGTCGTAAAGCACCCGGCCAGAAGCACGAGCGGCACCAGCGGTGCTCCTGCCGGGAAGGATCCGCTCTTCCTCATCCGTGAAGCCTCCGTCCCGATCTGTGGAGCCGGATCAGGTCTGGATCCGGAAGCGGCCGAGCCGGCATGCTGTTTCCTCCCCTCGGTGGGTGAGCTACTCGCTTCCCTGGTCCGCCGGAATCCCCCGGCGGCGCACAGGGGCCTACATGTGGTAGTTCGGCGCTTCGCGAGTGATCGTGACGTCGTGCGGATGCGACTCTCTGAGTCCGCCGGGCGTCACACGTACGAACGTCGCCTTTTCTCGCAGCTCCTTGAGGTTCGCCGCGCCGCAGTACCCCATCCCGCTCTGGAGCCCACCGATCAGCTGGAATACGGTGTCGGACATGGGGCCCTTGTAGGGCACGCGGGCCTCGATGCCCTCGGGGACCAGCTTCTTCCGCCCCGTCGCAGGGTCTTGGAAGTACCGGTCGGCCGCTCCCTCCTCCATCGCCGAGAGCGAGCCCATGCCACGCACGGTCTTGAAGCGGCGGCCTTCCATGAGGAAGCTCTCGCCCGGAGACTCGGCGGTCCCGGCGAACATCGAACCCATCATCACCGAGTCCGCCCCGGCTGCGAGCGCCTTGACGATGTCACCAGAATAGCGAATGCCGCCGTCGGCGATGATCGGCACTTCACCCTCCACACCTTCGACGGCGTCCATGATCGCCGTGAGCTGAGGAAGGCCCACCCCCGTGACCACCCGCGTCGTGCAGATCGATCCCGGT
The DNA here is from genome assembly GCA_964572045.1 of uncultured Gemmatimonadaceae bacterium. GTDB lineage: Bacteria > Gemmatimonadota > Gemmatimonadetes > Longimicrobiales > Gaopeijiaceae > CBDCKR01. The sequence continues at coordinate 2,173 of CAZNEI010000054.1, forward strand.
CCAACCCCTACCTTGACGGCGTCGGCACCCCTCTCGCGCAAGGCCGAAGCTCCGTGGGTCGTCCCGACGTTTCCTGCAATGATCTGGGCATCGGGGAACCTCGTCCGGGTTCGCTCCACCGCCCTGAGCACGCCTTCCGAGTGGCCGTGGGCGGTGTCGATGACGAGCACATCCACGCCAGCCGCGACGAGCTCTTCAGCCCGGTTGAGGTCATTCTTCGACGCCCCGATGGCGCCGCCGACTCGAAGCCGCCCGTGCTCGTCCTTACAGGCGTTCGGGAAGAGGCGGCGCTTGTAGATGTCCTTCACGGTGATCAGGCCCTTGAGGATGCCTCCCGAGTCCACGACCGGGAGTTTTTCGATGCGGTGGTGGTGCAGGATTCTCTCGGCGTCCTCCAGAGTGGTGCCCTCGGGAGCCGTGACCAATCCTTGCACCGTCATGACCTCGCGGATGGTGCGATCCAGGTCCGTTTCGAACTGAAGGTCCCGGTTGGTGACGATTCCGACCAACCGCCCCCCATCCTCCACGATCGGAACTCCCGAGATCGAAAAGCGCGCCATGAGGCGATGGGCGTGCCGGAGAGTCTTGTCGGGAGACAGCGTGATCGGATTCAGAATCATCCCGCTTTCGGACCGCTTGACCCGGTCGATCTCCTCCGCTTGGCGCTCGACCGGGAGGTTCTTGTGGATGACGCCGAGCCCGCCCTGCCGAGCGATGGCGATAGCCATCCGAGACTCGGTCACGGTGTCCATGGCCGCAGTGAGGAGGGGGACCCGGAGTGCGACCTCATTCGTTAGGGCGGACGCCACCGAGGTGTCTTTCGGGTGCACGGTGGAGTGTCCGGGCACCAGAAGCACATCGTCGAACGTCAGGGATTCCTTGACTATCGCCGCCATCTCGGCCTTCCCATCACCCAGACAGGAGACGCCCGCCCGCACGGACTCTCAGGCGAAGAATCCGGGCGAACAGGCGTACTCTCTTCTGCCGTCGACGATCTTATCCGAGGGAGTTTCAGGGTGTCAACCCTCTTCCTTGGGAGGCCCGTCAGGCTCGCGAGCCGCTTCGTTACCCGCTTCGTCCGAGCCCCTGTCCCGGGGCCGCTCCCCGAGGGACGGCGCCAACTCCTCGATCAGCTGCCGACCGGCCGAGGACACGTTTGAGAGAACGCGGTCCGCGGTCGAGATCACCTGGAAGGCCTCACGAAGCGTCGCCGGACTCATCGCCTTCTTCCTCAGCTTGTCCTCCACCGACTCCGCAAACCTCTGAAGAGTCGAGACGTCGTGCGTGATGTCGGAGGTGTACTTGCTCTCAAGAAACTCGATGTAGTCGAGGACTTGGTAGATCTGTTGCTCGGGCAGGCTCTCGATCTTCCGCATGAGGCGCTGCCGGAGTACGTCGTGCATAGCCGTTGTTCCCGAGTCTGCGACGGTCGGAATTGGGGTCACGCAAGGTAACACGGGTCCTGGGAAGCAAGCGACAGCCGCCGAGGGGCTCGGAGGCCCGTATCTCGGTCGCCGCCTACGGAACTCGCTCATCCCTTCGGGGCTAGAGGGGCAATGGTCTTCCTTCCCAACCGCAAGGTCCCCATCGACGCCCGGGCGAGCGAGCTCTACGAAGCGTGGCTTGGCTCGATCGACCAACGCCTCAGCGATCCCTCCTGCGACCGGTATGAACTGTGCCGAACGCTGCTGACGGAACTTCACTTTCCGCACCTCGTCGGGGTGGATCCCGACACCCTCCCTCGGTCGACACGTGTCCTGCTGAGACAGATGGACGCGCGTAGCGTCACCTTGGAGCCCGAGTACTACGCCGAGACGGATCTTGAGCGCTATCGTCGGGTGAAGCCCCTCATCTGGCTGTGGGAGGGATTCGACAGAAGCGCTCTGGGTGAGAACGTCCATCTAGGCGTCAAGTTTAGGAGGCTCCTCGCGAAGCGGATATTCCGGACCTGCGGGAGGAACTTCAAGGCGTTTCACCACGTGAAGCTATCGTTCGGCTACAACCTCGACGTGGGACACGATGTCGTCGTGCACCGGCACGTGCTCTTGGACGATCGGGGCGGGATCCGGCTCGGCAACAATGCGTCTGTATCGGACTTCGCGAACATCTACAGTCACTCCCACGACATCGTGGAGAGCAGGGACGTTACGACGCCGGCCACCGTGATCGGTAAGGGCGTCCGGATCACCTACCACGCCACCGTCATGGCGGGTGTCCACCTTGCCGACGACACGATGCTCGGCTCGTTTGGGATGGCCACGCGGCACACGGAGCCCCACGGCATCTACGCAGGGATTCCGGCGAAGCGGATCAAGGACAAGCCTGACCGCAAGAGACGACCCCACACCTTCGATCCGCTGGCGGACGAAACCCAGGAGTAGTCGGGCCCCCTTCAGGAGAGCAGGAGCCATCGGCGCAGTGGGCAACCCCGATCCGCGGCCCCACGTCCCGGGGCGGACGGCGCGACGGCATCGAGGGCACGATCCGGGCCCTGGGGGCTCCGCCTCCCGGCGGGGGCGATCCCCGAGCCCTGGCCGCTAGCCCTCTTCGCCCTCGTACTTCATCTGAAGCGCCTCGACCACGGCGGGGTCAGCCAATGTCGTCGTATCGCCCAGCGCCTTGCCCTCGGCGACATCTTTCAGTAGGCGCCGCATGATCTTGCCCGAGCGGGTCTTGGGCAGGTCCGCCGCGAAGACAACGATTTCGGGACGCGCAATTGGACCGATCTTCTGCACGACGTGGTCTCTCAGCTGACCTTCGAGGGCTTCGCTGCCG